>JADJWE010000002.1 GCA_016716525.1 Candidatus Flexicrinis affinis
GGCATTCACCGCCTCTGGCTGATCACCACCAACGATAACCTCGACGCGCTGCGTTTCTATCAGAAGCGCGGGTGGCATCTGGTCGCGGTACACCGCGACGCGCTCAACGAGTCGCGCCGGCTGAAGCCGCAGATCCCGATTATCGGGATGGATGGCATCCCGCTGCGCGACGAAATCGAACTGGAAATGACGCTGTAGCAGTCGCCCTGACGGCGGTTCGTGCGTTCTGTTACAATGGCCGATTGACCGACACACGATCTCCGGCACTCGCCGAGCCTAGTTCGTAGACTGCCGACCACAACCACTATGCCTAGAAAACCCCTGCTTGCCCTTGTCGGACGTCCCAACGTCGGCAAATCGACGCTGTTCAACCGTCTCGCCGGCGAACGTCTGGCGGTGACAAATCCGATTCCCGGTACCACGCGCGACCGCCTGCACGGCGAGACCTTCTGGAACGGCGTGCAGTTCCGTATCGTCGATACGGGCGGTATCGAGGTGTATCAGCCGAAAGGCACGCGTGACGAAAACCCGCTCTCGGAAGGCAGCGCGGAATTCGTGCCGTTGATCCGCGATCAGGCCCTAATCGCCATCGAGCAGGCCGACATCATTGTTCTGGTGGTCGACATCCGCCACGGGATCACAGCGGCCGACGAGGAAATCGCCGAAATCCTTCGGCGCAGCAGCAAGCCCATCGTGATCGCGGCCAACAAGGCCGACGACCTCGGTATCAACGACGACGCGGTCGAGTTCTACTCGCTCGGGCTAGGCGAAGTCGTGCCTTGCAGCGCCGTTCATGGCGTCGGCGTTGGCGACCTGCTCGACGCGGTGGTCGAGGCGCTCGGCCCCGGCGATTGGCAAGACACCGAGGCGGCCGACGAAGATCATCTCAAGATCGCGGTGGTTGGCCGTCCCAACGCCGGCAAGTCGACACTGATCAATAAGCTCATCGGCGAAGAACGCGTGATCGTCAGCCCGGTCGCCGGTACGACCCGCGACGCCATCGATACCGATATCACGTGGCACGGTCAGCGCGTCACGCTCATCGACACGGCCGGGATTCGCCGCCGCGGCAGGATCGAGCGCGGAGTCGAGCAGTTCAGCGTTATCCGCGCCATGAACGCCATCGAGCGCGCCGATGTCGCCCTGTTGGTCATCGACGCCGAACTTGGCGTCACCGAGCAGGACGAGCACATCGCCGGCTACGTGATCGAGGAATACAAGTCGCTCGTCCTCGTCGTCAACAAGTGGGACACGCTCGAAAAGGACTCGAACACACTGGTCGAGTTCACCAAGACGGTGCGGGAACGCCTGCATTTCGTCCCGTACGCGCCGCTTGTGTTCATCAGCGCGCTCACCGGGCAGCGAATTCACCAAGTGTTGGAGACCGCCAACCGGGTATTCGAGGCGCGGCACTTCCGCATCCCGACCAGCGAGCTTAATCGCATCATGCGCGACGCCGTTCGCCGGCATCCGCCCCCGCTTCGCGGGACGCGCCGCTTACGCCTGTACTTTGGTTCTCAGGTGCGAACTGCGCCGCCGGTCATCCTCTTTCACGTCAACGACCGGCGACTGATCCACTTCACCTATAAGCGATTCCTCGAGAACCGTATCCGCGAGGCGCATCCCTTTGAAGGCACGCCGATTCGCATGAGCTTCCGGTCATCCACCAGCACGACCAAAAAGGACGGCGTGCAGGTGACCACGGCACGCGACGACGGCATCGCGGATGACTTGGACGATGCGATCGAGGACGTGCAGGACGTCGAATACCTCGACTTCGACGCCGGCGCCCGCGACGACAACGTCGACGCAGACGGCTACTACGTGGACGAGGGCGACGATTGAGCGAGCGCATTCGCATCGTCCGCATCATCTCGCGCCTCAACATTGGAGGTCCGGCGATCCATGTGTCGCTGCTCACCGCGTTGATGAACGACGAGACGTTCGAGAGTACGCTGGTTGTCGGCTCGATCGGCGATGAAGAAGGCGACATGTCGTATTACGCCGCGCAGCACGGCGTAACACCTCTGATGGTCGAGGCGCTTGGGCGCGAGCTGCACCCGCTGCGCGACATTCGCACGCTGTGGGAACTCACGCAGCTTCTGCGCAAACTGAAGCCGGATGTCGTCCACACCCACACCGCCAAGGCCGGATTTGTCGGCCGGTGGGCGGCCCGATTCGCCGGCGTACCCGTGATCGTCCACACCTTCCACGGCCATGTGTTCGAGGGCTACTTCGGCTCGCTGAAGACGCGTTTCTTCCTCTCCCTCGAACAAGCGACGGCGCGCATCACCGACGTCGTGCTGACGCTCACACAGAGCCTGCGTCGCGATCTTGCCGAGAAGTTCCGCATCGCACGCGCCGAGCGCATCACCGTGCTTCCGCTAGGGCTTGACCTCGCGCCGATTGCCGCCGTGCCTCGCAAGACCGGAACATTTCGCGCACAGATCGGCGTTCCTGCCGGGGTGCCGTTGGTGGGGATCGCCGGGCGCATGGTGCCGATCAAGAATCACGCGCTGTTTCTCGACGCCGCCGCACAGATTCACGCGCGGCGCCCCGACGTGCGGTTCGTCATTATCGGCGACGGCGAGCTGCGCGCGGATCTTGAGCAGAAGATCGATTCGCTCGGACTGCGCGAGGTCGTGACGGTCACGGGTTGGATCAACGACATGGCCAACGCCTATGCCGACCTCGATGTCTTCGCGCTCAGCAGCATCAGCGAAGGCACGCCGGTGACGGTCATCGAGGCCCTCGCAGCCGGATGCCCGGTCGTGGCGACCCATGTCGGCGGAGTTCCGGACCTGCTCGAAGGCGGCCGGCTGGGAAAGCTCGTCTCAAGCGGGAACCCGCATGCGCTGGCCGAATCCATCCTCGAAACGCTCGACAATCCGCCTGATCCCGAGCCGGGACGTCGGGCGGTTCTGTCGCAGTACGCCATTGACCGGCTGGTGAGCGATCTGTCCGCGCTCTACCGCGCCCAATTGGCGAAGAAGCGGACTACTCGCTAGTAGCGCTCGAATTCAACCCACCAGTCAACGCCTTCATTTAGTCCCGCAGCGTTACCTAGCTCCCGACATAGGCTCATGTGGGAGTTTGCGTCAAGGTTGACGTAAACCGCCCATCCTTCGTCTAGGTGAAACCAGTACTTTCCTTCAACATATCTAGCAACGTTAGTGGTTAGGTTTGCAAGACGTTCAAAGTTGCCGCGCTTGTCCCATGCCAGTCTAGCCATGAATCGCGTTACGTCGCGCCATGAACTCACGTCAATGCTTTCACTGTTTACCAACAGTGCAGTTGGAGACGTGTACTTGAAAGACTCGGTCTCTGTTGACGCGATGGTGTCGACAAACGATGGCCAGAGTCCAAGGATTTTCTCGATAAGCCATTCCGCACGCGCTCTAATGGCATCTTCGCTCCACTGATTACCATGTGACCCAAAATACACTTGGTTCAGCCGTAGCGCATTCTGCCGAAGCTTCTGCAGCTTGTCTGTGAAACCGGAGTTGGACAAGGAACTATTCCAACTCTGGTTCACAAGCGTCAAATTCCCCAGAGTATGGACGTAGGCGGCCTGAATTCTCTCTGCATCCGGTCCCAGAGCCTCACGCCATGCCGTCGAAAGCGTCTGGGGCATAATGTGTTCTATCGTTGCGTTTCCCTCAAGTACAGTGTATCCACCTGTTCCTTCTGATAGTCTCCGATTCACTTCCTCAAGGAGGAATCGAATACGGTCACGACTGCTAAGACTGTAAAGACGCCGTGTCATTATCGTCTCTCTGAGTCGAGTGTCAGGTATGTAGCGTCGGCGTGCGAGTAGCTTGCGTAGGTTCTCCGTGAGTTCATCGAGGTCAATCTCCCGAATCAACGCCGGGAACATTCGGTTTGCATAAGTGGTTTCACCCACCAAAGCACGCCTTACCAAGTAATTCTCGAGGACGTCCAGTCCTCCGAGCAGATCGGATTCCGATATCTGGTTGCTTTGATACGCGTCAAACAAGTAGAGCAGGACTGGATACGCCGTTGAACTTTCGAATAGGTTGAGACGCTCAAGAGCCCGTCTTAGCGCAGGATTGGGTTCCCTTTCTGGACGCAAGAGTCGGTCATAGATTTCGGCAAACGCGCGAAGCGTCGAAAGCTCACCAACAAAGTCGTCAATGTGTTTGAACTCGCGCTCCATGCGCTCACGAAACCGTTGGTAAATCGCGTCCTCATTGAACAACTGGCCCGTTCTCATCGCCAAGTAGTGGCGAAGAAATGCTGTCATTTCCCCGATGCGTGCTACTGTTCTTTCGTCGTCTAGGAGATTATCGATAAATGACCAATGTTGGTCGAACATCCGTTCCTGATCATTCAGGGGAAGCCGCATTGCAATGTAGTTCCGAACGAGATCTGTCTGAGTTAGCGCCTTGCCCTTTGCGTTTAGGCTCTCAAAGATTTCGTATGGACGCTCGTTCTGCTTAATTTCGATGAAGACGACATACAATCCAGCGGTAATCACGTTATACATCCGCTCAAGATCGAACTGATCACCGATTGCCTGAATACGTTTCTGTAGCTCGTCGCGAATAGTAGCAACGGCATCATCAATCAGAGACTCTGTTTCACCAGTCGGCAAACCGTCAATTACGGCCTGGTAAACACGCCGATCATCCCGTTTCAGAGTAGGAAGTAGCTTGTAGCGGAAACTGCTCTCCTGTCGCCTGTTAACAAGGAGCGACTCAATCTCGTGGCTTAGGTCCGGTTCAAAATCCATAGTTAGATCGAGGAAGGCACGGAGCAGCAACGAGATTGTCGTCAGGCGCTGCTGACCGTCAACAAGTTTGTAGGTCTGTATCATCCGATACGTACCCTCATTAACCACAACAAGTGCGCCCATAAAGTGTTCATGTATGGTGCCGTCACGACTTGCCGCGTACACATCAAACACGTCATTCAGCAGTGCTTGCCAGTTCTGCTCATCCCAAGCATATGGGCGCTGGAAGTGTGGCATGGCATAGTGGATGTTGCCGCCATTCAGAAACACATGCCCAATGTTTCGCGTGTAGACTTCCATGTATACTCCTATTCGATCCACACATAGTTTATTGCATGTTGTTACCGCCGTCAAAGTAGCATGACTCGACCTTACTGCATGTGCTGTGCCCGGGACGATAATCCACAGTCGTCAGACCTGTCGGCACTTTACCGCGCCCAATTGGCGAAGAAGAAGTCCCGCACGTGAGATTTGCGTTTCGCCCGCTGACTCGCGCATTCGTGGCGGAGAGCCTGACATGGCGGTACGAACCGCCTTATGACGTGTACAACGCGTATGTGTCGGCGGCCCGCGAGGCGGAGGTCATCGCCACGTACTTTTCAGGCGAGAGTGCCTTCCGCCAAATCGAGATGTACGGCGTGCCGATCGCAATCGCAAGCTTTGGCCTCGACGGACAGGTCGACGGGGGTGACTACCACGACGAGGCACTGGACATCGGTCTCGGAGTCGCGCCCGGCATGACCGGCAAGGGTCTCGGAACCGGCATCGTGCGATCGGTTGTCGGCTTCGCTGAGCGCACCTTCTCGCCGCCGGCGCTGCGCGTGACGATCGCGGCATTCAACCTGCGGGCTCAGCGCGTCTGGGAGAAGAACGGGTTTCGGCCAGCGAGCCGTTTCACGGCCACTGGATCGGGAATGAAGTTCATCGTCTATACACGCGTCGCGAGGTAAGCGATCATGCCGACTCTCTTCCAATACGCACCCGAAATCGTCACGACATTCCCGAACGTGGTCGGCGGAGTCATCTATGTGCCGGCGGTCTCGAATGGTCCGACGCCGTCCGACCTGCTCGACCAGTACCTCGAAGAGCAGCGTGCCGTCATTGCGCGCATCGGAGACACGCCGCTCAGCGAAGTCCCGGCGCTTTCGGCTTGGCGCGGCGCTTTCCGAACGTTCGGCGTCGATCCGACCGGCTATCGCAGCGCGGCCGAGTCGCTGCTGCGACGGCTGACCAAGAAGGGCGACCTCCCGTCGATCAACACGCTTGTCGACATCGGCAACCTCGTCAGCATCCGTTACGCACTGCCGGTCGCCGTGTTCGACATGCGTGGCGTTTCGGGCGGGACGCGCGTTGCATTCGCGAGTGGCAGCGAGTCGTTCATGCCGCTTGAAGCACAGCAGGTGGAACACCCCTCCCCCGGCGAGGTCGTGTTCGTCGACGACGCCGGCACGGCCTCGGCCCGGCGCTGGTGCTGGCGGCAGAGCGCGGCCAGCGCCGCACGCGCCGACACGACGCGCATTCTGATTACCGTCGAGGCGCATCACGATGCGGGACGCGCCGATGTCGACGCGGCCCTCCACGATCTGAATTCGCTGCTGGATCGGTACGCGCCGGGAAATCGCAAGACCGCAGTGGTCGACGCGTCGTCGCCCGTGTTCAGCGCAGTGGACTAGCGACAATGCTGGCCCGCACTCGGCGCACAGCAGGCGGCAGTTCCATCTCTGCCCTTACGTTGGCAGCGCGGCGATCTCCGCGTTATACCACGCGACCGTCTCGCGGAGGCCGTCGTCAAAGCTGGTCGAGGCAGAGAAGCCGAACGCTTCTCGAGCGCGCGTGACATCGACGTTGCGGCGCGGCTGACCGTTCGGCTTGGTCGTGTCCCACACGATCTCGCCGTCAAAGCCGACAAACGCCTGTATCTTCTCCGCCAGCGCACGAATGCTGATCTCAACGCCGCTGCCGATGTTGACTGGCTCGGGCGAGTCGTAGTGTGCGGCCGCAAGCGCAATCCCGCGTGCCGCGTCCTTGACGTACACGAACTCGCGGGTCGGCGTGCCATCGCCCCACAGCGTGACCGTTGGACGGCCTTCGCGCTTGGCCTCGCTCATCTTACGGATCAGCGCAGGGATCACATGCGATGTCTCGAGGTCGAAGTTGTCACCCGGGCCGTAAAGGTTCGTCGGCATCACGTGAATCGCGCTGAAGCCGAATTCCTGCCGGTACGTCTGGCTCTGAATCAGGAGCGCGCGCTTGGCAATTCCGTACGGTGCGTTGGTCTCTTCCGGGTAACCGTTCCACAGATCGTCCTCATGGAAGGGTGTCGGCGTGATCTTGGGATAGGCGCAAATCGTGCCGATCCCGACGTAGCGCGGAATGCCGTGTCGATAGGCCAGATCGAGCGTCAGCGTGCCCATCATCAGGTTGTCGTAGAAGAACGTGGCCGGGTGGCTGCGGTTCGCCCCGATGCCGCCGACCGTCGCGGCCAAGTGGATGACCATCGTCGCGTTGGGGTTGTCGCTGTAGAGGCGCTCGACGGCCTCCGGCGTGCGCAGATCGTAGTCCTTGCTGCGCGGCACGATAACATCCGCTACCCCGCGCCGGCGCAGTTCCTCCACCAAGTGCGTTCCCAGAAAGCCGGAACCGCCGGTAACGATGACCGTCTGGCTGGACCAGTCGAATGCAGCATTTGTCATGACGAGGCACTCCCTACCGACAACTTTCGACGTCATTGTAGCCGATCACGCCGGCGCGGCCCGGTAACAATAGCGGTACGATTCGGTGAATCCGGCTCGGCTGTACAGTCGCACGGCGGTCTCGTTCTCTGCGCTGACGTGCAGAAACAGCGCACGCACTCGCGACTGAGATGCTTGACCGATCAGCGCGCTCAGGACTGATGTCCCCAACCCTTGCCTGCGCAGCGCCGGATCGGTCGCCATGTTGTACACGGCGGCAGCGTGGCGGCTGCGCGATAAAGTTCCGACCGCGGCGATCCGGCCGTTCACCTCGACTGACGCGTAGATGCGCTGGCCGACCGTCGAGCGCATCATCGCAGCGAACGTCTCGCGCTGAGCCGACCACCTTGGTTGGAACGTCAGGTAGGATTCCAGCCATGTATCGGTCATCTCCGATTCGATCGCAACATCGTGGCGTGGCCGCTCGTCAGGAGCGTCGCCGCCTCTTAGCATGACGATCGAGTTCTCGTAAGCCTCGTACCCTTCGGCGGCGAGGCGGGCGTCCAATCCGGGCGGATGGATGCCGTTCGTGATCCGGTACACGGCGCGCAGGCCGCGTTCGCGGTACGCACTGACGCAGTAGTCCAACTTGCGTTCGAGATCGTACGTCGAGTGATACAACGGGTAGACGGCGTTCGAGCGGTTGGTCACGCCGCCGCTGAACCGCAGCAGCCATCCATCGTACGGGACCGTCTCTAACGCCGGCCACGTCAGACAGGTATACTCCTCGTATTCGCTTATCGACATGATCCCTGCACCCGCGCGTGAACGAACCCAGTCCTCATCCGGCACATTCTACAGCACACCCCGGCACACTGCCCCGGTGGATTGCGCTGACGGCCGGCATCGCGTGTGCGGCAGCGTCGCTCGTGATCGTGCTAACGGCAGGGCTGCCCGACCTCGCCAAGACCGATCCGCTGTACGTGCTGGACGACGGCCGGATCGTCGCGCCGGTGATCGGCGCGCTCGCCCCGCCGCTGCGCCTGCACAATCTGGACGGTGCCGTCGTCGACCTTGCCGAGTATTCCGATCAGGTCGTCGTGCTGAACTCGTGGGCGACGTGGTGCGTGCCGTGCGAAGTCGAGATGCCGGCCTTGCAGGCGCTGGCAGAACGCTACGCCGGCCGGGTCACCGTGCTGGGTGTCAACGCCGGCGAGCAGCGCAGCGCGGTCACCGCCTGGCGCGACCGCTTCGGCCTGACGTTCGAGCTGGTGCTCGACCCGGACGGCACGGCGTCACGCGATTACCGCTTGCGCGGCCAGCCGACGACGTTTATCGTTGCGCCGGGCGGCCGTATCGAGGCAATCTACTTCGGGCCGGTCGACCTTGCCGAACTCGAACGAATAGTGAGCCGTCTCGTCGCAATGGCGGATTGATGAGGACCCAATCTGTGAGCTGGCGTTTACGCACGAATCTTTGGCTGCTGGGTATCACGAAACACTGGTTGCGCGCCGCAATCGCCTTTTGGCTGATCTGGGCCACGCTGCCGTGGCTCGCGCCCGTGCTGATGAAGCTCGGCGCAACCGGGCCGGCCTCGGCCATTTATCAGATGTATCAGCCGATGTGCCATCGGTTTGCGTTCCGGTCGTTCTTCCTGTTTGGCGATCAAGCCGCGTACCCGTTGGCCGGCGCCAACTCCGGCTATGTCCCGTTTGAGGACATGGCGGGTGTCAGCCCGCTGCCCGGGATCATGCGCGCCGGTCTGCTGCCGACGCCGCCGTTTGGCATACGCGCACTGCCGGAACTCGACGGCATTTGGCTCAACGGCGCGTACGCCGCCATCGACATTCCTGACGACGTGACACCATTCGACACCGAGAGCGCGGCGAACTTCGCCCGCTTGCAGTTGGCCTCGTCGTCGTTCATCGGAAATGAGCAGTTCGGCTACAAGACCGCGGTGTGCGAACGCGATCTGTCGATCTATGCCGGCCTCGGCGCCGCCGCGCTGATCTTCGCCATTCCGCGCGTCCGCCGTAAGATTCGTCCGCTGCCGATCTGGATGTATATTGTCATCGGCCTTGTGCCCATCGGGCTGGATGGCTTCAGCCAGATGTTCGGCTACGCGCCATTTTCGTTCTGGCCCGCGCGTGAGACGCTCCCGGCGTTCCGGGTCGTCACCGGGTTCGTGTTCGGACTGGCCACCGGCTGGCTCGGCTATCCCAACATCGACCTCTCGATGCAGGAGACGCGCGAGGCCATCGAGATGAAACTCGCCAAGCGCATCAGTCCAACGGACTAACGGACAAATAAAACGGGCGCCGATCTCTCGGCGCCCGTTTCGATTTCTGTGCATTCCGGCGTGCTATTCGCTACCGCTGCTCTGCGTCGGCGTGATGCCACCGATAGGAGTCTTTGTCGGTGTGGCAGTAGCCGGCAGCGCGTTGGCGTGTTCGTCGGCAGTGATGTGCGCGTCGGCGTACGCGTAGCCGTCGGCGTGCGCGGCGACGGGGTCAACGTCGGCGCAGGCGTGTTAGTCGGCCGGCGCGTGTTGGTGATGGTCGGCGTCGGCAGCAGGATCTGGATGCTGCCGGTCGGGACCGTCCCCGGACCACCTGTGCCGCTGCCCGGTTCGTCGCAGCCGATGAAGTACTGAGTCTCATCGAAGTGATGCGACGCGACATCGAACTGCGTCAAGCTGCCGCCGAAACCGTCGAAGTCGAGCCAGATGCTGTTGTCACCCGGCCGCAAGACGCCATTGGTCAACCATGTGCCTTCTGACGCGTCGTTGCTCCGCGTTGCAATCGTCAACGGCCGATCAACCCGTGTGTTGCCGGTCTGATCCTGCGGCGCGCCAGTCGACTGCCACACCATGACGCCGTCCTGATGATCTACGCTGAAGCCCCCCACGTCGACGCGCGTCAGATAGTAATCGCCATCGGTAGCGTCAACTCGAGGATGATCGGCGTCAGGCCAAACCAGATTGAACCCGAGCACGTAGATCGGCAGAACGCTGTTGTTGCGCACGACGAAGTTGACGGTGCCGTCGAAGCTGCTGAACCCGCCAAACGTCGGCTGAGCGACGTCGAGAGCGTCCGCGCAGTTTGGCTCGGGCGTGGGCGACGGCCCCGGCGACGGGGAAACCGTCGGCGACGGGGTCGGCAGGTTGCTGATGTCGAGCAGGATGATACACGGCGACCCTTCGGGGTTCGAGAACTCGAACTCGGCGCCGAAGTCGGTCAAGGCAAAGTCGGACGCGAGGTTCGACGGGCCGTTCTGGAAGGTCGCGCTCCAGTTCGCGCTCCCCTGTCCCGAGACAAAGCGGAACGAGTTCGGCCGACCGCCCAACCCGTCGTAGAAGGTCGGGTCGGTTCGAGTGTCAACCAGACTCTGCATTGTGCTTGCGGGCGCGTTGCCCAGCCAATGCACCTCGTTGTTCAGCGCAAACGCGCGCGCGAACATATTGGGCCACGTGCCCTTCGGGTTCCACGTCAGGCGAATACGCTGCAGCTCCGTTGGCTGCAAGTTGCTGTTCTGCACCGTCATGAACAGGTTCGAGCCGATGAACGGGCTGTCCGACCAGATCACGCGGATGCTTGCGCAGCTAAACGCTGGCGGTGTCGACGTTGCTGTCGCGGTCGGTGATGCCGTAGCAGTGAGCGTATTCGTAGGTGTGAGCGTGTCTGTCGGTGTCAGGCTCGGCATTGCGGTCGGATCGTCGTCGCGGCCGGGCGGGATGCTGCGCTGGAACGCGCCGACAGCCTTCGGAGCACGGAACGACTCATTCACCGATGAACGCCGCGATTCGAGCGCTAGATACTGCGACAGATTGAGCGGCGTGATGAGCGGATGGTTGAGCTTGACGAACACCGTTACGCGATCGCCCGGGCCGCCAACGTCGAACCAGCGATGGCCGACATTATCCAACGACCCGGGGTCGATAGCTCCCGTGAGACCATCGGGCTGCGGGCTTTCACGCAGCATACAGAAAGGAAGCGGATAGCTGTACGGGTTCGCGCCGAGCGGCGTGGTGAACAACCCGACATCGGACTGATTACGCAGCGTCGCAAAGCGCGTGTCCACCCCACCGTCGAGCGGAGGCCGCGTGCTGCACATCTCGATCGAGAACCACCCCGGTCCATCGTAGTCGACGGCCCCAGAATACGGACGCATCCAGTAGCGCTTGAAGTAGTCGAAGGCCTCGTTGGGCTCAATGTCGCCCCAGTTAAAGTTGTTGGCATCCTGGAAGATCGACAGCGTACCCGCAACCTCACGCACCTCGTGCATGACCGTAAACACACGCAGGATGTCGCGCCGGAGCTGCTGATGATCTTCGTTGTCCGGGTCGCAGTTCATGCCATCGTACACCGTGGCGAAGAAGCCCTCGGTGCCGTTGTAATACTGAACGCTCGTCGCCGCGTCAGTCACCTTCGTGCCACGCTCGTCGCCCTCAACGCAGGGCACGACGGCATTCTGCACCGTGAGATCCTGTGCCGCACCAACAGGGATGGTGACGTCGAAGATGTTGTAGTCGATGCGGCCGACACTGGCCGCACGGGCACCGGCACGCGCCGCGCTCTGCAGCACCACCCACGTCTGGAAGATACGCGCAAACTCGATGATACCGAAGACGAACAGCAGCAGGATCGGCAGCGTGAGCGCGAACTCCGCGAGGGCTTGGCCGGGCCGGGCCGGCGATCCGGACGGCTGTGATGGCTTGCGTCTGAAGAATCTCATGGTCATCTCCTTCTCGCACGCTGCCGCTGGCTACGGTGCGAGGCGCGTAAACATACGCGATGCAATGTCATCGAACACCAACTGCAGGCGCCCCTGATCCGGTGCGTTGTAGTAATTGCCGCAGTCCTGGCGCGGCGGAAGCGGACGCACCATCGTGCCGTTGCCACCGTCTCGGGTCGAGTAGCCGTTGCCCATGCGTGCCGCGGCGTCGCCGGACGTGTAAGACGGCGATCCCGGCGGCAGCTCTTCTTCGCAGGGACCACGGTCGCCGAATCGATCCGGCGGCGCGAGAACGCCATCCAGCGTACGGTCCTGCTTCAAGTCCTGCTGATAGTCGGTGTCGATCTGGAAGTTGTCGCCCACGTCCGCGATGTACCGCAGCAGTTCTTCCCCGAGGAAGTCCGCGACGTTGTATTCCGCCGAGTGCGGGACATACGCGGGATTGGCCGGGTCTTCCGTCGGGTCGATCGTACCGATCGAGTTCACACGACGGAAGTTGAGGCCGAACCCGATCGTAAAGATCGTCGGAAGCTGCTCGTCACCGGCGCCCGTGCGCGAGAGGCTGACGTAGTCGGCCCAGTCGCGTGCGTAGTCGTCGACATCGTAGAACGGGTCACAGGTCGCTGCAGTCTCACTATAGTAGTTGCCGACATCGACATCGTAGACACGTCCCAGTATCAGGTTGTCATCGAAGTCGATCGCGCAGTCGTAGTCCTGATCGTAGCTGCCGGGGGCAAATCCGTATGCGTACGTGCTGGCCCCGGTGCAGTTCTTGCCGACGTTGTTCTCGTCGCCAAACGGCGGTTCACAGAAGTGGCGCGTATGCGGCTGTTCGTCCGAACAGAACGGGAACTCGATGATTGCACGAGTGCGGGTGAGCTGCGATGGGTTGCCATCAAAACCGAGCGGGCACAGGCCAAACGCGCCGTACTCGCCCGCCCGTCCAACGCAGCAGCCCCGATACGCCTGCGTAGTCTTGCCACGGAAGGCTGTTCCCGGCCCAGTCGTAGTACGGGTTTGTCTCAAGCGCCTTGCGGCCGTTGAGCCGCACCGGGTCGCTTGCGCCGGCCGCGCCATCAGAGAGCATGATCATGACCCACACCGTTCCGGTACGACGGGTGGTTTGCGGGTCAAGCAGCGCGTTGTTGCCTTCGCGCAGGCCCGCTCCAATGTTCGTGCCGCGGCACGATGCCCACAACTCGTAGCTCTTCTGCTCGGTATCGACCCAGCTCGGGTTCATGATCCGAGTGAGACCGGGGCGGGACAAACCGAAGTACTGCGGGATAGAGATGTTCCAGTCCCAGAGCGAGTACAGGCTGAGGAAGCCCGAGAGAGCGCCGTTCTGCATCGGGCAGTAGTCGCGTACAGGGTATTCGTTGATCGCGAAATCGCTTCCGTCGGCAGCGTATCCACCCGTATCGCGCTCGTGATAGAAGTCGACCAGCAGGGATCGCCGTTGGTCTTGCCGCCCCTTGGCGAATGCCTCCCAACCGCCGCCGTTTTCCTTCCACGCATAGAAGTTCGGTTCGGCGCGTACACCGACGAACTGGTCAAGCGTGCGGACTGCACGACACTTGGACGCCAACATGTGAGTCCACGTCGTTTGGCCAGCGCCGTCTGGCTCCGGATCGCGCGGGCACACGTCGGAGTTGCCGGCCGCGATCCGTCCGTTGGCGCCGTCCGGATCGATCAAGAAGGCGCCGCGATCGAACGTAACAAATGCCACGCGGTCGCCGCGCTCGAAATCGACTGTGTCGAGGAATGCGCGAGTTGCGTCGCGTGCTTCCTTGAATGGCTGGCAGATCAGGTCGTTAAACTTGAAGTCGCCGCGCGTCGAGTCGACGGTATCTCCGGGAAGGTTGCTCAACGTGTAATCGCTGGCGACTTGGCCGCCCGCCGTAGGATCGTTGCAGCATCCGTAGAAATCAAACGTCGGGACAAATCCGTTCCAGAATATCGTCTGTGTCACGTCCGCAGTTTGCGCCGCCGGATTGCCTTCCCAGTAAGTGGCGAAGCCGGGGATTTCGCGGATGTGCTGCGGGATACGGATGTTCACCGAGTACGGCCAGAAACGCACCCGACATGCTTCGCGGGGATGGGTTTGGGTGCCGTAACCGGGGTATTCGAACGACGTCACGCGGTAGTTCGCGTTGACCAATCCCGGGTCGTCGTTGGGCACCGTGCCGCCGCCTGCATCTACGTAGTCGAGTCGTTGATTGACAGTGTGAGGGTAGACTCGTGGGTAAGAGTTCACTGCTCCGAGCAGTTCCTCACCCCAATATTGGAACAGATCTTCGTAGAGCAAATCGCCGGCATCCGTATCCTCAAATCGGCCTGCCGCACGCTCGCGTAAAAAGACCGAGCTGCCGCCGTAGCCGGTACCGATCGCGGGCGGCACATACACCTGCCCCAGCCCGATCTTGGCCCAGTCTTCGTACGTGGTGTCAAGCAGCATCGACTCGGAGACGTCCAGTACCAGCACGATGTCTAGCACCGCCGTCTCTGACGTTGACACCGCCGACAGCTCGATCGCCTGCACCCCGAGCAGGCTTAGGAACACCGTGTTCGACTGAATGCTCGCGCCCACCCGCACGAGCTTGCGGAAGCGGTTTTGTTCACTGCACAGGAATGGATCGGTCTCGTTGGTCGAGGCGCACGTCTCAACGAGCACGTCGTCGGTACGAATGCCGTGTAGTTCGAGCATCATGCGCGCAGCGAGGCCTACCTCCGCGAAACTGCGGTCGGAGCGCATTTGGCCGGCGGCCGAGATCGCGGCGCTGTCCACCGCGCGCGAGAGCGTGTTGTAACGGGCCAGCAGCAGCGACACGTCCGTTACGATGCCGACAAAACCGACCAAGCCAATGAAGCCCAGCGCCAAGACGATAATCGCTTGACCGGAGCTCTGTGGCTGCCTGATCGGCCTCAGGAGATTTCGAAGTCTCTTACCCATAATCAACGGCCTCTCGTCTCCGTCTTACGGTTTGAACGCCAGACGCGGTTCTGCGGAGGGCACCGGGAACGCCGCCCACGCGTAGATCACGTCTGCTGTCGATGTTGGATCGTCGCCGCCCATCACTTGATACACTGGCGACCACTGGGCAGAAAGCAGCGGGAAGTTCTCGAGCAGCAGCGAGTGCTCCCAATAGACTTCGACAATCACCAGACCGAGGCTCGGGAAATACGACTTGCGCTCTTGCTCGTCGGTGCTGCCGGGCGGAATGAAAGTCGGCAGGTTGAGCAGGTCTTGCACGCGGTCGAGCGTGAACTGGGAACCCCAACAGTCAATCCGCGCGCGGTTCACGTCCTCGATCTGGCGCTGGCCGGTCCACGACCAGCCGACCGCACGCTCGGTACCGGAGTCCAACCAACCCACATAATCCGAGATCGTGTCGTTCCAAACCGCAATTTCGTAGTTGATACGCAAGTCAGGACCGCCAAACGGATCCGTCCAGTACTCCCAATCGACGCTACCGTTCTCGATCCAGTCGAAGGGGTCGCGTTCGCCCCACTCGACACATTCGTTGGCGTTGGACGGCCATCGGCCCACCACGACTACCTGATTTCCGTTGGCGTAGGGGGTAGTACTACCGTGATCATCGGGGTCGATGTCGTCGGATGGGTTCGAACCGACTTTGACGTACTGCACCGAAAACGCCGAAATGACGACATCATCCTTGCTGTTGCCAAGCCGCAGCCGAAGCGGGTCCATCGAGTCGACCACCGCACAGGCGATGGTGTTGAAGAACCCGAACTCGCCGGGCAGGATGTTGTCGCAGGTCTGCGTCCCGCCGACCATACCGCGGTAGATGATGCGCGGGTCGTCGTCGTAGCCGGCGTCGCCGGGGTTCAACGTGAAGCCAAACGCCGCCGTGGGCGGCAAGCTCGATGCGTTCGGCCATTCCTGCGGCGAGAACTCGCCCGCAAGGAACGGTCCGCGCCGTGCGCCAACCTTGGCAGCCTCGACCAGATTGAGATAGTTCTGGGCGAACCAGCCAATCTCAATCAAACCGATGAACATGATGAGCAAGATGGGCGTAATGAACACCATCTCGACGAGGCTCTGACCCTTGCGGCGATCAGGCGGTTGGGCGGCGGGGGTGCCATCCAGAATTTCAACGATTCGTTTCAGTAATACACGCATAGCGAAGTCCCGGGGTCGCTCTGCCTTCTACGCTGAACAATACCACACAGGCGCATCAAGTCTTGTGCGGAAATTGATAGTGTTTTGTGCAAAGCTGTTGATGTTGGCTATTCGTTAAACAATTCGCCTACGCTGCGCCCTTCGTGGGCACGCATCATGACCTCGGCGAGCAGTGGCCCGACCGACAGCACGGTCATGTTGGGCAGTCGTTTGGCAACGGGCTGGTCAATCGTATCCGTTAAGATGATTTCCTTGACGCCGAGGCTGGACAGGCGGTCGTAGGTCAATTTCGTCATGAACCCATGGGTGAACGCCAGATACACGTCGCGCGCGCCGTACTCGCGGCAGATGTTCACCGCGTTTACGATGCTGCCGCCGGTGTTCACCTCGTCGTCGACAAGCAGCACGTTGCGTCCCTCGACCGAGCCGATGATCGACATGACTTCCGGACGCTCGGCGTTGTCCACGCGCCGCTTCTCCACCAGAGCGACCGGCGCACTGAGCGCCTCGCCCCAGTTGCGTGCCGGCTTGGCATAGCCGAGGTCCGCCGACACGACAGTCAAATCCGGGATGCGCTTGTCGCGCACGTAGTCGCTGAGGAGATAGAAAGCTCGGATGGCGTCGCCGGGTATGTTGAAGAACCCTTGAATCTGCCCGGCGTGCAGGTCGACGGTGATATAACGGTCGGCCCCGGCCGTCTCGATCATGTTTGCGACAAGCCGCGCTGTGATGGGAACGCGGGGCTGATCCTTCTTGTCCGACCGGCCATAGGTCAGGTAAGGAATCACGACGTTGATGCGGCCGGCGCTGTCGCGCATGACGGCATCGATCATGATGAGCAGTTCCATGAAATTATCGTGCACGGGTGAGCTCATCGACTGAACGATATACACGTCCTGTCCCCTGACGCTCTCGTTCAGCCGGATGAAGATATTCTCGTTGGAGAACGTCTTGCGCTCGTACTTCCCCGCAGGCACGCCGACATGCGAGCAGATGGGCTCTTTTAAGTGCTGTGCAGACGATCCAAAGAACACCTTTAGGTCGCCGAACGGCGTGCGGTACTTGCTATCTCGGGTCATGTCACGGTCCGGATCGTATTTCGTGCCGGGTACTTTCACGACGCGCCTCCACGGTGCGGGTGATCAGGGCTGACTCTAGCGAACCGACCGAGTCATCGCAAGCGTGTCTATGGCCGCAGGGCGCCCACTATGCCGCCTTCTGCCACTAAGAAGCGGCGGTCTTCGTCGGTGGGAATCTCGAGATAGGTGACGAGCTGTTCGGCAAGCGCCTGAAACACCGGTGCAGCGGTCTGACTGGCGAAGATCGCCGTCTTGGGCCGGTCGAGCTTTACCAGAATGCTGACCTGCGGAGCGTCGGCCGGGAGGAACCCGACAAACGTCGCGATGGTTGCACCGGTCACGTATCCGACGGGCGACGGAATCTCCGCCGTGCCGGTTTTACCGGCGACCGTGTAGCCTTCGACCGAGGCACGCCCGTCCAGCCCGCGCTCGACGGCAGCGACCATCATGTTGGTGACCTGCCGGGCGACGTCTTCATTGATGACGCGGCGGATGAAGACCGGCTCGATGGTGGTAACCTCTTGCCCGCGAATGACTTGTTTGACGACTCGGGGTTGCATGAGTAGGCCGCCATTGGCGATTGCGTTGATGGCGTTCAACATTTGCAGCGGCGTCACGGACATGCCCTGCCCGAAGGCGTTGACCCCGAGGTCGGACTCCGACCACGTTTCGTCACCCGGAATGCGCAGGCGGCCAAGCTGTTCGCCTTCAAGGTCGACCCGTGTGCGCGATCCGAAGCCAAAGGCCGTCAAGTGGCTGTAGAAGGCATTGCGGCCAAGCGCTTCCACGGCAATCTTCGACGCCCCGATATTGAGCGATTCGACGATCACCGTTTCGGCGTCGACAATGCCGTATGCCTGTCCGTCCCAGTTTCGAATCTCCTCGCCGCCGACGCGGTAGACCCCCTCGTCGTTGTACACCCAGTCCGGCGTGATGACTCCCGCTTGCAGCGCGGCCGCCATGGTAATGACTTTCATCACAGAGCCCGGCTCGTAGATATCGCTGATCGCCGGATTGCGTAGGAGGCGCTCGTCGTTCAGCGGGATATTGTTCGGGTCGAGAGGAGGCCAGCTTGCCATTGCCAGAATGTCGCCGGTCATCGGGTCCATCACGATGATGTTGCCGCCGACCGCGCCGGACGTCTCGATGGCAGATGCGAGCGCCGACTCGACCAAGAACTGAATGTCACGGTCAATCGTCAGCACGAGGTCTTCGCCTT
Organism: Candidatus Flexicrinis affinis; assembly: GCA_016716525.1. Lineage (NCBI taxonomy): Bacteria > Bacillati > Chloroflexota > Anaerolineae > Aggregatilineales > Candidatus Flexifilaceae > Candidatus Flexicrinis > Candidatus Flexicrinis affinis. The sequence continues at coordinate 18,599 of JADJWE010000002.1, forward strand.
TTTCGGGGGCGTCATCGCTCGGCACGTCAAAGGGTATGACGCTGATTTCCGCCTGACGGGTCCGGCCCGCAAGCTCTCGTTCATAGTAACCTTCCGTCCCGTTGTAGCCGCGGAAGGTGTCGCCGTCCCCGGCGACGAACCCGATGAGCTGGCCGGCGAGGCTGCCTTGCGGGTAGTACCTTCTCGGGATCTGTTCGGCGACGATGGCACTTGAGTTGAGCGCAACAAGCTGCTGGTAAGTCTGCGGGTCGACATTGGTCGCCAACAACGCGTATGGAACGCGGCTTCGGACGATCTCATTGACTCGCAACGGATCTAGGTTCAAGATGGTCGACAACTGCTGTACCATGAAGTCCGGGTCGCTAACGATATTCGCACTGATTCCTACGCGATACTGCAACGCATTAACCGCCAGCCTCTGACCGGTGCGATCGTAGATGATGCCCCGTGACGAAGTCTGGCGCTGCGTGCTCGAGTAGTTCGCGTCACGGACGGCCTGCAAATACGCAGTCAGGCGGGGGTCCTGCGGGGCTTGGAACAGCACCATACGCGTAACCAGCGCGATACTGATGAAGATCAGGCCGGCCACAACGACCGGAAGGCGTCTACGCAGGGTCTCTTGCTGGAGCGATGCCGTCTCAGATTGGGCAGCCATCTAATCGTCCTCGCTAAATTGCTCGAACTGTTGAGTCAGGTTGCGCAGCTGCTGCTGCAACCAACCACCGAAAGACTCGTCATAGACAGGGAGCTGTTCCTCGACTTCTTGCAGTGGTGCGACAGTCTGTCCCCGATTTGGATTGTAACCGTTAACCACAATGAATATCTGGTCGTCTTGACCTGCGGCGACGAACCCCAGCTCGCCGGCGCGGCGGCGCAGCCGTTCGAGGCTCTGCAGTTCGGCGATCTCGACGCGCAGCTCTTCATTCACGCGCTCAAGGTCGTCGCGGCGCGTGAGCAGCTCGCGCATTTCACGCCCGCGTGCGGCCTCGCTCGCCACCTGTGACAAGTACAACCCGCCCATGATGAGCGCGAGAAACGCACCCAATACCGCGAGCGCCACGGCCTGTCGCTGTGGCCGCCATCCGGTTTGGCGCATGGCCTGTTCGAAGAAGTTGCGCGACGACTGCACGCGTTATGTCCTCTCGAATACTCTAAGTTTCGCGCTGCGGCTACGCGGATTGTGCTCGATCTCGTGCGCGCTTGCATCGATCGGCTTGCGGGTGAGCACGCGCCCCAACGCTGCCTTGGTCGGCATTGACTGCATCCCCGGCAGCGCCGCGATTTCTAGGCTGGCGTCGCGAAACGCATGTTTGACAATCCGGTCTTCGAGACTGTGGAAGCTGATGATGGCGAGCCGTCCGCCGGGTCGCAATAAGTGTATCGCAACCGGCAGCACATGCTCAACCGACGCTAGCTCGTCGTTGACCGCAATACGCAGTGCTTGAAACGTGCGCGTCGCCGGATGGATCGGGCTGGGCTTGCCGCGTAACGGAACCGCCTTCTTGACAGCCTCGGCCAATTGGCGCGTCGAGGTGAAGGGCCGCCCCGCAGCAATGGCGCGCGCTATCCGGCGTGCTTCACGCTCCTCGCCCCAGCGAAAGAGCGCGTCGGCGATATCGCGCTCGTCCCACGAGTTTACGATGTCCGCCGCCGTAATCCCGCCGCCGGCAGGATCGAAGCGCATATCGAGCGGGCCGTCCTTCATGAACGCAAATCCGCGTTCGGCAGTATCGACCTGCATCGATGATACGCCGAGGTCGAGCACGATCCCGTCCACCCCGTCGGACCAGCCGATCTCGTCTGCCGCCTGAGCGATTGCGGTGTAGCTGCGATGCTGCACAGTGACGCGCCCCGCGTCGATGAAACCGGAAAGGCGCTCGCGAGCAATCGCAAGCGCCTGTAAGTCAACGTCGAGGCCGAGGACATGCCCCACACCGCGTTCGACGAGTGCAAGGGTGTGTCCACCGGCGCCCAGCGTCCCGTCGATCACACGTTCAGGCATGAGTCGGTCCGCCGTTACGGCCGACACAACTTCATCGCGCAGAACCGAGATATGGGCGGACATACTGCGCCCTAGTACGCTTCCAGAGCCTTCGTGAGCTCCTCGCGCAGCGCCAAGTAGCTGCGCCAGCGCGCCTTGCTGATCTCGTGGCGGCGCACCGCTTCGATCACCGCACAGCCCGGCTCGTCCTGATGCACGCAGTCGTTGAAGCGGCACTGCCCGACATACGGCGCGATATCGCGGAAATACCCGTCAAGTTCCTCGGGTTCGACGTCATAGAGCGCGGCGTTGCGGATGCCCGGCGTGTCGGCGATGTATCCGCCCTGCTCAAGGCGCACCAGCACGCTGTCGCGCGTGGTGTGAACGCCTTCGTCGCGCCAGTTGCTGACCTCTTTCACCGCGCGCCCGAGATCGGGCTGAATGGCGTTCAGCAGGCTAGTCTTGCCAACACCCGACGCGCCGGTAAAGACCGATACTTTGCCGTGCAGCAAATCACGCACGCGCTCGATACCGAGGTGCTTTTCTGCACTGGTGTAGCATACGGTGTAGTTCATCTTCTCATACGGTAAGAAGCGAGCGATCACTTTGGCCTCGTCGGCCAAGTCCATCTTGTTGACGATCAGCACGACCTCCGGCAGCTCTGCATGATCGGCGATCGCCAGAAGGCGGTCGATCAATGGGAAGTCCGGCGCAGGCTTAACCGCCGAGGTCACAACAAATACAGCATCCGGATTGGCAATAATCACGTGCTGGCGTACCGGGTCGCCGGCGCCGCGGCTCCCCTCGGTGCGGACGGCCCGCCCTAGCACCGTGCGACGCGGTTCGACCTCGTAGATCGCCCCGATACGGCCGGTTTCGTCCGGCACGATGTCGAAGTGGACGCGGTCGCCAATGGCGGCGACATCGCTCGACTGCGCCGCTTCGAGAAGCCGGCCGCGCAGTCGGCACCGATATATATGGCCGTCTCCGGCCTCAACCCAATAAAATCCGCTAATCTCCTTGACGATCAAGCCCGACAATGCATCGTCACCCAAGCGCACCTCTCCTTCCATGTTCCTTTCAGACTGGCACCTTCATTATAGAGGGAAATCGCGCGTGTGTGCGAACACCAGTCGCTATTCGACCGGATAGGCGGCAAGGATGACGGGAACAGCGTCAAACGAAGGGATGTCCGAGCCCGGGGACGCGAGCATCGTCGATCCGCCGCCGTCGAGGTTGAGCGCATGGACGATCTGCAAATCGGACTCGCTGAGGAACGTCGCCATATCATTGAGGGTCATGCCGATCAGCGTGGTGGAGATCCACAGAATTCGCCCGGCATTGTCCTGCGCTACGACTGTACGCCGCGTTGCGCGGTCAGCGCTTCCGTTGCGGGTGTTAGCTACGCCATCGGTGATCAACATCGGAAACCCCTGCACAGCCGTGTCGAGCAGACCGCCCGCGTACGGATCGGTGATAAGCGACCGCACCCAAACCTGATCGCCGGCGGTGGCGAACATGCCTCCCCTGCCGACGTAGCTCTGACCGTAGGGTGTGCCGTCCGAGACGACTAGGCCGAGCGGATTGCTGGACGGGTCGAAGAAGTTGCCGTTGATGAACGCGACCGCGCCCGGGACCTGCGAGCGCCAGTCGCCGATCCACAGCGGGGTCGAGGGGCTGTAATGGGCGCGAAAGCGGACTCGTGCAGGGTCGAATCGGTGGATCACGACCGACGCAAACGGCCCGAGGTTGGGCGGCTGAACGAACCGTCGTTCCGCGCCGGGTGCGATCAAATCCCAACCGGGCTCAGGGGACCCCGCGTCCGGCGGGAGGGGGGCTTGCGTTGGCTCGACAGTCGGCAGCACGGGCGATGTCGCCGGCGGACTAATCAGGTTGCAGCCCACCAATAGCAGCGCCTTCAAGACTGCAAAGCCCGTCCGGAACGGCCGGCGCAGGCGTCGCACGCGTGATCGATTGTCTGATTTTGGGAGGGTCACCGACTTACGACTGCTCGTCCTGTTCTTCGTTCTCCGCGGCGCCGTCCACGTCGTCGGTGACGATCGGATAAGACACCATCAACATCTTCAGCGACGCCGTTTGGGTGCCGCGATCCTGATTGTCCTGACTGAGATCGTTGTATTCATTCAGGAGCCCCTTCAGGGCGTTGTGAAGCTTCTCGTACTGCTTTGGAGTCAGCTCGAAGCGGTAATTGTTGAGGGTCATGCGACGATGCCACGGAGCCTCTTCCGTCATATCGATCGTCGCGTCATGGATATTGGCGAGGATTTCCTGCTTGGTCGACGTGAAAACGCCGGTCAGCGTTAGCTCAAGGCCTTCGTCGAACTCGTCCGAGCCGGGCGCCAGCAAGTTCTTGGCGACGCGATAGACGCGCGCTGCGGCCTGATAGTGCTTTTCGATGATGCCCGAAACGATGCGCGTGTCGACCAGTACGATCAACCCGTGCTTCTCAAGCAGGTTGAAGTGGTAGTACAGCTTGGTCGCGGGTTTGTTGATCTTCTCGGCGATGCGCTTGACCGTGCTCGGGCGCATCAGGTATTCGAGGATGCTCAGTCGCAGGGGATCGGCCAGAACTTTCAGGGTTTCGAGGTCGGAGATGACCAGTTCGGGCGCGGGCGTAAAGGGTTTGGCTTGCGTGAGGTCGAGCATTGGCACTCTGTCTGCTGTTAAAAGTTCTTGAATGGAATGAATTATATCATACGCCGAATACTCGTTGGCGCGCCACCTGCATGGAGTCTGGGGACAGGTGGCGCGCACATGGGGAGGACCTAGATAGCGTGTCTAGGGCTTGCGTGCGGCGCGCTTTTCGCCGCGGTTCAGCTCCGGCTTGACCTGCGGATCGCCTTGCAGTTCGGCGTGCAGCTCGCGCATCTGGCGGCGAGCATCGCCTTCCCGGCGCAGGTCAGCGATCCGGTGTTGATTCTGAATCTGGATCGACAGGTTAAACATGGTGTAGTGTCCCTCAGATTGGTCGTTCGTTGGTTTAGACTATGAATGCGGACTGCGGGAGCGTCGCCTGCCTTAGGCGGCGCGGGTGGCCGATCGGGTGATAAGGCGCGCCAGCTTCACCAGCTTGACGAGGCGCTGCTTCTCTGCCCGGCGGATTGCTTCAGCGCGGACCAGTTCGATGTGACCGATGGGGTCTAGGAACATCTGAAGCCTCCAGTGGCATATCCCTACAATTTCAAGCATTCAACTTAGTTTGAACGCTTGAAATCAGTGTATGCGGTTTTGTGAAGGCTGTCAAGCACTTTCTTGAACATTCAACATTTTTCCAACACCCACAATATGGGGGCTTGTCCATGCGCTAAAGTTCCACTTGATCGTGCCTCAAAGGCAGTGCTATACTGTGGGGCAGCAGGGCGATTAGCTCAGTTGGTCAGAGCGTACGGTTCACATCCGTAAGGTCGGGGGTTCGAGCCCCTCATCGCCCACAACGCACAGAGCCTGTCGAGATGACAGGCTCTGTTGATTCTCCCCCACTTACGCTCTCGCTCCGAGGCGACGATCCCGACCGTCTCACTGCGCTCGGCGCGCTTTACCTCTCAGTCAATTCGCGTCATCTGCGGCTTGAAGCGCGCGGAGCAGCGGCACGTGCGGATGATTCTCCCACTGCGCCGCATCGTCCTGATGATGCTCGATCAGCCAAACGACACGTTCCGGTGCATGCGCGGTACGCGCCATTTCGGCGCCCCATGCCGGATGATGGCGCTTGACCGCAAATGCGCGCCACAGCCAATGCCGCGGGTCCTTGTCGACCAGCTCGTCATACAGCCCGGGCGCGGCACGGCCCACGAGCACAGGCAGGGTCTTTTGCCAGATTCGCACCGGATGACGCGACTTGCCGACATCATGCAGCAGCGCCGCCACGGCGAGGTCGTCCAATGCCCGCGGATCGCCGTCCTGCGGGAGATTGGCAAGAAGGGTCCGCAGGACGTTCAGCGCGTGCACCTGCTCGATATGCGACATATGGCGAAACAGCGCAAGCTGTGGAACGGTGAGATAGGCCGCCGCCTCGGAAAGGTCGGGGGTTACGCGCAGCGACAGCAGCGCGCGAACACCCTGTCGCATGCGTCCTGACGGCGTCATCCGATCAGTATGCCTCGCAAGAAGTAGACGGGTTGGCCGATGAACATACCCAGAATATCGATCGGAGTCATGAACCCCAATAGCAGTAGGATGATGAACGCAAACTGCGAGTTCTGAGCGTTGCGCTCCCACCAGATCGCCTCGCGCGCAGGCAGCAAGGCGAGCACGACAAACCAGCCATCCAATGGGAAGAACGGCATGAAGTTAAACACGAACAGCAGCAGGTTCCACAGCACGATCTGGTCGAGAATCGTTTGTAGATAGAACCCGATGCCGGGATACTGGACGTCAAATAGGGCGACGATAATGCGGAAGATGATTGCCGCAACGACCGCCACCATTAGATTCGAGATCGGGCCGGCGGCAACGGCGGCGAGATAGCCGTAGCGCGAATTGCGCATGCGGTGCGCGGCGATCGGCGCCGTGCCAAGGATGCCGAAGCCGATAATGACGAACATCAGGAAGCCCGGCCAGTAGATGTGGGCCATCGGGTTGAGTGTCAACTTGCCCAACCGGCGCGGGTTGGGATCGCCCATCAGATCGCCCACGTAATTGTGCGCGAATTCGTGAACCGTCATGCCGATCAATAGCGCGAGCAATAGCCCCACAACAAGCGTTACGATCACGTCGCCGGGCAAGCTGCTGATATTGCTCAGGAAGAAAAGCACGTGAGGTATCCCTGTTCAGAACGATCCGTGTTCAGTATAAACGTGATACAGGGTGCGGTGGAGACCGCATTAGGCAAACGCTTATGTTTGACCTCAAGCTCAACGATGCGGTGATCATGCGCAAGGCGCATCCGTGCGGCAGCGATCGCTGGATCGTGGTGCGCGTCGGCGCAGATATCGGCCTGCGCTGCGCCGGATGCGGGCGCACCATACAGATTCCCCACAGTCAGTTCAATAAGCAGGTGAAGCGCGTCCTCCCCCACAACGAACGGAGTTCGTGATGCCCAAGCGCATCGTCTTCCTTATGTCGGACACGGGCGGCGGGCATCGCGCCGCTGCCGAGGCCATCCGCGACGCGATCCTCGAACGCCAAGGGCCAGACAGCATTCGCGCCGAGCTGGTCGACGTCTACAAGCGCATGAGCTTCCCGGCCAACAAGATGCCTGAGTTCTATCCATGGATCGTCAACAACAGCTCGTTCGCGTGGTCGGTCGCGTACAAGCTCGGCGATTCGCCCAAGCGCGCCCGCCTAGCGAGCCGCTTCACGTACCAATTCAACCGCGCGAACCTGCGCGCAATCGTGCGCGAGTATCCGGCCGATGCGGTGTGCTGCGTCCACAGCGTCGTGGGTCAGCCCGCATTCAGCGCCTACAACTCGTTCCCGACGCGCCCGCCGTGGGTGACAGTCGTCACCGATCTGGTGACCACGCCTTACTTCTGGTACGACCGGCGGGTCGACCTTTGCCTCGTCCCGACCGAGGAGGCGCGCCAGCGCGGCCTACAATGCGGGCTCAAACCGCAGAAGATCCGGGTAACCGGCCTGCCGGTTCATCCGAATTTCACCCGCCGGCTGACCGACAAGCCGACCGCACGCGCAGCGCTGGGGCTGCCAAATGGCCGGACGATCGTTATGTTGGTGGCCGGCGGCGACGGCATGGGCCCACTCCTTGAGACGGTGGTCGCCCTGCTCGACAAGCGTCTCCCAAACGTGCATTACGTCGTAGTGTGCGGGCGCAACAAGGCGCTCAAGGAGAAGATCGACGCCGCCGTGGAGCAGTGGGGTGCGACCAACGTGTCCACATACGGATTCGTCACCAACATGCCGCAGTTCATGGCCGCGTCAGACATCCTCGTGACCAAAGCCGGTCCGTCAACCATCACGGAAGCGGCGATCGCCGGTCTGCCGCTGATCCTGAGTGGCGCAATCCCGGGTCAGGAGGACGGCAACGTCCGGCTGGTGGTCGACAACGACGCCGGGGCGTTTGCGCCCGGTCCAGCCAAAGTGGCCGAGATGGTTGAAGCCTGGATTGCCGGAGGTTCCGCCGCACTCGCTAAGCGCGCCGAGAGCGTTCGGCGCATCGCACATCCGGACGCGGTATGGGAGATCGCCGACGAGGTCTGGGCCGCAGCCAACCGGCCCCGAGTGCCGTCGGTCGCCCGCGCACGACCGTGATATGTTACACTGCTCGCAGTAACCACAACTGGATCGCCCATGAATCTCGTCGAGCGCATCGCCAAGTGGGTCGGGGTTGACGTCTCGTCGGTTAACCGGCCCGAAGTCGTCGAATTCAAGACGGTGATGGAAGCCGCGCGTGCCGCAAAGCGAGCCGAGCGTTTTGACGAGGCTTTGGCCTTCTTCGAGAAGGCTGCGCACAGTGCAGAGCAGCTCCGCGATACGCAGGGCATGAGCGTGATCCGCCTCCACCGTGCCGACATCTACATACGTCTCGGCGATTTGGCCGAAGCGCAATCCCTGGTCAATCTCGTGGGCAACACGCTCGAACCCACGGTTGCGAGCGCGCCCCGGGCGTACGCGCGGGTCGCTCAAGGGGTAATCAACCTCGCCCGTGGCGATGACGAAGGTGCGCGGGCAGCCTTCGAGGAGGCACAGTCGATCGCGCAGAAGGCGCGCTCGCCGGGCGCCGAGGGCCGGGCTATGGGCTACCTCGGCAGCATGTACCTGAGCGAGGGAAATGCTAGCTATGCGGCCCATCTCCTGCGCGAAGCCCTGCCCCGGCTCAATGCCAGCGGCGACCTCGAGCTGAGCGCCTACTTCATCACCGACCTCGCCCGTGCGCTCATCACGTCGGGAGACATTCAGGAAGCCGATCAACTGCTGTCGCGCGGGCTGCGCCTTGCCGAGCAAATCGAGTCGCGCCGCGACCTGCGCAGGCTGCACATGCTGCTCGGCCAGCGGGCGCTCGACCTCGGGCGCTATGCCGACAGCTACAATCATTACGAAAAGGCGCTGCAATATATCGACGAAGGCGCGCCCGATCAAGCGCTTGCGCTTAGGAACGTGGCGACCGCCTGCCTGTATTTGGAGAAACTCGAGGATGCCCGCGTCTACGCCGAGCGCGCGTGCGCGGCAAATCCGGAGGATCTAGCGGCTCGCGGCACGCTTGGGATCATCCTGCAGGCGTCCGGGCAGTCCGCGGAAGCCGTCGCACACCTCGAGGCGGCGGCGGTCGAAGGCGCCTCCGAGGATATCTCCCGCGCACTTGCTTCTGCGTACGCGGACTCCGGTCAATTCGACCGGGCCGTACAAATGCTCGAGGACGCGGCCAAGCATGCCGACGACGCCGACCTTCCCGTGGAGCAGGCGCGTACACTGCGCGATCTCGGGCATCTCTATGTGCGTGCGGGCCACTTAGCCGACGCCATCAAGACTTGGGCGCAGGCGGTCGCGCTGTATGAGGACAACAGTCATCACGCGCAGGCTGCGCGCTTGTTGTGCGACATCGGAGGCGCGCGCGTCCAGCTCGGGCATACGTCGCGCGCCTACCGCGACTACGAGCAGGCGCTCATGCTGCTCAGCAGCGCCGACGACCCGGCAACCCGTGGAGTCGTCCTCAGCAACGCGGCGACCATGTATGTCGACCGTGGTGACCTCGAGACGGCCGAAGCGTTCTTCTCCGAGGCGATCAAGATCGCGCAGCAGACCGGCGATACACGCGCCGAGGCGACCCGCCGCGGCAATCTCGGCTGGTTTCTGCTGCAGACTGGCCGCTACGAACGTGCAAAGAACGCAATCAATTATGCACTTGAGCTGAGTGAACGACTCAAGATGGATCTGGCCGTCGCCGTTCAGACCAGCAATCTCGCGCAGGCCGCGGCTGCGATGGGTGACAACGAAGCCGCCGATCAGCTGCACCGCACAGGACTGGAGCGCGGAGCGGCGGTCGACTCACCGCGGTGGATGTCGGTGCTGCACGGCCAATACGCCGCCTTTCTGGTCGCCATGGACCGCGGCGACGAGGCGGTCGAGCACGCGCGAATCGCCAAGCAGCTAGCAGCGGACAGCGGCGACCTCGATGCGCAGCAGCGCGCGGCCATCGAGGTGGCGCGCGCTGAAGGACTAAGCGATCCGGTCGCGGCGCGCGCAAAACTGGCGCCTGCCGTCGCACACATGCGAACCAGTGCCCAAAAGCGCGTGCTGGCCGATGCTCTGGCCGTCTCGAGCGAACTGTCCGGCAGTGTGGGCGAAATGGCTCAGGCGCAGGCCGAATGGGACGAGGCGGTCAAGCTGTATCATTTGGTCGGGCACCCCGCCCGCGAACACAGCCCGCACTGGCTTGCAGATCAGTCGACGGGGTAGACTGACGGTATGACCGCTTCCCGCCAACGCTCCAGCCGCCGTATGCGCAGCGAACGCAACGCCGTGGTCGTCCGCCAAAGCGACTCCGGCCCATTGTCAGGCGTCCAACACGGCGTCCGCCTCAACGCAATCAACTGGCGCTACGTCAGCGGCTTGATGATCGTGACGCTCATCCTGTTGATGCTGGTCATGCTGCGATCCGACGTGTTTATCGTGCGTGGCATTTCGGTCAGTGGTACGACCTATCTCGACACCCGGGAAATCTTTCGCTACACCGGGATCGCCGAGCAGCACGTCTTGCAGGTCGACCCGGCACGGATCCAGGCAACGCTGCTCGAAATCCCGACCATCGCCGACGCCGTAGTCACGCTGACATGGCCGCCCGACATGATTCGCATCCGCATCACGGAGCGCGAACCGGTGCTGGTGTGGAATCAGAACGGCGTTGAGGCATGGGTCGATATCCATGGGCGGGTGCTCACCGCGCCGCCGGAAGACCGCCCCGACCTGCTGCGTGTCAATACGCGCGGCATCGAAGAACCGATCAGCATTAACGACAGCATCCCGCAGGATGTCGTCGACGGCGCGCGCCAGCTCAAGGACTTGGTGCCCACCGAGCGCAGGCTGCGCTACGACCCGTTCCTCGGGCTGGGCTTCCGCGATGACCGCGGCTGGGAAGCGTGGTTCGGCTCCGGCCTCGACATGCCGGTCAAGATTCTCGTCTACAACCAGCTTGTCGACACGCTGCTGGCTCGCGGCATCACGCCCAGTGTGGTGAACGTCGCCAATCCCGATCGGCCGTACTGCTCTGGATGCTAGCGCGCAGATGTATGCGATATAATGCGAATGACATCGACATGCCTTGCCCTGCCGGGCAGGCGCTATTTGCGATGTTCGTAACCAGCGACCGAACACGCCCGGCATACCGGGTTTATCAGCACTGATCGCGCATTTATGGACAATCTTGTCATCGGAATCGACGTCGGTACGCACAAAGTCTGTACTGTCGTCGCACAGGTCAGGCCGGATTCGGTGTTTGTGATCGGCGCGGGCGTCGAAGGTACGCGCGGCATGAAGGCCGGCCTCGTCACCGACCTTGAGGCGCTCACCAAGTCGATTTCTGGCTCGGTGTATAAGGCAGAACAGACCTCGGGCTACGTGATCAAGCGCGCGTTCGTCAGTATCAGCGGCGCACACGTCCACAGCGACAACAGCCGCGGCGCGGTCGGCATCAGCGGCCCGCGCGGGGTCACCCCTGACGACGTCGAGCGCGCCATGGAGAACGCACGCGCCATCGCAATACCGCACAGCCGCGAGATTCTACACGTCGTCCCGCGTCACTATGTGCTTGACGGGCAGTCGCGCGTGCGCCAACCGGTTGGCATGTTCGGCTTCAGGCTCGAAGTCGAGGCGAACATCGTCACAGCGGCGACACCGAGCGTCAACAACATCGAACAGGCCGTGGAAGGCGCCGGCGTTCTGGTCGACCGGTTCATCGTTAGCCCACTGGCATCGGGCGATGCAGTGCTCACCGACGAGGAACGCGAGGCAGGCGTGGTGCTGATCGACCTCGGCGCCGGAACGACCGACCTTGCCATCTTCATTGAGGGCGCGGTGTGGCACACGGCCGTCGTCGGTATCGCAGGGGACCTGATCTCGAGCGACATCAGCCATTGGCTTCAGGTCTCGACCGAGCTGGCCGAACTGGTCAAACTGCAGCGCGGCCACTGCGTGCCGAAACGTGTGAGCGAGCTTGAGACGTTCCTCGTCGAGCCGTTTGGCGAGGGATTGCCGATCGAGACGAAGCGGCGCGAATTAGCCGAGGTTATCGAGGCGCGCACCGAGGAAATCTTCGAGAAGTGCCGCGACGAGATCAAGCGCAGTGGCTATGACGGCCTGCTGCGCGCGGGCGCGGTGCTTACCGGAGGAACGTCGCAGCTACCCGGCATCGAGGAGCTGGCCAAGCAGATGCTCGGCATCCCGATTCGACTGGCGCGGCCCGAGCGCTTGACCGGCCTCGGCGACATGCTCAAAGCGCCAGCCTACTCGACAAGTATCGGCTTACTGCGGCTGGGCCTCCAGCTTGACGCCGTGCAGGCTGCCGCGACGTCGGCGCCTACGCCAGCACCCAATGGCAAGTGGGGCGAACGGGTGCGCGGGCTGCTCAAGCGCCTGCTGCCGGACGCGGAAGAATAGCCTCGCCCTCCGCATCCATGGGCTCGTCGAAGACACAAGCAAGAGTCTGGTTCTCGTCCCGGTAGCGGAGGATAGGCATGAATTCGGCACACTTCAGGAAACTGGCACGATATACCCGCTGGGCAGATACCGAGATCATGCGCTGCGCCAGCCACCTCACCGACGAACAGCTCGATCACGATTTCGGATATTCCGTCGGCCCGGTACGCGCCCAAATCTATCACCTCGCCGGCGTCGAATACTGGTGGTTCCACTTCCTGGCGACCGGCGAACTCGACTTCTTTGGCGAGGAAGCACCGCCTTCGATTCCGCGGCTTGGCGAGCTCGTGGCGCAAGCCCATGGGGCAATTACGGCGTTTACGGAGTCCCTGACCGACGCAGACCTGACGCGAGAGGTTAAGCCAGAGTTCTGGAAGCCCGACTCGAAGCCCTTCGCGGTGTGGGAAGCGATGATGCAGGTGTTCAACCACAGTACGGATCACCGCGCACAGGCGCTGTTCATGCTTCACCGCCTCGGCGCACCTACATTCATGCAGGACTACCTGTTCATGGACCATCCCGAGCTGACGGATTGATGCGTGCCACGCGCCAAATGGCTGTGAATGGGCTGTAGGTACCAAGTCCGACAGCCCACAGCTTATCTTGCAGAATGGACGCTATGCGTCTCGAATGTGGGATAAGTACTAGTACCTGTGTGCCTGTCTCAGTTACAAGTTTGTGATTGATCGCGCCGCAACGAGAAAAATTGAGGTTCGAATCACTTGCCGAAGTGGTGGATTCGATCTACTATAGGCAAATGATCTGCCACACAACGTATGGGTTTATGTGGGTAAACCAGCAACCCGGCGGTGCAATGGCAGTTGGCGCAGAACGTTTGCATCACCACCCACAAACCTGAATTACCCGAAGGGGGCGGGACATGATGGATTACTCCGATACGATGCGTGAGGGGTTCGCCCAAATTAAGGTTGTCGGCATCGGCGGCGGCGGTGGTAACGCTGTCAACCGAATGATTTTGGAAGGCCTTGCCGGCGTAGAGTTTATTACGATCAATACCGACAACCAGGCGTTGAATAACAGCAAGGCGAATACTCGCGTTCGGATTGGCGACAAGACCACCCGCGGACTGGGTGCAGGCGGCATGCCGGAAATTGGGCAGAAAGCCGCCGAAGAGAGCCAGGAAGAGCTTTACGAGGTCTTGCGCGGTGCCGACATGGTGTTCATTGCCGCTGGTATGGGCGGCGGCACCGGTACCGGCGCGGCCCCGGTCGTCGCCGGGATCGCCAAAGAGCTTGGAGCGCTGACCATCGGCGTCGTCACCCGCCCGTTCACCTTCGAGGGCAAGCGCCGCACCGACTTTGCCGAACAGGGCATTGAATCGCTCAAGGGCAAGGTCGACACGCTGATCGTCATCCCGAACGACCGTCTGCTCAGCATCGCCCACAAGAACGCGACGCTCCAGCAGGCGTTCAGCCTCGCCGACGACGTGCTGCGGCAGGGCATTCAGGGCATTTCCGAACTGATCACTGTCCCATCGCTGATCAACCTCGACTTCGCCGATGTCCGTACGATCATGAGCGAAGGCGGCGCAGCGTTGATGGCTGTCGGCCACGGCGCGGGCGACGATCGCGCCATGAATGCGGCGCGGCAAGCGATCCACAACGGCCTACTCGACGTCACGATCGACGGCGCACGCGGCATCCTGTTCAACATCACCGGCGGCCCGAGCCTTAGCCTGACCGAGGTCAACGAAGCCGCGGCAATCGTCCGCGAGAGCGCACACCCGGATGTCCACCTCATCTTCGGCGCCCGAATCGACGAGAACTTGGGCGACGAGGTGCGGATCACGGTTATCGCGACCGGCTTCGAGCAGGCGCGTTCGACCCGCCGTGCTGGAGACGCCGCTTCCACCAGCTTCCAGCCGTCGCGCCAGCAGCCCGCGGCCAACTACGCGCCACCGCAGCAGAATTATCAGGCCCCGCGGCCGCAGCAGTCGGTCCCGGTTCAGCCACAGGCCCCGCGCCAGCAGACTCCGGCCCCCTCCCCGGCGCCGCAGCCCCCGCAGCGTCCGCTTCAGCCGTTGGACAGCTCGCGCGATCCCGAAAGCACCGAGATTCCGGCGTTCTTGCGCCGCAAGCGCAACAACAACGACTAATCGACCGGCTTGTTCGAGACATCAAGCGGGGCGCATCGAACACGATTTGATGCGCCCCGCTTCAGTCACCGCACTGGAGGGTAACCCATGCGCGCCCGCGGCTTCTTCATCTTCGTAGTGCTGAATGTCCTGATCACGGCCGGGGTCGCGTTTGCGGTCGTGAGTATGTTGGGGCCAGCGCCGACCGAGACCAGCACATCACCGGAACGCTTTGCCACAGTGCTGCTCATCATTACGGCCACGCCGGACCCGAACACCACGCCCATCGTGCGGGTAATTACGGCTACCCCAGAGCCGGGAACCATCGCCGCAATTCCGACCGGGGTGCTCGACCCGCAGAACACCACGGTCGCCGCTGCGCCCGGATCAACCGAGTCTGCACAAACGGCCCCCACTAGCGTGCCGACGATCGATCCAGCCCTTGCCGGCGACCCGAACGCACAAGCCACGATCAGCGCGCTGCCGCCGGGATGCATACTGCACGTGCTGGCAGACGGCGAAAGCCCGGGCCGCCTCGCTGAAATCTACGACACGGACGTCTTCGCGATCCTCGAGGTGAACGGCTTGACCGAAGACGACGCGCGCTTCCTGCAGATCGGGCAGACGCTCGTCGTGCCGCTTGAGGGTTGTGCGCTGCTTGGCACGACGCCGATTCCCGGCGGCAACGACGATTCAACTGAGGCGACAGCAACACTCGCGCCCGGTGTCACGCCGGAACCGACGCTCACGCCGACCGTCACGCTGGCACCCACCGCCGAGAACGCGCAGGTCGAGGTCGATGAGGTCTTGGGCGCCGGCGACATCACCAGCGAGCATCTGGTCATCATCAACCGTGGCGCAACCGTCAACCTGACGGGCTGGACACTCAGCGACCTCGACGGCAACGTGTACACTTTCCCCGAGACGCGTCTGTTCAACGACGGCCTGCTCGAAGTTTGGACGCAGGTCGGCGAGAATACGCCGCTGCGCCGCTACTGGGGCCTCACGCGTCCTGTCTGGGGCGACCCCGGCGACGTGATCACGCTCGAGGACGCGACCGGCGCTGTACAGGCCACCCTGCGCATCAGCGGGGACTAGGCACGGCAAGCGCGGTATAATGGCGCGGTGATGAGCCGCGCCTTTTGATGAACAGGATTCCCGAATGTCGGATTGGAAAACAATCGTCGGCTTGGAAGTGCATGCCGAACTGCTGACCGCGAGCAAGATGTTCAGCCCGTGCCCGGTGGTGGACAGCGTAGAGGCCGCGCCAAACAGCGCCGTTGATCCGCTGTCGCTCGGACTGCCGGGAACGCTGCCGGTCGTCAACATGCAGGCGGTCGAGTACGCGATGATGGTCGGACTTGCGCTCAACTGCGAGATTCCGCCGGTCAATCAGTTCGCGCGCAAGAGCTACTTCTACCCTGACCTGCCGAAGGGCTTCCAGATCAGCCAGTACGACCGTCCGCTCGCCATCAATGGCTACGTTGACATCGCACTGGACGGCGAGACCAAACGTATCCGTGTCCGTCGCGCGCACCTCGAAGAGGACACCGGAAAGCTCACCCATGAGGGCGACGGGTCGAGCCTTGTGGACTACAACCGCGCCGGCGTGCCGCTGCTCGAAATCGTGTCCGAGCCGGACATCTTCAGCAGCGGCGAGGCCGAAGCCTATTCGCGCAAGCTTCGGGCGCTGCTGCAGTACCTCGGCGTCAACCACGGCGACATGTCGAAGGGCGTGCTGCGCTTCGAGGCCAACGTCAGCGTATTGCACAAGGACGACACCGAGTATCGCACCCGGCGCGAGATCAAGAACCTGAACAGCATCCGCAGCATGGTACGCGCCATCGATGCAGAAGCCGCGTGGCAGATTCGTCAGTACGAAACGGGCGGCACCGTCACCCCTGCGACGTTGGGCTGGGACGAGGCCGCTGGCAAGATCGTCGTACAGCGCTACAAGGAGCGTGCCGACGAATACCGTTACTTCCCCGAACCAGACATCCCCGTGATCGAGGCCAGCCGCGCGTGGGTCGAAGAAGTGCGTGCGCACTTGCCCGAACTGCCAGACGCCAAAGTCGCGCGCTACACCGTCGACCACGGCATCACCGAGTACGAGGCACGGCGACTGGTCGAAGACCGCGCTATTGCCGACTTCTTCGAGGCGATGATCGCCGCCAGCGCGCCGGCCAAGCAAGCTGTCAACTGGATGCTCGGCGGGCTGTTCCGCACGATGAACGAGTCGAACGTCGGCTACGACGAAATCGGCCACATCAAGATCACGCCGGTCATGCTGGCCGAACTGATTGCGCTCGTGCAGGCCGGTACGATCAACAACAACACCGCCAATACGCTGCTCTCGCATATGTGGGAGACCGGCCACGCGCCGTCCGCGCTGGTCAACGAGCTTGGCCTCGAACAGGTCAGTGATACAGGCGTGCTGCGCGACACGATCGAGTCGGTATTGAACGCCAACCCGGACATGGTTTCCGGGTATCTGGCAGGCAAGGACAAGCTGATCAAGGCGCTCATGGGTCAGTGCATGGCGGCGCTTAAAGGCAAGGGCAACCCGCAGGTCGTCACCGACCTTCTGGCCGAGGCGCTGGAAGCACGGCGAATATAGCCCGTACCCCCACACGTTGGGGCGCGACATCTCAGGGGCTTGCCGCGTATATAAGATGTCTGACTTTCACTCACGGAGAATTGAAATGGCCGGCAGCAAGATGATCGTGACGACGACTAACACCGTCGAGGGCTACGCCATCACCCGTTATCTCGGAATCGTCACCGGCGAGACGATCCTCGGCGCGAACGTATTCAAAGACTTCATGGCGGGCCTGAGCGACATCTTCGGCGGGCGCAGCAAGGCCTACGAGACCACGCTCAACGAGGCGCGCAATGCCGCCTTACAGGAGATGATGGATCGTGCTTCGGCGCTGGGCGCAAACGCCGTGCTGGGCGTTGACCTCGATTACGAAACGGTCGGTCAAGGCGGCTCGATGCTGATGGTGAATGCCAGCGGCACCGCGGTGGTGCTTGAGTAGCCTTGAAGCAGCGCGGCGCCTCTGATACACTGAGGTTAACTACAGCCGCGCCGTATGCGGCGTTAGAACAGACTTGTGTGAAGGGTTGCCCTCAACACACTGGAACCCGGCCTTGCGCGGCAGGACGCTTCGAACCGTGTCAGGACCGGAAGGTAGCAGCACTAAGTTGCTTACTGGGTGCCGCAGGTAAACCGGGTTTCAGTACGTTGCGGGCAACCCTCGCTGTTTTGAACAGGGGGACTTGATGCAGACCGGCCTCTACTTTGAAGACTACGAAGTGGGCGTGACGATGGTCACGCGTGGGCGCACGATCACCGAGACGGATATCGTCCAGTTCGGCGCGCTCACCGGCGACTTCAACCCGATGCACTTCGACGCCGAGTACATGAAGACCCACATGATGGGCCAACGCATCGCCCACGGCATGCTGTCGCTCAGCTACGCCGTCGGCCAAGCGTATCAGCTCGGCTTCATGGAAAAGACCATCCTCGCCTTCCGCAGCCTTGAGATGAAGTTCAGCCTGCCGGTGCTGATCGGCGACACCCTGCATGTGCAGCTCACGGTGAAAGAAAAGCAGGAAGCGCCACGGCTCGGCGGCGGAATGGTGACACTGGACGTCAAGATCGTCAACCAGAATGGCAAGTCCGTCCAGAGCGGTTCGTGGACGGTGCTGGTCGCCAGCAAACCTGCCGCGGAGTAGCCGATGCGCCGGCGTATTACGCTGATTACGGGCGCCAACGGCGAGGTCGGCCACGGCCTGATCCGGCAGCTGCGCGCCCAACCCAACCCGCCCGATATCGTCGTCCTCGACCTACGCAACCTCGACACCGAAATGCTGCCGCTGGTCGATCAGGCCATCGTCGGCGATATCCTCGACCAAGACCTGCTCGAAAACCTGTCGAGCGAATACGACATCGAGACGATCTACCACCTCGCCGCACTGCTCAGCACCCACAGCGAATTTCGCCCGGACTCGGCGCATCGCGTCAACGTGCGCGGTACGCTCAATCTGCTGCAGCTTGCGATGGAAGAAGCCGAATGGCGCGGCGCGCCCGTTCGGTTCATCTTTCCGTCATCGGTCGCCGTTTATGGGATGCCCGACCTTGCGACCAAGGCCAGCGTGCCGCCGGTTCGCGAAGACGAGTATCTCAACCCGACGACGATGTACGGGTGCAACAAGCTGTACTGCGAGCACCTCGGGCGCTACTACACCCACCACTACCGGCAGTTGGCCGCCAACGCCGCCATCAACCGTGTCGATTTCCGCAGCGTGCGCTTCCCCGGCCTGATCAGCGCGACGACGATGCCAGCCGGCGGCACGTCCGACTTCGCGCCGGAGATGCTGCACAGCGCCGCGGACGGCAAGCCATACGCATGCTTCGTGCGCCCCGATACGACCATGCCATTCATGGCGATGCCTGACGCTATACGCGCTCTGATCGAGTTGGCGCAAGTCCCGCCCGAAACCCTGACCCGTTCTGTCTACAACCTGACCGCGTTCAGTATGAGCGCCGAACAGGTCGCCGAACGCGTGCGCACGGCATTCCCGCATGCCGACATCACGTTTGCGGAGACGCCCGGCCGCCAGAACATCGTCGACAGCTGGCCGGCCGATCTGGACGACAGCGCCGCCCGGCGCGACTGGGGCTGGAAGCCGGAATTCGACGCCGACCGCGCGTTCAACGAATACCTCGTCCCGACCATCCGCGCGAAATATGCGCACAAGACGGTTTAGCGGACGATGACGTTAATCGGGCTTGTGTTGATTGCCGGCGCGGTCGGGTTGCTTGCGTACACGTATCGTCAGTTGGCAGAGCGCCGCGCTCCGCTCAAGGAAGAGTTGGCTCGGATCGAGGCGGACTGGCGGCGCGACTCGGTGCAATTCGGCGTCAGCGTGATGATCGTGGCGTTTGGAGTCACGCTGGTGGCGCTGATCGCGGTGCTCGATACGCGCTTCGCAGCGTTGCAGTGGCCGGCGGCGGCAAGCGCCCTGCTGGCGATCCTCGGCTTCAGTCAGTGGCTTCAGCTTGCACGCCGGCGCATAGTGATCCCCGACGCACACGCGGCAGCGACAGCCGTCAAAGAGCGTGGATTCACGTTCTACATCTACCTGACATACTCAGCATTCATCGCAATGGGGATCGGGCTTGCCAACGGCGGTTTCTCAACCGTGTTTGCGTTGGGGCTGGTGGTCGCCGGCGTTGGAGCGATCGCGCACTACGCGCTCACACGCGGCGCGCCGCTGTACATCCCACCTGCCCTACTCGCGATTGCCGGAGTCGCACTGGTGCTAGGCCGTTAGGCGACTGGCACGTGGTTGTGCTCGACGATTCGCCCATCCACCAACGTCAGAATGCGATCCATGCCAGCGGCGATGTCGGGGTCATGCGTGACAAGCAGCACGGTCGTCCCACTTTCTTCACGGATTTGACGCAGCGTGTCCAGCACCAGCTTGCCCGACTCGGTGTCGAGGTTGCCGGTCGGCTCGTCGGCGAGGATCAGCGGCGGGTTGTTCGCCAATGCGCGGGCAATCGCGACGCGCTGCTGCTGACCGCCGGACAGCTCCGAAGGGCGATGATGCATGCGATCGCCCAGACCCAATAGCTTGAGCAGTTCGCGGGCGCGCTTGGCGGGGTTGAACTGCCGCTTGCGCGCAAACTGGATCGGCAGCATCACGTTTTCGAGCGCCGTCAACGTGGGAATCAGGTTGAAGAACTGGAAGATGAAGCCGATGTTCTCGTTGCGGACTTCCGTCATCCGCCCTTCGCCCAAGCGAGTCGTGTCGATTCCGGCGATTTCGACACGGCCCGCGGTCGGCGAGTCCAGCCCGCCGAGAATGCCCAGCAGCGTCGATTTGCCGCTGCCAGACGGACCAACAAGCCCGACCATCTCGCCTTTGTAGACGGTCATGTCGACCCCGCGCAGGGCATCGATCATCACCTTACCCAGCGGAAGCTGCTTTGTGACGGCTTCGACTCGAATTACGGCTTCCTGTGACATGCCACTCCTTCAACGGGCGCGACCCATACACAGCGCACGGCTCACGGTTCTGCTGTTCAACCCGAATTCCGGCCCCGGACCGGGTTAGCTCTCGCTGATCGGCTCGGTCGCGTAGACCGGCGTGCACCACTCGCGATACTTCTCGACCCGCGCCATCACGACGTTCCCGAACAGATCGCGCAGTTCGCGCGTGATCTCACCCATCCGGCCCGTGCCGATGGCGCGATGTTCGACGCGCGTTACCGCGGCGATCTGCACGCCCGTGCCGCACAAGAACACTTCGTCGGCCAGATAGATCTCCGTGCGGTCGATATCTCGTTCTACGACGTCCACGCCCATTTCGTCGCGCAGAAGCTGCATCAGCGAGCGCCGGGTGATGCCTTCGAGCACGTTGCTCTGCACCGGCGGCGTGAACACGGTGCCGTTGCGCACCATGAAGATGTTGGCCGCGCTGGCCTCGCTGACGTGCCCGTCCTGATTGAGCACCAACGCCTCATCATACCCCGAAAGCACCGCATCCGACTTGATCAGCGCCGAATTGGCGTAGCTACCGCTGACCTTGCCACGGGCGGGGATGGCGTTATCGTCGACGCGCCGCCACGCCGAAAAGTGCACATGCGCGCCGTCTTCCTTCTCGATGTACTTGCCGAAAGGCAGCGTCCACATCGTGACGGCGTCGGGCACGTCGTGCAAGCGCACGCCGATCCCGTCCAAATCCTTGTACACCAGCGGGCGGACGTAGACGTTCTCACGGTAGTTCTCGGCGCGCAGCAGGTCGATCAGAATCTGCTCAAGGCCTTCCGGCGTGTTGGGGACGGCCATGCGCAGCAGCGACGCCGACTGAATCAGACGCCGGAAATGGTCGAGCGGGCGGAAGATGTAGAGCTGCTCGTCGTCGGCGTTCCAGTACGCGCGCAGGCCGCCAAAGACCGCCGTGCCATAATTGAACGCGTGATTCTTGACGCTGATCGTCGCCTGATCCGCCGGGACGATACGCCCCTTGAAATACGCAAACTGCGACATGTCCCCGACCTCCACCCATGACCGACGCCACCTGCGCCTCATTGTAGGGCGCGGGCGTCGGGCGGGTCAACGTCCAGATTACGCCGCGCAAGCCGACCAATTCACAGCGCATCCGGCCGCGAATTGGGGGCTGACCGAGGGTGCCGCCGTGGTATCCTTTGGGTATTCTGTCGAGGGATACGCATGAGCGAGCGCTGGCTGATCGCAGGGCTGGGCAACCCCGGTCCGCAGTACGAGAACACCCGCCACAACATGGGGTACAAGGTCGTCGAGACGTTGGCGAAGCGCCACGGTCTGACGTTTTCGCGTACCGAGAAGCGCGCCAGCGTGGCCGACGGGCTGATCGCTGGGCGGCGCGTGCTGCTCGCCAAGCCGCTGACGTACATGAACGAGAGCGGCGTGGCCGTGCGCGGCCTGATCGACTTCTACAAGATCGACGTCGACAAGCTGATCGTCGCGGCCGACGACCTCGACCTGCCGCTGGGGACGCTGCGCCTGCGCAACGGCGGCGGCGACGGCGGGCAGCGCGGGGTGCGCAGCATCATCCAGCACCTCGGCACGCGCGAGTTCGCCCGGGCACGCTGCGGGATCGGCCGCCCGCCCGGCCAGATGGATCCGGCGGCGTATGTGCTGCGGCCGTTCATGGGCGACGACGCCATCAGTGCGCAGATTATGATCGAGCGCGCGGCCGACGCGGTCGAGACGTGGCTGACTGACGGCCTCGAACTGGCGATGACCCGCCACAACGGCGTCGTGGCGTAGACGACTCGCTTCGCGGATTTCTGCGCGAGACTATAATGCAGTTTGTGCATGTGGCGGCCGACAACGTGCCCGAAAAGGCCACCGAGTATCCAACAGGTATCCAAGCAGTGATTGAGAACATCTTTCTTGGCCTCTTGTCCCAAGCGATTCACCTGTGGCTGGGCTGGGAATTGGTCGAACTGAGTGCTCACTTGTCGCCACGGAAGCCGAAGACAGTCGATGATCTGCTTGCAAGGTTAAGGGATCGACCGCGATGGTGGTATCGCCAGCTTGGAACGAAGTACCGCGAGTCCTACAATGTCTGGACCGGGCTCATCTCAGCCGCAATTCTCGTGGCCCTCGGTCTTGTGGGTCCGCTGTGGCAGCTGCGTCGATTTGACGATGTGGATACGGCCACACAGATTGTCACGGTGTTTCTACTACTGGTCGAGTTGGTCTCCTTCCTGTGGCACATCACGGCCTGGTATACGCCTAGACCGCGCAAGGCTTGATGGGCTAACGAGGAAATCGTCTGACACGCCCTTTAGTACCACCGGCGAGCTGACCGGCGGCGGTGGTCATGGATTCTCCCTCTCCCTGAGGGAGAGGGGCTGGGGGTGAGGGCCTGTGCACGCAGACTCGTTATCACTCGCCTGACGCATTCACATTCAGCCCTTGTTTCGCTGAACGCCCCAGTAGTACGACCGGCTTCGTCGACTCCAGCGAGACGTTGACCTGGACTTCGATCAGGAGTTCGTCCCTGACGAAATGGCATGTCAGCGTATGGTTGAACGGCGTCTCAATCAACTGGACGACCATCGTATACACGTCGTCGGCTGTCCATGCGCCGCTGGACGCGATCGCCGTGCGGTCGAACAGGAGGGGGTGGCGGAACAAGGCCGTCGGCTGGCCTTGCTGCCACCGGCCGTAGCCAAAGGGGATCGTCTCCTCACCCGTCGCTGTCTTGATGCTGAACACACATCCATCGCCGGTAAAGCTCAGGGTCAGGGTCTCGATCGCGAGCGCGTTGTCGCCGACAGCATAGGTTCGCCCGGACACCTGTGTCATCACGGGCGACGCCGCCTGTCCCTGTACCGGCGGTAGAGTCACGGTTGCCAGCTTCTGCGACAGTTCAGCTTGGGCGGCACCATCGTCAGGCAGTGGGTCCGGACGCATCGCCGGAAGCAGGATGTCCCAAACGAAGTCGAGTGGCTGCTGCATCTCAAGTAAATCGATCCCGGCAGTCATGGCAAGGACGGCGTCCTGCTCCGGCATGACAATACAGTACTGACCAAAGGCTCCATCGCCTCGATACGCATTGTGCCGGCAGCGCCAGAATTGATAGCCGTAACCCTGCGCCCAGTCGCTGTTCGCGTCATCGCCGTTTGAGACTTGATAAGACGTCGCTGCGTCCACCCACGCTTCAGGCACGATCTGCGCGCCCTGCCACAGTCCGTTTTGCAGGTATAACTGGCCGAATTTGGCAATATCTTCTGTTGTGACGCTCAGCCCGGTACCGCCGTGCGCAATCCCCCGTGGCGATTCTCGCCAAGTTGCGTTCTCGATACCCAGCGGCGCAAACAGCCGCGGCTGCAGAAACTCCGTGAGTTTCATTCCGGTTGCCTTCTGCACGATCGCAGAGAGCATATAGGTTGCCCCGGTGTTGTACACAAAGTGAGTCCCCGGCGTGCGCGTTACCGGGACCTCCAGAAACCCCGCCACCCAGTCACCATCGGGCCGCCGGACCATCGTCGGCCACGTGTCGACAGCGTGCCCCGTGGACATCGTCAGCAGATGACGCACCGTCATCGCCGCCAGCGGATCCCCCGGATCACTGGACGTTTCCGCTGGGAAATAGGACAGCACCCGATCGTCGATGGACAGGTATCCCTCGGCTGCGGCGAGGCCCACGGCCGTAGACGTAAAGCTCTTGCTGACTGAAAAAAGCATGTGCGGGTAGTCACGCGCATAGGGCGACCACCAGCCTTCTGCGATCACCTTGCCGTGTCGCAGCAGCATGACGCTGTGGACATTGCCCTGATTCTCCAGCGCTTCGACGAATTGACGCACGACCGGCGAAGCAATCCCCTGACTTTCGGGGGTGGCGCGTGGCAAACTGAACTCTGCTGAGGAACCGGTCATGGATGAGGTCTGTTCGTTGGGAGGCGGCACAACGGAGATTGTATCATGAGCGTACCGGCATCTCCGATCAATGGTACGGCCGGATCGGAAGTAGAAGCCAGCAGCCGGGGGTTCGACTTCAGGCATCTCGTGGCACATGAAGCGGATACTTCATCCGCGTTCACTCTTCCCTCTCGCCCTTTGAGGGCGGGCTGGGGGTGAGGGGGCTCCCCTACAAGCTCACGAAGCGTTTCGCCAGAC
Source organism: Candidatus Flexicrinis affinis (assembly GCA_016716525.1). NCBI lineage: Bacteria > Bacillati > Chloroflexota > Anaerolineae > Aggregatilineales > Candidatus Flexifilaceae > Candidatus Flexicrinis > Candidatus Flexicrinis affinis. The sequence continues at coordinate 43,467 of JADJWE010000002.1, forward strand.
GAAGCTGAATCGGGAACACGCGGATCCAGTCGGCGATCGTCGCGTACTTGTTGCCACGCTCTTTCATATAGCGCCGCATCACGTTGACCGTGCCAGGCAGGATGTTCATGCCGCGCATGCGCTGCTCGATCAGCACGAACGCGCGATACTCGCGGTCGCTCACGTAGTCTTCCAGATACAACGCCGTCAGCGCATACGCGAACAATTCGCGGAACTGGCCTTTCCACGTCGGGAACGCCGCGCGGAACTGCTCGTTGACCGGCAGCGCCTGATCCGCCGCCTCTTCAATCGCGCCCGGATTTGCTTCCAGCTCGCGGTCGAGCAGCAGCTTGCCGTACCCGCCCAGCGCGTTGAACAGGCTGTACGACAGCATCGCGGGATCGTCATACGCCCACGGGGGATTGTCGCCCCAGGCCAGCGGCGGCGGCGCGATGCAAATCAGCTCGCCGTCGAACAGCACGGTGACGTCGCGATCGCTTGGATACAGCAGGGTCGGCACGAACACGAACCGGGTCGGCACGTTGTCGAAGAACTGACTCAGCAGCGGCCGGAACTGTACAGAAGCGAAGACGTTGCGCGACTCCTGTTCGGCCTTTTCCCACGCGGCGCGTTCCTTCTCGAACCACAGGCTGAGCTTGGTGCGCTTGTTGAAGTCGCGGATATTCGTGGCCAGATTACTCGGCACCCAACCCGGCAGAGGACGGACCAGCTCAAACGTTGTCGGGTGCAGGTGCATCGACAACGCAAACAACGTTTCGAGGGTGATACCGTCGTCCAGAAGCTGCTGCACTTGAACGACGGTCGGATCGCCGCTCATGTCCCCCAGCGTGCGCCGGGTATTGCGCGCGAACACGTGCACGCCGTGCGGGCGCACGTGCTGAACAGACTCCGGGTATTGGGTCATCGCAAGCAGCGCGCCCATCAGGCGCACGCGCGTATCAATTCGGACTTCGACGTCGGCATCGACGCGGGTTTCGCTCATGCCGCCTCCACTTATTGCGTTCGGATAGCTCCGCTGTACGCGTATTGTACTGTAGAGTGCGGCTTACTGCATAAACGCTGTCAGCCGCCGAACAGCCCCAACTGCGGGACATCCGGCACGGGGACGCCGTAAATCCAGCGGTCAAGCAAGTCCGGCACGCTCGGATCGCCGCTGATCTCCGACGCCAGATCGACAAAGTCCTGCGTCGTCACGTTGCCATACGCGAAGCGGGCCGCGTACTCGCGCAGCAGGTCGAAGAACGCCTCGTCGCCGATCTGAAGCCGGAGCGCATGCAGCACCCACGCCCCTCGCAGGTACACGCTGCGGTTGAACAGCGCCTCGGGCGGCGGATTCCCCGGCGCGGCGGTCCCGCGCGCCACGTTCAGCGGGTTTCGGATCTGCGCGTAGAACGACACCATCAGCCGGTCGGCGGCGGGCCGTCCGGCGGTGGACTCGACCCACAGCGCCTGCGCGTAGGTGGCAAACCCCTCGTTGAGCCACAGATCGCGCCATGTCGCGGGTGTCAGGCTGTTGCCGAACCACTGATGCGCCAGTTCGTGCGCGATCACGCTCTCCGACGGCACACCCGAACCGGTCGCCGTGCCGCTAATGACGTTGCGCCCGAACAGCGAGATCGTCTGCGTCTCCAACGCGAACCCGAGCGGAATATCGGCCACCACAGCGCCGTAGACGTCGAACGGGTACGGCCCGAACAGCGGCTCGAACGCGGCGATCATCTCGCCCTGCCGCGCGAACGTCTCGGTGGCCTGCTCGGCGATCGCCAGCGGGAAGTAGTTGCGGATCACCAGGCCGCTGTCGGTTACCTCGCGCTGTTCGGTGAAGGTGTTGATGTTGACGGTCGCCAGGTACGTCGCCATCGGCTGACGCATCGCCCAGTGGTACAGAATGCGTGCGCCGTCTTTGATGGTCGCCTCGAGCGTCCCGTTGGCCACCACCACATACGGTGCCGGCACGTCGATCATGAACTCGAACGTCGCCTTGTCCAGCGGGTGATCGTTGCACGGGAACCACACCGCCGATCCGTCCGGTTCGCTGGCGACCAGGATGCCGCTGCCGTAGTTGAACCACCCATTGTTGAACTGAAGGCTGTCGCCGTCGCTGTCAGTGCCGGGCACGCCGTGATAGGCGACTTCGACCAAAAACGTCTCGGCATCGGGAATCGCCTGCTGCGGCGTGATCGTCATTTCGCGTCCATCACGCGCGAACTCGGCCTCGCCGCCGTTCACACGCACCGAATCTACGGTCATCCCGAGGAAATCGAGGTTGAACGATGACAGCGACTGAGTCGCCAGTGCGGTGATGGTAGTCGTCGCGCTGGTGATGGCCGCCAGATCGTCGCTGACGGAAACCTCAATCGTGTAGGCTTCGACGTCATAACCGCCGTTGCCGAGCTCCGGATAGAAGTCGTCCCCGATTCCCGGCGCGCCGGGGGACTGCGCGAATACGACGGTGGCGACGACCGCGACCAGCAGCACGACAATGACTTTCCGCATGAAACCGCACTTTCTCCGTCCAATGCGCCTACCGGATGATGAGCGGGGCGCAGAGTTCGTGTAGAATACGCTCGTCACCAGTTCATCATACCGGACGATCAGATGACCGGACAGTACATCCAACGGGTTCCTAACCGCCGCCGGGGCTGTGTCTTCACTGCGCTGATCGTCGTCGTCGTGATCGCGGTGCTGGTCGTCGTCCTGCTGCCGGTCCTGCCGGGGATTGCGCTGCGCATCGCCGGATTCCGCGAGCTCGGTGAGTCCGCCGTACTCGTGAGCGATGCGGGCAGCCTGTTCGGGACGCCCTCAAACTCGCTGGTCGCCGCGCCGATGGGGTCCACGCCGGAGGACGATCCCGAAAGCACCGCCAGTGACGCGCCTGAAGCCGATCCGCCGCCGGTCGAGCAAGTCGCAGCCCTTGAGGTCGCAGCGGCACCGCCGCAGACATTGAGCGTCGACATCCCCAACGTCGGGATCATCCCGCTGGAGGGCGCGCGCCAGACGCTCGTCAACGGCATCGAGTCGACGGTCGTCACGCTGGGCGAAGCGCAGCTCAACGCGCTGTGCCGCGCTCGGGTAGCCCTGTGCGGCGACACCCCTACTCCGCCGGTCTACGGCGCAACGGTCGACCTGAAGGCTGGCGGTGCGATGATCTACGGCATCATCAACTTTCCGCAGTTCGGCATCTACCAGTCTGTCGGCGTGGCAGTCCGCATCGACGGCGCAAATGCCGACGTGCTGGCGATCGACTACAACGGCAGGCTGTACGCTGTGCCTGAAGGCGGCATTGGCGACGCCATAGCCAATATCGAGCAGCGCGCCCGCGATGCCCTGACGCAGGTCGTCGGCGCAGTGGGCGGCGAATCGGTGCGTTTCGTCGGCGCCACCCTGACCGACGACGAGGTCACGCTGGTCTTCCGCTAGGGCCCCATAACCCGGCGTTCACGACTGGCGCGCGTTTCGGTACACTGATGGCGACGTTGACCGACGCCGCTGGGCGTGCATTCACCACGAGACTTCTGATGACCGACTCCACGCGCCCCGTGCGCACCCGCTTTGCCCCTAGCCCGACCGGATCGCTGCACATCGGCGGCCTGCGCATGGCCCTCTGGGGCTGGCTGTTCGCGCGCCATCACGGCGGGCAGTTTGTCTTGCGCATCGAGGACACCGACCAGAAGCGTTACGATCCGAACGCGCTGCAAACGCTATTGGAAGCCTTGCGCTGGGTCGGTGTCGATTGGGACGAAGGCCCCGAAGTCGGCGGGCCGTACGGCCCGTATGTCCAGAGCGAACGGCTTTCGCTGTATCAGGAGTGGGCCAAGTGGCTGGTCGACAACGATCATGCCTACTACTGCTACTGCTCGTCCGAGCGGCTCGAACAGGTCAACAAAGAGAAGCAGGCTGCCGGCATCCCTCCCGGCTACGATCGCCGCTGCCGCTACGCCTCGCCTGCTGAACTCGCTTCGCTGAAGGCGGAAGCCGAGGCTGAAGGGCGGAATCCGGTTATCCGGTTGAAGATGCCGCGTGAAGGCAAATCCATCTTCCCCGACCTCGTGCGCGGCGATGTCGAGTTCGAGAACGAGTCGATTCAGGACGCCGTGCTGCTCAAGGGCGACGGCTTCCCGACCTATCACCTCGCCGTCGTCGTCGACGACCACTTCATGCACATCAGCCACGTCATGCGCGGGATCGAATGGCTTCCGTCCGCGCCGCTGCACATGCAGGTGTGGAAGGCGTTCGGCTGGGAGATGCCACAATACGCGCACCTGCCCGTGATGCTCAACCCCAACGGCAAAGGCAAGATCAGCAAGCGCAAGCCGCCGGTGGACGCCAAGGGCAACGTGCTGCCGGTGATGGTTCACGACTACATCAAGGGCGGTTACCTTGCGCCGGCGTTGGCGAACCTGCTGGTCGGGATCGGCTGGAACTTCGGCGACGAGGTCGAAGTGTTCAGCATGGACGAGGCGCGCGAACGGTTCAGCGACTTCAGCCGCATCAACCCGTCCAACAGCGCATTCCCAATGGAAAAGCTCGAGTGGATCAACGGGCTTTACATCCGCGAAAAGATGACGCCCGACGAGCTGGCCGACGCCTTGCGCGGTCCACTGGAAGCGGCAGGCCTAGACGTCGACATGGACACACTGCGCAAGGTCGCACCGCTGGTGCAGACGCGTATCAAGACGCTTAACGACGTGGTCGACATGGCCGGGTTCTTCTTCAAGCCGGAGTTCGCGCCGCCGCCAGTCGAGAAGCTCATCCAGAAGAAGATGGACGCGGCCAGTACCAAGCGCGCGCTAGAAGCCTGCATACCGGTGATCGAGACCGTCGACCCGTTCACGGCCGACAAGCTGCTCGAAACTTTTACCGAACTGGGGCAGGAGCTTGGCCTGAACAACTCGCAGATGTTCGGCGTGCTGCGCGTCGCCGCCAGTGGTCAGGCGATCTCGACACCGACGTTCGAGACGATGGAAATTGTCGGGCGAGCGGAATCGCTGCGTCGCGTCAAGCTGGCAATCGATCTGGTGAGTTGAGCGGCTCTATGACGTCCGGCGGCGGCGCATGATCACGCTTTGCGCCAAGCCGATGCCCATCATCAGCGAGAGCAGCGACGTGCCGCCCGAACTCACGAACGGTAATGTGAGGCCGGTCACGGGCAGCATCTGCAAGTTCATGCCGATCGACACGAAGGTCTGAAAGAAGATGATCGCGGCCACGCCGTAACAGATCATCGCGCCGAGCGGGTCGGCAGCGAGCCGGGCCCCGCGCATGATGCGTACAATCACGATGCCGATCAGGCCCATCACCGTCATTCCGCCGATGAACCCGAATTCCTCGGAGATCACGCTGAAGATAAAATCGGTGTGCCGCACGCGCAGGAAGCGCAGGCGATTCTGGCCGCTGGGCGCCGCATAGCCTTTGCCCAACAGTCCGCCGGAACCGATCGAGATGATTGCCTGACGGATGTTGTAGAACGCCTGCGGGTCGCCTTCCGGGTTGAGGAACGTCGTGATACGGCTTTGCTGGTACGGGCGCATCTGTGAATACACCACCGGCGCGGCGATCAACAGCACCGCCGAAAAGATGACGATATGCCGAATCTTCAACCCGGCAGCCCAAACGAGCGCAAACCAGATCACAGCGAAAACAATGGTCGTGCCGAGGTTGGGCTGGATGAAGACCAGACCCGCCGGGATCGCAAGGTGCAGCAGCGAGCCGGCAAGCACGCGAAGGTCGCCGATCTGCGTATAGCGTTTCGACAGGTACGTGCCGAGCGTAATGATGATGAAGATCTTGCCGATCTCGCTGGGTTGGATGCGAATTCCGAAGTTGATCCAGCGCTGCGCGCCGGCATCGCCGACGACGCCGAGCGCCAGCACGAGCACCAGCAGCACGACCATCGTCAGGTACAGCCAGAGCGATAAACCGCCAAGCGTACGATAGTCAACCGACGCCAGAAACACCATGACGCCGAGGCCGATCACCGCGTACAGCACTTGGTCGGACACGCGCGTGCGCAGTTCGTCGTCGATGGCGTCGAACGTGGCGCTGCGGATCATAAACAGCCCGATGACGATCAGCAAGCCGACCGAGACGAGCAGCACGTAATCGAAATTTCGCCAGAGGCTTTGGGAACGCATAGCCGTCACCCGAACATCCGGACGGATGTGGGCATTATAGGCTGGTCGAACCTAGGATGACACCCCTGCAACCCGTCGCTTACGCACCGCCCCTACGCAACAGGCCCTTCGAGATCGTCGTCGTCGGCGTCATCTTGCGGCTTACGTGGGGTGTCGAGCGTCTTTGCGAACGGCACTTCGGCGATGAGCAAGTTGATGTCGCCCTCGCTGGGCTTGAGCGCGATATCGATCGACTCCCCGGCGACCTGCACGTACTTGGAGATGACCTGTAGGATCTCCTCCTTCATCGCCGTCATCAAGTCCGGTGGAAGATTGATACGGTCGTGGACGAGGACGAACTGAAGGCGACGCTTGGCTGCCTGCGCACTGGACTCGTCTTTGCCCCGCCCAAACAGGCGTCCTAGAAAGTTCGACATGACCGGCTCTCCCTGTCCACCCCGACCCAGCTACCGACCACCGAACAGCCGGCCCAATCGCCCCAACAGCCCACTTTGCGCATCAAGCTGCATGAATGGTACATCCTCGCCGCACAACCGGCGCGCGATATTGCGAAACGCCTGACCGGAGCGCGAATTCTCTTGAAGCGTCACCGGGTTTCCGCTGTTCGACGCCGACACCACACCCTCGTCGTCGGGCACAATGCCGATCAACTTGACCGCCAGAATGTCGGTCACGTCGTCTGCAGAAAGCATATCACCCTTGCGCACCATGTCCATCTTAACGCGATTCAAGATCAGCCGCGCTGGGCCTTTATTCTCAGCCTCGATCAACCCGATCACCCGGTCGGCATCGCGTACGGCGGAAACTTCCGGGTTCGTCACGATCAGGATATCGTCGGCCGGCGCCATGGCATTGCGGAAACCGCGCTCGATTCCGGCCGGGCTGTCGATCAGGATGAAGTCGAACTCCTTGCGCAGTTCGTTGCACAACTGCACCATATCGGCCGGGCTCACGGCGCTCTTATCGCGCGTTTGCGCCGCCGGGATCAAGTACAGGTCGGGAAACTGCTTGTGCTTGATCATCGCCTGCTTGACCTTGGCCCGGCCTTCGACCACGTCGACAAGGTCGTACACGATTCGGTTTTCGAGGCCCATCACAATGTCGAGGTTGCGCAGACCGATGTCCGCGTCAATCACGACGACTCGCTTGTCCAATCGGGCAAGCGCGATGCCGAGATTGGCGGTTGTGGTCGTTTTTCCGACACCGCCCTTACCCGACGTGACAGTGACTACCCTGCCCCCCATGCGCTGCTAGTCCTTTCGTGCCGTGCGCTGCCACGGCTCTACCACGATGTAATCGCCTTCGATACGCGCCATTTCCGGCTTTGTGCGCCGCCAGCGTCCTTTGTCTTGCGGCGCGATACTGTACCGGTCGGCGATGCGAAGCTGCGTCGGCGCCATTTCGAGCGCGCATACACGGGCGGTCACGTCTCCGATCGCGCCAGCATGCACGGTTCCGCGCAGCACCCCCCAGATCACGATGTCGCCTGCCGCGATGATCTCCGCGCCGGCGTTGACGTCGCCGAGCACGACCACGTGTCCATCGCTGCGTACCGACCGGCCTGATCGAAGCGTGCGCGGCACCAACAGCCCGACGACGGTATCTTCATTCGGATCGAACGGCTGCGTTCTGTAGCGCTGCGTCGCACCCATGTCGTCCGACTCGGCCGCAACTGACGCAGGTCCGGTACGCAAATCCAGCGACTCGGCCGCATCAGTAGTGGTCGGGCTGTCCGACATGATCTTCGAGAGAGCGAGCTTGCGATTGTCGAGCGCGGCCTTCAACGACGACAGTCCGTGCCGCGTCACAGGACGCGAACCCAGATTAATCGTCAGCTTGGCGCCGGCAAAGAACGCCGCCTGCTTGTCCAGTTTTTCCGCCAATTCCCCAACCGCGGACATCCACTCGCTGTTCTCGTCGATGATAATCAGCAAGCCGTCGCGCACGCCCTTGATATCGATTTTCGCGTCGGTCATTCCGTGCTTCCGCTTGCGGAGGAGCTTCGACAATGACCGTCCAGTATAACCCAACTCCACCGGTTATGCAGGCGATAACATCGCCTGTTGGGCGAATTCGACAGCTCGGGCACGTGTCTGCGAACGCCTCAGATCGGCCAGCACTCCTTTTCCGTCGTATACTTGTTGCACGATTGATATGCTTCGCGCTATTTTCTCCTCAACGAGTTCTTGGCAACCGGGGTAAATGATGTTATTTCGACGTGCCAGCAAACCCACCAAGAGACCTGACCTCGACCTGGTGATCGATCAAGACCTGTGCTACTCGTGCGGCGCGTGCGTCGCCGTATGCCCGCCTGATGCGCTGTTTCTGCACGACATCCGCCTCACCGTCGACCAAGACGTGTGTACCGATTGCGATCGCTGTGTGGCCATGTGCCCGGTACATGCGTTGTCACTGGTACCTCACAGCGGCCGGATCGCATCGTGAACGCTGGCTATGACGTGGTGGTTGTTGGCGCGGGCCCGGCCGGATCGGCGGCCGCAATTCGAGCGGCGGAAGCCGGCCTAACGACCTTACTCGTCGAGAAACGGCAAGAGATCGGCGTGCCGGTGCGCTGCGGCGAAGCGACCGATACGCACACACCACTGCGATTCATGCCGTTCGATGCGCGGTGGCTCAACTGCTCGATCGAGAAGTACGCCGTCCACAACGCACGGGGCGAGCATGTCGCTGTCCCTCCCAGCGCCGACACGATGATCGTCGACCGGCGAGTGTTCGATCAGTCGTTGGCTAATCAAGCCTCGCGCATCGGCGCCCACGTACACGCCAGCACGACCGTCACCTCGCTGCTGCGCAAAGACGGCCGGGTGAACGGCGTTCGGCTCAAGCAGTTCGGGCGCGAGCGCGACGTGCACGCTCGAATCGTCATCGCCGCAGACGGCACCGAGTCGCAGGTCGCACGATGGGCCGGACTCAAGACCATCCCGCCGATGAGCGACTACTACACCGGCATTCAGTTCCTGTTGGGCAACATGCGCGGCAAAATGAACCCGCGCTACTGCGAATATCACATCGGCATGGAGTCGATCGCGCCTTCCGGTTACGTTTGGGTGTTCCCCAAGTCCGACGACACGGCGAACGTCGGCATCGTGATCGCCGCCGACAAGGCTCGGCCGGTAAGCGCGCGCGAGTGGCTTGAGCGCTTTGTTGCGCAGCGGTATCCCGGCAGCAGTATCTTGAGCGTTGTCGCTGGCGGAATTCCGATCACCGGCGCGATCAAGCGCATGGTCACCGACGGGTTGATGGTGGTCGGCGACGCGGCGCACCAGGCCGACCCGATGCTCGCTGGCGGAATCGGCTTGGGCATGATGGGCGCGGAAATGGCGATATCGGTAGCCGTCGACGCCATCCGCAGCGGAGACGTCAGCGCGAAGCGTCTTCAGCCGTACGAGCAGTTGTGGCGCGACGAATTCGGCAAGATGCACGCCGCCCTCTACAGCATCCGCAAGATCGTCACACGGATGCCGGAGACACAGTTCGATTCGCTGATTCGGACGGCGGCAGGCCTCCCCCTAGAGACGATGAGCCAAGCCGAGATCATCCTCAGCCTGCTGCGGCATCACCCGGGGCTGCTGCTGGAAGCCCGCACCCTCATTACCACCGGCCTCGTCCTCAAGTAAGCACAAGCTAGTCCGTGCCCTCGGGCGTGGGGTCCAGCCCGCGGAACCCCTGCGGATAACCGGGCACAGGGAGCGTGGCGTTCGGATCGAGCGTTGGTGTGATCGTCGGTGTCGGCGCCGGCGTGTTCGACACAATCGGTGTGGCGGTCGGCGGGGCCAATGCCAGCGTAAACGTGTGCTTCACCGATTTCGACATGCCGCCAAACGCATCGTGCGACTTAACCTTGACCGAATACGGTCCGTCGACCAATGGCGATGGAAGCTGTGCGGTACACGCCGCCGTACACTGAGCGTGATCGAACGTCAGCTTGACCTTCTCCTTCGTCGCGGTGTTCTTGACGACGACGACGTATTCGGATGCGGTCGGCCGCGATGTCCACGTAAACTGCGGCTGGACAGCGAGCGCCTGTCCATCCTCCGGCAGCAAGATGTCGACCGGGCCGGGCAGGTCCGGGACGAACGAGCGCGTCACCGAGAAGGTCGTCCCGAACGTATTTCCCGCGCGCACGTTCCAGTACACGCGCACCCCATCACGCATCTGCAAGCCAAATTCCGCGGTGTTGACGACGCACGTATCGTTCGCGCAGGCTGTGGTGTGGGCCTTCGGCGCCTTGCCCGACGCCAGCACGCCGCCCAACGCGTCGCTCATCACCAAGTTGGTCGTTTTGGCCAGACCGCTCGGTCGATACGACAACTCGACCGACGCATCGGTGACGACTTTGCCGTCATTCGGCCCGATCAACTGCGGTGGCTCGGGCGGGATCGGAAGGCGGGCGCGGTCGCTGCCGAGGATCTGGTAGTCCAGCTTGTGGACTTTCGAGATACCTGTCGGCCCGTCGTACAGGATCGAGGTCATGTTCTTGCCGGAGACGATCGTCAGAACGCCGCTCTTGCGGTCGACATGCCAGACGTCCGGCGTGCCATCGCGGTTGTAATCGGTGACGATCCAGCTAAACCGGTTGATATCGGTGCGCTGCGGAGCGAGCGGCAGCGCATCCTGCTCGAGCACGGTCTGGAAGTTGTTACCTCCCAGTACGGTGACACGAGTCTTGCCGTCGGCGCGGGCATGCGGCTCGATCACCCACAGGTCCGCTCTGCCGTCGCGGTCATAGTCGGCCAGCGCAAAGCTCACGTCGGCGTAGTCGCTCGGAGCCTCGATGATCGCCGTTCGGTCGCCGATGATCGACATCGGGTCGAGACCGTTGACGACGCGCACACGCACGGTATCGGCGATGTAGTCCGGGACAATCGCATACAGGTCGGGACTGCCGTCGCGGTCGTAATCGGCAACCGCAAAGCGGGCCTCGTCGCCTAAGTAACCCAACGCGGTCGGAGAGTCCTCGATCAAGGACTGTGGGTTAGCCCCACTGAGAATTCGCAAAGCGGTCGTACCGCTGCTGTCAAGCCGACGGTGCACGATCCACAGGTCGGGCGTGCCGTCGCCGTCGTGATCGCCAGCGGCAAACGAGGTATTGAGCGCCTCGGGCTGTGGCGGCAGGCTGCTGCGCGGCACGGGCAGCGTCGATGTCGGCCCGCTGCCGTCGTAGACCGTGAGGACCACCGTGCCGCCGTCGTCGGGGCGTAGATCGACCACCCAGAGGTCGGCCCGCGTGTCGCGGTTCCAGTCGTAGCGCAGGTCGGAGATGACCGGCAGTGCGCCTTCGCCGTGGAGCACGGCTGCATACGGCGTGCAGACTTCATAACCGTCCGAGATGCGGCGCATACAGCCACTGTAAGTGCGGTCGCCGTCGCGCACGACCCAGCCCGACAGTTCGGTTCCGCCAATGTTGAGCCGGCTGTCGTAATAGCGCAGCGAGAAGTGGACATGCGGGCCGGTCGTGTAACCGCCGCAGCCCACGCCCATGCCCTCATTGCCGATCGCATCGCCGCGCAGGACATTCTGACCATTCTGAACGCGTTCGTTGACGAGGTGATAGTAGCCTGTGCGGTACCCCCCTGCGTGGTCGATCCGAATAAAGTTGGGACAGTCCGTACTGCGCCAAACCACACCACTCTCCGCCGCGCGCACCAGCCCAACGCCCGGCCCCCATGCGAAGTCAAGTGCGCTCCACGGCCGCGCTGAACCGACACCGCTGTCCGGATGCGGGCCGCCGGTCATCGTCCACGTTTGGCCCGATTCCCACGGCAGCGCGAACAGCAGACCCGGCGCTGCCGCTTCACCGCGTGCGACCTGTGCCGCTTCGATCAACAGATCGCGGGCCGCTTGCGGCATCAACCCGTCGGGGATTTGCTCGACGTATGCGTAAAACGTCGGGGTGTATTCGATGGCCGCGCTGATCTCTCCGGTCGCTTCGTCGCGGCGCGTGATGAACAGCTTGAGATCCGGTTCGGCATGGATACCCTCCGGCGCGCGCGTCACAAGCAAGCCAAACGACCACGGACCGCTGACCACAACATCGCTGACAATCGGTTCTGGGATGACGACAGTCGGGTCGACCGACTGCGCCCCGAATACCGCCGCCTCGGCCTTCACCACGTCCGAAATCTCGGAGATGTCCCGGTTACGCTGAATAGCCGGCAAGCCGATCACCAGACCCGCGGTCACGGCGGCGATGATGCCCACCGCAGCGATCGTCATACCCATCCGGCGGCGCTGACGCATGGCTCACGTTCCTCTCGCCGGTCGCGTTGGGCTTCCGGCTGTACACTGACAACGCTCTCCCACTAGTATAATGTGCGACGGCCAGACCACCATGAACGACGCTGGCCAATCATAACAATCTCGTTATGTTCACGCCGGCGCACACGGAGGCTCAATGATGGAACCCACTCAGATCATCCGCATCCTGCTGCGGCGCTGGTGGTTGGTGCTCCTTCCGGTCATCGTTGCCGGCATGTTCGTCGTGCCGGACCTGTTTGCCGCCCCGTCCGGAAGCACAGGCCACAACGTCACGATCCGCTACACCGCCGCGCAGGTCCTAGAGGCGATCCCCCAGCGCGATGGCGACTATCAAGACGTGTGGCTGGCATCGGAACTGACCGTCAACGCGTTTACCGAGTGGATACGCGGCAGCCGGTTCTTGGCGGCCGTGCGCGATGAACTGGATGCGCAAGGCGCGTCCTTCTCGACCGATGGGTTGGGCTTCGGCACCGACGCCGAGAAGAGCGTCGGCCGCATCGACGTCGGCTGGCACGACCCGGACGAACTCTCGGCGATCACGGCCGCCGTCGTCGCCGTACTGGCCGAGCAGAACGGCGTGGTGTTCCCGCAGTTGGGCGGCGTCAACGCGCAGGTTCAACTCCTTGACACGCCACAGGTTGTCCCTGCCCCGCCGCCGCTGACAAGCCGCCTTGGGCCGCTGCTGCGCCTGCTGGTGGCGCTGGCTGGCGGCGTGGCGCTGGCGATTGCCTTCGACTCGCTCGATCCGGTGATTCGCCGGCGCGACCAGATCAACAGTCAAATGCTGCGCGTGTTGGGTACGGTGCCGCGCCCGAATTAGGCGCCGCTATCGTCATAGTCTTCCGACGTGCGGGCGGACTGCCGCGTGAAGTACAGCGCTGCGATGATTGTGACGATGGCGAGTACCGCGCCGAGCGGCACGCCATACACGATCGCCAGCAGCGGATCGGCATTGTTGTTGGTCGCCAATACGAGGCTCATGGCGATGGCGCACAGCGCAGTACCGACCGCGGCGACGCGCCACGGCGGCCCCCACTGGCGGCGAATGCCGAGGTAACAGTAAACCATCGCGACGGCCAAACCCGCGAAGAACAGAAGTGACGGTGTGCTCATGGGCTGCGTAGGGCCTTTCCGACAGACTGTAGTGGGCGCCAATGCACCCATTATAGGGGCTTGTTTTGATCCCCTGCGTAAAGCTCGCCTTTCCCATTGACACGCTTCGGTGGTGGTCGTACAATGCGCGGACGCTGTCGAGGCTTGAACCCGTCGTGACGGTCATGCTATACTGCTGAGCGAAGGCCGCCGTAGCTCAACGGCAGAGCATCGCTCTTGTAAAGCGACGGTTATGGGTTCAAATCCCATCGGCGGCTCAGGGCGGAAGCCCGGTTAACAAGATGCGGGTCGGTGTCCCGAGTGGCAAAGGGGGCTGACTGTAAATCAGCTGCGTACAGCGCTTCGCAGGTTCGAGTCCTGCCCGGCCCACACCGATACTTAAACGTATCGCCCGCATGCCATTGTAGCTCAGGGGCAGAGCATTCCCTTGGTAAGGGAAAGGTCATGGGTTCAAATCCCATCAATGGCTCTTTAGTGTTAACCACGACGTTCACTGTTTAGGCAGGGTGAGATGGCAAAGAAGAGCAAGGGAAACCGGATCCTCATCAAGCTCCGCAGCACGGAAAGCGGCCACATGTATGTGACGTTCAAGAATCGTCGCAACGACGCGAACCGGCTGGAGCTGAAGAAGTACGATCCGTTGGTCCGTAAGCACGTTCTGTACCGCGAGACCAAGTAGGTCACGGGCAGTTCGCCGCCGTAGGGGCATGGTGTCAACGGCAGCACAGCGGTCTCCAAAACCGTTAGTGGGGGTTCGAATCCCTCTGCCCCTGTTGTAGCCAAGCACCGTCCCTCTGGACGGTGTTTTTATGAGTGAGGGAAACCGAGTTATGACGACAGACACGCCGCGTTCCGGCCGTCGCCGCCCAGCCGCAAAACCGGCTGAGATCGTGGCCGAGGAAGAAGTAGAAGAAGCGAAGAACATCACCGCCGCCAAAGGCCGCGCGACCCCCGGTCGTCGTCAGGTCGAAACGGTGACCGAAACGCGCCGTGGGCCGCTCGGCCGCCTGCGCGATTACCTCGATGGCGTTCGCAGCGAGCTGGATAAGGTTGCTTGGCCGACCCGTCAGGAGGTAACCGGTCTGTTCCGGGTTGTCCTGTTCGTTACGATCGCGGCGGCGATTGTGCTCGGGCTGGTCGCCTTCCTGTTCAACGAGCTGTTCGCGATTGGCTTGCAGCAGCCCATCCTGTTCGTGATCGTTGGCGCGGCTGTGGCGGCGATTACAGTCGTCGTCTTGCGGGGCAATCGCGGCGGCGCCGCATCCCCCCGGTAACCACGAGACAAAGGACGCCGAACGATGGCAAAAAAGAAGCAGATGGAGGCTCAGGATTACGATCCTGAACCCGTAACCATCGAAAGCGGCGGCGATCTGGAGGATGGCAGTGTGCTTGACGTTCAGGTCCCGCTCGAAGGCGAGCGCGACCCGAACCGCCGTTGGTACGTCGTACATTGCTACAGCGGCCACGAGAACAAGGTCAAGCACGCCGTTCTACAGCGTATCCAGACCATGGGTATGCAGGACAAAATCTTCGATGTGCTGATCCCGACCGCCGAGGAAATCGAGGTCAAGGAAGGCAAGCAGCGCAAGGTCGAAAAGCGCGTGTTCCCCGGCTACATCCTCGTCGAGATGAAGATGGACGAGGATTCATGGTACGTCGTGCGCAACACCACCGGCGTGACCGGCTTCGTCGGCATGGGCTCGGAACCGACCCCGCTCAGCGAAGACGAAGTCAAGAAGATCATGCGTCAGATGGAAAGCGAAGTGCCGGTCGTCAAGGTCAACTTCAAGCTGGGCGACAAGGTGCGCATCGTCAGCGGTCCGTTCAACGACATCATCGGTGTCGTGTCGGACATCTACCCTGACCGCAACAAGGTCAAGGTCTTGGTGAGCTTCTTCGGGCGCGAGACGCCCGTCGAGGTCGACTTCTTGGAAGTCGAGAAGACATAAGTTCGTTACTCCACGCTTCGGAGCTAGCACAAAGGCAGCAGCACAATGGCAAAGAAAGTCAAGGCAGTCGTCAAGCTGGCGATCAACGCCGGCAAGGCCACCCCGGCCCCCCCGATTGGTCCCGCGCTCGCGCAGCACGGCATCAACCTGATGGGATTCTGCAAGGAATACAACGCTCGTACCGCGAACCGCATGGGCGAGATCGTCCCGGCTGAGATCACCATCTTTCAGGACGGGTCGTTCAAGTTCGTCCTGAAGTCGCCGCCGACCTCCTTCCTGATCAAGAAGGCCGCCGGTGTCGACAAGGGCGCATCCAACCCGCTTACCCAGAAGGTCGGCAAGCTGAGCCGCAAGCAGCTTCAGGAGATCGCCGAGGTCAAGAAGGACGACCTCAACGCGCTTGACATTGAAGCCGCCATGCGCCAGATCGCCGGCACCGCCCGCCAGATGGGCATCGAAGTCGAGCTTTAGCAGACAGTGGTCAGGCGTCAGTTGTCAGTGCACTGACAACTGGACACACATTCGCAGTCAAAGAAGACCGTGGGAGAGGCAGACCGCCTCGTTTGCACCACCAAGGAGAGAATCACAATGGCAGGCAAGCGTTTCACGGCGGCACTCGATCAGATCGACCGCCAGAAAAACTACCCGCTCAACGAGGCGCTCGGACTGGTGAAGAAATTCGCCACGGACGAAGCGACCAAGCACAAGTTCGACGAGACCGTCGAAATGCACTTCCGTCTCGGCATCGACCCACGCCACAGTGAACAACAGGTCCGCAGCACCGTGCTGCTGCCTGCGGGCCTCGGCAAGAAAGTTCGCGTGCTGGTCTTTGCCGAAGGTGATGATGCCCGCGCCGCTGAAGCGGCAGGTGCGGACATCGTCGCCGACGATCAGATCGTCAACAAGATCCAAACGGAAGGCTGGACGGACTTCGATGCCACGCTGGCGACCCCGGCCATGATGAAGAAGATCGGCCGTATCGCCCGTGTTCTCGGCCCGCGCGGCCTGATGCCGAACCCCAAGGCCGGCACCGTCGTCGAAGCCGACGATCTTGCTCGCGCCGTCGAGGAACTGAAGGCGGGTCGTGTCGAGTTCCGCAACGACAAGACCGGCAACGTGCATGTACCCATCGGCAAGACCAGCTTCACGCTCGAACAGCTTCAGCAGAACGCCGAGGCGGTCTTCGCCGCGGTTGAAGCGCAGAAGCCGTCTGCCGCGAAGGGTGTGTACATGAAGCGCGCCGTCGTGTGCTCGACCATGTCGCCGGGCGTGCGCCTTGAACTATCGTCGGGCAGCACGTCGACCAAGTAACGCCTCGGTCGCACTTGCACGTAAATGAAAGCCCCGGGATGTCCGGGGCTTTTTCGTTACTTAGTCGCTCTGGCTCACTGCTAGTTCATCGGCGGGCACTCGCGGCCGGTCTGCTGGCGCACGTTGTCTTCACGCACCCAACCCTGTACCTCAACCGAGTCGACCTGCGCGCGGACGAAATACCAGATGCGATTGTCGTCCGGCCCGCGCTGCTGCTGAATCACCGTCAGCGGCTGAAGGAACTGCAGCGTACCGGTCTGAGGCGCGCCGGTCGTCGGACGCGAGCGAATACGCGTGCCCGACTCGTTAGTCACCACTAACTCGCAAAGAATAGCCGGCGTCGGCGTGATGCTGGGCGTCAGCGTCTGCGTCGGCGTGTCGGTCGGCGTGGCGGTCGGTGTCGACGTCGCTGTGGCCGTAGATGTCGCGCTGGCCGTCGGCGTGTTCGTCGGCGTATCCGTGGCAGTCGGCGTAAACGACGCCGTCGGCGTATTGGTCGCCGTCGCCGTGTCGGTCGGCGTGAAGGTCTGGCTTGGCGTGAGCGTCATCGACGGCGTCGGCGTGACCGATGGCGGCGGCGGGAAAAATACCGGCAGCCACGTGTCGCGCGTGAGTGCTCCAGTGACGCCGATGATCGTCAGGATACCGGCGACCACGAGTCCGATGCGAAGCCGGTTCCCCTGCCTCTGCCGCCGGATGATCGACTCAATGCGCTGGATTTCGGCCCGTCGCCCGAGGATTCGGAACGGCTCGTCGCGCACCGCGTTGAGCCATGTCTCCGCCTCTGCGACATCGCCGTCTTCGAGGGCAAATTCGGCACGTTCGACATAGCGGGCAAGCAGATCGCTCACCACCGCGCGATACCGGTCGTCTTGCGCGTAATCGCGCAGATCGGCCAGCAGTGTGCGGGCCTGCGCGAGGTCGTTGTCGAAGTTCTGCGCAATCATCGCTGCGCTGCGCTCAATCGTCTGCCGAGCGCGCTGGGCGTTGGCGGTCATCGTCTGCGCTTCGATCTTGAGCTCGCTCAGACGCGCATCGGACGGGTCGAGGTCGCTGCCAACCTCCAACAGCTTGAACGCCTCGTTGCCCAGCGTCAGGCGTTCATCGACGCTCGTCGCCGACAGCGCACGGTTAAGCGCCGCCTGCGCCTGATCGGTCACCTGCGCCTTGATGCCGGCGAATTTCGTACTCGCCTCCTGAACCAGCCCCGATACGCGCTGGCTATTGGGAAGCAGTTGGCGCACACGCGATAGGATTGCTTGCACGTTGCGAATCTGGCCGGCCTGTTCGCTTAGCGTGCCGCTGAGTGTCGTGAGCTGCACGCTGGCCTGTTCGGTGTCGCTCTGTACGCGCCGTGCCGTCTCGAGGCGCTCGTCGATCTGCGGATCGTTCGGCACGACTGCCAGCGCGCCTTGATACTTGCGCACCGCCTCGCCCCAGTTATCGGCCGCGAGGAAGCGGTCGCCTTCGCTCATCAACTCGCGCGCCAACGCCAAGTCCTGAATGTCGAGCAGCGCCTGTTCGGCGTCCTTCCAGCTCAAGATACCGCTGCGCTCGGCCAAGTCGCGGGCCTCGCGGTACAAGCGTCCCGCCTCCTCGTAATTCCCGGCGCGCTCTAGCGACTTGGCGCGGTTATAGGCGACGCGCGCGTCGAACGGGATGCGGTGATCGGGCACCACGCCGCGGATCAGGTTGTCCTCGGCCTTCTGACGATATTCCAGCGCGGTTGCGTTGCCGGGCTGCGCCTGAAGGATTCGGTTGGCGGTCTCGACCGTGATCTGATAGTCGCCGGCGTAGTAGCTTTGCGAAAGATCGCTAATGAGATCTTCGATGTCGGCCGGCGACGCGCCCGGTGCCATGTTCATCGGTGGCGGCTTACGCTGGCCGGGTGTGCGCCCACCGGATTCCGGCGGCGAATACCCCGGAGACGACGAAAACCGCGGCGGGGGCGGGGGTTCGTCCGCATCCGGAACGGGTGTCGAAGGTGAGGACGGCGCCTCACTGTCCGGCTCCGAGTCGTCAGTGACTTGTTGGACGCTCTGAGTCTGAGTGCTGCGGACGGTCTGATACGTGTTCGTCGACCTCGGCGGATCAGGCGCTTCGACCTTGCGATTTACGGCATAGCGCGCGAACAGGTCGTTGACACGCTGTGCAGCGTGGCCGCTGCGCCGCCCGGCCTGCTCCAGTAAGTCGAGCAGTTCGGCATCGGTGGGGTCTTGCTGAAGCGCCTGCGCAAGGATGTCCATTGCCGCGTCGATGTCGTCGTCGTCGCCAGCCACTTCGATACGAATGCGGGCACGCCGTACCAGCCCGCGCACAGCCGCGGACACTGCACTCGGCACCGGAGTCGCGGACGCCGTGCCCAAGCGCGCCACTTCCGCGAACATGGCCTGCACCGTGCTTTCGTAAGTCGTATTCTTGGCATCGGTCAGCAGGGTGCGGGCGTTGGTCTCGATGTCACGCAGGATTCCGGAGTCGGGAGACGTTGCAGTCTTGTAGCTGTCGATCATGCGCCGCAGCGCATCGATCCTCGATTGTAGATCCATTAGGTACAATCCTACGCGGTTATCACGCGCTCAAATTACCCCACCTTGCGCGGTCGGGCAAGTGCCGTCTTGCCAACGACTCTTACGCCCCCTGATTGCGCAGAAGGAGACCCGAACGATGCTCTACGACATCACACGAACCGTACGCCCAGCGACCGCCGTGTGGCCCGGCGACGCACAATATCAGGTCGACACCGTGCTCGCGATGGATGCCGGTACGTCGGTCAACCTGACGACACTGTCGCTCAGCCCTCACACCGGTACCCATGCCGACGCTTACTTCCACTACACCCGCGCCGGCGTACATCCCGCCGACATGCCGCTTTCGCCGTATCTTGGTCCGGCACGGGTCGTTACCGTCGCCCGCCGCGCTGGCCCCCTCACCTCTGCCGATTTCGCACCCGGCGCGCTCGATGGCGTGCAGCGGCTGCTCATCAAGAGCCACGTCAGCGACCTGCCGGACGACCAATGGCCGTCCGAATTCCCGTATCTATCGGTCGCGCTCATCGAAACGCTCGCATTACACGGCTGCGTGCTAATCGGATTGGACTCCCCGTCGGTCGACGCCTTCGACAGCACCGATCTCCCCTGCCACAACGCAATCCGAAACGTGGGTATGGTCAATCTCGAACTATGCTTGCTGCGTGACGTCCCCGACGGCGACTACGAATTGATCGCGCTGCCCCTTAAACTCGACCTCGCCTGCGGCAGCCCCGTCCGCGCAGTCTTACGAACGATATAGCTGTGGGGCGCTCCCCAGCCCCGCCTGAAGGCAATCTCCCATTCCGCGGATTTGGCGCGCGTACGCGCCAAATCCGCAGCGAAGGGGTCAAGGGGTGCAGACCTCATGTGGAGGTTCGGAGGTGACGTCTCCCCAGTCTTCCTAGTACGGTCCGTACGAGTCGCCGTTGTCGAGCAGCAGGAAGACCTGCGTGATGGTCACGTCGAGGATCAGCGTGCCGCCCTCGATGCGCTGTAGGTTGAGATCGGCGGTCTGCTGCGGCGTGCGGGCATAACCGAGGGTCTGCTGCAAGGTCGAGTCGCTCGACCACAGGCCGAGAAACGGCTCTGCCGGCGCGCGCAGGCCCTCAGGCGGCGCGATATTGACCGGCGCGGGCAGCAGGGCGACGTTGGTATACCAGAAGCGGCCCGGACGGACCTGCCCCGGCTGAATCGCCCAGACCTCGCCCGTGTCCTGCCGGCGATACATCACGCCGCGTTCGAACACCTGCACGTCCGCCGCAAAGCCGAACCGCTCTTGCAGCGCACAGCCCACGCGCCGGGAGATCGACGGATTCTCGCGCCAGACGGTTCCGAATACCGGATCGAACGGGATCGTGCAGGCGTCGGTCGTCTCGGTGGCGTCAAGCGACGGCGTCGAAGGCAGCTGGCGCGGCAGGTCGATGTCGATTTGCGCTTCGCCGAGGAACACTCCGACGTAGGGCGTCTCGGTCGGGACAACGGTCGGCAGCGCCGGCGTCGGCGTGGATGGATTCGCCTGCCGCGTCGCTTGGCGTTGAATCACGCTCAAGGTCGGCGGCAGGTCGACAGTCGCCAGACGCCGGACGAGCTGTACCTGCGGCTCGTCTGGCGTTACGGTTGCCACGGCATCGGCGCACGCGCCGAGCAGCAGCGCACCTAACGTAAGGATCAGGACGGTCGCGGCTCGACGCACGCTACTCCTCCGCGGGCTGGACAGTGAACTGAGCGCCAGCCGCGCGGCCATACACTTCAGGCAGGTAGAACTCGCGCGCGGTGGTCGGGATCACATTGTACACGCCTTCGACGGTTGCGCGCGCCACATACGTAAACGTGTATGTCCCGGCCGGCACATAGTCTGCGCTGAGCACCACGCGGTCGTCACGGTACTGCACGTCCGCCCACCATACACGGCCATACCGCACGCCGCCGCGTTCAAACTCGGCGTCCGTGTCGGTCTGCTGCGCCGTGTCGAGGCCCGGATCGATCGGCTCGAGGCCGGCCGGGACAGAGTCTTCCAGTACGACGAAGTTGAGGCCGGCAGGTGCGATCAACGTGACCTCGACCTGTACCAAATCCCCGACTTGGGCCGTAGTCGTCGTGGCATCGCTGCCTTGCAGGCGGTACACGCGCGAGAGCGTAATGCCTCGGCTCGCGGCCTGCACGTTCGGCACCGGCACGAAGGCGTTGAGGTACGCCGTGTAGTACAGCGCGCCCTGCCCGTCCGTGCGGTCGATCTCGACGAGGTTCGCCTCGTCTTGCGCCAGCTCGGCGATCGGCACGCTGACTGTTTCGCGCGCTGTCGCGTCCGCCGGGGTCAGCGTGCGCGCGAGCAGTTCCGCATCGCTTACTGACACGGTAAAGCTGTAGTCCGGTTGGGTCTCGTCGGTGGCGATCATCCATTCGGTAAGCGCCATCAGCGACCACGCGGTCTCCTGCGTCGTCTCCCACAGGTCAGCACGCCGCGCAATCATCAGCCAACGCACGACGTTCGGCAGCAGCGGTTCATCCGCGTTGACGGACAGCAGCGCCCACAGCGCCATCGCGGTGGTGCGCGTGTTGCTGTTCCAGTTGAGGTAGTCGCGCTCGCCTTCTTCCCAGTTGGCGCCGTTTGCCGACAACACGGCGGTCCCAATCAGGTCGCTGCGCAGCGTACCGATCTCGCGGCTGTAGTCGCGTTCACCGGTCGCCATCGTCCGCAGCAGCAGGGCACGGCCGTACACATCGAGCAGGTCGCGCAGGTCGAACAGTTCCGAGACGCGCGCTTCCGACACGGTCGACCCGCTGCGCGACAGCGCGTACAGCAGCAGTGCATGCCGGTTCAGCAAGTAGGTTCGCGTGTTGCGATTGACCGCACCGAGGTTGCGGCCCAGATACCGTCCGCCTTCCGATACCGCCGACGACAGCACCGTGAACCCGTTGTCCTCAGCCTCGGTCAATGCGATCAGCACCCACGACGTCACTAGCGGACTGCTGTCGAGTGTCGGATACCAGCCCCATCCGCCGTCAACCTTCTGCTGCGCGATCAGCCGTTGGATTGCCAACACGCTCTGTTCGCGGAGATCGGCCAAGAGCTCGGCGTCGGTGCTGCCGGTAGCGTTAAGCATCCGCAGCGCCGTCACGTTCGCCAGCAGGCGCGACGCAACCGCTTCGGCGCAGTCACAGGCAAATGCCTCGAATGCCCGCACTGCCTTCACTGCGGACACAGCCAGCGACGGCTCAAGGTCGATCGTAAGCGTGCCTTCGGCAACTTGATAGCGGGTCGGCAGCACGACCGCTTCGACCCGCGCACCGGCCTGTCGCAGAACGCCGCCCGTACCGACAAACTCCGGCACAACGAACTTGCGCACCGGCAGCAGGCGGTCTTCGCCCTGCCCGAACTGCGGGCGGGTTGCATCGCTGACGCCACCGCCTTCGGCGCTGAACACCAGCTCGACGGCCTCGACATCGCCGACGGTCGCCAGCCACGACACACGAGCGCGGCCCCGGGCCGGCACGGTAACCTGCTGCGTGTCTGCCGTCGCCAGCGTCACGCCGTCGTGGAACAGCGTCACATCCGCCGTGATGTCCGCGTCGGTATTGTTGTTGAGTACGGCGCCCAGCATCACGTCGTCACCAACGACGAAGAAGCGCGGGGCCACTGGCCGCACGATCAGCGGCTTGGTGGCGACGATATCCTCGTTCTGCTGGCCGACCTTCATCGGCTCGTCAATGCCGGCCGTTACGCCGAAAACGTTCATGCGCCACGTCGTCAGGTTGTCCGGCAGGCTGATCGTCACCTGCGCGGTGCCGTCCGGGCCGGTCTCAAGCTGGCCCTCCCAGAACGCCGTGTCGATAAACTCCTCGCGCAGTTCCAAAACGCCAAACTCGCCGCCACCGCCACCGCCGCCGCCCTTGATGACGTCGCGCGTGTACTGCGTGATCAGATCGGTGTTGATCGTCAGCACGCTCGCCATGAGCACCGAGAGCGGCTGCGGGCCGTAGAAGAAGTCGAGGATCGGCTGGAAGCGGTCCTCGCCCAGCGATAGCGCGGCCAGATCGGTCAGAGCTGCGCTCAGTTCGGTCTGCACGGGCTGGCCGGTGTGATCGCGCACAGTGAACGTGAACGTCACCTCGTCGCGCGGGCCGGCGGTCTCGCGATCGGGCTGGATGTCGATGTCCAGTTCAAACTGCGAGTTGTCGACTTGCAGCGTCGCATAGCCGAAGCGCATGTCAGTGACCGGATTGTTCTCGTCCACACCCTTGATCAGCACGACCGAGAAGTAGATGGTCGGCGCGAAGTCGGCCTCGATCGGCAAACGGTAGACCGTGCTGTTGGTGGTCAGGGTCACGCGCTCCGAGCGCAGCACGCCGCCGCGCTCCAATGTGATGAGTGCCTCAGTCGGCCCGTTGAACGGCGACGTAATTAGGATTTCGGCCGTATCGCCAACCTCGTATCGCTGTTGATCGGTGATAATCTCGGTGCTGGTCTGGTTGGTCTGCCGCCATGCGACGTATTCGCCGCCGGAGACCCATACCATCCCCGAGCTGGTCACGATATTGCCTTCAGAATCTGTTCCGGTCGCGATCAGTTTGAAGATGCCACCGTTGGGCGGGACAAACTCGAACGACGTTTCGCCGCGCTCGTTGGTCGTCACCGTGCCGGATGCGACCTCGATCTCCTCGACCTCGGATCGCCACACGATGTCGGCCGAGTACGGGTCGAGTTCCTGCACCGAGTTCCAGCGCCGTTCGACAACCTGCACGTTGAAGGTCGTGTTCGGCACGGACTGGCTGTCCCAGTCGACGGTGAGCAAGTTGAACGCCAGCGGTAGGCCGGCCGTCCCGACGAATGCGCCGGGCTGGACGCCGATGTAGAACTGTCCTTGATGCGCGACGACTGTGGCGCGACCCGAAACCGACTGCCCGCTTTCGTCGCTGGCGACCGCCTCGATCACGAACTCGACACTACGGCCGGTCGACCCGATCGACGCCGGGAACTCGATGGTGAACATTCCGTTTTCGTCGGCGACCACCGAGTCGCTGCCGGAGTACGCCGTCAGCCGCGCCGACTGGCCGCTGTCCGGATTGAAGTCGTAGAACTGGTAACGGCCCGGGCCGTCGTACGGGAAGAAATACGGCTGCGCGCTGATGTAGTAGTCGATCGTCGCGTTCGACACCGGCCCGCCGAAAAAGTAGCGTGTATCGACCACTGCGCGCGCCGTCTCACCTTGCAGCACGCCTGCCTGTTCCGGAGTCACGCCGACTTGGAACTCAGGCAGGCGGTATTCGGCCACGTCGAAGTAGACCTGACCGGAGTTGTAGCGCACATCTTCGGGAAGCGACAGCTCTGCCGTGATGGTGTACGACCCCAGACCGCCGTTCTCGTCAATCGTAAACGTGCCGGCCGCGGTGCCGTATTCGCTAAGCGGAACCGTCACCCGATCGATAGGCTCGAACGACTCGTTTCGGAACGTGATGAACGCGTCGAGGCCGGCAGTCACCGTGTAGTCGTTGTCGGTCTTTTCGCGTGCGATGACCTTGTAGTGCACAGGCTGACCAGGTCGATAGACGGGGCGGTCGGTGATCACGTAGATCTGATACTGCGACGGATAGGAGTCGATGGCGATGTCGAACTGGTACGGGAACAAGCCGTCCGACCAGTTGCTCGAGGTAACGCCGAAGCGCCCGTCGCTGTTGACTATGACCAGATAGCGGTCGTACAAGTTGTCGACACGGTCGTGTGCGATGTTGGCCACGCCGTCGGCGTCGGTTACACCCGACGCCACGCCGGCCGCGTTGAACAGATCGACCGCAACGTTCGCCAGCGGCAAGCCGGTGTGCATGTCGGTCGCCCAGACGAGTGTGTTGAGCGGCCCGCGCTTGACCGTCAGCGCCGTATCCGCCACGACCATGATGTGTCGCACGTCGAAACGGTTCGGACCGACCGGGATGTCGATATCGCCAAGCTCTTGCACGTCCGCCGTCAGCAGATACACGCCCTCCGGCAGCGGCCCGCCGTCGAACTCCAACGGTACGGTGATCGCGCCGGCCTGCGCCTCGCGCGTGATCTCGAAGAAGTACTCGTCGTCCAGCCCCTCGGCGATCCAAGCACGGCGCTCGTCGCGCAATACGATCTCCCACCATAGGATGCCGTCCGAGCACCGCGGCCCGCCCACGATCGTGAACGCGTAGCCTTCGTACAGCAGCTCGATGATCTCGCCGTCCACCGGCGCTTCACGGGCGCGCGTCGGTTCGGGGGTCGTAATGATACGGCCCCGGTCGCCGATCGTCGCGCGCGACGGCATAGCGCCTTCGCACGGCGGAATACTCACGCCGTTGACCTCGCCCCCGCCGGCGCCAACGTTGACCAGATCGAGCCGGCGAACGTTGCGAACCTCCGACCCCGGCAGCACCCACGCCCGAACGAGCGGATTGTTCTGGTCCACGATCGTGTCGACCGTCTGGTAGAACTGCTCGCTGTTGAGTTCAGCGAAGAACAACGATGTGTCGACCGTGTGCAGGTACAGGTTGACCTGCTCGACATTGCGGTGTGTCACGAACAGCTCGGTCGATTCGCGTTGGCTGTCGTACACGCCGATGCCCGACCACGGGATGTTGAACGAAAGCTCGGGGTCTTCCTCGCCGGTAACGAAGCTGAACGTCCTCCCGGTCTCGATGGCGTTTCCGTAAACGTCTTCGATCCCCGGCGCTACGGTAATGGTGTACTGCGTCTCCGCCAAAAGCGGGAACAGGATGTCGTAACGGTTGTCGTACTCGCTGAAATATCCGTCGAGTTCGACCTCCGGCAGCGGGTCGATCGTGACCCGTTCCATGACCGTCTCAGGGTTGATCTTCGACGCAAAGTACAGCGAAATGCCTCCGTACGGCTGTACAAACTCGGCGCCGTCGCGTGGATACGTCGCAACGATCGCCGGGCCGGGCACGGTGAAGAAACGCGACGTGAAGCCGGGAAGCGCCGAACGTTGACCGGCATTGAAGACGGAGTCTTCCGGCCAGCCAAAGCGATACTCGGTATCCAGCGCCAGACGTTCGTCAGGCGTGAACATAAAGCCGGTCAGGTCGTCGTTCCACTCGAACGCGCCGGCGACCTGCGCCGGGGTATCTCCGATGACCAGACCAAATGCGCTTTCGACGCTTTCTACGTCCATCGGCTCGCTGAACGTCATTTGGATCGCCTGCGTCAGGGGCACGCCTTCTTCGTCATCGGCCGGCAGGCTGTTGGCGACAAGCGGCGGACGGGTGGCGAAGTTCCAACTGTAGGCCGTCTCCAGCGGGGCTCCGTCGACTGCCGTTAACCCGTCAACCACGCCGACATAAACCGTACCGCCAGACAGCGCGGTAGCGGGAGTGAACTGATACACCGACGTCCCCAGCCATTCGCCTACGCCGGCAACTTCTGGTTGGAGCGTCAGCGGCTGAGGCAGGCCGGCCTGATCGTCAAGGGTAGTCAGCGGCACCACCGGGCGGTCAAAGACGACGACGATCGCCGTGTCGGTGTCGATCTCTTCCATCCCGACCTGCGGCACCGTCGAAATGACGCGCAGGAAGCCGCGCGCCTGTACCGGCAGCACGAAGCGCGCCCCCAGCCCGAAACCGCCTTCTGCACGCACGCCCGGCTCAATGGCGAGGTCGAGCGTTTCACCGGGCGGGATCAATCCAGTGACATCCACGGATAGCGTGGCTCCGTCGCACTCGCCTTCGACCGGTGCGCCACCCAGCGTCACATGGTCGTCGACCGTCGCGCAGTCCAGCGGGGAGTCGAATCGAAGGACGACGAGTTCACCGGGCAGCAGCTCTTCTCCCACCTGCGGCGATGTTTCCACCACCCGCAGGACGCGCTGCGGAGTATTGCCCTGTGCCAGCGCTCCCAGCGGCACGCACAGTGCCACTACGGCCGCGATCCATACCCACTTCATGATGTGTCGCATGGTCGTCCCCCACCTGTATCGACTTGTCTCTCTGCGCTAAATTATACGTCATGGCGATACGTCATGCGCCTGCGCCGTGAGTCCATCCGGGTGCCGGTGGGCGGTCGTCGGGCACAACATAGAGAGAGAAGGAATGCGATGGAATTCGCAGGGAAACGCGCACTGGTGACCGGTGCGAGCCGCGGGATCGGCGCCGGGGTCGCCCGCATGCTGGCAGATCAAGGCGCCGCAATCGCCGTCCATTACAACCACAGTGCGAGCGCCGCCGCCGAGGTCCTTTCAAGCCTATCTGGATCGGGTCACGCGCTCGTTCAAGCCGACCTGTCGCAGCGCGATGCCGCGCGTGCCATGGTCGACGCCGCGGTCGATGCATTGGGCGGGCTGGATATCCTGATCAACAACGCCGGCATCTACACCGAACATCCGGTCCTGAGCGCCGACTACGACGACTGGAAAGCACAGTGGGACGCCATCATCCAGACCAACCTCGTCGCCGCGGCCGACTCGATCTACTGGGCCGTGCGCGTCATGGAAGACGGCGGGGCCGTGGTGAACGTTAGCTCGCGCGGCGCATTTCGCGGCGAGCCGTTCAGCCCGGCATACGGAGCAAGCAAGGCCGGCATGAACAGCATGGGCCAGTCGCTCGCAGTCGCGCTCGCGCCCCGCCGCATTCACGTCATCAGCGTCGCGCCGGGCTGGGTTGACACCGATATGGCGACCGAACACATGGACGGCCCCGCCGGCGACGCCATCCGCGGGCAGTCGCCGTATGGCCGTGTCGCGACAGTCGAGGAAGTTGCATACGCCGTGGTCTTCGCAGCCTCGGACAAAGCCAAATTCATGACCGGTGCCATCCTCGACATCAACGGGGCATCGTACCTGCGAACCTAACCCGCTTCTAACCCGGCCTGTTCAGCCGATGTTGTATACTCGTGCGGTTGAACCCGCATACAAACTCGAGGAGATACGCTACTATGCCTACCCGCAACGCGACCGCAGTCTGGCAGGGCACGCTTCAGGAAGGCACGGGCAAGGTCAGCTACGGCCCGTTCGAACAGAACTACTCCTTCATGTCCCGCTTCGAGAACGGCGATGGCACCAACCCCGAGGAACTACTTGGCGCCGCGCATGCCGGCTGCTTTGCAATGGCACTCGGTGCAGCGCTTGGCCGCAACGGCACCCCCGCTACGCGCGTTAGCACGACCGCCAAGGTCCATCTGACGAAGGGCGAGGCCGGCTTCTCGATCAGCCAGATCGACCTCGATGTCGAAGCCGAGGTCCCCGGCATTGACGACAGCAAGTTCCAAGAACTGGCCGAAAACACCAAGACGGGATGCATTGTGTCCCGCGCGTTGTCGGCCGTGCCGATGACGCTTAGCGCCAAGCTCGTCTAGTCAAACTCTAGGAAAACCACCATGGCAGAAGTTCAGGTCGCCATCCTCGGTCTCGGGCGCGTTGGCGCGTCGATCGGGTTGGCGCTCAAGCGCTACAGCGCACGTGCGCAATCCAAACACGCGTTCACGGTGACCGGGTTCAGCACCCGGCCCGACGACGCGAAGGCGGCCCAGAAGCGCGGCGCGGTCGACTCGATCGCCCATCAGCCAGCCGACGCGGCACGCGGCAAGGACATCGTCGTGATCGCCCTGCCCTACGCCGAGGTCAAGGCTGCCTACGACTATTTTGCGCCCGAACTGCGGCCCGGAGCTGTCGTCCTGGACTTCTCGCCTCTTAAGCAGGAACCGATTAAATGGGCGGAGAAGCACCTCAAGAACGATGCCCACATGATCGGCATGACGCCGCTGTTCAACCCCGCCGTGCTGTTCGACCCGGTCGACACCGCCGACCGCGCCAGCGAGTCGCTGTTCGATGACGGGCTGATGCTCATTACGCCCAGCGTCACGAGCATCCCCGAGGCAATCGAACTGGCGACCGACTTCAGCGGCCTGCTCGGTTCGCGCTCGCAGTTCACCGATCCGGCCGAACATGATGTTCTGATGGCGGCCACGGAAGTGCTGCCGAATGTGCTTGGTTTGGGCTACTACCTTGCGCTCAGCCGGGCGACGGGCTGGGGCGACGTACAGCGCAACACCAACCCGACCTTCGGCGCCATGACGCACGTGCTGTACGACACGCATCCGGACGACCTTGCGGCCATCCTGCGCGATTCCGGCCCCGATGTCGTGCGCGTCCTCGATACCGTTATGGCGACCCTGCGTGATTTGCGGGCTGCCTTAGCAGCGCAGGACCACAACACGCTTGAGCCGGTGATTGCCTCTGCCGCCGAGACGTACGAGCAGTGGTATAACCGGCGCTATCACTGGAAATTCGACGACGACAAAATCAAGTCACCCGAGCCGCCCGGAATCATGAGCGCGCTGCTCGGCGGATGGGTCGGAAACAAGCTGCGCAACCGTGGCAGCAGTCAGGATGACGACCGGTCATGATCGAAAATCTCGCCAAGCGTGCACATCCGATCTTGTGGTTCAGCCCGATTCGCAGGTTGCGCCGAAATCACGCGCTCGAACACGCTACTGTGCACATGCTGCAGCGCAAGATGTCGACGCTGCGAGTCTCTGGCGTCAGCCAGCCCTTCGGCTTCATTCTGCTGCACAACGCCGACCCTGATGCCGTGGAAGCCGCCGTGCATGAAGCGCTCAAGCGTATGCGAGCTGGCGAGCACAACCTCGCTATTCATCCGAGCTGCGGCACGAACTTGATCGTTCAAGGCACGTTGGCCGCACTGGTCGGCCTGTTTATGCTGTGGGGACGGCGCCGGCTCACGGGCCAGCACTTCTCGCGCACGGTGACTTTCATGGCGTTCGCCATTATGGCTGGCCAGCCGCTTGGCATGAGCGTGCAGAAGCACGTCGTCACGGAAGGCGACCCCGGCGATCTGGCAGTCAAGTTCGTCCATTCCGACGAAATCCGCTTTCCGACGCTGGGTCGTAAGATCAACGTGACGCTCGTGATGACGGAGGGCGGATGACCCGCGACCGCATTGTCGCCCGCATGTTGGCGCGGGCTGTGATGTTCGTGGTGTTCGTCGGCGTGGGGATCAGCTTCGTGCTGGCACTGATCGGCGCCGGGCAGTATTCGCTGCCGGTGTGCATCGGGTTTGGTGTCGTCGCGCTGATCGTGCTGCTGGTCGGCAGTTACTTAGTTGCCCGCGTCAAGACATCCGAGGTTTAGTTCACGGTCAGTTCGGCGGCGTCTATTCCCCACTTTCCACCGCACGTCCCCGCTTTGAACTTGAGCTTGATGGCTGCAACCGCTGCGTCGATGGTCAATGCCCCGGTCGCAAGCGTCCACTGTCGATCCGGCGCGGTTGGCAGCGCGAGCTTGAGTTTGTCCTTGCCATTGCCCAACGCACCCGCCCCGGGATCGCTGTAAATCAGCTTGAGAACGGCCCATGAGCACCCGGGCGAGGCGCCAATCGGCCGCACCTGAACACCGATCGTCGCCTCGGCGCCGAGTACAAAGTCGGCGGGATCGAACGGTACAACCTGACGGATCGCGGCGCCGGGCTTGAGCTTGACCCAGCACGTTCCGTCGGGGCTTTTGCCGGTGTCGCACTTCAGCGCGCCGTCACCGCCCAACCATGCCCATCCGTCAGGAAGCGCATTCGCATCGACATCAACCTCGAACGAACGGTTAAGCGGGTACCCTTGCGGCGGTGTGTCCGGAGTCGGGACCGGCGTGAGCGTCGGCACAGGCGTCGGGATCGTGCTGCCGGCGTCGTCGGACACGCGGTAGTTGGCGATCGGGAACTGGGTGTTCGCCAGCGATTGCACGTTGTCCTCGCCGTTGGCACCGGGCCGGCCTAACGGCTTACCGTTGTACGTCGCGTCCGGGTCGGACCAATACGCGACGGCCGGGCAAACACCGAACACGTACACGGGCGGGCATTCGCCGGCGGTGCTGTACGCCATCACGGTCACGAAGTCGCCGTAATCGCCGGGACCTTCGCTTTCGTCCTGATATCCGTACGCATACGGGTCGATGGCGATGAAGCCGTTGGCGCGGTCGTGCGCTTTGCCCATGTTGTGGCCCAGCTCGTGCGCAAACGTAATATCGCTGATGCAAAGCGCCTCGGTCACACTGAACGCCGACCCGGGCGCGGGCATGCCTAACGCAAGGTTGGCAATTCCGCAGTAATTGCGCTCGGCCACTGGCGTCCCGGCAATCAGTGCGACGAGGTCCGCCTTGTACTGGTCACGCCACTGATGGACGATGTCCATGTGCCCGTCGGACGACCCCGATAGGCGGCTCAGGTCGCTAAATCCCTGCTCGACGTATTCGACTGGCGCGACGTGTACGAGCCGAATGCGGAACCCGACGCCGCTGTTCTGATACGTGAGGTTCGTCAGCGCAACGGTCGCCTCGATCGCAAGCCGAATCGCCGCCTCGCTGCCGAGGAACGCCTGCGCCGCCGGTGTGTACACCACCATCACGTCGATGATCGTGCCGTCGTCCGCGCGGACAGCTGAGCGCATGCGTTCGCCATGCGCGATGTCCTCCGGCGTCAATTCGTACGGCACGGCATCATCGATTGGCCGCCCTTGTGCGTCATGACGTCCTGCCGCCATGTCGATCTCGCTGATGCGCACGAGGCCCGAACCGACCGACTGCACGTGGTAGACCAGTCCCCCGACCACGACGCGCGCGTCGAGATTTACGCCATCGCTGGCGACGACCACCGCCGAAGGCTCGCCACCGGGAACGCGACCCGTCCACACCGCTGTGTTTGACACGGCACGGCGTTCGGTCGGCTGCGGGCGACCCTGCGCGACGATCGACACGTCGGGAAACAGGTTGAATGTGAGCGCGGGGGCGCTCAGAGCGCCGGGGACTGCCGACAGTTCAGCCAATCCCCAGCGCAGCGTGCCGACCTGCAAAGGCGGCAGCAAGGCCGCATCGGTTCGGGCCGGGTCGACATCACCGAACAGCGGCGCGCCGGGTACGGGCAGCGGCTGCGATACGGCCATGCCGGCCAGCGTCGCCAGCACGCCAAGCACGATGGCGCCGATCAGCCGCCTGCTCATCGCGCACCTCGCAGTACCGCAAGCGGCGTAACGAGGATCGAGGCGTCGTCCAGCCATACCTTGCCCTGCCCCGCGACAAGGATAGTCGTCTTGATCTTGTCGACCGTGCCGACCACCTGCGCCGTCGCGCTCGCGGTCACCCACCCATCGGCCGCGGCAAAGCATTCGTTCGTCGACGCCTTGCTTGCGCCGACGTCGACATACGTCACGGTGAGTTTCACAGAAGCGCAAGTACCGTCGTTTGTGAGTGCGCGAACCGATCCGGTCACCGTGTCCATCAGTGCCACCGGCGGCGAAACGATCTTCGTCTTGAGTTTCTTGGGTGCTCCGCCCTGCTTAACCTTCACGACGCATCCGTTCGACCCGGCCGGTGCATTGCACGTCCACTTGTCGCCGGTATGCCAATTCTTCGCCGCCCAGAAGTCGGGCACGCCATCGACGTCGGCGTCCAGTTCGAAACCGCCGTTGAGCGCCAGCTCGGAAGCGCCAATCGTGCGCGAATCCGACTCGCGGTAATTGGCGACGGTCAGACGATTGGCGTTGAGCGCGTCGATCTGCGGCTGAGTGAACGGTGGCAGTGCGTCGACGCCCAGCGCCCGGGTCGTCCACTTGAGCGCAACATTGGTGGCGATCGCACGCATTTCGAGGACGATGAAACCGAGGTCGTCATCGAAAGGTGGAACCGGGTGCCCGTTGCCGTCGTAGATTGCGAACCACGACCCGGCCACAAGCACAACCATGTCTGCCGCATACGCGTCGCGCAGCGCGTGAATTTCGTCGAGGATGCCGTCCGCTGTGCCGGTCAGGCTGTTGAGGTCGGCGTTCGGATCGCCGTTGATCTGTTCGAGGAAGAACACGGGCTGGTAGCCGACGACATGCATCTGCGTGTTCACGCCCGCCGTCGCGTATGCCTGATTCACGCTGTCGAATGCCGCGTCGATCAGTCCGATGGCCTGCAAGTCGGTTCCACCCGCGATGGCACGCGCATTCTGACCGATCAGCACCAGCACGTCGACTTGTCCGCCGTCGTCAGGGTCGGCACGCGCGACGGACGAAAAGACAGCGAACGCCGCCACTGCCACCAGAATTCCTCGAAGAGCACGGACGCGCATGACTCCCCCCATTCGATCCGCACCCATCATAGCACGGGCGGCGCAGCCGCTCACTGGACTGGACCTATGCCGACCTGACGCTCCTCGCCGGCCTCCGTGACGACCGTTAAGGGTCCGCCACCGGCTTGCGCGCCGTAGAGTGCGATGCTGAGATACGCGCCGTTAAGCGATGCCGTGCCGAGAGGCTGCACAACCGTGGCGGTCACGCTCGCCCCGGGTGCCCAACACGTCACCGGGACGATCGTGGCGTCGGCGTTTCGCGGCTGCTGCGGTTCGGCGGCGATCGGGTCTCCAGATGCGGGTACGAGAATCGACCCGATCCAATACGGTTCCTGCGGGCGCTTGAGCACATCCAACGTCAAACGCACGGCAAGCTGATCGCCGGCGGGTGCCGCGTCCCACCTGGTCAGTCGCGCGAACGGTGCGTCAGCCCCATCCACAAACGTGGCATCAACTGGCCGGTCGGCCGTCATGACGTCGGGAATTGGCGGGGGAGTGACATCCAACCCCATTACCGAAATCGACATGGTCAGGACGAGCATAAGTGTCGCGTGCGCCGCGCCGAATATGGCGATATGCCCCGCGCGCGGCCGCACTCTGGATAAGCCGTCCGCGCCAGCCGCGATCAGCAGCGGCGTAAAGACCAGCCATACCCGGCCGGTCTCGCCGCGTGCCGTACCACTCAACGTCACGATCGCCATTCCCACCAACAGCGCGGCGCTCAACGCGCCCAGTCCCGAGCGTGCGCGCCAACCACCTACGGCGGACACGACCGCCGGCACAATCAATCCGACGCCTGCCCACACGAGCCAGTCCCACGCGTGCATGACGACCCAGAATGCGTATGGTCGATCAAGGTCGAGGTGAAACTCGAACGACGCGCGAATGAGGTCGAGCGGCGTCAAGCCCGTGGTCATCCAGAACAGCGCCCACGGCACAGCGAACCCAATGCCCGCTGCGATGCCGATGCGGACGATCGCCACAAAGGCGCGCCGTTCGACGCGCAGCCCGTAGGCCAAGGCAAAAAGCCCGAGGATCAGCGGCAGAGGCGCAAACGCGAAGTTGAAGAACAGCGCGACCCCAGAGATCGCGCCGGCCCCGCACGCAGCGATCAGTCGGCGGCTCTCGCGGTCCGCGGCAAGCGCCGCAGCGAGCAGTCCAACGGCCCACAGGGTCGCCAGTGGATACACCGTATTCATGCTGCCGGCGAACGCGGCCAGCGCCGGCGTTAGGGGCCACAGAACAACCGCAAGTCGGGCCGTCCGTTCGTCCGACAACCGGCGAGTCAGTCTATACAGCGGGATGGCGGTCAAGCCAACCCAAAGCGGCGTCAACATCCCGAATACGGCGGCCGATACCTGACCCGGCGAATACGCCAACACCTCGAAGTTGTGACACTGATACGGCCACAGCGCGTCGCTGATAGGCTGGCTGATGGCCGGGAGTGCGTCGCCCGCGCCGGAGAGTAGTGCGTACAGCATCGCCCATCCGGGCGGCAGGTTGCTCAAGTGGCCGCCGGCAGAGGCCATTACCGCCGTCCAGTCGCGCCAGCCTCCACCCGTCCAGTCGATCGTCGCGCTCAGCCAGAACGGGCCGGTGCCGACCTTGCTGATCGTGCGGGCAAACAACCCGTAGACGGCATCGCCCTCATGCGCCGCTGTGACTGCCAAAGCCAGCACGACCGCGCCGAGCGCGGACCACGCCACCAATGCATGCGCTGCGGACCGGCGGACTAAGAGTGCCGCGCCGATGCTGTACGCCGTTACGGCCGCTACCGGGAGGATCCACGCCGGAAGCGAAAGCGGATCGTACGTCCAACGCCAACCGTAACCTCCGCGCACCCACGGCGTCAGGTCGAACGCGAAGACAACGGCAATCGCACCGACCAGCGCGGCCGTCAGGACGATCCAGCGTGCCTTACCCGGCATGGTGCTAGTTGACGAAGCGGTACTTCAGGAGGGTCCAGAGCGCCTTCGGCGCGTCGTGCCACTTGATCTTCTTGCCTTCGGTCCACTCGCGGCCGTTATAGCTGATCGGCACTTCGTAGATGCGGATGCCCTGCTTGAGCACTTTCGCCGTCACTTCCGGCTCGAACTCGAAACCGCGCGCGCGAATGATCATCCCGCGCACGACCTCGGCGCGAAAGCACTTGTAGCACGTCTCCATGTCGCTCAAAATCGCGTTGTAGAGGATGTTCGTCGCGAGCGTGAGCGATTTGTTGGCGACCATGTTCCAAAAGTTCATCGCCTTGCGCGGCCCGCCGAGGAACCGCGAGCCGTACACGACTTTGGCGATCCCTTCTTCGATCGGCTGCAATAGCGAGGGATAGTCGCGCGGATCATATTCAAAGTCGGCGTCCTGAATCAGCAGCACATCGCCCGTGGATTCCGCGAAGCCGGTCACGAGTGCGGCGCCCTTGCCCTTGTTCGCGGTGTGATACAGCACGCGCACCCCCGGTAGTGCCTGCGCTTCGATCTCAGCCAACACGTCGCGCGTGCCATCGGTCGAACCGTCATCGACGATGATGACCTCGTCGGCCAGCCCTACGGCCATCACGCGCTTGAGCACTTCCTCGACGGTGTTGACCTCGTTGAAGCACGGGATTACGACGGTGAGCTTGAGCGTCTTTTCGAAATCGAGCGCCCGCTTGTGGGCATGAAGGACATCGGTCACGGCAGGCGTCTCCGTGCAAAGAGGAAGTTGGCCGGCATTATAGCACGCCGTGGCCGTCCGGCGCCGCCGCGTCGGTAGAACGAGGGTCAAGCGCGGCGCGTACCAACCCGAAGCTGATGCCCAACAGCGCGCCGGCAGCAGCCCACGCCGGTATCCGCGCAATCATCGCCGCCAACAGACCGGGCGGAAAGTCGGGGAACGGATGGGCGTGCCGTACGTCTTTGAACAGCATGACCAGCACGGTGCACAGCGCCGCGCCCGCCCCGACAGCCGATCCGAACGCTGCCCAGCAAACGGCGGCTTTCCACCCGACGAAGGTCGTACGGCTGTAGCGCGAAGCCCAATACGTGCCGAGCGAGACCGCGGCCCAAACGCCAAGCGCCACCGCACTGCCGATGCGGGTATCCTCCGGGCCGGACCACAGGAAGATCATCACCGCGCACAGCACCCCGTTCCAGCGCAGGAGCAGGCCCGGGCGGCGCCAGTGCCAGATCACGGCAGGGCAAACACGGCGCAGTCGCAGTCCCGCGGCGCGTCGACCGCGAAGCCAGCCTGCGCCAATGCGCGCTTGACCGCGCACAGCGGAAGCCCGACGACATTGGTATAGCACCCATCGATGCGCGCGACCGGGCTGAACCCGTTGTGTTGGATCGCGTAGCTGCCAGCCTTGTCGAACGGGTCGCCCGTGGCGATGTAGGCGTCGATCTCGGCATCGGAGTACGGCCGCATTGTCACGCGCGTCTCGACGCGTTCCGCGTGAAGCGGGACAGACGTGCCGCCGCGCATCAGCGCGAAGGCCGTATGCACGGTGTGAGGATGCTCACGCAAGCGGCGGAGCATCGCGCGGGCTTCGGCGGCGTCGGCGGGTTTGCCGAGCAGCGCGCCATCACCGGCAACCCCTACGGTATCCGCTGCCAGCACGATCGTATCGGCAGCCAGCACCACATCCGACTCGCTGAGTCCCGCGGCCACCGCGCAAGCCTTCTCGCGGCTGAGCCGTTCAACGTACGCGATCGGGGACTCATCCGACCGGATGTCTTCGTTGATATCCGGCCGGGCGACGGTGAATGGAATCCCCAGCGACGCGATCAGGTCGCGCCGCCGGGGAGAACTTGATGCGAGGATCAGCGGCATGCGGGTCTATGGGCAGCCCGCGCGCCGCAAACGGATGATGGACGACGTGAACGTGTTGTTGTTCTCGTTCTCTTCTGCGATCTGACCATTCACGTCCACGATGGCAACGAAGCGATAGTCTTCGCCGCCGAATTGCGACAGCGTCAGCGGGGCCACCACCACGAAATTCTGCCCGGGCGACAACGGCGGGAACGGCCCTTGCGTTGAGCCGGTCACCTGACCCGTTGCTACATGCACCGCGTTGACCTGCAAGATACCGCCGGAAGTTGGCGTCGCCGAGCCGATGTTGGTGACGTTGACCTGAACTTGGAACGTCTCCGCGCAGCGGGGCTCGGACGGCACGGTGCCGAGTCCATTGGCGATAATGTCACCAGCAGCAGGGCGTGGGGTCGGGGTCGGCGTGGCCGGAACCGGCGGCGGATCGATACGCGGGATGTTGGCGAGGTTGCCGGCAACGGTCACAATGGTTGGCGATATGAACCCGCGCCGTCCGTTATCGAGTTCGATGTAGTACCAGCCCGAGCCGGACGTGCTGATGCCTAGGATCGCGGCTTGGAAGCCGACCGGCAGCGAGCCGACCACCGGATAGGCTGTCGAATCACCTGAGCGCACGTTGGCGTCGACGTTGGCCGTTACAATCGGATCGTTGCTGATCGAGGTCGGCGTCGCGGCCAGCGTCGGACGCGTAATCACGATGCCGCCTTGCGTCGGGGTCAATCCGGGCCGAATGATGATCGGTCCGCCACCGCTGGAGGTCGGTTCGGCAGGGGGTTGACCCTCATCGATCACCACGAACGGCGGCGGGAAGTTCTCAACGCGCAGCGGCGCCACGATGAAATGCGTCGGCCCTTGCCGGCTAACGTTCGCCGTCAAGCGAAGCTGATACAAGCCGTCCTCAAGCACGGTCGTGTCCCACGTGGCCAGCACGTCTTCAATGACGATGCCGGTCGTCGGCAGGCTGGCCGGAAGGAACGGGTCGTCCTCGGTTGCGGGCAACAGCGTTTCAGGATCAAGCTGGCGGAACTCAAGGAAATAGTTGGCGAGATTAGGCAGATTGACCGTGCCACGCACCTCGAACTGCCCACGCACCACATACACCGGCGGAGGGAACGAGATAACGACGTTCGGGTTGACGAGTGGATCGGCTTGGGCGAACGCAGGCCCCGTTACGCTGAGCAGGATCGCGCTCAGCAGCACAGTCAGCAATGCGAAAACCCGGGCCTTAGGGCGTTGAGTCATGATGGGTCTCCTTACGTCAGATCGCGGTGGGTCTTCTGCCGTAAGGATACCACGAATTCGGGGTGTGCTTGCGCGCCGCGCGTCGTGCTGACAGCCTACGATGACTATTCGGATCGAAGCGCCTGCTCGGTGAGCAGAAGCAGAATATACGTGAGCACCGGCGGCACAATCATCGGCAGCAGACCGTCGATCAGCAGACGCGGGATCGGATCGGAGGGGACGAGGCGAAGCATGTTGATGAGGAGGAAGTAGAAGCCCAGCCCCGCCAGCGTAGTAGCCGCAGCGGCCCCCTTACCACGGGTCACGGCTCCCACAAAGACGCCAAGCGCTGACGTCATCAACATTTCGGCCGGCAAGCGAACGAGCGATGTGGCGAACGCGACGATGGTGACGAACTGCGCACTGACTCCGTATTCCTGCGGCGGGTACATGTTCGCGTAGAGCAAGAACAAGGTCGGCACCTGCGAGATACTGGAAATTGCCATCAGCAGTCCGAAAGGTTCGGACTGCTTCCACAACGCACCGGCCATCTTCGACAACAGGATGCGACGTGTTGGAATCGGCGTCGTCAGCAGCAGCGGGAGCGTGTGATTCTCGACTTCGGCGACCATCTGTCGCGAGGCGTCCGCAGCGAGGTCGTACAGGATCCGGCCGTAATACACCAACGCGCCGGGCAGCACCGTAAGCGAGGCCAGCACCAACGGCAGCAGCACGGTGAACAGGAACGGAATCGGGATCGTCAGCAGAATGACGCCGGACTCGATCAGGTACCAGCGTAATACCGCCTCGAACTGCGGCGGCATGATTCGCCAGTACAAGCCGAGATGGCGTTTGACAATGGGATTCTGCCGGCGCGCCCAAGTGGGCAACCCGCCGTCGATCTGATACAGATCGTTGACGAACGCACGCACCATGGCGTCGCGGTTCAAATTGGTTGCAGCCACGGATTCTCGCGAGTCTTGATTGCTCAACGCCGTTACTCTACCGCTTTACACAGCGTGCAGGCATCATCCTAACCGAATCCCAAATTCATGTTCGGTCAGCCGCCCGTCGCCACAGGCAGGCGCATGATATCGCCGTCGAACAGGCAGTACTGCGCTGCCAGCCATCCCGTCCGCTGGTCGAATTCGGTCATCACCCACAGCGCATCCGCCGTCCGAGCGACGGCGACGAGAATCGTATCGCGCGGAATGCGGTCGATTTCGGGAAAGTGCGCGCCGGGGCCTGAACGGAAGCGCATGTTATAGCGCAGCGCGACTTCGAGCGTCACGTGATTCGGGATGGCTCCTAACGTGCCGTCGATGTACGCCGAATCCCAGTATACGCCGTTTGGATCGGCCTGAGCGACCTGTGTCGCATACAGAAACAGCGTGGCGAACTCGCCGGTTGCGACGGCGCTCACCGCGCGGGCCGTCCACTTGTTGAGGGCGGTCGCCCACGGCGACCAGATCACGCTGGACACATACGGGTTGTTTCCGCCGCTCACGTCGATGCCTACACGGGCGACCGCGCCCTCGACGCCCTCGATGAAGACCTGCGCACCGGCGGCCAACGGCGTTCCCGGCCGCACCGCGACCCGTTGGTACAGCCACGCCGTGAACGTCCCATCCTCGCAGTACATGTGGTACGAGCGCTGCCCGCTCACCCGGCGCCCGCCTGCCGCGCCTACCGGCACCTTGTTGATCCAACGCATCGGCGACATGCTGGTCAGCACCCCACCCTCCCACTCGCGTGGGACGCGCATGACCGTGAAGCCGTCGGCGCTCGTCACCGCCGGCACGAACAGCGTGTCTTCGAACTCGGCATTACGTAACAGATTCATGGGCTGAGAACCGCGTATGCGTGAATAAACTCATGTCGTGCTCGGTCTTGCCGTCGATCGACCAGTCTGCCAGCAGCTTGCCAATGAGTGTCGTAAACTTGAAGCCGTGACCGCTGCACGGGCTGGCAAACAACACGTTCTCGTGGACCGGGTGCCGGTCGATCACGAAATGGTGGTCGGGCGTCATGCTGTACAGACAGATGTGAGTCTCGCGCGCTGGTGCGTCGGCCAAATCCGGCAGCACATCGCGCAAGAACGGGCGCAGTTTGTCGGCCGCATCGGCATCCGGCACGCGCACGACATCATCCGCGCTTGCGACGGTCTCGCCCCCGTGAAACGCCAGCTTGACACCTGCGCCATCGTAGTCGGGAATGCTGTAGGGCACGTGCTCGTACGACTCGTATAGGTGCGAAATGAAGATCGGGTACCGGCCCGGGCGGTAATCGGCCGGGTTCGGCGCTTGGAAGAACACGTACTGAACGCGCTCGACTCGCAGCGGGAGGTCGACGCCCAGCGGCGCGAGCAGTGGGGCCGTCCACGCGCCTGCCGTCACGATCAGTCGCTCGGCGGCGTGGGTTCCGTGCGGCGTGACGACCTCGACTCCCCCAGCGCGAAGGTCGATCCGGGATACTGGCGCGTTGTCGGTGACGACCGCGCCATGCCGTGCAGCCAGACGCACATGTGACTTGACGCATGCCGAAGCGTTCAGGAGGCCGTAATCGCGCTGATAGAGGACGGTCATGTCGTCATCGAAACGAAACTGCGGGTATCGCCGCATGCCTTCGGCAGGCGTCAAGTGCTCGACTTCGATCCCGAACTGCTCGACGGCGCTCAACGTCGCTTCCAGCGTTGGCGCACCGCGCCGGCCAAAGTCAAGGCCGCCAACCTCGTGGAGCAGGCGTTCGCCTGCCTCGTCTTGCAGTGCGTACCACAGCGGATACGCGGCTTTCGCCATCTCGACGTACGTCGGATGGTCGTACATATAGCGGATGATGCGGCTGTTGCCGAAGCTGCTGCCGTAGGGGTGATCAATCGTGAACTGCTCTAGCAGCAGCACACGCTGGCCGCGCCGGGCAAGGTAGTATGCCGCCGCGCTGCCGGCGCCGCCTGCGCCAAGCACGATTACGTCGTATGTCATGCGTGCCGACCCGTGGTAAACGCTGTGCAAAGTCTAGCGCGGCGCGGGCAAACTGACCAACACTCGCCGCGCCGCTAGTCGGCGTTGGGGTCGGCGATCAGGATGTCGCGCGCTCCGATGCGGTTGTTAGCGACAGCGACGCCTTCGTGAATCAAGCCGGCCCAACACTGCTGCGGGTTCGTCGTCCGTACGATGTCGGTCAACCGAACGGCGCCCCACACCACGCTGCGTTGGCCGGGTTCGAGGTAGTAGTAGACGTTGTCGGTCGCTTCGTCTTCGACGCGCGTCAGCTGGTCGAACGCGCCGACTGCCCAACGGTACGGGTAGCTTTCCTCGCTCGTCTCGCATTGGATACCGACACGCCACACGCCGTCCTGTTCGATGCCACCCAGCGCTGCCGCCACCTGCGACTGCTGATAGACAGTACCCGGCTCAGGCCCGTCGGTGCGGATCGCGCTGCTGCCGTAGTTCTCGACGTACAGCAGGAAGACGAGCATGTCACCGACCGGCACGACCACCTGCCCGAGTCGATTCGCGGTCGGGTCGTCCGGCGCTGGGATACGCTCGCCGAAACCCGCATTGTCGGAGAAGTACGCGTCGTCATACGGCTGTGCAAGGAACACGACGTCGGCTCCTGATGCCTGACCCAGGATGCCTGCGCGTGGCTTGCCGCCATCGGCAATCGACAGATTACCGCGAACAGACACGCGCTGGCCGACTGCGTCCTGCGCCTCGATAACAACGACATACTCGCCGTCGGGCGGCGGATCGGCGCCAATGTCGACGCCGCCTTCATAGTCGAACTGCTGCCAGCCCGCATCGCCCGGCTCAATCTCGGTCTGGCGCGGGGACAGATACGCCTCGGCACCGTCCGGCCCGATCAGGTAGCCGGTGACCTCGGCAGGCTTGTGCAGATACGCGTTGATTGCCACGCGATCCGCGACGCCGTCTTGGTTCGGAGTGAAAACCGTCGGTGAAATCGTAAACCCGGTGAGGCGGGGGAGGTCGCTTTCTGCACCCTGCACCGAAAGCGTCCCGGTCTGTTCGGCCCGCTCGCCGGATTCCGGATCGACCACGGCGAAGGTCCACGTATAGTCGCCGTCTGGCACGACTCGCCGCTCGACATCGCCCTCGACGTCTTCGTCCGGCAGCACATAACCCGCGACCACGCCGCTGAACGCCAGCGCATACTCGCCAGCCGCCGCGGGCCGGTCGTCACGAATGACGTAGCGTGTCCCGTCGTCGTCCAGCGTCAACGTCACGCGCGCCGCCCGCGACAGCGCGAAGCGGAAGTTCGTCACGTCCCCTTCGCCATCGGCGTTGGGTGTCAGAATGGCGTCGTCAAATGCAGCCGAGAGCAGCAGCGGCTGTGGAGGCGCGATCAACATGACGGCGGCAAACAGGAGCGCCGCGCCAATGACAATCGCCGCCGCGACGACAGCGGTCGGTGACAGACGCATTAGCCGCCGTCCGTGGGTTCCGGCGTCGGTTGCGCGGTCGGTTCGTCGGTAGGCGCAGCTGTCGGTTCCGCTGTCGGCTCAGACGTCGGTGCGTCCGTAGGCGCTGTCGTCGGCGCGGCTGTTGCCTCGGCCGAGGCCTCGCTTGTGGGTTCAGCCGTCGGTTCGGCGACGGCGTCACTCGTCGGTTCGGGTGTCGCACCGCTGCGCAGCGCAATCGCCGCGTCGATGGCCGCGTTGATCGCGTCGATGTCGAGCGATTCGACCAGAATGTCGTTCACGGCAACCGCTGGCGGCACGAGCGTCGTTGCGCGCCCGCCGGCATCCTCTTGGGCCGCGTTCAAGATTGCGGTCTCAGGGTTCGATCGGCGACACTCGTCGAACAGGGTCATGTCAAGTCCGAGGTTCTCCGCGCCTGTGACCAAGCGGTTGTCCAGGAAGGCCTGGCTTTCGTAGGCATCGGACCACGCATACAGCGCATCGGCGTATTCGAAGAACTTGCCCTGCCGCGCCGCGCAGATCGCGGACCGCAGCGCGCCGTTGAGGTTGGCAATCGCCGACCCGTAGCGCAAGGGGACGAACGACAGCGAAATTTCGCCAGCGCGCGCGCGATCGAGCAGTGCCGGCAGCGTATCGTTGTGGAAGGTCTGGCATTCCTCGCAGCCGAACGTGCTAAACAGCGACACGCGTACGCCCTCGATGCTGCCCACGCGCGGATAGCCCTTCTCGGTATTGAGCTGGTCGAGGTCGGCAAAGTTAGCGGCCGTTTCCGGGATCGGCGCGTCGGCCGGCGTCCGCGTAAGGACCAAGACCGCGCCGGCCAGCACCACGACCGCAGCGGCGATGATCGCGATGATCCGAATGCGCTGATTGCGCGCCTGCTTCTCGCGTTCACGCTGACGCAGTTCAGTTCTGGTACGTGCGGACGCGCTGGCGCTCGCGGAGGTCTTCTTCTTTTGGCTGGACATGCAGACTCCTAGGCCCCGTCGATTACGCTCGACGCCGGGTCGATCTCCGCTCGCATGCGGGCAACCAGCGCCGAGTCTTCCATCAAGTTTCCAAGCACGCCGTTGACAAACCGCGGCGACGAATCCGATCCGAACGCCTTGGCGAGACTGACGGCCTCGTCAATCGCCACGCCCATCGGCACAAGCTGCGCGATGACGAACTCGAAGATGGCGAGGCGCAGGATGTTGCGGTCGACCACCGCCAGATGCTTGACCGGAAACTCCGGCGCAAACGGCTGGATCGCGGCGTCGATGCGGACGCGATGCTTGAAGACACCGGTGACCAGGACACGCATCAGGCGCACGACATCGGCCGGCAGCGGCGAGTCGTATGCGGAAATCAGGTGATCGATCACGTCACCGGTGGGATGACCGGTGCTGTCGATCTCGTACATAGCCTGCAAGGCAAGCTGACGGGCCAGACTATTGTCGTGGGTCGTCCACTGATGGGGGACTTCTTCGACGCTGACTTCGTCTCCGGGTTCAAGATCGCCGAGGTCAGGCTGCGGCAGCGGCATCGCGGATACTTTCCAGTTGGTCTCAACTACGCGTCATTCAGCGCGCAAGTCTACATGAAGCCCGTGCCCTTGCCTATATGCCGTTAGCCTACTGCTGGCGTTGGAAGAACATCGGTTCCGAGTAGCGCGACCCGGCAGACGCCACCTCGCCGTCCGGCCACGCTTGCGTCACCATCGTCAGCCATGCCTGACCCGTGAGGGTATCCGGGAAAGCCGAATGTGGCAGGATAAGCCGCAGAGTCACCGACTGGTCGTCGGAGTCGACGGGTCGGACCCCTTGAACCGTGAGCTGGTCGCCTGCACCTCGATAGATGGCAGCGGCCGCCGGCGATACCAGCGGAATCTGCGGCGAGCGATATACCCACAGGGCTGCACGCACCAGCCTTCCGCGACAGCCCACCGCGCGCACCGGGATATCGGCTACCAGCACGCGCTGGCCCTCCATCACAATCGAGCCGACAAACTTCGGCTTCTCGGATGTAACGGCGCACACTTCGGCCGGCGATGCAATCGGCGCCGAGGCCGCC
Organism: Candidatus Flexicrinis affinis; assembly: GCA_016716525.1. NCBI lineage: Bacteria > Bacillati > Chloroflexota > Anaerolineae > Aggregatilineales > Candidatus Flexifilaceae > Candidatus Flexicrinis > Candidatus Flexicrinis affinis. The sequence continues at coordinate 88,378 of JADJWE010000002.1, forward strand.
AGCACGGGTATCTGCGGATCGAACACTGGATTGGAAGCCGCTTCGGCCTGCGCCGCAGGCTGCCTGAACGACAGCACGAGGAACACTGTCATCGCCAGCGCGACCCCAAACACCAGTACCGTGTGATGGCGTGCCCACTCGAACACGGCGTACAGCCGCGGCCGGACGGCCATCGGCCGGCGTGCGCCAGCCCAAGCCGGAGCGTGCGCGGGCCGTGCGGCGTTGATCATCTCGCGAAGGCGGCCAAGGCGCGGTTCTGCCGGGCGGGCGGGCTGCGGCTGGGCACGGGGCGCCGCGGCAGGTTCGGCGGCGCGAAAGCGGTGCACGCCGGCGACGTTCTGCCCCATCGGCGGCGGCGGGCGACGCTCGCGGTTCAAGCGTGCCTGCCGGAACTCCTCCGTTTCATGCGCGCGGCTGTTACGCGGGATCGGATCGGCCATGGGTCGGACTCGGCAGCGTGGACAGCGTGATCGGCTTGGCAGGTTCCCCGCCCAGCACCGGTTCGAGGTCGCCGCGGGCAAGCCGCCCGGTGGGCATGCACGTCGCACAATCGCTCCGCCGATCGTCCATGTGCAGCGACCGCATCGACTGATCGTGCAAGTAGTAGTAGGTCAACCGCTGCGGCTTGCGATATGCGGTAAACAGGTTCAAGAACTCGCCGACCGCCAGCGACGCCAGCGTTTGATTGAGGAACACGACGGCCGGCGCAGCGATGTCCTCGGTCGGGATGTACCCGCGCGACTGGTGCAGCTTGCGTTGATCGTCGGCCAGCAAGTCCTGCCCCGCCGCGATCGGGTCGATCGCGCGCACGCAGTCGAGACAAAAACCGCCCGGCATGACGACCCGGTATTGGCCGCCGGATTCGGTGATCGTCCCGCTGTCGTCCGCATTGATCCCGACGCCGAGGTCGATATACGGCAGCATGTACTGCACCGAGAACGTGTTCAGGAGCAGACGGCTCCCGTGCGTATCGACACAGCCAAACATCACGTCGACCGATTTGAGCGCAGCGGCCGAATCAGGGGTCGGGAAAGTCGACGCGAAGGTGCGCACGCGAGCGCGCGAGTCGATCGAGCGAATCATGTCGGCGACGATGTCCACCTTCGCACGCTTGCGGGCGGCATCACGCGGGGTGCCGCCAATGAACCGATTGAGGTTGTGGGTCTCCAGCGAATCGGCGTCGATCAGCACGAAATCGCGCACGCCGAGGAGCGCAAGCTGTTGAGCAACGGCGCTGCCCATCCCGCCAAGGCCCACGATGCCGACGCGCGCCCCGGCGATCAGCGCCTGTCCTTCGTCCCCGAAGGCTTGAGTCTGCCGGATCATGCGGGCCAAATACGGGTCGCGCCGGCGGTCGCGCGCGCCGCGCTGCTCGCCGATGGCGAACCGCTTGAACGGATGTCCGAGAATCGTCACGCCGCCGATCTGGCGCATCGACTTGTCGCTGCGCTCGTAGATCATGCCGTCTGCGCTGTCGGTGCCGAACACAAGCATGACGTGATGAAAGTTGGCGGGCGTGCGCTGCGCGAACCAGTCGAATCGCGGCTTGGCCTCGGCCGTGTCTATGCCGCTAAACCCCACCCGCTCACGCGCGAACGGGTGCGAGTGGATTTCAATCAGGCTGAAGGGCGAATCGAGCGTATACGACACCAGATTGCGCGCAGTCTCCGCGCTCACCTGCAGGTAGCCGCCGTTCTGGATGTCGAAGTCGGTGCGCTCTAATGGAAGGATGTGATGCACCAGCAGCTTGAGCCGGTCGGGACCTTTTGCGGGCGAGGCAAACGCGTACGCGGCTTGCTCGTCGTCGTTGGGCTGAAAGAGGTGCGCGTGCAGCCACTCGTACTGCTCGCCCGTGAACACGACTTCGACGTGATGCGCTGCCTTCACGGGTTCTTGCCGCCTTCCTTGCCGAGGATGGCAAGGCACAGGTGCAGATACGTCATCAGGTTGTCGCCGCGCCCGGGGTTGCTGGTGGTGCGCCATGCCGCCGAATTCAGGTGCGGGTTGGCATGGGCGCAGTACCACTGCCAGCCCTGCTTGACGAGGTCTTGTTGAAGCTGCGGGAAGTACTTGTCGCGCCAGCCCAGCAGATAGTGATTCTTGATGCGCAGGTTCTGATCGCAGTAGAAGCCATCGGGCGGCACTTGCGGGTAGTACGGCGGGACGAGGAGCAGCACGTCCACTAAGCCGTTGCCGTTGCGGGTCAATGGAGCGGGTACAGGCAGGTTGCGCACGCATACCCACGTCCCCTCGGCCGTGTCATACGTGACCCGGTCGGGTTCGGTGCCGTACTCGGGCGCGATGATCTGAAACACCTCGTCACGCACACGGCGCATTAAGGCGGACATTGCGCCGGTTCAGCCGTAGATGAATGACGGCAGGTCTTCAAACTTGTCGAATTCGCGCACGTCGACCCGCTGCCCGCGATCGACGATGGTGCGTTCACCGCGCGCGTTGACGGCCACCAGCGTACGAGCGGGATCTTTGCCCGCTGCTTCGAGGATCTCCTGACCGGTTTTCTGGTCTTCGGTCGTTTCGATGAACTGGTCACCTACCCAGTAACCGTTCTGACGTGCCATTCCCGCTCGCCTCCACTCACTTACCAGACGGCGCCGGGGACCGGCATCCCGTCATGATGTAGATTGTACTGTGCTGTGGCGCTCAGGACAACGCGCCGGACGGCGTTTTGGCCCAGTTGTTGATGAATTGTAAGAACTTCGCAGAGAATTGCGCCAACGTTAATCGACTCAGAGAGGATTGGCAGAGCCTTGCGGATTGGTGTGTATATTGTAATCTCAGGCGCCTCCGCACCGCATATAATCATGTTACAGGTCTTATCGAGGGCAGTAAGGCTCCGTCAATGACGACGTGGATGATTGTTGAAGACGACCCCAACCTCTACGAGCTCATGTGTGAGGCGTTCGAGCGGTGGGAAATTGAAACGCTGTTGTTCGTTGAGGTCGAAGAAGCGCTAGAGTGGATCGATCTCGTCGATCAGGGCCATAACGTCGGCGAACTGCCCGAACTGGCGATGCTAGACTTGCTGTTTCACCGCGTCAAGCTCGGCCATCTCGTAGGTCAGCGCCTGCGTGCCAGCCCCGTGCTTAACCGACTGCCGATCGTGGTCATGTCGGCGCACCGCGAAACCCCGACCGAGCGCGAGATGTACCGTCGTACGTTCCAGCCAGACGACTACATCCGCAAGCCGCTTCCGCGTTGGAGCGAGCTGAAGCGCCGCCTCGACTCGATCGTCAGCAAGCGCAAGCGGCAGAATTCTCTGGCACGGGTTCCACGCGTTCCGAAGGCCTAAATGAAAAGCGTCTCCGGCGGTCGGGCGATCACCCGTCAGGCCTACCAGTTCAGTGTTTTTGGCTTCGGGGGCGTCGCCTTCGGGGTCTTTTTAATTGTCCTCGGCGCTTTCCTATCGCGCGTTCCGCTGGCCGCGCCCGGCTCTGCGGATGCGGCAACCCTGCAGACCATCGTGAGTATTGCGCAGGCTGTGGGCGTCGTAGCCGTAATACTCGGTATCGCGGCGATCGCGCGCGGTCTGACGTTCAAGCGCAAAAGCCCGCTGACAGAGCGTGTCGCGGCGGTACTGTCCGGCGCGTTGGGCGACGAGTACGTGCTCTTTCGCGGCTTGAATACGGTGCGGCTCGGCTACATCGATGCCGTGCTGATCGGCCCGCCCGGCGTACTGGTGTTCCGCATCGTTGAAGGCGGTGGAACGCTTCTTGTCGAAGGCGACCGCTGGCTTCGGCCCGGCCGTATCGGCGATTGGGTGCCGGCAGGGATCAACGCGACGCACGAATGCATTGTCGACATGCGGGCCGTCCGCAATCATCTCGCGCGAAAGAACGTCCCAACCGAGTACATCTTCGGCGTCGCGGTCATCGTCGGCGACGCGCGGATCACCGAGAAGGCGAGCGTGCTGCCGTCGGTCACCGTGGAACAGCTCGTGTCACGCCTGAAAGCCGGCTATATGGCGAAGCAGCGCATCGACCCACCGACGGCCAGCGCCATCATCGCGCAGTTGAACCCCGGCTAGCCGCATGGAATTGTGGCGAAGCGAGCCGGGCGGTGGCAAGACTCACGCCGTAATCGAACTTGTGCAGCAGGTGGCGTCACAGCATCCACTTCAGCGGATCTGGGTCGTGCTGCCGACCAGTCGCCAGCGCGCCGCGTTCCGCGACAGGCTGCTGCACACACTCCAGTCGCGTCCTGCCCCGACCTTCAACGTCGAGCTGTTCAATTTCTACAGCCTGACTCGCCGCGTCCTTAACCTGATCGGCGAACCCGTCCGCAGCTTGACGCCTGCCGCTCGCCAACATCTGCTGCGCCAGCTTGCTGCCCATACGCCGCTCGACACGCTTACCGAAGGCTCGACACAACCGGGATTTGCGGTCGCCATAGGCAAGCTGATCGGCGAGCTGAAGTCCGATCGGGTCATACCCGAGACATTCGACGCCGCCGCGCGTACGCACGGCACCGGCAAAGACTCCGACATCGCCCGTTTGTACGCGGCATATCAAGAGACGCTGCGGCGTAACGCGCTGGTCGACACGGAAGGCGAAGCATGGCTGGCGCTTGCCCGCCTGCGCGAGGTCGACTGGAATCCGCATCTCGAGCTGTTCGTCGCGGACGGGTTCGACAACTTCACGCCTGTGCAGGCCGATCTGCTGCGCGCAATCGCGGCCCGCGCGGGGCGCTCGGTTGTGACCCTTTCACACGTGGCGGGGCGCGAGGACGGCATCGGCCGGCGTTTCGAAGCGGCAGCCATGGCGATCGAACCCGTCGAAGTTCGCCCGCTGGCCTCCAGCGCTCCGCGTATCGAGCTGATACGGCACATCGTCCAACACGGATTCGCCCTTGACGGGCAGCCGCATCGAACCACACCCGACGCAGCACGATCTGTGCTGCTGATCGAGGCGCATTCTGTCTCGTCAGAGGCGCGCGCCGTCATGCGGCACGTCAAGCGCCTGCTTGTCGAACATCGCGCGCCGCCGGACGATGTGTTGATCGCCCTGCGCGACTGGGACCGTTATGCCGAACCGTTGGCCGCGGCGGCCTCCGAGTATGGCGTGCCCATCGCGCTGCAGTCCGGCACGGCCCTCGTTCGCCATCCCTTGCTCGCGCTCATCCGCACGGTGCTGACGCTCCCGCAGCAGGAGTTCAGGTTCAACACCGTCATCGATGTCCTGCGCTCGCCATACGTCGCGCTGGCAGGGCTGGAGCCGCAGTTGATCTCAAAGCTCGAAGCCGTCGGCCGGGCGCTGACCGTCGTCCGCGGGCGCAACGCATGGTTCGATGCGCTCGACGCGGCGGTGGACTTGACCGGCAAAGACGGCGAACCCCTGCTCACCAGCGACGAACGCGACCTGCTTTCCGACGCGTTGCTCACGCTGTTCGGCGCCGTAACGCCAGATCCTGCGCCAACGACGGTCTGGAATCAGGTGCGTCGATTCGAGGATCTCCTCGGGCCCGACCCGACCTTGTTGGATCGTGAACCGGAATCTGGCAACAGCCTCGGCATTACCGCGATGGCGCGTGAAGGCTCCACCAGCGAACGCGATACGGACGCGCTGCGTGCCGTGAAAGGCATCCTCCGCGAGATGCTCTTGACCGAGGATCTGCTCGACGCGGTCGACATACCGGGCGGCTCGATGGTCACGTGGGATGAGTTCGTCCGCGACCTGCTCGCCGCCGCGGAGGTGACGACCATCGAGGTCGACCGCGATCGCAGCGGGCGGGTGCTGATCGCAACGACCTCCGAGTGTCGCGGCACGCCGCACAACCACGTGGTCATCATGGGCTTGTCCGAGGGGATCTTCCCGGCGCCGGTCGCCAGCGATCCGATTTACCTCGACAGCGAACGCACTGCGCTAACGTACGACGGCAGCCCGCTGCTTCGGCCCGTCGCCGACCGCGCCGACGACGACAGCGTGTTCTTCGAATTATTGGCGCTCGCCAAGTCCACTCTCACGCTATCACGGCCGACGGCCCGGACCAACGGATCGTGGCCGGCATCGGTGCTATGGAACGGGATTCACGAAATCTTGCCCGAGCAGATCCCTGACGCCTGCCGCATCACCGTGCGATCAGGCGAGTCGGCTCATCCGCAAGACGCGGCATCTCCCCACGAACTAATCGAGTCGCTCTACGTCCGGTTCGGGGACTCCGCCGCCGAAACGCTGCGCCGCGTGTCGGCCGTGGAAACCGCGCATGTCCGGCGTGCAAGCGGCGCAGAACTTGCGCGGCGCGAGTTCGCGCGCGCCAGAACCGCCGACCCGACCAATCCCTACGCCGATCACATCGGTGATCTACGGCTGTTTGCCGCAAGCAAGCCGCTCTCACTGCAGTGGGACACGCATTGGTGGTCGGCATCGCAGCTCGAGTCGTTGTGCACGAGCGCCTATCGCGTATTCGCGGCCAAGCAGCTCGGGTTCAGGGAACTCGAAGACCCGGAAGAGGGCGTCGACGCGACCGTGGAAGGAACGCTGATACACCAGATTCTGCGCGAGGTGTACAGCGAGTTCAATGGGCCGCCGTCGCCGATCGTGCCCGAAGGGCTCGATGGAGCGCTGCGCCTACTTGACGCCGCGGCGGATACGGCGTTCGCCGAGGTTACGCGGCTTGGCGTGCTGCCGGGGGCAGCGTGGTCGCAGCAGCAGATCGTGATCCGCGCTTATCTGCGCCAATTCGTCACCACCGACTTCAACGGCGACGGGCCGATTGCCCAGCAAGCCGCGGGCGCTTTACGCTGGACGGCGGCGACCGAATTCAGCCTGCAGAAGGACGACAGCGCAGTCCTCGTGACGTTCGAAGGCGACGACGGCCCGGTCGATATCCACTTGATCGGCATGATCGACCGGATCGACTGTATCCAGCGGCCGGACCGCCTCGATCTCGTGATCGTCGACTACAAGCGCAGCCAGAACAAAATTCCGCGTACTAGAATTGAGAATGGACAAGTGTCGCAGGTGCACGTCTATGCCGCGGCGCTGCGGGCCATTCTGGAAGACTCGGCCCGACCGGAGCGTTCAAGGTTCGGGCGCGCGGCGCGCGGGTTCCCTCTCGATGTCGCCGACGCCATGTACGTATCCGTCCGAAGTGGCGCGCGCCTCGACACGACCAAGGATGTTGACCCGACCGTCGCCTACCGCGCGATCGCCAATGCGGTCGCGAGCGTGCGCAGCGGTGTGTTCATTCCTGAGCCGCCGATGCTCGCTAGCGGCAAATGCGATGAGTACTGTGTATTCGCCATTCTGTGCCGGCTGTGCGAGATGTACGCCCAGTCTACGTAAACGGGGTGCGACCCTGCAGCGCGCGCAGCAAGGTCACGGAGTCGACGTACTGCAAGTCGCTGCCGGTGGGCAACCCGCGCGCGAGCCGCGTCAGTTTGACGCCGGTGTCCTTCAACTCGCGCGCGATGTACAACGCTGTCGCGTCCCCTTCTTGACCGGGATTGGTGGCGACGATCACCTCAAGCACGCGACCGTCCGCCACCCGCTGCGTCAGTTCGCGGATGCGCAGGTCGTCCGGCCCGATGCCGTTAACCGGCGAGATCGCACCTCCGAGCACGTGGTAACGCCCCTGAAACGTCCCCGCCGACTCGAGCGCCAGCAGATCGAGCGGCTCTTCGACCACCGCGATCACCGAAGCGTCGCGTCGAGAGTCGCTGCAAATCGCGCACGGGTCGTCCACGGTGATGTTTCCGCAAACACTGCAAAAACGCGTCAGCGCCTTGAGATCACGCAGCGCGTCGCTGAGTGTTTCGCTGAGTTCGTCAGGCGCGCGCAGCAGGTAGAAGGTAAGGCGCGACGCGGTCTTGCTGCCGATGCTTGGCAGGCGCGAAAACGCGTCGATCAATCGCGCGACGGGCTCGGGAATCGCCTGTGACGACATACGTTAGCCGAGCAGGCCGCCCAACCCCGGAATGCTGCCCAAACCGCCGGTGATCGACTCCATCTTTTCGGCCGCCATCGACTGGCTCTGTTCGATGCCTTGATTGACAGCCAATACGAGCAGGTCTTGCAGGTCATTTACCCATTCCGGATCGCTGGTGTCGACGACGTCCGGGTTGATCGTGATCGACTGGACGCGCTGATGGCCGGTGACGACCAGCGTGATCGCGCCGCCGCCCACCGAGACTTCGACCGTCTCGTTGGCGAGTGCTTCCTGCGCGGCGAGCATATCCGCCTGCATCTTCTGAATCTGGCGCATCATGTTGCCACCCGCGCCACCACCACCGCCGAAACCACCCATGCCACCCATACCGCGGCCTCCCTTGCCTTTCGACATTTGACCTGCTCCTCGCCTGATTGTTACGGGGATTCATCCCGTGCAATTTTACCACATGCACGCGTTCTTTTTCGCGGCACATGCCGAACTCCCCTATACTGAGTTGCAGCGCCACACTGGTCGCTCAACAAGGACACTTGCATGTCTCAACCCATCCAATTCCTACTATTAGCTGCATGCTTGTTCCTCCTATACCGCATCGTCCATCACGTGCGAATTGCCCTGATCTTGCGCCGCGGTGACATCCTGCGCGGACGTCGCGTCCTCGATGCCAGCCCGGTCGCAGAAACGCTCAACGACATCGATGCGCTGCTGAAAGGGCTCGGCTTTGCACCAATCCACGCCATCGAGCAGCGCTATGCGCTGCAGCGGCAGGCCACGACGATCTTCACGTACCGGCACGATATGGGTATCTACGCCAGCCTCGCGCCAGTCGCGGCGGAACCGCCGTTTACGATCACGTTCATCAGCGTCTTCGCCGACGACTCGATGGTGGCGACCACCTATCCGCACGGCACACAAGCCGCCAAGCCCGACCTCGATCTAAAGTTTGCCAGTTACGATCCGACCGCCGCGTTCGACGATCACGCGATTCGCACACTGCGGTGGACCGAGTCGCACGGAGAGCCGGTTCTCAACGACGACGCTGTATCAAGCGAAGCCGACGACCGTCGGCTGATGGCGCGGCATGGTCGCAACCTGTTCGGCCACGTCATCCGTAAGAATGACGGTGCCGCGTTGAGCCTGCTGGGCCTTCTGGCAATCGTCGGGGCGATCCTCTGGTCCAGCTTGTCGACCGCCGCGCAAACAGCGGAGATTTCACCAAACGTCATGGTCGCTAGCTTCGGCCTGTTCTCAGACACGATCGTGTTCATGGCGGCCATCTTCATCGGGATCGCGTTGATCGTTGCGGCAAACATCCGCTCCGAGCCAGCTCGCAGACCCAAGCCGCTGGACATCGACCTCAAACCGCCGGAGGACAAGCGGCACCCCCTCGCCCGCCCGCCTCGCACGCGCTAGTACTGGCCCCACGTTACACGACGCCGATAATCCGCTAGAATGGACCGCGCGCGCTTTCGCGCCGCAGCGAGGGTATTGTCACGCTATGATCATGCAGCCACCACCGGGTGAACGCCCGCCCACCTTGCCGCGCTGGGTCCGTTGGATCTCCAGCGTCATCATGTGGCTGTTCGGCTGGAAGTACGGTGGCGGCCTGCCCAATGTCCCGAAAATGGTGATCATCGGCGTTCCGCATACGACCAACTGGGACGGCTTCTGGTATCTGGTCATCACAGGCTACATGCGCCTGCGCACCAACGTCATCATGAAGGCCGAGATCGCCCGCACGCCGATTGTCGGGTGGGTCTTCAAGGTGTTCGGCGGAATCCCGGTTGACCGCTCCACCAGCAACAACCTCGTCACCCAGATGGCGGCCGAGATCGCCAAGCGCGAGACGATTGCGGTCGTCATTGCCCCGGAAGGCACGCGCAAGCGAACCGAGTACTGGCACGTGGGTTTCTATTGGATCGCCCATCGTGCCCACGTCCCGATCGTCCTTGCAGCGATCGACTACACCAAGAAGACGCTGTCGTTCATCGCTACCATTGAAACCACCGGCGACATCGAGGCCGACTTTCGGGTGATTGCCTCTCTGTACGAGGGCAACCTAAACGGTAAACGACCTGAAAACATTGGACCGATCCGGCCGAAACCGAGCGCCGTGCGCAAGGAGGCCGAATGAGTCGCGTTTACCGGTTTTGCATCGTACTGGCAGTGATCCTAGCCGCCGGCGCGCTGGCGAGCTGCGGCACGCCAGCGAGTCAGGATGGCCCGCTGCCGACGACGATCGTCGACCTGAACGCGGCCGCCACTGCGATGGTCATGACGCAGAACGCTCCGCCCGGTCCGTTTAGCGAGTCGATCGCGTTCGGCTCGCTGGAAGACGGCCTGAGCGAGCTCGACGGTTGGACGTACACCGCCGTCGCCGAGTTCGAAGGCACGTTCTCCGGCACGTCGCGCCCTGCCAATGCCACAACGACAGCCAAGGTGGCCCATCACCTGCTCACGACGGCGCGCCGGGTCGAGATCACGGCCGAGGGGGCGCTGCTGACCGAAGGCGACCCGGTCTCGACCGAAGCCGTGCGGATCGGACGCGACGTGTACCTCACAGTAGAAGGCCAGTGCAGCGTCGTCACCGGGACGGACGCGGCCGTGGTCGCTGACGCTGGCGTGACTCAGTTGATCGGCGGCCTCGCGCGCGCCGTGCCCGTCGGCCAGACCGGCGTGATTAACGGCGAATCGGTCTATCGCTACGAGTTCGACGCCGACGCACTGGAGTTGGCTGCGGTAACCGGCGACGCGGCGGATGTGTCCATTGTGGGCGCAGAGCTGTGGTTCAGCGCCGAGCACAACGCCGTGATCCGACTGTATCTGGTGCTCGATGTCGAGAACGCGGTGCTGTTCGGCTCAAGCGCCACAGTGAGTGGACGGCTCGTGATTCGGTATGATCTGACGGATGTGGGTGTTGACCCGAACATCACGACACCGTTCGGGTGCTAGGAAAAGAAAAACCCCTGCCTGAAGCAGAGGTTTGTGGTCGGGGCGACGGGATTCGAACCCATGACCTCGTCGACCCGAACGACGCGCGCTACCAACTGCGCTACGCCCCGACGTACATTCTGAGTCTAGTGGACTTCAGAGGCATTGGCAAGAGGGAAATATGGCCGAGAACGCGAACCCCAACCGAGATCAACCCACATCGCAAGAGGCCGACCAAGCTCCAATACCGCCGTCCGGTGATGCTGCGAACAAGGACGACCTGCCTGCGGATAGTCCGACAACGGCCAGCCACCCTCAAGGTACGGAAAGCGGTGAGATTGACAGCGATTGGCTCGACACGCCGAACTCCGAGCCACTTCCTGACGATGACATGGGGCAGCGACTGGGGTCCGGGCCGGAGACTGCGGCCCGGGCGCCTGTGCCTTCCGCCGCTGCCACTCCCCCGGTCATCGAGCCGGAACCGGAACCGATTGCGGACACGCCTGTCGTTCCACCGGCGCACCCGGTCGAGCCGACCGCGTCGGCCCTGCAGGAACCCGCCAGCGTAGAGGCGCCTGAACCTGACAAGCCCCGCCGCAGGTTCCCGTTCAACTTGTTCGGACGCGCCCGGACGGACTCTCCGCCAGCTGCCCCCACCGGAGAACAGTCGCCGCCCACCGTGACCGACCGCGCGCGTAAGCTGACTCACGCAGTGCTGCACCCTGCTGGCGCGCTGCTGGTTCGTTTCGGCGTGCATCCGGATCAGGTCACAATCGCCGGTACAGTGCTCGTTTTCGTCGCGTCCGTGCTGATTGCGCTCTCGCACCTGCAGGTCGGCGCGCTGCTGCTGCTGGTCGCGCTTCCATTCGATGCACTCGACGGCGCCGTGGCACGCGCGATGGGCCGCACCGACCGGTTTGGCGCGCTGCTCGATTCTGCGTCAGACCGCTATGCCGACGCTGCAATTTTCGCCGGATTGGGGTATCATTTCGCCGTTCTAGACCGGTTGGAACTGCTGCTGTTGGCCTTCGCCGCGCTGATGGGTACATATGCCGTCAGCTACGTGAGGGCGCGTGCTGAAGGTCTCGGGGTCGACGTCAAGATCGGGCTGTTCACGCGGCTCGAACGACTCGCCATGATTTTGATCATGCTGTTCGTTCCCGATCTTCTGCCGATCGGCCTCATCATCCTTGCGATCGGCACGAACTTTACCAGCGTCCAGCGGTTGTTGTATGTATACCGCGTACTCAAACAAAGAGAGGGTTAGCCGATGGAGTTCGGCCCACAAGCCATCCAGATTGGCAGCATTCAAATCCGCTATTACGGCTTGATCATCGTCGCGGCAATTCTTATCGCGGCAATGGTGGCGGCCCGGTTAGCCAAACGCAGCGGCAAAGATCCCGACCACGTGTGGGGCGCAATGTTCGGTGCCGTGATCCTCGGCATCATCGGCGCGCGTCTGTGGTATATCCTGTTCCCGCCGGTTTCGGCCGTCGCGGCCGGGCGTGATACCGCGTGGTACTTCGCCAACTTCTTCGACACGCAGAACGGCGCGATCGCGATTTGGAGCGGCGGCCTGCACATCTTCGGCGCGTTCGTCGGCGGCTTCCTCGGCGCATACATCTACATCGTGCGCAACAAGCTCAAGCTGATGGAATGGCTAGACATCGGGGCGGTTGCGCTTCCGCTGGCGCAGTTCATCGGCCGCTGGGCCAACTTCATCAATCAGGAACTGTACGGTACACCGACCGGCGTCAATTGGTGGGGCCTCAAGATCGAATCGGCCTACCGCGTCGCGCCGTATACCAGCACGATCAACTTCCCGGTTGACGAGACGCTGTTCCACCCGCTCTTCCTGTACGAAGGGCTGTGGATGCTGCTGACGTTCTTCGTGCTGCTGCGCCTGTGGCAGACCCAACGCAACAATCTCAAGGCCGGTACGTTGTTCCTGCTGTACGTGGCGTCCTACTCGTTCATCCGCTATTTGCTCGAGTTCCTGCGCATCGAGCTGAACTTGCTGCGCATTTACGACGGCGACGGCAACGTAACGACGCGCATCAACGTCACGCAGGCGCTGTGTTTGGTTGCGTTTGTCGGCAGCGGGTTCTTCCTGCTGCCGCGCCTCGGCTCGATCCAGTGGGGCAAGATCTTCCGGCGTGGGCAGGGTCAGACGACAAGCTCGGCCGCGGCCGAACACTAACTGACCCACTGCCAGCGCTGTGCAACCCCATCCGCCCGGCTGAACGTCTTGACGGCGTCGCGGCCGGGCGGATTCCGTCTTCTGCCCACATGCGCCGCGGGGACAAGGCATGAACCTGAAGCTCACCATACTGGCAACCAGCATGCTTGGCGCGTCCACGTCGTCGGCGCTGGCTCCGGTAGCCCCCGTATTCGCCGAAGCGTTCGCCAGCGAGCCGAACATCGCGCTGTGGTCGCGCATGATCGTCACGATGCCGGCGATCGCAGTCGCACTGGCCGCGCCGTTAATGGGCGTGGTGACCGACCGGTTCGGACGCAAGCCGGTATTGGTCGCGTCGCTGCTGTTGTACCTCGTCGCGGGCACCTCCGGGCTATGGGCGCCGGACCTTGTCACGGTGATCGTTGGCCGCTTCGTATTGGGCATTGCGGTTGCGGGAATATTCACGGCGATCACCGCCGTCATCGGCGATCGATACCTCGGCATGGAACGCTCGCGCATGATCGGCTTGCAGTCCGGCGCGATTGGGACGGCGTCGGTGACGTTCACGATCCTCGGCGGGATCCTCGCCGATCAATCGTGGCGCGCCCCGTTCTGGGTGTACCTCGGCGTGCTGCTCGTCCTCCCGATGGCGCTCACACTTGCGCCCGACCCGCCGACCGACTCCGTCAGCCCGAACTCCCCGACTGACGAACCGGTCATTGGCCCGCGCATGCGCCGGCTGCTGCTGGCGGTGTACGCCGGCATCTTCGCTATTCAAATCGGCTTCATCTCCGCCGCGCTGCAGCTTCCGTTTCAGATCCGCGAGCTGACGGGCGGCACCACTATAGCCGGCCTCGCCATCGCGTCGATGGGCATTGCGTTTTCGGTGACGTCGATCGTCGTACAGCGCATCTCGTGGCCGTTGGCCCCTGTCGGCCGGATCGCCGTGGGGTTCGTCGGCGTCGGTGTCGGCACGTCGCTGCTATCGCAGCTCAGTCCGCTGCCGTTGGGGATCGGGCTCGTGATCGCCGGCATCGGCTACGGCATCATCCAACCGACTCTCGTCGTCGCGCTCAATCAAGGCGTACCGAACACCTTGCGCGGTCGCGCATCGGGTGGCTTCACGACGGCGCTATTCCTCGGGCAGTTTGTCGCGCCGTTCATTGCTCAACCGCTCGGCGACCTGATCGGAATCTCACCGTCGTTCATCGTTCTGGGCGTTGGCTTCATCGTCCTCGCCGGGATACTTGGCGCCATACACCGCAGCCAGCAGCGCCGCATACCTGCGGCAAGATCTGCGTAGCGGCGCACACCTGCACCCCATCCTTTAATCCTTTGCAGCCCAACCTGATGCGATAATGGCTTTGGTGTTCGCTTTGGAGTGTGCCTCTTGATCGAAGTCCGCGGCCTCACGAAGGTGTTCGATGGGTTCGTCGCCGTTGACGACGTCTCGCTGGCGGTCGGCACCGGTCAGGTGCTTGCCCTGCTTGGCCCAAACGGGGCAGGCAAGACGACCACCGTCCGCATGATGACCAGCATCCTCGCGCCGACTCGCGGCACGGCGACCATCGCCGGTTTCGATGTCGTCACACAGGCCGAGCAGGTGCGCGCGCACGTCGGCGTACTCACCGAGCAGCACGGACTCTATGAGCGCATGAAGGCGGTCGAGTATCTGCGCTTCTTCGGGCAGGTGTACCACATGGACGCCGGCCTCGCCCGCAAGCGCGCGCTCGCGCTCATGGACCGCTTCGGGTTGTCCGACGCGCTGGACAAGCGCCTTGGCGAATACTCGAAAGGTATGAAGCAGAAGCTTGCGCTCGTACGCGCGCTGCTCCATGACCCACCCGTACTGCTGCTCGACGAGCCGACCAGCGCGATGGACCCGCTGTCGGCCAAGCAGGTCCGCGACGCCATCATCGACTTGCAGCGCGATAAGCGCACGTTCCTCATCACTACGCACAATCTGACCGAAGCGCAGACTCTAGCCGACAGCATTGCGTTCATCCGTAAAGGTAAGCTGGTCGCCAACGGCACCTTCGACGCCTTGCGCCGGCAGTTTGTGGGCGAGCCGCGCATGGAGCTGCGCGTAGCCGGCCACCTCAACGGGGCGGTCGAAGCCGTTCGACAAATCGTCACCGTGCGCGAGACCGGCGAGCATTGGATGCGGTACACGACGCCCGATCCCGAACGCGACAACCCGAACGTGATCCGAACGCTGACCGGCCTCGGCGTCGATGTCGTCACGCTGGCGCCAGTGACCCAGACGCTCGAAGACGTCTACTTGCAGGTCGTCAAAGAAGATGAAGGGACTACGGCCGATGCAGGCGACGTTGAGTAACGCTCTGATCATCACGCGGCGCGAAGTGCGTGACAGCTTCCGCGATTGGCGCATCGTCGGGCCAATCGTCATCCTGACGTTTCTGTTCCCGGCGCTGGCGCAGTTCGTGGCCGCGCGCTTCAGCGCGTTCGTCGAGGGTTTCGGCGCGCCGGTCATCGGCGAGCGCACGATCCCCTTCCTGCTAATGATCGTCGGCTTCTTCCCGATTTCGATCTCGTTGGTGATCGCGCTGGAGACGTTCGTCGGGGAAAAGGAGCGCCGATCGCTCGAACCGCTGCTGAGCACACCGCTCAGCAACATCGAGCTGTACGTCGGCAAGACGCTCGCCGCGATGATCCCGCCGCTGCTGGCGAGCTATGGCGGCATGGGCGTCTACCTTATCGGCCTGCTGTTCGGCGAACTGCAGTGGCGGCCGCCCGCGCTGCAAGTTGTCCAGATTATGCTGCTGACCGGCGTGCAAGCCCTCGTGATGGTGACGGGCGCGGTGGTCGTCAGCAGTCAAGCGACTAGCACGCGCGCCGCAAACCTGCTTGCGAGCTTCATCATCGTGCCGATGGCGTTTGTGATCCAAGGCGAAAGCGTCATCATGTTCCTCGCCGAAGATGCGCAATCGCCAAACGGAATCGGCGCGCTGTGGGTCATCATCGTCGGCATGATCGTCGTTGCGCTGCTGCTGCTGCGGGTCGGCGCGGCGATATTCAACCGCGAGGAGCTGCTGGGCCGTGCGATCGACACGGTCAACTTGCGCGGGCTGCTTGGCCGGATTTGGGGCCACATCCTCGCCGTGGACGACAGCGGCGACCGCGCCCGCAACCTGATCGAATGGTACCGCCGCGCAATCCCGTACAGCCTCGCCAAATTGCGTGGGGCGGCGTTGGTATCGGTGCTGGTGTTCGTCGCGTTCTTCGTATTCGGCTTCCTCGCCGGCTTCAACCCCGATCTCAGGCTGCCGCTGGAACCGGGGACGATTGGCCGGGGCGTCGACGTCGGCGCACAGGTCTCGGCCATTCCGTTCGAGTCGACCAATACGGTCTCGTTCCTGTTTCAGCAGAACGGGCGCGTACTGATCGCTTCGACGTTCCTGTCCGCGATCACGTTCGGCGTCGTGGCGCTGGCACTGAATCCGGTTACGTTCGCCGTGCTAGGCTTCTTGACCTGTCAGTTGATCCTCACCGGCAACGATCCCGGCATCATCCTCGCGACAATCCTGCCCCACGGCTGGGTTGAGATTCCAATCATTCTGGTCGCGACCGCAGCGGCGGTCCGCCTCGGCGCGGTGGTGACGCGGCTTCCGCGCGGCAAGACGGTCGGTCAGGCATGGATCGAGGCGCTGGGTGATACAATCAAGCTGGCAGTCGGGGTGATTATCCCCGGTCTGGCGATCGCCGCGGTACTCGAGGCGGTCTTGACCTCAGCGGTCGTGAGCTGGTATCTCGGGGTCTAGCGCCGCTTCGTCAGGGCATAGCCGCCGACCAGCAGGGCCAGAACCGCCGGCGGCGCGCACATCGAGATGAACAGGCGGGGCGCGGCGTCTATCCCGGCCGAACCGAGGATCACATACAGTACGATGAACATCCCGATTGCGAGGACGGCCAACACGCCCCCGGCAACGACGGCATTCGTCATTTGTTTCTGGTTCACGTACGATCCTCAGTTGTCTGCACAATACGGGCCGAAGTATACCAGAGGCCGCCGAATCTCCGGTACAGCCGATGCATCTGTTCGCTGAAGTCTTCCCCATAGAACCCGCCGTGGTCGAGTCGATCGGTGCATATACGCTTCGCCTGAGCGAGGAACGAGACCGCGACCGTACGGGCCGGCTGCTGGCACGCCGCCTGCGTGAGGCCTTGGCTTCTCCGTGGCTGTGGTCGGGCGGGCAGCTCGTGACTGCGGTCGCCCGCAGCGACGTCGAGCTGATGATCGCGCTGGACATCCTGCGCGGCGCCGAGCCAGACAGGCTGGGCCATGTGCAAGCGGTCGAAGCGGCAGACGCACCGAGCGCCCGTCAATTGGCCGAGTTCTACGTCCTGACCCTGTCGCCCGCGCTGCGAGGCGCACTGGAAAGCGTACTGAAGCGGGGCGGCGCGACGATCCCGGCCGAAAACGGAACCATCGTGATCGACCGTGAAATCCGCCTGCAGCCGTGGTCGGTGGGCGATGAGCCTGCGCTGTCGATCAGCGTCTCGTCGCGGATTCGTCACAGCCGCGACGCGGCCGCGCTGCTCGGCGATGGCCGCGACCTGACCGGCATGCGCGTGACTGGGCCGGGCGGATTCACGGCGCAAGTCGTCGCTGTCGACGGCACGTTACGTCCCGCACGCGAGAAGCTGCTGCGTCAGAGAATCCCGGACGCGCTGGGCGACCTCATCCGCGCAGCGCCCGGCGACTCTCCGGTGCTGCGACTCAAAAACGAGCGGGGGTCGGTGCGCATGCCTGCTTCAGGTCTAAGTCTGGCGCTCCGCCTAGAAGATCTGGCCAAGTTCGGCGTCGCGCTTGAACACGCCGAGCCGCTCGTCCGCCTCGACCCGCCGACTCGCGCCGCGTTGATTCGGTCGCTGAGCGACGTACTCAAGGACGAGAACCAGATCGGGCGCGCGTACGCAAGCCGCGAACGTGCGGATACGTTCGTGATGCCGACCGACGACGATATCCCGTACCTGCGCTTCGCAGATCGGCGGACACGGCCGGCGGTTCCCGGTAGGCTGGCAATCGACTTTCTTGCGTGCGGACCGTACCGTTTGCGCGACCGATTTCAGACGTCGCCGATCCGCGCGTGTATCGTCAACGCCCTGTCGATCAAGTCGGATGACTTCGTCGAAGCGATGCAGCGCCAGCTTCAGCGCCTGATCGGATTCCGGCTTGACATCGCCCGCGAACGGCAAGTGCGCGTGTTGAAAGAAGACACGCTGGATGCCGCTGTGAAGTTAGTCGAGAAGGAAACGCCTGACATCGTGCTGCTGTTCCTTCCTGACGACGCGGTCGCTGAATATGCTGACTACGCGAAATCGCTGACACTGGCCCGCGCGCTGCCTGCGCAGATCGTCACCCAGACGATGATTGACGACCCGGATGCAATGCCCGGCGTCATCGTCCAACTGCTCGCACGCACCGGCAATACACCTGCCGCACTTGCCGACCCGATCGACGGGTTTCACGAAGTCGTCGGCCTTGATCGCGTGCGGCGCACGGCCGGCGGCGTGACGACTATGCACGCCGTCGCGCGCGTCTATGCGGCAGACGGCACGTTCCGGCGTTATGTCGTGCGGTCTAGCGAATTGTCGCCACAGCACCCACCCTACCTGCTGATGCGAGAATTGTTCAGCCAGCGCGACACCAGCGGCAAACGGATCGTCGTGCACGTCAACGGGCGGCTTCCGGCCGACATGCGCGCGGCGATGAAAACGTGGGGACAGGCGATCAAGGCACACTTCGCCATCGTCGAGATCGTGCGCCGAAACGTCCCGCGCCTGTATGCGCTAGACGATCGACGCGTCGTTGCACCGCCCGCAGGCTCACAGCTTGTCCTCAGTACCAGCGAGGCGATCGTCGTGCTGCCGTACACGCCGTTACCCGCACCTGCGCAATCCCCCAATCTTCGGGGGCGTGGAGCCATGTCGGGCCGCATTGGTGACGGAAATCACATATACTTAGGGATGACACCGCAGCCTGTACATGTGTTGGCAGATGGCATCTCATTGCGGCAGGCTGTGGACAGTGTCATTCGCTGGTCGCTGTTGGATTACAGCGCCCGTCCGACCGGTGTTCCGGCGACGGTGGTGAATACCGACACGCTGGCGTTCTGGTTGGAAAAGGGCGGAACCTTCACGCAAGATGGTGGAGACGTCCCGTTTTGGTTATAGGTCTTAGGAGGCTCAACATGCCACGCCTGATTCGCGGTTTCCTGTTCGCCACCTTCATGATGTTTGTCGGAGTCCTTGTCGCCCGTTGGATCTACGCGACCCGCTTAACGCCGGAGCAGCGCGAGAAGCTGCGCGCCCGCGTTGACGAGGCCATTGAAGCGGGCAAACACGCGGCCGAGGAGAAGCGCGATCGCCTCGAAGACCGGCTTGAACAGCTCGTCGGCGAGAACGGCGTCCGCGCCTAGTTCACGCTGAGAATCGACCGCCAGACAGGCGTCCATACGGGCGCCTGTTTGCGTTTCAGTCGGCGCCAACACGAACCGTCAGGGCGACGGAGATCGGCTCGGTCGTCATGTCGGCCAGCGGTGTAATGGCAATCGCGACATCCCTCGCATCCGGCGCAATGTCGACTTCCAGTCGTCCGCTGCCATATACCCGCTGCCGGTCGACGCGCACACCCGAATCGGTGCGCTGCATAACCTGCACCCACACCGACGACTCGATTCGGTTGTCCGTCAGCACCCACCCTGCCGCAGACCACTCTCCGACGCCTTGTTCGGTGTCGTCACGGTAACCGATCGCGTCGATCGCAATATCGTCCAGTGCCACACCCGGCTCGGTCAGCGCGTCGTCGGTGACGACCAGCCAACGCACCCGCACCCGCTGATCCACAAAGTCGTCCAACCGCACCCGCTCGGTATGCCATCCGCCGCTGTACCCCGTGACCGCCGGTCCATACGGGCTGTCCTCGGCGGCGTCGAGTTCAAGGACTTGCCACGTTGCACCGTCGTCTGTCGTCGCGGTGAGCAGCAGATAGTCGTAGTTATCCTCGAGGTCGTACCAAAGGTCGAACCACAGCTCCGGGACTGACGCGCCAGTCAGATCGAACTCATGCTGGAGCGCCGCGGCGCTGTCGTCAGCGCGCAGCGGGACCCAGAAATGGTCGCCTGACGCCGGCGAGGTCGGAAGCATCGACACGTCGGCGTCTGCGCTCACGTCGATCGTCAACACCCCGGCATCGCCAACGTCGACGGTGTAGTACGCCGCTGCAAAGGGGGGTAGCGAAACATCGATCGTCGAACCGACGGCGATTGGCCGCGACGCCGGCGCGGGAAGCGTCACGCTGCGGTAGCCGTGCAGGTCCGAACCGTCACTGCGCAGATAGTTTGCGGCGACCCAGTTAGCGATTAAGGTCTCGGCGTCCAGTTCCGGGTCGATTGCGCCCAGCATGGCGCGTACCGGTGCGAGCCCGGGGCCCTCGCCTGCCGCCAACGCCCTCACGCCCTCACGCCCGAAGCGATCTGCCACGTACGTAACGAACAGCCCCGCACCGCCGTAGTGCGCGCCGCGGTCCGACTCAAGGCTCCAGTCCGTGAGCTGAATGCCCGGATTGCGCTGGAATGCCGAAAACACCCAGTCCGCTGGCAGCATGCCAAGCGCCAGCTCGGTGTACGTTGACAGCCCCTCGTTCAGCCACGTCTGCGGATGTTCTCCGCGGTGGTCGCGAATCATGTGCTGGAACTCGTGCGCCAGCGTCGCGACGACCTGCGGCCGATCAAGCCGTCCACTCGCCAACGCGGTGCTAACGAAGAACAGATCCGCCTCGCTGCTCAAGGGCACAATCTCGGACGGGTAGCGATCACTGCTGGAGTAGTACGCGGCTGTGCCGGATGTTACGCCATCTACAAACACAATCATCAGGCGTGGGTCGCCGTCGATGCCCGGGATGTCTTCGCTGCCCCACAGGTCGCGAACGGCCGGGTACACGATGTCGTCGAACTGCCGAAGAAGCGACGCGCCAGCCGACACATCGATGCCTATCGGCGTCTCGACCCACAGCGTCGCGTGCGATCCAGCCGCGATCAACTCGGCCTGCAGGCTTCGCCGTTCGCCAGAGTTGAGGTCCATCGCGTAGAACGTTCGCACATCACCCACAGCGGCAAGTGCGGGTGCTGGTTTGTCGGTCGCAGTCACGCCAAGCAGCTCGCGGGCGAGCACCACACGATCGCGGGGCGGAATCGCAGGCAGTGGATCAGCGGGCTGTGCCAGCACGACTGCGTACACGCAGACCCACACGACGACAATACCCACGCGGCGACTCATGAACACCCCTGTCTTGGCAGATACCGACCGAAGTATACATTCAACTGACCCGCTTTTGCGGTATGCTAGTCACAACCTGAGCCGTTATGGAGCGTCGAATCATGTCGAAAGTGGTCATCTCGCTGGGACAGATGCGCATTGCCCTCGGTGACGTGGGCCGCAACTACACCGCAGCGGAGCGGTTGATCGCGGAGGCGGCACGGCGCGGATCGCACCTCATCATGCTGCCGGAACTGTGGTCGACTGGCTACGCGCTGGACCGCGCGAACGAGCTGGCGTCGGCACTGAACGCCGGTGTTTTCGCCCAGATCGCCAAACTCGCCAAAGAACACAACATCTGCGTATGCGGCTCGATGCTCGAAAAGCGCGGCGTGGAAGTGACCAACAGCGCGGTGTTCTTTTCGCCCAAGGGACAGTTGATGGGGGTGTACCGGAAGATCCACCTGTTCCGCCTGATGAACGAGCACGTCCACCTCAGGGCCGGGTCGTCGCCGCTGGTGATGGATTTACCGTGGGGGCCGACCGGTGTGGCGATCTGCTATGACCTGCGCTTCCCCGAGCTGTTCCGGCGCTACGCCGTCGAAGGCGCCAAGATGGTGATCGTCCCGGCCGAGTGGCCGATCGAGCGCGCCGAACACTGGACGACGCTGCTCAAGGCGCGCGCCATCGAGAACCAGATGTACATCGTCGCCGTCAACAGCGTCGGCGAGACGGGCGGCGCGACGTTTGCGGGTGGTTCGATGATCGTCGATCCGTGGGGAAAGACCGTGGTGGCAGGTGGCGAAGAGCCGGGACTGTTCACGGCCGAGGTCGATCTGGATCGGGTAAACGCCGTGCGCGAGAAGATTCCGGTGTTCGAAGACCGCAGGCCAGAGTTGTACGAGCCGCTGGACTTCAGAGTCTAGGACTGGGCGCGAAACAAAACCGGGGCGCTTCGTAGGGAAGCGCCCCGGTGTGATTCTTAGGAGCTTACAGCCCGTAGACGTCGCCGTACTTGTTCTGCAGATACTCGACGTACGGCGCCGGGTCGATCGGCCCGCCCGCGATACGCTCGGTCAGTTCCTGCGACGTGAACTTGCGCCCGTGCCGGTGGATGTTCTCGACCAGCCAGTTGCGCAGGGTATCGAACTTGCCTTGAGCGAACTCGTCACGCAGGTTCGGGTGCTGCTTGAGCGCCGCATTGAAGTACTGCACGCTCAGCAGGTTGCCCAGCGCATAAGTCGGGAAGTAGCCGATCATCCCGCCTGACCAGTGGACATCTTGCAGCACGCCCACCTTGTCGTTGGGTGGCGTGACGCCCAAATACGCTTCGAAACGCTCGTTCCATTCGCGCGGCAGATCTTTGACCGCCACCTTGCCGCTGACCATGTCGCACTCCAGCTCGAAGCGCAGCATGATGTGCAGGTTGTAGGTGGCCTCGTCGGCCTCGACGCGGATGAACTGCCGCTCAACGGTGTTGACGGCGCGCCAGAAGTCGTCGAGCGAGACACTGCCCAACTGTGCCGGGAACGTCTGCTGCAAGCGCGGATAAGCCCACGACCAGAACGGCTTGCTGCGCCCGACGATGTTCTCCCACATGCGCGACTGTGACTCGTGGACGCCCAGCGACGTGCCGCCTGCCAGCGGCAGCCCGTCAATCTCAGGCGCGCTGCCCTGCTCGTACAGGCCGTGGCCGGTCTCGTGCATCAACCCGAACAGCGCTGGATTCAGGAAATCGTCGTGAAAGCGGGTGGTTAGGCGCACGTCGTAACGAGAGAAATTGGTGCAAAACGGATGCACCGACACGTCCTGCCGCCCGCGCTTGAAGTCGAAACCGAACTGCTCGACCACCCACAGTGCAAATTCGCGCTGCTTGTCGGTGTCGAAGTGCTGGTGCACGGGCGCGTTCGACACGCGGCCTTCGACTTTGCTGATCTGTGCGATCAGGTCGATGAGCGCCGGCTTGTGCGAGTCGAAGATGCGCTTGACCTCGGCTGTCGTCATACCCCGCTCGTACGAGTTGATCAGCGCGTCATACGGGTGATCCGTGTAGCCGAGGTACTCGGCGCGGCGCACGACCATTTCGAGGATGCGCTCAAGGTACGGCTCGAAGCGGCTGAAATCGCTTTCGGCACGGGCCTGCGCCCACACCTCGTGCGACTCAGCAGTGAGCTTGGTGAACTCGGCGACGAACTCGGTCGGAAGCCGGGTCGCCTCGTCAAAGTCGAAGCGCGCAACGCGCAGCAGCGCGGCATCGTCGCTGTCGTAATCCGCGCCGGCCACTTCGCGCTCGCCAGCCTCGATCAGCCTCCCGAGCTCGTCGCTCGTCGCCATCTGATGGGCGATCCGCGACAGCGTCGAAAGCTGCCGCGCACGCGGAGAAGCGCCGCCTTCCGGCATCATCACTTCCAGATCCCAGTACAGCACGGCCGCGGCATTGTAGAGGTCTGTGACCTGCTGCAAGTGCGACTTGAGTTTGGATAGGGTTTCGGACACGTCCTGCCCTCCATTTGAATTAATTTGACTGGCACAGTATAGCGGACTTTGCTGGATAGTGGATAGTGCGGCGATTGCGATCAACTCCTCGGCCCGCTTGTCTCATCCCTATCCGGTTCGTTACACTGCACGCACGATCGTAAGCGCCTCGTCCGGGGCCGAGCTAGCGGAGAAGTCGTGATGCCGAATCGAGTGATGCGCGCTGTTCTCGCGATTGGACTGTTGGCGACCCTGCTGTCAATTCCTGTCGTGGCGCAGGACAGCGATGGCGGGCCGCAGTGGTGGAACGAGCGCGTGTTCTATCAGATCTTCGTGCGCAGCTTCTACGACAGCGACGGCGACGGCACCGGCGACATCCAAGGCATCATCGAGAAGCTCGATTATCTGAACGATGGAAATCCGGCGACCGGCGACGACCTTGCGGTGACCGGCCTGTGGTTGATGCCGATTCAGCCCTCACCGAGCGATCATGGGTATGACGCGACGGACTATACCGACATCAACCCGGACTACGGCACGCTAGACGATATGCGCGAGCTCGTCGCGGAGGCCCATGCGCGCGGGATCGCCGTGATCATCGACCTCGTCATCAACCATACGTCCGTCGAACACCCGTGGTTTGTGGCGTCCGCCGCCGGTGACCCGCAGTACGCCAACTACTACATCTGGGCCGACGAGAACCCCGGATTTCGCGGGCCGGACACGCAAAACGTATGGCATGCCAAGGACGGGCGTTTCTACTACGCGCTGTTCTCGCCCTCTCAGCCCGACCTGAACTTTGCCAATCCTGACGTGACGGCCGAGATGATCGATATCGCGCGCTTCTGGCTCGAAGATGTCGGCGTGGACGGCTTCCGAGTCGACGCGGTCAAGTTCATCGTCGAGGAAGGGCGCGCACTGGAAAACACGTCGTCGACGCACGCGTGGCTCGAAGCCTTCCACGCCGCCATCCGCGAGATCAAGCCGGACGCCGTGCTGGTCGGTGAGGTTTGGGACGCGACGCCGCTGGTCGTCCCGTACGTTGGGGGCGAAATGGATATCGCATTCGAGTTCGACCTCGCCGCCGGGCTGGTACGGTCGGCCAGCTTTGGGCTGCCGGGCACGCTGCTGCGCGCCCTCGATCCGGTCCTGCGCATGTATCCGCCGCTGCAGTATGCGACCTTCATCGCCAACCACGATCAGGACCGGTTTATGTCGCAGGCCAACGGCAGCATCGAGGCGGCCCGCCGCAGCGCCTATGCGTTGCTGACCCTGCCCGGCGTCCCGTTCATCTACTACGGCGAAGAGATCGGCATGAGCGGGCGGCGAACGCTGCCAGATACCGACAACGAGCGCCGGTCGCCGATGCAGTGGGACGATTCTGCAAACGGCGGGTTTACCACCGGAGAACCGTGGTTCCGCGTCAACCCCGAGTACCCGGACGTCAACGTCGCAGCCCAGCAGGACGATCCCGCGTCGGTGTTGAACGCGTACCGTACGCTGACGCAGCTGCGCGCACAGTCGCCGGCGCTGCAGTACGGTGACGTCATCTTGTTCGAAAGCGCAGATAACCGCGTGCTGGCATTCGCGCGCCATGCCCCGGAGCAGACGCTCATCGTGCTGATCAACATGGACGATCAACCGACGAGCGACTATGCGCTCAGCGGGTCGCTGCCGAACGTTGCGTTTGTCGAGGCGGTCAGCCTGCTCGACGGCGAAATCGTCGCTGCGCCGGAACTGGGCGGCTACGGAACGATCACAGGCTACCAGCCTGTGGCCGAGCTGCCGGCAAACAGCATCATGATCGTCGAGCTGGTGCCGTAACGCCTACTTCGGCTTGGCGGCCTTGCCCAGCACGACCTTGCCAGTCTGTCCGTTGATCAGCGCAGGCCGGATGTCGCCGTCGCGTTCGTGGATCGAAGCGGCCCACACCGGCAGCAGTGCGAGGCGGAACGAAATCGGTCGCATCATGGAACTGACGGAAATGGTCGTTTCGGTGGACGTATTGATCGTGTGCTTCTCGCGCATGGCTTGGCCGACCACTGCATACGCCTCGAGCGATGCCGCGTCGAAGTCCGTCGTGTAGATCTCGGCGCTGTGCTGCGAAATGACCTCCGGCGAATACACCAGTGCACCGCTCATTTCGAACCTGCCGAGCCGTGACAGCATCCACGCCGGTGGCTGAGACACCGCCGGAATCAGCACGTTGAGCGCCGCATCGGGAAAACGGTCGGTGATGATCTGCCCGTGACCACTGGCCGACAGCGGATTCACCGCGTACTGCGAATCATCCCGGATACGGTACGAGCGCGTGACGTCCACCGCAGCGTCGAACACCCAGTATGGCAGATACACACTTTCGACATGCAGACGGTCGGTACGCCGGTCGGAGAACCACGCCATGACGCGCTCCATCCGCCCGTCCAGCGCCGCGTAAATCAGCTCACGGGCGCGCGCTTCGTCGAAGTGGAACGGCACGACGATATCCGGCTGCGAGAGCGACCCGACGGCATCCTGCGTAATGATGTTTCGCGAGCCGCAGAACGGGCATGACTCCGAGAGCTGATGGGCGGGCAGCGTTCGCTCCGCGCCGCATCCGTTGCAGTGCAGGACGCGCTGGCCGACCACCCACACCACCGGTTGAGCGCGCTTCTTGAGCATCGCCCGTGCCATATTGTGCGCCGCACCGTCCCTCCGGTTGGCAATCGTATGCCCGCACGAGCCGCAGCGCAGCACGCCGGGCCGGTCCGGGTCGTGGGTTAGCTTGGGCGCGCCGCAGCGCGGGCAACGTGTGGCTTGGGCATTGGCCTTCACGCTGCCGGCTTGGGCGATGTCCGGCATCGTGAAATCGTCCACGACATCGTCCGCGTCCAGTTCGCCGTCGAGGATCATCAATTCGCGAAGCCCCTCGCCGTGCTGCATGTCAATCGCCAGCAGCGACTTCAGGTGCGCTCGCCGCTCCGATTCGTCCGCCAGCAGCCGACCGAGCCACAGGTGCGCATCGGTGAACTCCGGTTCATACTCGACCGCCCGGCGCAGGTGATGAATCGCGCCGTCCCAGTCCTTGCGGCGAACGTGATCCATCGCGGTTCCGAAGATCGCCTCGGCGTATGCCGACACGCCGCCCTTGTGCTTTACGATGTACGACGGACGATATCGCTCGCGCCGCTGCGTCAGCAGTTCGTCCACAACAACCAGCGGGTCGGATTCCGCAGCGGTGGGGTCTCCGAACAGCGCCTCGAGTTCATCGTCGTGCGGGGCGTCGTGGGCCTCCGGCTCGGGATGAGTCACGTATCCGCACCACACGCACGAGATTACTCCCCCACTCAGCCGGAATGGTTTGACGGCGCTGCAGTTCGGACAGCGTTCGAGTGCAGGCGTACTTGCGCTTGTCATGGTTCCCCCGCCGTTTGTCAGCGACGCTTCTATCAGTGTAACCGATGTCCCCGCACGCCCGAGTCGTCAATTCTTGAGGGAGCGGCCGGAACGTCCTCAACACTCCGCGCCCGATTGCTTTACACGGTGCGGCGCGTATGCCACAATCCGCGCCGATATGCGGTGCGAGACAGGAGACTGGCGATGACCGTCGTATGCATGGGTGAACTGCTGATCGATTTCGTCGCCAACGAGACGGGCGTCGAGGTCGGGCAGGCATCGGGCTTCATGAAAGCACCGGGTGGCGCACCGGCCAACGTCGCCGTCGCCATCAAGCGGCTTGGCATGGACAGCGCGTTTATCGGTCAGGTCGGTGACGATCCGTTCGGGCACTACCTCGCCGGCGTGCTGATCGAAAACGGTGTCGACGCATCCGGCCTGCGATTTATCACCGAGGCGCGTACACCGCTGGCATTCGTCAGCTTGAAGGCCGACGGAGAGCGCAGTTTCGTGTTCTACCGCCATCCCAGCGCCGACATGCTGATGACGCCGGACGACGTGAACTATGCTCTGATCGACAACGCGCGGGCGTTTCATTTCGGCAGCTTGGCGCTGGTCGCCGAGCCGATGCGGTCGGCCACGGTCGCGGCGGCCAGCTACGCGCTCGAAAAAGGCGTGTTAGTGAGCTACGACCCGAACCTGCGGCTCAATCTGTGGCCGAACGCAGACACCGCGCGTACCGAGATCACGAAGGCGCTCGCATACGCGTCGATCCTCAAAGTCAGCGACGACGAACTCGAGTTTCTCACAGGCGGCGACGTCTACGCGCTGTGGCGCGAATACACCCGCGTGATCGTCGTGACGCGCGGACGGCACGGCTCGGCGGCCTATACCCGCGACGGCACGTTCCTGCTGGCTGAGGGCCAAGGCGTCCCGACCATCGACACCACCGGCGCGGGCGACGCGTTCGTCGGCGCGCTGCTGGTCAAGCTGCTGTCATCCGAGGACTTGGACGGCCTGCTAGAGACGGCCACCAACCTCGGCGACGTGCTGCACTTCGCCAACACCGTCGGGGCCATCACGACGACCAAGCGCGGGGCCATCCCCGCTCTGCCGACCATGGCCGAAGTCGAGGCCCTGATGCACAGCGCGGGGTAACTAGCTGCCGAGCAGAAGGCGCAACCGGAAGCGTACAGGTCCCTCTGACGCGGCACCTGTCGGCTGCTGCGACAGAAGGGGTCAAACGCGACTGCGTTTCACCTCTTCTCCCTGAAGGAGAAGGAGTTGGGGGATGAGGGCCCGATCGCTCTAGTACCCAACCTCTAGCACGACCATCTCCAACGCAGCGACGTCGAGCGTGACGTATCCGTTGATGACGGTGTAGGCTGCCCCGCCGACCATATCCGTAAGCGTCGTGCCATCCGCTACGCCCGCCGCACGCACGTTAAGCTGGAACGCGCGATACGGCCCGTCGCCGCGATGCGCGATCACGATCACATGCTGTTCGGGCGATTGACGGCCGAAGGCATACGTGTTGCCCTGCGCATGCAAGTCCTGAAAACCGCCGGTTTTGAGCGCCGGACTGCCGCGCCGCAGCGCGATGAACGTCTTGTAGTGCGCCAGCAGGTCGTGATCCCACTTGGCCTCGTCCCACGGCATCGGCCGGCGGTTGTCCGGGTCGGTGCCGCCGGGCAGGCCGATTTCGTCGCCATAGTAGACACACGGCACGCCGGGATAGGTCATCAGGAGCGCGAGGCCAAGCTTGACTTTGGCCGTGCTGCCGCCGCACATCGTCAGGAAGCGCATCGTGTCGTGGCTGCAGAGCTGATGGAACTGCTGATTGGCGATGATCCACGGCACCGCCGCGCGGAAGCGTCGAAGCTGTTCGGCGAACGCGTCGGTCGGCATCGGCACCGGATCTTTGCTGCCCTCGGCCCAGCTTCCGCCGTCGTAACCGGCGATCCAGCGCCAGATCGGCACGTTCAGCCCTTGATAGTCCATCACCGCGTCGAACTCGTTGCCTTGCAGGTGCGGCGTACTGTCGAAGAAGTGCTCGCCGATCAAGTAGGCTTGCGGATTCTCCTCTTTCACCGCCGCGCGCATCCCGCGCCCGACCTTGTGGCCGACCTGCACCGCACCCTGCCGCCCCGCCATGTTCGCCACGTCAAGCCGCCAGCCGTCGATATTGAACGGTGGCCGCAGCCAATAGCGCAGCACGCTGCCTTGGCCGGCGTACATCTGCTCGCGCAGCTTCTCGCTTTGATAGTTGAGCTTGGGCAGCGTCCTGACGCCCAGCCACGACTCGTAGCCGTCCGGACGGCTGTGGAACGTGTAGTAGTCGGCAGTCGGCGCGTTCGGGTCTTCACGTGCGGCGATGAACCACGGATGCCGGTCGCCGGTGTGGTTATGCGTCACGTCCAGCATCAGGTACATGCCACGCTCGCTCAGCGCGTTGCGCAGATCGACAAGCGCCTGATCCCCGCCGAGGTGCGGGTCAACCGAGTAGAAGTCGTGGATATTGTAGCGGTGGTTGCTGTAACTCGGGAAAATCGGCGTCAGATAGACTGCGTTGACGCCGAGCGCTTCGAGATAATCGAGCTTTTCGCGTACACCGATCAAATCACCGCCGAAGAATTCGACTGCGCCCGACTCGCGCCACGGGCGCGGCATTTCGTCCCATGCCCGCCGCGTGACCTTGATACCACCCTCGTCCCAAGCGCCTTCCGGCGGCGTGATCGACGGATCGCCGTTGGCGAAGCGGTCGGGGAAGATCTGATAGAAAACGGCCTCGTGCACCCATTCCGGTGTCTGCAAGTCGGCCGCGAGGATGAAGTCGCCCCAGTCCGGGCCGTCATACTGCGCGATGCCGTTCTGATACAGGTGGAACGCGCCGTGCGGTGTGAGCAGCTTGAACCGATAGTTGTTGCGCGGCTGATGCACCTTGAGCGGCCCCTCCCAGAACACGCTCACGGCGTCCTCGCGGACGGGTGTCAACGCGGCAAAGTGCGCCTCGCCATCCGGAACCGTGCGGACAAATACCGCGGTCACCGGCGCATCCTTCGGCACGCGCACGGTGACAGTCACGACCTCGCCCAAGCGGGGGATCGGGTTGGAAACGTATACAGAAGATCCGTCGTGATGCACGCCGGATGCCCAATGCGGTGTGGTCATTTCCACCTCCCATGCGATAGGACCACGGCTTATGCTATCCGGTTGGCCGGGCGATCACAATGCCATCGCCGCTGTCTTCATACGGTAGAATGCACAAATCGCACACGGGAGCTTGTCGGATGACCGAAGCGGTCGATCGGAAGATTGTGTTCATCACCGGCGCGTCGAGCGGTGTCGGGGAGGCGTTAGCGCTGGCGTTTGCGGCGCGCGGATGCGCGGTCGCCGGCACCTCGCGCGATGCCGCCCGGCTTGACGATCTCGCGCAGCGAATCGCGGCGGCTGGCGGGCAATTTCTGCCGCTGGCGTGCGATGTCCGCGATCGAGCGTCGGTCCTTGCCGCCGTCGAAGCAGCAGTCGCCGCATTTGGCCGGTTGGATGTCGTCGTCGCCAATGCCGGGATCGGCCACCGCGGCAGCACCATCGACGCCGAATGGGACGATCTCGAAACCGTGCTGCGGACGGACATCGACGGCGCGCTGCATACGGTCCGCGCCGGGGTGCCACACCTGCGCCAGCACGGCGGGCATGTCGTCATTATCTCGTCGATCGTGTGGAATCTGGTGTCCCCGTTCGCCGCCGTTTATGCGGCGAGCAAAGCCTTCGTCGCCAGCCTTTCGCGCTCGATGCGCCATGAGCTGCGCGCGCACGGCATCCGCCTGATCGAGGTACGGCTCGGGCGGGTTGCCACCGAATTCAATACCCGGCGGCTCGGGGGCGGCAAACGCACGTCGGCAGGGTTCATCCCCGAGATGACGCCGGAGTTCGCCGCTGCTGCGATCGTACGCGCCGTGCTCGACCGGCACGCCGACATCGTCAACCCGCGCTTGATCGACCGCCTGATCGTCCTCGCCAACCGTCTTGTGCCGGACCTGATCGCGCGCTTCGCGGCGCGCCAATACAAGTAACGCGCTACTTCTTCCCGTTGGGCTTTTTGGGTGGCTTGGGAGACGCCTTGCACTGCCGTTCCAGCTCCAGCAGCAAACGGTCGCCGTTGTAGTAGTCGCCGCGCAGGATCAGCCAGAGGAACACCAGCAGGCCAGCCACCACGACGGCAGGGATCGGCGCGCCGGTGAGCGTCAAGAACGCGGCCACGATCGGCGTCGCGATCAGCAGTTGGCGCTGGCGCTGCGGGCTTAATCCGTCCGGGGCGCTGCCATAGATGATCGTCTGCCCGCCTTCGCGCACGATCTGGCCTTCGATCCACGTCTGGCGCTGGAATCCGAGTGCGACCGGCGCCCTCATGCCCAACGTGAATGTACCGGATTTCTCCGCCTTGCCGTCGATTTTGAGACGCGACGCGGTGCCGGGTTGGGCGATGCGTTCGTTCAGCGCCTTGACGCACTCGGCGATCGGGCGCTCGCTGTACAGGGTGTAGCGCACGTTCGGTCCTACAGCATCGGAATCGTCACGCCGCCGTCAACCACCATGACCTGCCCGGTCGTGTAGCTCGAAGCGGGCGACGCGAGGTACAACGCCATGCCGGCGATCTCGTCCGGCTCGCCGATCCGGCGTGCGGGCGTGCGCGACGTGACGGCCTCGAGGATGTCGGGGTTCGACCACAGCGCCTCGGCGAACTTGGTCTTGATCAGGCCGGGCGCGATCGCGTTCACCTGAATGTTGTCCGTCGCGAGTTCCATCGCCAATGTCTGCGTGAGGTTGATGACCGCCGCTTTGGTCGCGCTGTAAATGCCCTGCATCGTGCCCGGTCGCAAGCCGTTGACCGAGGCGACGTTGATGATCTTCCCTCCGCCACGCTGACGCATCATCGGCACGACGGCCTGCGCCAGCCATACCGGTCCCATGATGTTGACTTCCAGCGTCTTATGCCACATCGAGTCGGGCGCGTCGAGAAGCGTACCGAAATGCGGGTTGGTCGCGGCGTTGTTGACCAGCACGTCCACGCCGCCATAGTGCGCGGCAACAGCCTCGACCATCGCGATCAGCGCGGCTTTATCGCCGTTGTGCGCCGCGATCGGCAGCACGTCGCCGCCGTTTGCGCGCAACGTCTCGGCGACAGCGTCGAGCGCATCCTGCTTGCGGCTGACCAGCGCGACCTTCATGCCGGCCTGGGCGTACCGCGTGGCGATCGCCTGCCCGATCCCGCGCGACGCGCCGGTGACGATCGCGACCTTGCCTGTAACATCAAACAACTCAGTCATAACGCACTCTCCTCTGCCGGTTGCGATTATCCGACAGCAGCGGGCGAGTTTCAACCGACGCAACGCCATTGCAGACCAAGCGTTCCGCCTAATATGCCCGGGCGAGGCCAAGTGCCTTGCATTCGTTCAGGCGGGCACGTCGGTCGGTTCGGATTGGGGCATCTTGGGCACGGCGAACCACAGCACCGCCGCCGCGATCGACTCGCTGACCAGCGCGACCCAGGCCGCGCCCATCGGCCCGTAGACCGGAATCAGCACGATGGCCGCAACTCCCTGCCCGGCCAACGCCAGCAGCGACACGGTGTTCACCCAGTCCTCGCGCTTGTGGGCGTACCAGTACAGCCCGCGCAGGTATTTGAGCGACATCGGCAGCAGCGACCACGCGAGGATGCGCAGCACCTCGGCCGAGTCGTCGAACTGTTCGCCGAAGAACGCGCCGATCAGCACATAGGCAAGCAGCCATACCAGCGCACCGAACGACAATCCGTACGCGATCAGCCCGCGGCGCGCCCAACGGAACATCTGCTGGAAGCGTGCCGGTTCGGCCGCCATCAAAGTCAGGAACGGCAGAAGCGCGTCGAAGGCCGCCTGCGGCACCAATCGGCCGGCTTCGATGAAACGTGCCGAGGCCGCGTAACTCCCCGCCGCCTCCTGCGATACCTGCTGTTCGAGGATCAGCAGGTTCACGCGCATCTGCAGCGCGGCGATCACCGCGGCGATGGCGAACGGCAGCGCGCGGATGAGCAGCTCGCGGGTCGGCACAACCTCACCGGTCGGCGCTTCTGCGAACGCCACCCGCCAGATCGCATACCCGGCGGCGAGCTGGGCGGCGCTCGTGAGCGTGTTGACCCACAGCGCCGTCTCGACCCCATACCCGGAGCCGAATACGATCGCGGTCAGGACGACCTGCGCGGTCAACATGCCAACGTTGAGCGCGGCCGCGGGGCGCATCCGGCGCTGCGAACGAAACACCGCAGTAAACGACGACACCAGCGGGTTGATGACGATCAGCGGGGTCGAAATCGCGATGCCGCGCGCGACCGCCTCGCTGCCGGCCAGTACTGGCGCGGCCAGAAGTACGGCAGCGATCAGTGGCAGTCCGACGATCAGGCGCACGCGCAGGCCCGCCGCCAAGTAGGCGCGGGTCGGCGGGTCGTTCCGATATGCCAGATCGCGGCTGATCAGCGTGCCGACGCCGGCGTCGACCAGCAGGCCCAGCGGGAACACCCACGCGACCGACGCCGCGTAGACACCCAAGCCCGCCTCGCCAACCGCACGTCCGATCAATACGGACAGGCCGAACGCGAGAATCGCGCCCAGCACGTTGCTGCTCATCAGGGTCGCGATCGACCCGCGCAAGCTGCGCGGCGCGGCCTCAGTCATTGTCGAACAGCGAGGGTGCGTTCTTGCGCACGACATCTTCCCCCAGTTTGTCGCTGAGCTTCTGGCGCAGCTTGGGCGTCTCTTCGGCCCACTTGCTCCTAAGTTGTTCCTTGGATGCGCCGCGCGAATCGCCGGCGTTGGTCGCCATGCCCCCGGCCACCGCCGGCACGGTCGTGATGCGCTTGACCGGCGCGGCAAATCCGCATTTGGGGCACGGCGGCGCGTCCGCGTTCATCGCGTGATGCGCTTCGAACAGATGCCCGCAGTCCGGGCAGCGGTAGTCGTACAAGGGCATTCGCATCACCTCCACGGGTGTTTCGGGTGCTGCAAGTGTGTTGCGCAATTATACCTGAAACGGGCCGACGCGACGGTCAATCGCCGATCATGTGACGATTTGGCAACGTCACCTGACGTTCTGCGCATACAATGATAGAATCCGCGCTGTACGCTGAACGACTGAGCATCGATGAAACGACTCTTCACCCTATGCTTGCTGCTGGTGGTGGCGCTGGCAGGCTGCAATCTCGGCATGACCGATGACGCCGGCCCGGCAACTATACAGCCGCGCCCGCAGATCACCGATCAGCCGCTGCCGACGCTGGGCTACAGCACGCAGATTCCGCAGGTTGGCGGCACGCCGGCCCCGACGCCGATCTCGCAGATTTCCGGCGCCCAGCTCTACACGCTGCTCAATCAGGTGACGGCCAACAGCCTGCTCAATACGATCACAACGCTGCAGAACTTCAAGACGCGTCATGTCAACAGCACCCAGTCTTCGGCAACGGAGGGAATCGGGGCAGCAGCCAATTGGCTGTACGGCGAGTTCCTCAAGATTCAGGATCAGTCACGCGGGAACCTGCAGGCGTTTACGCATCC
The DNA here is from genome assembly GCA_016716525.1 of Candidatus Flexicrinis affinis. Taxonomy (NCBI): domain Bacteria; kingdom Bacillati; phylum Chloroflexota; class Anaerolineae; order Aggregatilineales; family Candidatus Flexifilaceae; genus Candidatus Flexicrinis; species Candidatus Flexicrinis affinis. Next base: position 123,112 of record JADJWE010000002.1, read on the forward strand.
GTTTCGCGCGACGTTCAACGGGCAGACCACTGACCAGCGCAACATCGTCGGCATCATCAACGGCACGCTGCCGAACACACCGGCCATTGTCATTGGGGCGCATTACGACAGCCGCACCGACGACTTGACCGACGCGACCGGCGTTGCGCCGGGGGCGGATGACAACGGATCAGGCGTTGCCGCCGTGTTGGAGATGGCGCATGTCCTGAGCCAACTGCGCCCGCGCAGCACGATCATTCTCGTCCTTTTCTCGGCAGAAGAAGTCGATCGGCAGGGCAGCAAAGCGTTCGTGCGCGACTACATCAGGTTCTACAACATCCCCGTGCGGGTGATGATCAACATCGACACGGTGGGCAGTACCAACGACCGCTTCGGCAACGTCAACGACCGTGAACTGCGTATCTTCAGCGCCGGGCCGGACACGTCGCCCTCGCGCGACATGGCGCGCATGATCGACTTCATCACCGATAACCACAGCACCGACCTCAAGCTGATCTTCGTCGAGGACATCGACCGCGAAGGCCGCTTTGGCGACCACTTCTCGTTCAGTGAAGCCGGCATCCCCGCCGTCCGCATCATCGAGGCGCTAGAGGACAACGTTAACCGCGAAGGACGCGACTGGGTTCAATACGTCGAGCCGGAGTATCTGCGCAAGAGCGTCCGAACGTTGACCACGATGGTGCTGGCGCTGGCAGACGGCCTACCCTACCCCGAGACAGTTGTGTTGCGTGACAACGACGATGGAACGCGGCGGCTTGTCTGGGAAAGGGTCGAAGGCGCGACGGGTTACGTAGTCGCACTCCGTTTTCCAAACGATGTGACGTTTGAGCAGCAGTTCCCTTCCAGCCCGGAGATAACGGTCTACGACTGCGACTGTTTCACAGCCGATCGATATCGTAGTATCGCCGTCGCCGCGATCAACGAGAACGGGATCATGGGGCCGCTGTCGCCCGAGGTCGTCGTCCCGTAGTATGGAGCACGCCTCATGGGCATACGCCTAGATTGGGAGTCCGATTCGGCGTCGGCGGGCAAGTCCGCATACGTCGCCACGGAAGACCCCGCGCTTAAGCGCAAGCGGGCTGCGGCTCGCGCCAAGTTTCTGCTGGTGTTCACCGGCACAGCGATCGTATTCGGCGTGCTCGCGCTGGTCGTCACGTGGCGGTTGAACGAGGCCAACGCCTACATCGAATCACTGCTGCGCGACACCGTCGAGGCCGAATTTGCTGCGATGCGTATCGGCGACTGGAACGCGTTCAGCAGCATCCAGCGCAGCGCGTCCGAAGAGTGGCTAGCCGAGCAGCGCGCGCTCTTCGATGATGTGCAGATCGAGAAGACCAAAGGTACAGTACAGCTCGATGGGGCCGTGCGCTCCATCGATGTCGACGGCACGCGCGGCCGCGTGCTGGTTGATTGGGTTCGCAATGGCGTTGCCATCACACAGGCGTGGTTCTACTGGCGCTACGACGACGGCTGGCGGCATGTGCCCTCCGACCTGACGTTCTGGGGCGAACCGACCGAGCTGCGCGGTACCCTCGTCACCATCGCGCACCGCACGGTGGACGCCGCGCTCGCGCAGACGATGGGCGTGCGGATCGAGTCGTGGATTTCGAGCACGTGCGGCCCGATCCTCGAGTGTGGCGACCTACCGCACATCACGCTCGACATCCGGCCCGACTTCTACCTGACGACGCAGTGGGATGCCCAACAGCCGTGGCGGCTTCTCGTACCGTCTCCCTATGTCGGCGGCGCGTCATCGGCGGTGCCATTCAGCGGCGCGCTGCTGGTCAGCGTCGCGGACGCGATCGCGACGCGGCTTGTCGCGGTCTCGCTGGCGACCAGCCAACCGTACGATCCGGCTACGGATGCGGGTTACATCGCCAATGGTGTACGCCAGTGGCTCGTCGCGCGGTACGCCGGCTACGAGGCGGAGAGCTCGCCGATCGCCAGCCTTGCTGCCCAGCGTGGAACGCCTGCGCTCGGCCAAATGCTGCGCGCGCTATCGCCGGACTCGTCACTGCAAGTGCTCCTCGACGCAATGGGCACGACCGGCCCAAACAGCGGCGAGATCGACTGGCGTGACTTCATTCGGTACCGCATCGTGCTAGAAGCATCGCTGGTGGCGCGCGGTGACCCGAGCGTGTCGCGCCTGTACATCGAAGAGCTGCAAAGTCGCGCGACCGAACAGCGCATCGATCCGTCACAGCCGGTCGACGTGCGGCTGGCGCAAGCCGTGACCGCTCCAGACGGCTCACCTGCGCTGATCGCCTCCGTGATTGTCGGCGAGGGCGCAGACGCACGCGAGGAGTCGGTGTACTACTACTGGCGCGACGGGACCTGGCTGCGCGCCAGCTAAGCGGAACCGCGCAAGCGCCGTAGGCCATCGCGCACTGCGCCGCGCACGACCGCTGCGGCCATCAAGCCCGGCGTGAGCAGGCGCACCGCCTCAGCCGGCACCTGACGCGTGATGTAGCGGCCCATGACCTGTTTCAGAATCGGGTCGTCGCCCATCCAACGCGCCATCAGGTCGGTCATCGGCTGCGGTATCGTGGTATACAGGCTGGCTTGAACGCGGTCGAGCAACTGGCGATACATGCTGTACGTGCGAATTTGCACCGTCTCGTCGTACCATTCGAGCGCGTGCACCCAATCCATCTCGCCATCTCGCCACTTACGGATCGCCCAGCTCAGCGCTTTTGCCGTGTACACCGCGTTGTAGATGCCCTGCCCGTCCAGCGGGTCCTGCTGCACCAGCGCATCGCCGACCAGCGCCCATCCCGGCCCGCCGGCCTGCCGGTAAAGATTGCCGATGCGCTTGATGCCGCGCACGGACGTGACCCTCTCGGCGCCTTGAACACGGCGCCAAACGTCAGGCTGCTGTTTCAGGAACCGTAGATACAACGCCTCGCCGCTGTCTTCCTGTGCCTCAAAGATGTCAGATCGACCTTCGACAACGACGCCGCAGGTACCGTCAGCACTGTCCATCAACAGGTAGCCGATTCCCGGCTCGCCGCCGTACGCGGCCGCGACGGCGCTGCCGTCGTCGAACGGCGCCGTGCCGCGCCAGTACGCGTAGAGGATGGAGGTCGGATGCTCGTCGTGGCGCAGACGTTCGGCGGCGTTCATCTTGCGCGCCACTGTGCTGTAGCGTCCGTCGGCGCCGATCGTCAGCGTGGCGATAATGCGGTGAGTCGTCCTGTCCGGCGCGGTTGCGATCACACCATACGCGCGACCGTCTTCCACGATGACGTCGGTCACCGACCAGCCCGTGCGCCCGTCGACGGTGGGCATCGCCGTCGCCGTGTCCCACAGCGCCGCATCGAAGCGCGCGCGGTCGACGGCATAGGCATAACGGCGTCCTGCATATTCGGGAAGTTCAAAGGGGATCGTCACGCCTGCGCCAAGCGACTGTACCATGCGGGCAATGCGCGGCGTACCGGCCGCGTAGGCCGACTCGTCTGCACCAATCTCGTCAAGCATTTCAAGCGTGGATGCGTTGATCAGCGGACAGCTTACCGCTGGAAGACTTGGAAACGCGGCACGCTCCAAGAGAAGCACGCGCAGCCCTTGCCTGCCTAAACGCGCCGCCAACGTCGATCCCGCAGGTCGCCCACCGACAATGATCACATCGTAATCAGGACGCACGTTTAGCCTCACGATCTTTCTTGGTCATGCCGCCAAGCGTAGCATCAATCGCTGAAGCGCAGATGAACTGCAGCGAAATAGAAAGCGGCCCGCGAGAATCGCAGGCCGCTGAATGCGTGAGTGTCTCACGGGCTTAGTCAGGCCGGCAGATCCACTGGTCCGTGGCGCGTTCGTAGCTGATCAGCTCGGCATCGCTGAACCAGATCGGGACTTCGCGCGCGGCGTCATCTGCGTCCGCCGAACCATGAACGATGTTGCGACTGATGTGGATTGCGAGATCCCCGCGAATCGTCCCGGCAGGAGCCTCGTTAGCATGTGTGTCGCCGATCGTTAGACGGCATGCCTTGATTGCATCCAAGCCTTCCCACACCATGGCAACGATCGGCCCGGACATGAGGTAAGTCACCAACCCGGGATAGAACGGCTTTTTGATGTGCGCGACATAGTGCTTCTCGAGGATCGCCTCGGTCGCCTGCATGAACTTCATGCCGACCAGCTTCAGGCCGCGGCGTTCGAAACGGCTGATCACTTCGCCGATCAAGCCGCGCTGCACGCCGTCGGGCTTGACCAGAATTAGGGTACGCTCAACCATGATGACTCCTGTATCAGACATAACAAACGGGCCTGTTCAGCCCGTTTGCGTTCGGGTTCCTAATGGTGAGATTATAGCAGGTTGAGCGCGGCGCGGTAAGTGTCGAGCGCCTGCTGCAGCTTGCCACGGCGCAACAGTACGTCGCCGTACACGCGCAGCACTGCCGGGTTGGTCTTGTGGACAGGATCGCGCGTCACCCGCTCGACATCGATCTCGACTTCTTCCAGTGCAACCTCTGAGCGGATCAGCCGATCGTACGAGTCGAGCATCGCGTTGACGTCGCCGAGTTTAAGGCTGGCGCGCGCCTGATTGATGACGTTGGCTGCCTCTGACAGCGGGATCGCCGCAAGTCGTTCGGCCGCCGGGCGGGTTGGTTCGCTGCGGCGCGGGGCCGCCGTGCTCGGGGCCGGCGCGATGATCGGGGACGGCTCGGCCGGCGCTGCGTCAGCCGACGGTTCAGGATTGAGAATCTTGTACTCTTCCGTGCTGAGCGACTCGGACAGCCACGATGGCACAGTCCCGACTTCGTCGGACTCTAGCTGCGCCTGTTTCAACCAATCCGGCAGTTCGTCCTCGAGATTGACCGGTGTCGGCATCGCGGTCGACATCGCCGCGCCTTCGTCAATCGTTGACTCATGCTCCATCCAGCTCGGAATCGACTGCGGTTCTCCCGGTGGCAGCTCGTCCTCGACAGGCAGGTCCGCTGTTTCCAACTGAACTGCTGGCATTTCGACGGACTCAGGCTCATCTACTTCAGCCGACGACACCGGCTCGGTCGCGGCGCGCGCGGCCTCGACTTCGTGCGCTGCAGAGTCGTACCATGCCGCCAAGCGCCCCGTATCGGTCAGTCGCTCTTCGCGTTCCAATTCGAACGCTTCGACCCACGGATCATCCATTTGTACGCGGATCGCGCCGGTGTCGAGCGGTACAACCTCGATATCGCTGAAGTCGAGCTCGGGCGCTTCTTCGGCGGCCGGCTGTGCCGACATCTGGTTGAACATCTCTTCGAACTCGGCGCTTTGCTCGTCACTGACCGGCGCCGTGAGCCAATCCGGCAGATCGCCAGTCTCGGCCAACTCGGCGTCGGTCGGCGGAGGACCGACCTGTTCAACCAGCCAGCTCGGCAGATCTTCCTGTACAAGCACGGCCTCGTCATCGAGCGCCTCGGCCGCCTCTTCGTCCTCGTCAACGACGTCTTCGCGCTGAATACCTTGATCGAGCAGCGACCCCATCCACGCTTCTACGTCTTCAGGAGGTACATCCGCTCCGGTCTCCAGCGCATCGCTAACGTCGCCGAGTCCCGGCACTTCGATCGTCGGCAGTGCCGAGCGCACGGCAATCCCCGCCGCTACGTCGACATCGCTCGGCTCGTCATCCTCACGTACACCGAGATCATCGTCGCCGATGCGGTCGAAGAACGCATCGAGGTCGTCGCTGGCATCCAGCACTTCCTTGCTGGCGGCGGCTTGCTCGGCCAATCTTTCCATCGACTGCGTGTCGGCGAAGTCTGACAGCCAGTCCATCGAGTCGTTCAATACCGCCGATACCGCCGAGTCTTCGAGGATGTCGGAGTCTTCCAGCAGCATCTCCTCATCCATCTCTTCGAACGCGTCGGCCTGACCCTCGATGCCAAATTCGAGGTCTTCCTTCAGGGCCTCGGGTTCGTCGACTTCCGGCTCGCTGACAAGACTTTCGAGCCACTCAAGCTGATCGTCGGCGGCGGCAGGTTCGAAGTCGTCCAATCCTTCCAGACTACCGAAATCCAGCGAATCCAATGCACCGAGGTCTGGTGCAGCCTCAAGGTCCGGCATCCAGTCCTCGGCGATCTGACCTGCGTCGGAGATACCGCTCAGCGACGCCAGAATGTCGTCAGCTTCGGGTGCTGTTTCGACGGCGTCCTCACCGATCGCGTCGGGCAGCTCGAACTCGTCAGCTTCCGACACGCCGCTCAGTTCAGCAAGGAACTGCAGCGGATTGGTCGCGTCCGACTCGGGTTCGAGCTCGGGTTCGTGTTCGGCCTGCGGCTCGGGCGCCCCCTTCGTTTCGGAGCGCATCGCAGCGATCCGGGCCGCCCGAGCTTCGTCCTCGACCGCTTTCTTCTGTGCCCACACCTCCGGATCCATGCCATACGGGATATAGCCCGGTTCGTCAATTTCGACTGAACTCGGGTCGATTTCAGGGACGTCCATATCGGCCGACGTGGTCAGGCCTTCGGTCGCGCCTTGCCGCTTGGCGAGGGCCTCCATCCACGCCATCATCTCCTCTGGCGTCATGGAGTCGAAATCCGGCATGTTCTCCATCAAACGTTCCTCTCAGCGTCCCCGAACGCTAGTTCGTCTGGGCGTCGTCGTCGAAGCGCAGCCAATCCGGAAGCGCGTCGTCGTCGTTGTCCGCCGTAGCGACCGGCGCGCTGGTCTGCGTCTCGTCGCGCAGCACACGCAGCCACACGGGCGGTTCGTCAAACGGGAATCGTATCGACCTGCGCGAGGGCGCACCGACCTTCGGCGGCGCCAACTCTTCATCGACGATATTGGTCAGCCAGCTAAAGTCGCTCTTGCCTCCGTTGAAGAATTCGCCACTTTCATCGGAGTCGGCGTCTTCCTGTGCACCAACATTAACCTCCAACCCCGGCACCATAGCGTTAAGCCAGTCCGGCGAGTTGGCGGCGGAAGCGGTCAACGTCTCATCGACAGGCGGTTCGGGCTCAAGCAGGTCTGCGTCGTCCAAGATTTCTCCCGAGAGTTCCTTCTGCACTTCAAGCTGGCCGGAAGGCACGTCGGCATCGAGCATGGCGGCGACCGGCGTGCCGAGTTCAAGCTCGTTGTCCGGCTCCAGCTCGAGCGTCTCTACTGCCTCGGTCGATTCCTCGCCCTCGATGTAGCTCAATTCGTAGCTGGGCTCGCCGGCGTCCTCAAGCTCGGACTGAATGTTGGTGGCGTCGCCAATCACGTTCTGGCTGTCGTCCAGCCATTCCAGATCGCCCGAGTCCGCCGCGGCTTCATCAGCGGCAGGTTCGACATCCTTCAGCCAGTCGGGCGCATCGTCGTCAGGCTCGGCGGCCATGCGGCCCGTGTCAACCTCGGAGAACCAGTCGGGTTCCTGAGGGACGGGCACCGAATCCGCCATCTCCTCGTCTTTGTCCAGCCAATCCAGCGCTTCGTCAGCGGCTTCCGAAGCAGCTACTGCACCAGCACCCGCCGCTGTGAGCCAATCGGGGATGTCGCCATCTTCCGCTTCGGCATCTGCGGCCACAGCCGCAGGACGATCGGAATCGTCTTCGTCGACGGCGTTCAACCAGTCGAGTGATTCGCCGGCGGCGTCGGCGGGTTCACCTATCGCTTCGGCCGCTTCTTCGTCCGCCGAAGTGAGCCAGTCGAGCGATCCGTCCACCTGTTCGCCGGCTTCGCTCGCGACCTCGGCAGCGTCCTGCCCTGCTGTGTTCAGAAAGTTCAGAAAGTCGTCATCCGCGGCTTCGTCCTGTGCCCCGGTATCGCCCGTGACCCCGGACGGCTGCCACTCGGGCGATTCATCTGCGGCTTGCGCGGTCGCGGGCGACCAATCGGTTGAACTGTCTGCGTCGTCCTCTGCGCTGTCTGTTCTGGAGTCCGCCTCGTTCAAGGTGGCCATCCAGTCCGGCATTTCGCCGGAGTCGGCTTCACCCGCTTCCGCGGCGACATCTGCGCTGTCCTCAGGCTTGACCTCGTCCGGCGAGTCGCCGCTCAAGGCAGCAGCGCCAGCAGCGGCCGCCCCGGCAACGCCGATCCAGTCGGCCAGCTCAGAAACGGCGTCACCAGCTTCGGCCGGCTGATCTGGCACGGCATCACCCTCGAACGATTCGGGTTGAATCGGCATCGGTTCGACATCGTCCGATGCTTCCGCTGCCGGTTCGGCCTCGCTAAACAGCCACTCACCGGCCTCGTCAGCCGCCTGTGCCTCAGGCTCGGGCGACTCATCACGCAGCGCTGCTATCCAGTCCGGCACGTCTTCGCCTTCGATTTCATCTGCGCCAGGGTCCCAAAGGTCCGAAACGTTCGGATCATCCGCGGCAGATAAAGCCGCAGCCTCGGCCGCATCCACTGGATTCGACACTTGAGCGAGCCAATCGGGAATCGCTTCGTCCTCGTCTTCTTCTGAAGTTGGCGCTGCATCCCAGTCGATGTCGTCAGATCCCGAATCGGCCGGCGCCGTCGCCATCCAGTCGAATTCCTCCTTGGCCTGCGGGGCTTCGGGCTGAACGTCGCTGGGTTCGCTTTCAGGCTCTTCGCGCGGCGCTTCGTGGTCGCTCATCGGGCTGTCTCCCTCTACGTTTTCGCCATCTGCCTTCATAAAGGCCAGCAGTCCGGTCATACCTGTCGATGTCGCTGTCGGTTCTTCAGTCGTCTCCGGCGTCTTGCGGGGTGCGGCCGGGTCGACCAGCGCCTCGGTCGGCTTGTACGTGACCTCGACGACCTCGTCCACCAGCTCTAGCCCGTCCTCTTTTGCCCACGCGAGCGGGTCGGCCTCTTCATCGGTCTCGCCTTCAACCGTGACGCCCGCTTCCTGCATCCATGCGAGCGGATCGGCTTCAGCGGCATCCAGTTCGACGCCGTCTTCGACATCAAGCGCATCCGACCAGCGACGGCCCGGAGTTTCCTCGCCTTCGACCATTTCGATGTCGTCGTGTTCGCGCAGCCACGCGAGCGGATCGGAATCACTTTCGTCGGTCGCGCCAGCCTCAACGGCGGCCGCGGGTTCGATCGACTCGTCAAGTTCGCGCGCGACATCGCCGGAGTACGCTTCAAGCTCGCCGGTCGGGCTGAGCAAGTCCTCCAACTGCGGCATATCGTCTTCGCTTGCACCCTCAGACGCATACACTTCGTGATCGACCGTGCCGCTGCGCATCCACGCAAGCGGGTCCTCGGGGTCGATGTCGGCGACTTCGGGCGCGACGTTTTGCTCGTCCTGCTCGCCTGCCGCCGCCAGTAAGCCGGTCAGGCCGGTTCGCTCGGCTGAAAGGTCCGGGCGGGGTTCTTCGGTATCCAGATCGCCGAAGGCAGTGAAGTTCTTCAGGAATTCGTCGAAGTCTTCGATCGGCTCGGCATCCGCTTGAGCGTCGATCGCCGACATATCCAGCCAGTCCTCGGCTGCGGGCGGGGTCTCAGGCTCGGCGGCGGCCATTTCAGTCGTCGCGCGCTCCTGTTCCGCCTTCATCGTGGTCATCGACGGCAGCGTATCGCCTTCGTCGGCGGCCTGATCTTCGATCCACTGCTCGACCTCTGGCGTGACGTCCTGCGCGGTGCTCCACGCCGGCACGTTGTCGACCGTCGATTCGTCGGGCGCTTCCGCCCATGACAAGTCGAGATTCGCGTCAGCTGCGGGTTCGCTCTGCGCTTCGTCTTCGACTGGAGTCATCCAGTCGAGGTTGAACTCGCCATCCTCGGCCGCGGATTCTCCCTGCGCCGCGTCTTCGGCCGGTGTCATCCAGTCGAGATCGAACTCGCCGGCTTCTCCGTCCGCGAGCTGTTCGGCGGGTGCGGCACCCATTCCCGAGTCCACGGGTTGTGCACTGTCGGCAGTTTCGGCAGGCGTGGCAGGCTGCTCTTCAAAATTGAAATCTATAGGCTCCGCGGCTGCCTGATCCAACCAGTTGAGGTCGTCCGGCATTTCAATGGCATCGGCTACCCAACCCAAATCCCCAGCGTTGTCCTGATCTAGAACAGGCTCGGCCGACTCGAGCCAATCCGCGGTGGGTTCCGGCTCGGCAATCTGGTCCTCGGCTTCACTTGCATCGGCGATCACATCCAGCCAATCTGGCTGCGCGGCGGTTGATGCCTTGTTCGAGATCGCCCGGAAGTCGTACAGGGGAAGCGTAAACGTCCCGTCTGGAGGCGGGCCGCCTGATGCGATTTCATAAGCCACAAACGGGTCGGCGGATTCAACGCGCGAGATGAACTTCTGCGCGTCGCTGGACCGCCCCTGCTGCTTCCAAAACTCGGCAAGCAGCCGGTTGGCTTCGATGCAATCCGGCATCTTCTTGATGACATCTGTGGCAGACCGTGCGGCGTCGATTTCTGACCCGGACGACTGGTAGATTTGCGCGCGCAGCAGTTCCAGATCCGCGCGGCCCGGCGCGGCGTCAAGGGCGCTCTTGATCGTCGCCAATGCCTGATGCGCCAGACCGCTGCGCCACTGCTGGCGTGCGATCATGTAGGCTGTCTGTGGAAGTTTGGGGTTATGCTGCTCGCGAAAACTGCGATTGGCGTCGATCAGCAGATGGATGACGTCCTGATTGGTTGGTTCGTGCTCAAATGCGCGTTCGAGCAGCGCAATCGCCCGCTCACCATCGCCGCGCTGGCGGGCGACCCAACTCAAGCCCACATACGCATCCGTGCTGCGCGGGTCCATCCCGAGCACTTGCGTGAACGTGTTTTCCGCGTCCTTGTAATGACCGGCTTCGATCTGCGCCTTGCCCAGACGAACGAGTGCTTGCAGGTTGCGGGGAAACCGCGAGAGTATGTGCTTGGCGTGCGCTTCCGCTTCCTCGTAACTCCGCCGTCCCAGCAGATCATCCAAGTGGGCAATATAGGCTTTGAGCGTAATGTCCGCCATGAGTGTGTATGATCCCGCTGGTTGAAAATCACACGGTGCGTTGAGTATAACACAGACATTCGCACACGGCTCACAACCTCTCAATGGTATGACAAGATTGTTTTCCCTCGTAATTCTATTCGGTATCGTCGCCGGAACCCTCGGCGCACAGCCCGCCCCACCGACACTTGCGGACTTCTGGGATGGACGCGCGGATTGGGAACTGATCGCGGTCGACGTCGGGCTGCCAGTCGGTGAGTCCGATACGCTGCAACTGAGCGAGAACCACTTTCGATCGTACCTGCACGCCAGCACGCAGTCGGCCGGCGTAGTCGATCAATGCGGTGAGCCGGTCGCGTTCCCCGGGTGCTTGACGGTGTGGGAAAGCGCCGACGGCGGCATGAGCTTCAGCCTGCCGAACGCCGTTTGCCAGATGCCATGCGGCGCCTGCCCGTGCGACGATGCACGCGATCACACGTCCAGCACACGCGCGGCCCAGCAGTATCCCCGCGTGGTCTTCGACGGCGAGCAGTACTTGATGGCCTATGAATGGCACGCTCAAGTTATGCTGCGCAGGTCGCACGACGGGCTGGTGTGGTCGGACTGGTCGTACCTGCTGACCCCCGGTGGCACATTCCCGTCCAGCTTTGCGCCGTGCAGCGAGACCGAACGCATCGGCCCGCATCCGAATATCCGCGGCCAAGCCGACGACTGTCTGATCGGCGCGCCTCCGGGCCTGTACGTGGAAGGCGATACCGTCTATGTGTTCGCATCCGCGGGTTCGGCCCCCGCACACCTGCGGTGCTACAAGGGAGATCGGCGCGGCGATCTCTCTCAGCTCGAACTCTGCGACACCGATCCGCTGTTTGGCGGCGCACGCGAATACGGCCCAGTCGACCTCCGTGGGGCCGACGCAAACGCCTACTTCGACTTTCGTTATGTGTCGTCGGCCGATGTGCTCAAAGTCGGCGACCGCTACTACATGAGCTACGAGGGCATTCGCGGGCCGGAGTACCTCGAGGCGGGCATGGATACCCAGTACGGGCTTGGCTTTGCGCGCTCGCTAACCGGCGAGATCGACGGCCCGTGGGAGACTTTTCCGGGCAACCCCGTGCTTCAGGACATCGGGTTCTGGGTCGGAATCGGCCACGCCGACCTGCTGATCGTGGACGGCGAAACGCGCATGTACACGCAGACCGGCCCGGAAACGCGCGGGCTATACCGGCTCGTCTGGGTGTAGCGGGTTCAAGTGCGGGAACGTCAGGTTCGGGTTTCGAAACGGGATGAGGGCCATCGTGACGGCAGGCGCATAGTAGTCGGCGCGGGTGATCGCGTCGCCAGTAAGTAGGCCGATCGCGCCGTTCTGCTGTTTGCTGTTGCTGCGACCGAACACCTGATCGTCGGCGTCGCCCATCTCCATGCCCTGATCGATCAGCCGGGCGACTTCCAGCGGCACAAGGAACTGGCCGGTGCACGCCGTCCCGACATGCCCGCCCTCGCTCACAATTGCAACCCACGCCATCGCATACATTTGGCCGCTGTGGCGTTCGACGCCCCCTTCGATACCCACCGCAAACGGGGCATCCGGAAACGCATAGTGCGCCTGCCAAGCCCGGTTGAGCGCGCCGGTCAGCGTCTCCTCGATCCCAACCGGCTGATCCGACACGCCGGACGGCACGCTAAATCCCACAGCCTGAACCGTGCCATACAGCGGCGCGAAGCCCCGCACGGTGCTTTCCAACTTCACCGGATTGGTCGAAGCGACCACGATTTCCATAGCGTCACCCCACCAACGTCAACGCACGGACAAAGAAGAACATGCCGAGGCCGGCCTGAGCGAACATCGACGCTCGGGTCGAACCGGTCACCGCGCGAACTGCGCCGATGTAGATCCCGGCAAGTACCGGCAGGATCAGCGTGTACCACCACGCGATCCAATCCGCGCCGCCGGGAGTCGAGTATGCGACAAGGTGAAAAATGCCATACCACAGCGCGGTGATCAAGAAGCCCTGCACCGGGCCAAGCGTCGCGCGCAGTGCCGGATAAGCCACGCCTCTGAACACCAATCCTTCGGCCACGGGCTGAAACACAACCATCAGAAGACCGGCCAGAATCCACGTCGGGATCGCGTCGCCGCCAAACGGAAGCGGAAATGGGTTGAACAGCGGCGTGAACTCGGCGACAACCGAAGGCGTACCGGTCGCAAGCAGGCTGACCAGATCCAGCGCCGCACCCGCGCCGAAACTCAACAGCAGGATTAGCGGCCATCGTCCGATCGCCTGCGTAATCCCGAGTGCGGCGCCGTCCTGCGCAGTGCGGTTGCGCGTCAGCGTCAGATACAGCGCGATCAGGGTCAGGCCGATCACCCACGCGAGCACGACCCGGAACGGCGTCTGTTCACCGAACAGCGTCACGATCGTCGTGCCGATAATCACAGCCGCGAACGCCCCGATCGTAATGAGCGCGGCATAGATCACCGACCATGGCGGAGGCTGCTGCGGCCGGGCAATTGCCACCAAAATCTGACGGATCATCAAGTTACTCCTGCTCGTCCTTCACGACCGATAGCGTACCCGAACCGCGAACCGCCCGCAATCGCGGTCACAGTCCACTCATTCCGGTGTGCTATCCTCAATCCTTTGTGAATTACCCTAAAGTGCCACCGGCATGCTCCGGCGGCGCTCGCACGACAGAAGGAGTCGCAATGTTCGAACAGCTTCCCGGCTTGTCCAGTCTCTCCCCGGAAATCCGCGAGATCGTGCTCCGGGTGCTGGCCGTCATTATCGTCGTCATTCTGATCTACTTCTCACGCCGCCTCGTGACATTCGCCGTGCTGGCCCCGTTCAAACGATTGGCGGGCCGTACCAACTCTCAGACGCCAGAGAAACTCGCCGACATCGTCGGCGGGCCTGTCCGGTTGGTGCTGGTCGCGGCGGCGCTGCTCGTCACCGCCCGCATTGTCGTGCCCGGCGACGCTGTATTCAACGGCCTCGCGCAGTCCGTTTCGCGGATATTCATCCTGATCGGCGTGCTGCTGCTGGTCTACCGCTCGATCGACATCATACTTCCTACCAGCACGCACCTCGCGACGCTGACCGGCATTGTCATACAGGATCGGCTACTGCCATTCATCCGCGTCGGGATGAAGATCTTTATCATCGCGTTCGGCGGCGTGATCATCCTGCAAGAGTTTGGCTACGATGTCACTGGCTTGATTGCCGGCCTCGGTGTCGGCGGTTTGGCGCTATCGCTCGCCGCGCAGGATACGGTGGCGAACTTGTTCGGATTTGCGTCAATCATCGGTGACAGCCCTTTCTCGGTCGGTGACTACATCCGAACGCCGGACGTCGAGGGGATCGTCGAGCACGTCGGCGTGCGATCCACGCGCGTGCGTCAGCTTGATCAAACGCTGATCACGATCCCGAACAACGTACTTGCCAACAGCGCGATCAGCAATTTTTCGCGTATGCCCCGCCGCCGCATCGACTTCACCGTAGGCGTGACGTATCGCACGACTGCCGCTCAGATGCGTGTGCTGCTCGAACGTCTGCGGGCAATGCTCAAGGAGTGGCCCAGCGCCGACCCGTCCACCGTGCAGGTCTACTTTTCGAAGTTCAATGACAGCTCGCTCGACGTTCTCGTACGCTGCTATGTGCGCAAGCTCACGTGGGACGAGATGATGACCGAAAACGAGGCGATCATGCTGGGAGTCATGGAGATCGTGGAAGAACTTGGCTTGAGCATCGCCTTCCCGACGCGTTCGCTCGTCTTCGAGCCGGACGCGCGTGTCGTCGCGGCGCTCGATCGCGGTGAGTCATCCGGTGACGACCGTCAGCCGGATGAGGGTTAGTTGTCGTCGGAAATGAAGACCTGCCACGGCGACTGCTGCATCGCCGCGTCGCCCACCCCGTAGTAAATCCGAAGCGCTCCGTCCGGCCCGCGTTGGGCGAGGTCGTAACGCGTATCGCCCTTGCTGTTGTAGCGGCGCACCAGCCCGACCTCGCCGGCCCACTGCACCGAGTCTTCGGTGACAGGCTCGGACTCGGCCTGCTTGATCGCGTAATGCCACAACAGGCGCGACGAACTGCGTGTCACGTTGCGCACGATGTTGCCGTTTCTAAGGTCGCGCATCGCGTAGTATATGGTGCCGTCGCGCTCCTCGGTCGAGACGATCTCAACACCGGCGCGAGGCGGTTCGACCAGCTCCTGCGCGGGCGTGGCGGGCGGCGCAACGACCAGAGCGGGCACCTCGGCGGTGACTGTTGCGGTGGGCTGCTGCTCTTGGTCGGACCCGCTGCGCAGCGCCAACCCTTGCGTCACGAGCGTCACGATTTCGTCGCGCCAGGCGAGATTCGTCTCGGCTTCGTCGCGGACGTAGATCTTGCTGTGCTCGATCGCGTACGGGCGCTCTTCGCCAAACGGCACCTGAATGCGCACCACTGGCTTGCCCTGCGTTTCCTGCACGTCCATCTCGACGGCAATCTCCGGCGCGATGGCTTTGCGGATCTCGCGTTCCAACAGCTCCATCGTCGCACGCGCATCGGAGACGCCTGCCGGAGCCTTCTTCTTGTCCGCGCCGACGCCGACGTAGATCGTCCCGCCGTTGGTGTTGGCGAACGCGCACACGTCCCGAATCACGGCGGCCAATGCGCCGTTCTTGCGCTCGCAGGACTCGTGGAACGCTTGAATGACGCTCGGCCCTTCTTCGCGCGCAAGCTGCACGTAATCCTGCGGCTTGAGGTTCGGCTGGTAGGGACGCGAGCGCGAAAAGTCGGCGCTTTGAAACAGCGCCAGCAGCGCCGCGAAACTACGCTCAGGCAGCAGGAACTCGGTCACGCGTTCGCCGATACCAGGGTGCGTGACCCGCCCGTTGCGATCGCGTACCGTGTCAAGACGGTGGGCATCGCTGCCTTGAATACAACGCATCTTGCGCGGGTATTCGGCCTTCGTGCCATCGAAGAAGCGCGATGTCGCGCGCCGGTCGCGACGCGTCAGGTCGGTTACCTCAAGCGCGTGTAGGTTGCGATCCTGCGTGTAGGCGATGCGAGTCTGCCCCCCGAAATCAAGGCCGACCATAGCCACGCCGTGCGTGCTGTTGACGTGCGCCGCGATGCACAATCCGCCCGCTTCGTTGATCAGCCGGTACGCCGTCAATACGTCGGACGACGCGCCAACTTCGCTGCTGCCGACATCCATTGCGTGTGACGGCACGTTGAGCGCCAGCAGCAGATGTTCCAGTACGCGAATCGGCGTGTCCGGCGAAAAGATACCGAGGATGTGGAAGCCGAACGTGGCAGTGAACTCGAATCCGGGCAGCACGAGCAGCCTCTCGAACAGCCGGCGATACTCGGCCAGAAGGCGCAGTTCGTCGGCCTGCGCACGCCCCAATGACTCGAGGAACTCCAGTCGTTCGACCTCGCGCAGCATGGCGGAATAACCGGCGATGGTGTTGTGGTCGGTGAGCGCAATGATGTCGAGGCCGAGCGCGTCAGCACGCCGAAGAATATCGATATACCGAACGCCAGACTCCTGATAGTCGGCAGAGGCCGGCGTATGGAGATGCAGGTCGGCGCGGTACCACGTCTGCTGGCGCGACGATTTACGCGATGCCATAGGGTTAGGTGCGCGGGGCCGCAGCAAGCCGCCTGAGCGCGGCAATCAGGTCGTCGGGTTCGAATGGCTTGAGCAGAAATTCGGTCGCGCCGGCCTTGCGTGCCTCAGGCTCGATATCCTTGCCCGAAGCGACGAGCACCGGTGTAGAGGCTAGATGTTCGCGCTCGCGGAATTTCGAGATCAGCTCGAGGCCGGTCATATCGTTGAGATGGAAGTCGACCATCACGACGTCTGGGGACTGCTGTTCGGTGAGGGCAAGCGCCGCCGCCCCGTTTGGCGCAGACTCGACAGCGAAACCCTCCAATTCAAGCAGCATCTTGAGAAGCCGGGACATCTCGACTTCATCATCTACTATGAGCACACGGTTCAATACTACACCTCTATGTATCGCAGTGCTTGTTCATGAGACAGCACAGTCAATTATGTGAAGTGTACCCAAATCGGGGGGCAGTGTCTATTCCGCGGAGAATCGTCGCTTGTCGTGCGGCCCAAGCGTCGGTTATGCTTTTCGCAAGATGCGTCGCGCAAGGGGGATCTATGACAATTCGGCGGGTTGCGGTAATGACCAGCGGTGGTGACGCACCGGGCATGAACGCGGCGATCCGCGGCGTCGTGCGGGCCGGGCTGTACAACGGTTGGGAGATGTTCGGTATCCGCGAAGGCTTTGCCGGGCTGATGTCTGGAGACTATCGGCCATTGGGCGCCCGCGACGTGGGCGGGATCATCCAGCTCGGCGGCACAATGCTCGGGAGCGCGCGCGCGCCGGAGTTCAAGACCGCGGAGGGTCAAGCGCAGGCCGTCGCCAAATTGTCGCAGGCCGGTATCGATGCGGTCGCCGTGATCGGCGGCAACGGGTCGCAGACCGGGGCGCACGCCCTGAGCCAGCACGGCATTCCTGTCGTTGGCGTCGCTTCGACCATCGACAATGACTTGACCGGATCGGACATCACCATCGGCGTAGATACGGCGCTCAACATCGCACTGGAAGCTATCGATCGGCTCAAGACCACGGCGTCGTCGCACCGCCGCGCGTTTCTCGTCGAGGTCATGGGGCGCAACTGCGGATACCTCGCGCTCATGGCAGGAATTGCCGGCGGCGCCGAAGCGATCTGCATACCCGAGATCCCAGTCACCAATGAAGAGGTCGCGCGGGTGCTGCAAGATGCGTACAAGCGCGGCAAGACACATGGCATGGTCGTCGTGGCGGAAGGCGCGTCCAACGATGCCAACGAACTGGCCCAATATCTCCATCAGCAGACCAGCAACGGTGTCGGCTTCGAAGTCCGGGCGACGACGCTCGGGCACGTGCAGCGCGGCGGCATTCCGACCGCCTATGACCGTCTGCTCGGGTCACGCCTTGCGGCCCATGCGATGGACTGTTTGGCGAAAGGTCAGTACAACGTATTGGCCGGCCAGCTAAGCGGGAAAATGGCCGCTACGCCGTTGGCCGAAATCGCTGGCAAGACCAAGTCGATTCCCGCGGAGCTGTTCGAATTGGCCGAAGTGCTGGCGCGGTAAACACGCCACCCGCGCCCTATTCCCACGTGCGCAGATCAACCACCGTTCGGCCAGCCTCGAGCGTGCCGAGCGGTACGAACTCGACCACATCGACGCGCAAACGTGCCGCGTATTCGACCGCCTGCCGCACCGCGCCCTCAAGCGCCGCCGCGCCGGCCGGGTCTTCGACCTCGAGCCGCAGTGTGACGACGTCGCGGTTCTCGGGGCGTGTGATGACCGCCTGCCCGCCCTTGACGGTGTCTGCGAAACGAGCCAGCGCGAACCGGAACTGGTTTGGATGCAGGAACATCCCGCGCACTTTGACCGCCTCGCCGCTGCGCCCGAACAGGCCAAGTAGCTGCTGCCGCCCGTTGGTGCGCGCGTCAGGTTCGGCCGCCAGCGCGCCGAGGTCACCGGTACCGAAGCGAATCAGCGGATAGGCCTTGTTAAATACGGTCACAACCAGCTCGCCCACCTCCCCGCCGGGGAGAGGTGCGCCAGTCTGAGGGTCGCACGCTTGAATGTGCACAGAATCCATGATAACGAAACCCTGCACGCCGTCCATTGTGTACGCAACGAGGCCGATGTCGGCAGTGCCGTAAGCGCTGGTCGTCTTCATGCCGTAATCGCCCTCGAAGCGGGCCTTCTGAGTCGGCGTGTACGGCTCGGCGCTGAACAGCGCCTTTTTGATCGGGACTTCGTTCTTCGCCAGTCCCATTTCCTCGCACTTGTCGAGGATCGTCATCAGGTAGCTGGGCTGGCCGACAAAGCCGGTCGCGCCCAACCGCGTCATGGCGAGAATCTGGAGCTCGGTGTTGCCCGGGCCGGTCGGGACAACCGTTGCGCCGACCGCGCGCAGGGCGTCGTCGAGCAGTATGCCCGCCGGCACGAGATGATACATGAAGGTGTTCAGCACGCGGTCGCCGCGCCCGAACCCTACGTACCGGAACGCCTCAAGCGATGCTTCCATGCCGTCCGGATTGATCGGCTGCGGGTCGAAGATCGGCCCCGGCGAAATGTAAATCCGCGGCAGGTCGGCCGGGTCGACGGCCAGCATGCCGCCGAACGGCGGGTTGTTCTGATGCAGCTCGACAAGCTGATCCTTGCTCGTGACGGGAATCTTGCCGAGATCGGCCACACCTCGGATGTCCGCCGGTGTGATTCCGGCCGACTCGAACGTAAGACGGACTGCCGGCGCATTGGCATACGCGTGCGTGACGAGATCGTGAATGCGTTCATCAAGCCGGGTCATGCTGCGTACTCCTTCGTCTGTGTGTTAACCGCGTGCCACGATCAGCGTAGCTGCGAGGGGACGGCCCGATCGCTGCGTCAGCCTAGCCAGCGCTTGCGGCGCTTGTAATGCTTGACTTCGCGGTAGCTCTTCCGCTCGCCGAGCTGATTCAGGCCGAGGTAAAACTCTTTGATATCCTCGTTTTCGCGAAGCTGCGCTGCGGGGCCGTCGAGCACAATGCGGCCGTTCTCCATGACATAACCGTGATCTGCAATCGCGAGCGCCGCCCGCGCGTTCTGCTCCACCAGCAGCACCCCAACCCCGGACTCCTCGCGGATCTTGCGCACGATGGCGAAGATTTCCTCGACCAGCATCGGCGCCAGCCCGAGCGAAGGCTCGTCCAGCATGATCAGCTTCGGGTGGCCCATCAGGGCGCGGCCGATAACCAGCATCTGCCCTTCGCCGCCCGACAGATAGCCGCTGACCCGTTTGCGAAGATCCCGCAGGCGCGGAAAGAAATGGAAGACTTGTTCAAGATCGGTCTTGGCATGGCGCGCGCCTTGATACGCCATCGCTCCGGTCATTAAGTTCTCTTCGACAGTGAGGTGACGAAACAGCGGCCGGCCCTCGACCACCTGAATCAAACCGCGCCGGACGATGTCCTCGGCGGTCAGCACGTCGAGCCGTTCGGCGTGCCACGACACGCTGCCACGCGTGATCTCTCCGTTCTCGCCGCGCAGAAGGCCGCTGATGGCCTTGAGCGTCGTCGACTTGCCGGCGCCGTTCGGCCCAAGCAGCGACACGATCTGGCCGTCGCCCACGCTGAACGATACGCCGCGCAATACGAGGATCACACTGCTGTATATGACTTCTACGTTGTTGACAGAAAGCATCAGAATTCTTTGTGTGCGTGCCTATTCGGACGGTTAAAGCGGCCCCGGCCCGCCATTGCGACGGGCCGGAGCACAGGTTCAACAGGGCACTACATGCCCGGGCGCAAGTCCGGCGCGGGCGCAAAGTCCTCGAGCGGGATAAGCAGCGGGACGAACAGCGTCGTACCGTCGCCCGGATCGACCTTCAGGGCGTCGTCGCCGCTGGTAGCCGGCCCGGTCATGTCGGCGTTGACGTAGCGCAGCATCGCCATGCGGTTGGCGCTGGTCGAACGCAGACCTTCCGGGTAATTCAGGTGATACAGGTCGAGCGGATAGTAGTCGACGGCCTCGATGATGGAGTACATCAGCGCGCCATCGATGGCGTCAAGACTGCCGGCCTGATTTGCCGCCTGTGTATACAGCTCGGCGTAGGTATCGACCGTCGCCCAACCGAGCAGATACGAAATGTTCTGCTGCGGCAGCGTGCGTTCGTTGGCCGCGAACTGCGACAGGACCAACTGGATTCCCGGATGCTCGCGCTCGCTGTACCAACGGAACGGCAGCGAACCGACGTAGCCGTTGGCAGCGGGCAGGCCGTCGCTCCCGATCGACGAGCGGCTGAGCAGCGCGACCGACGTGTCCAACGCCCAGTTCACGCCCGCGAGCTGAACGTCGTCTTCCAAACCGAGGTCGACGACCGTCTTGGCGACGAGCGCCGGGCCGCTGGCGAGCGAATTGGTGTACAGGATGTTGGCGCCGTTATCGACGAGGTTCTGCACGTTGGTGCTGATATCGGTGGCCGACGGCAGGAAGTACTCCGGCGTATCGAGCACTTCGACACCCGCCGCTTCGCAATGCGCGATCGACTCGGGCTTGTAGGCGGCCTCACCGAACGCCCCCGGCCACGAGATGTAGCCGATAACCGGGTCCGGATACATCTCCGGGTTGGCGCCAACGAACTCGCAGAAGTCGCCGATCTGGTCGACATAAATTGGATTGCTGGCGAAGACCCAGCCGGGTGCGTCGGCGTTTTCACCGTACAGACCGTCGACCGAACCGGCCGAAATCAGTACGGGAATCTCATCCTCGGCCAACTGCGTGCGCAGCAGTTCGCTGTCCGCGCTGGCGTACAGGATCAACAGATCGGGCTTAGGATCACGGTTGCTGAAGTCGTCATACGCTGCCTGCGACTGAGCCGGATCGCCCGCCGTGTCACGGTTGATCTGCTCGAACGTCGCGCCGCACACGCCGCCGCGCTCGTTGTAGTAACTGATCGCGTCGCCCAAGCCCGCCAGCAGCGGCTGGGTGATGAACGCGAACGAACCGCTGATATCACCGAAGTGATAGATCGGAATCGTTTGTCCCGTCAGGTCGACTTCGCACGCGGTGCGCTCGACAAAGTCGGGCAGCCCTTCTTCCTGCGCACCGACCGGCACGACGATCAGCACGGCAAGAAGGATCAACAGAAGTGCTTTGCGCATAGGTCCCTTTATCCTTTCAAACACTTCAAGCTGCAGCAAATTGCAGCATGGCCCCGATTGTAGCGTGGACGCCGGACGTCAACCAAATACCCCCGGCACGCTCGGAAAGTCGGCGTCAATACGAGTACGGCCTGATCTTCCAACTGATCTTGAGAATCTCCCACCGATACGCCAGCCCCCTCGGCTCGACGATCAAGAAGATCAGCAGCGCAAGACCGAACAACAGCGGGTTCAGCGCCGCGAACACGTTCACCGGGTCGAGAAACGGCAGCAGTCCGGGCAGCGCGCTGTACAGCGGCGGAATGATTGCCGGAATGACGTTCTGGGTCAGCAGAATGACGAACGCCACTCCGAACATCGGCCCAAGCGGGAACCCTGCCCCGCCAATGATTAGCATCGCCAGCAGTTCGATCGACACTTGCGGCGCGAAGAACTCGAGCGAGATGTTGTTGGTGTGAAAGGCCATCAGGCAGCCCGCGATGCCCGCGTAGACCGCACTCAGGAAGAACGCCTGCAGCTTGTAGCTGAACACGTTGATCCCGAGCAGTTCGGCGGCCAGGTCGTTGTCACGAATGCTGATCATCGCGCGGCCTGTGCGCGTCCGGCTGATATTTCGCGCGGCCAGCGAAAGCGCCATGGCGATCGGGATGACGATGTAGTACATGGCGCCGTCCGCGCCGAAGCTGATGCCGAACAGGTCCGGAATAGGCACGTCCAGCGGGCGTGACCCGTTCGAGATGTGTTCGAGCGGATAGCGGAGAGTCCACGGGATGATGAACTGTGCCGCCAGCGTCGCCATGCTGAGGTAAAACCCTTTAACGCGCAGCGACGGTAGGCCGAACAGCAAGCCGATCAGTCCGGTAAACAGCGCCGCCGTCGGCAGGGCCAGCCAGAACGAAAAACCGAGCTGGCGCGCAAGATACGCCCCGCTGTACGCGCCGACCGCCATGAACGCCGCGTGTCCCAGCGAGACTTGCCCGGTGTAGCCGGTCAGGATATTGAGGCCCTGCACGGAAATCACAAGGATCGCGATGCGAATGATGGTGCCGACCAGCGACTGCGGAATCAGCGAGATGCCGAACGGTCCCTCCAGCGACAGCAGCGGGATCAGCAGCAGCAGCGCCACGATGCCGTACGAGACCGCCTTCTCGCCGCGCGTGCGGTTGAGCGCGATATCGTCGCTGTAGGTGGTGTCAAAAACGCCGGACGGGCGAATGTTCGAACTCATTCAAGTAGTCTCCAGAGCACGATCGTCAGTTTTCAGTGGTCAGGTGTCAGTCGTCAGAGGCCAGTGTCCAGATTTCTAGGGATCAATTCAGTTCTGACGTAATCGCGCAAATCGCTTTCTCCTGACGACTGACATCTGACTACTGACAAGTGCCACCTAAATTCGTTCAATTCGTTTCTGTCCGAACAGGCCATCGGGCCGGATCACCAGCACCAACATCAACACTAGATACGGCGCCAGTTCGGTGTCGACCTGAAGGCCGGGGAACAGACGACGGCTCATTTCCTGCACAAAGCCAACGACGATCCCGCCCACGAATGCACCGCCAATCGACTCCAGCCCGCCGAGCAGCACGGCCGGAAAGGCGTAGAACGCCAAGCCCGGAAGGTTTTGGCTCAGGCTCGTGGCGCCGCCCTGCGCGATCCCCGCGACAGCCGCCAGCAGTGCTGCGATCGCCCACGCCACGGCGAGGATTACGCGAACGCGCAAGCCGACCGACTGGGCAAGCTGTTGATTCTCGGCCGTCGCACGCATCGCGAGGCCGACGTTCGTAAACCGGAAGAACAGCACGAATGCGACGAAGGCCAGCACCGCCAACGCGAATGCCACGACCAGCTCGAGGTTAAATATGATTCGCGCAACGTCTAGCCACGTATCCGCTCCGTCGATGCTGAACCGTTCCGGCAGACCGATGCGCTTGAGCACATCGAACACCGGCAGCGGGATCTCGACGCTGCCCCATACCATCTGTGTCAATCCGTGCAGAACTTCGCCCACAGCAAGGGTCATCAGCACGGCGGTGAACAGCGGTTGTCCAATCAGGGGGCGGATCGTAAAGCGTTCGACCGCCAGCCCGAGTGCCGCCGCGCCAAGCCCGCCGCCGATAAACCCGCGGATCAACTGCCACTCCTGACCGGGCAGCAGAAGTACCGCGGTGAGCACTGCCGTACCGACCGCGCCAACGACCAACCGGCGCGGATCGCGCAGCATTCGCCACCCGTTAAGTGTAACCAGCATAAACACGACGAACGCGCTGAACAGAAAGGCGGGTACCAGTAAGACCTGCGTGACGCTGAAGAACGCGTGGAAGATCAGGCCGCCGGCCAGCATCATGTAGCCGTGCGCGAAGTTGAAGACGCCCGAAGCCTTATTGATGATCACGATGCCGAGGGCGACGAGCGAATACACCCCGCCGACCAGCACACCGCGAATCGCCGACTCCACCAACCGCCCGGGCTTCTGTGCCATGCCGTATGGCGCCAGCCAGATCAGGAACGCCAGCACTGCCGCTGCGATCAGGAACCACTTGATCGCACGCCGGGCATCGAACGCAGAAGATGGGGTCGGGTTCTGTGTCTGTGCAAACGTGGACATCAGCCGACATCCTCAATGTGAACCGAGGTCTCGACCCGTCCCGTTCGACCGTCCCGGTACTTGACCTCGGCCGATACGGTCACGCTATCTTTACCGGAGTACATCGCCTCGATCATGTCGGCATAACGCTGTTCGAGGGCGCCGCGCCGGAGCTTTCGTGTGCGGGTCAGTTCGGCCTCGTCGGCGTCGAATGCCTTGTGCAGGATCACGAATCGCTTGATACGCGCGGCAGCCGGCAGCGATGCGTTGACTGCCTTCACCTCATCGCGGATGATTTTGTACACCTCGGGCTTCTGCGTCAGGTCGACGTAGGTCGTGAAGTGAACGCGATTCTTCTCCGCCCAGCGGCTCACATTCTCGAAGTCGATGATCACGATCGCCGTAACGAAGTCCTTGTCGCTCTCTCCGATCGCCATGACATCCTGAACGTATTGACAGAACTTGAGCCGGCCCTCGATATACTGCGGGCTGAATTTCTCGCCGCTCCTGAGCGTGATCAAATCCTTCACGCGGTCGAGGTAAATCAGGTGGCCGTCGTCGTCGAAGTAGCCGGCGTCGCCAGTCTTGAAGTAGCCGTCTTCGTCAAATGCCTCTTCGGTCTTGTCCGGCATCTTGTAATAACCGGCGAACACCGTACGGCTGAAAACACGAATCTCGTTGTCCTCGGCAATCTTGACCAGCACGCCCGGGTTGGGTTCGCCTACGGTCGCCAGCTTGACCCGGCCGACCAAGTGCTGTGTCGCGCCCTGCATCTCGGTCGAACCGTACAGACTGCGCAGCTCGACGCCGACGGCGCGGAAGAAACGCAGCACCGACGGGCTGAGCGCCGACCCTGACGTGAACGCGTGGCGCATCCGGGTCATCCCGATCTTGTCGCGCAGCGGGCCGAGCACGGCGACTTGTCCAAGCCACTGCAAGAACTTCAAATGCGCGGGGATAGGCTTACGCTCGTCCTCGAGGTCGATCACCTGATACGCGATCGGCAGGAAGCGGTTGAACAATGCACGGTTGATCCAAAAGCTGTCGTTGACGCGCATCTGCATGGTGCGCGCCAGCCCCTCCCACAAGCGGCTCGGGAACAGCAGTGACGACGGCGCGATCTCGCGCAAATCGTGCTGTACCGTCTCCGGCCCTTCCGGGAAATTCACCTTGAAGCCGTTGAGCGCGTGGGCGCCGACGCCCAGCGATTGCTCGGTGATCCACGCCAGCGGGCTGAACGACACGTAATCGTCTTCTGGTGTAAACGGGACGGTCTCGCGCGTTTGCCACGTGGCGTAGAGCAGGTTGCGGTGGCGGACCATCGCGCCTTTCGGCACGCCGGAGGTGCCGGAGGTGTAGCTGAAAATCGCAATATCCTCGGGGCCGCCTTGGGCGACCATCGCCTCGAACGCGCCGGGATGCTCCTGCCCGTACTTGTGACCCATCGCGAGCACGTCTTCGAAGCGGATCAGCCACGGGTCGTCGATATTCCACATGCCGCGGTCGTCCCAGTAGATGACCTTGCGGATGTTCGGGAGTTGGTCCCGCAGGGCCAGTGCCTTGTCGACCTGCTCCTGATCGTGCGCGAACAGAAAGACCGAGTCGGAGTGGGTGACGATGTAGCCGAGTTCCTGCAAGTTCGCGTCGGTGAAAATGGCGACGCTGATGGCGCCAGCGGCATGAATCGCGTACTCCGCCCAGTAAAACTCCGGATCGTTCTCGCCGATGATGGAGACTTTGTCTTCGCGCTTTAGGCCCAGCGCCGTTAGGCCGAGGCTCAAATCGACGACCGTCTTGAAGTTGTGCGACCACGTGTATTCCTGCCAGATGCCATAGCGCTTCTTGCGCATGGCGACGCGGTCGCCCATCTGCCGCGCAGTGACGACGAACGCCTTCGCCGTCGTGTCGCGGTCGGCCGGTATCGGTTCAATCTTGTCGTACGGAACGGTAAAATAAGGTTCTGTCTTGTGTGCTTTTTCGACTGCAGCCATCGCGCCTATTCGTTCTCCTGCCCCAAATACGCCCGGATGACCGCCTCGTTCTGGCTAATCTCGGCAGGCGGCCCCTCGGCAATCTTCTGGCCAAAATCGAGCGCGACGACGTGGTTCGAAATGTCCATGACCAGCCCGACGTCATGCTCGATGAGCAAAATGGTGGTACGGCGCTGTTCATGGATGTCGAGGATGAACCGCGCCATGTCCTCTTTTTCTTCTTGATTCATGCCGGCCATCGGCTCGTCGAGCAGCAGCAGCTTAGGCTCCAGCGCCAGCGCCCGTCCCAGTTCGACTCGCTTGCGAAGACCATAGCTCAGCGTGCCGACGATCGACTTGCGAATGGCCTCCATCTCGAGGAATTCGATGATTTCCTCGACAACCGCGCGGTGTTCGATCTCCTCGCGCCGTGCCGGCCCGATAAACAGCGCGCCGGATAGCATGTTGCTCTTCATGTGTAGGTGCCGTGCGGCCATCAGGTTGTCGAGCGCAGTCATGTTGGTATACAGCGCGATGTTCTGGAACGTGCGGCTGATCCCGAGCTGTGCTCGCCTGTATGGTGGAAGTTTCGAGATGTCTTGCCCATCCAACAAAATGCGGCCGGTCTGCGGCTTATAGAAGCCGTTGATGCTGTTGATCAGGCTGGTTTTTCCGGCGCCGTTCGGGCCGATTACCGACACGATCTCACCTTCGCGCACGTCGAAGCTGATGTGCTGAAGGGCTTTAATCCCGCCAAACGAGAGCGAGACGTCGTCAATATGCAGTTTGACAGAACTCATGTACGAATGAAGACCTCAAGGTTGCGGAAATGTCAGCACTATTCCACACTATACCCACAATCGTTCTGGTGCGGCAATAACGGGTAACAACTGTCGACGGCGTTGTACCAGCCTCTTCGAGGAGCCCGGCCGCACGTGCGGCATGCTCAATTGCGTGACCTAGCCATGCGCGTCCAGCCATGCAGCAATCTCGTTCAGCACGTCCTGTTGTTCCGGCTCGTTGTGGACTTCGTGATAAGCCGCCGGAATTGTCCGTAGAGTCTTGTCCGCGCTGCCGATGTGGTCGTACAGGTACCTGCTTCCCGCCAGTGGCGTTATGCGATCTGCTTCACCGTGGACAATGAGCACGGGTAGTGTGATCGACGCGACCGATTGACGGGCACGCTCCAGCGCTTCAGCTCCGTGGACAGCCATGGCGAGTCGGGTGCGCTCAATTACATTCAGGGGATCGGCCTTGTAAGCTTTCACAACCGCCTCGTCACGGCTCACCGAGTCCGCATCGATCGGGATGGCCTTGAAGTTCGGCACAACGCGGGCCGCAGCGCGAAGCAATGTCTGCACGAAGCCCGGAAACTTCTTGTCAAACCACAGGGGCGACCCGGTAGATACCCAGCCGGCTAGACCGTCGGGATGCTGCGCGACGAACAACGTGCTGATCAGCGATCCCATGCTATGTCCGTAGATGAAGACAGGTACACCCGGATGGCGCGATCTGACGTCGTCGACCCGCGCCTTGAGGTCGGCGACCGGCTGATCGAACGAGTCGAACATTGCCCGCTCGCCTTCACTTCTCCCGTGGCCGCGATGATCGTGTCCGTACACCGCGTAGCCGCGGCGATTCAAGAAATCGACGACGTGCGCATATCGGCCGATGTGTTCGTTAATTCCGTGGACGATATAGACGACGCCTTTCGCGTTCTCGACCGGTGAATCGAGTGTGTGCAGCTTCAAGCCGTCGAATGTGCGTGTAGTACCGGTCTGCATGGCGCGTCCCTCCGGGTGATGAGACTTACTCTAGCCGATCCGCCGTGCAGTTGCCAAGCACGCGCCCCGCACGACATAATGGAAGCATGTTCAACAGCGCACGCACCCCCGAATTCGATCCGTCGCTTGACGCCGTAGCCGCTCGCGTCGACAACGTGCTGCGAACGCTAGGCGTTGACCCCGGCCTTGCGCGTCTGCCCAACACCGGCGGTTACAATATCGTGTGGCAGTTCCAGCGCGGCTCGGCGTTCATCGAAGTCCAACTCGTCAACGAGGGCGGCCGGCGCTACTTCCAAGTCTGCGCGCCGATCATGCACGTCCCATCCGATAACCTGCTGCGCCTTTACCGGCGGCTTCTGGAGTACAACATGCAGTTGAGCGGCGCGGCATTCGCGGTCTACCGAGATGTCGTGTACGTCGTCAACGAGCGTATGCTGGAAGGTCTGGACGACGCAGAAGCCAATGTGATGATCAGCAACGTGGCCGGTTTTGCCGATACGCTCGACGATAAGCTCGTGCGCGAATTCGGCGGCCGACTGTACGGGCAGGTGTGACGTGCGCAGCATCGCCGCCGTCTTGCTCATCGCCGCGCTGCTCGTAGGCTGTCAGCCCGCGAACAACGCCAGTCCGCTGCCGACAATCATGGCGCTGCCTAGCGCCACCGAGACCGTGCCGCCCAGCGACACCCCGCCGCCCTCAGCGACGTTCACGCCCAGCCCGACGCCAACCGGCCCAACGCCGGACGTAACGCTCGTGGCACAGGCCACTGTCACGTCGACGGAAACGCCCGAGCCAACCGAAACGCCGACAGAAACCCCGTCCGAGACGCCCACCGAGACGCCGTCGTCGGACGCTGCTGCAACCGCCACGTCGAACGCCACTGCCACGCAGACATTCACACCGTCGCTCACCGTCACGCCCAGCCTGACGATCACTGACACGCCGACACGTACCCCGACGCCGACGCCGTGGCCCACCGAACCGCAAGGGCCGCTGCTCGCGTTGGCGATCCTCGCGCTGTCCTCGACACCTGCGCCGCCGGTCACGTTGGTGCTGGCAACCGCAACCGGCTTCGTCCCACCGAACCCGAACACCACGCTGTGCCTGCCGCCGCCCGGTGGATTCGCGGCAGTGTACGCCGCCGATCCGGTGCTGGCGTCGCAGATCGGGTGCAGCGTGGGCGGCCCGTTGAGCTACCCAGCAGCAGTCCAACGGTTCGAGCGCGGCATGATGATCTACGTGGGTGAAAGCCCGGCAGCGGTCTACGTGCTGTACAACACGGGGAACTTCTCGCACTACAACGACACGTGGGTCGATGGCGTCGATCCAGTCAGCGGTGGCGAGATCCCGCCGCCGGGGCTGTTCGAGCCGATCCGCGGCTTCGGCAAGGTGTGGCGGTCATTCCCGGACGTGCGCAACGGCCTCGGATGGGCAATCGAGAACGAAGCTGGTACCAGCGCCACCGTTCTCGCATTCAATGCAGGCAAGATGATCGCGCTGCCGAACCTCGGTCAGGTCGCGGTGCTTGCCAATTTCGGAAACTATAGACTGCTGCCCGGAACGTCCTGACAGCCGTTTGAGAAGTAATGTGGAGGCGTTGCTTGCACAAGGTGTTTACACCCCTTGGCCCATCTCTCCGGAATTGTCGGCGCATGCGAGGACATCCGCCAGCAAGGGAGGCCGGAGAGCGAAAGCCTTACGGAAGGGGTTGGGAGAGCGTCCCAACCTGAAGTCTTATTTTCGAATTACTTCTAGGTCGGAGTCTGCTTGCGGGCACGCGGCGCACGGCGCGGCGTCGCCGGCACGTCGTTCGCCCGGCGCACACTGAGCAGCATCATCTGGGTATGACGCGCCTCAAGCAGAAGCATCGGATGCTCGGCGCTGTCGACGATCTGCGCCAACATATCCAGAAGCCGCTGATGGATTTCATCCGGCACGCTTGAGCTTTCACGCACGGCGGACAACGCGCGCAATGCCTCGCGCCGCAGCATCATGTCGCGCTCGGCCCTCAGCGGGTCGAACGCGGCCGGCTCGTCGTCAAGCGGCGCAGGATACAGTGCAAGCTCCATCAGCGTCACGACCGCCTTGGTCGACTCCATCACGTCGTCGCTTGTGCACAACACGCTGTGCCGGCGCACTTCGAGGAACTGATCCACGGTCGTGAGCTTTGCCTGCGCGCTGCGCGACTGGCTGAGCAAATCCTCGGCCTTATAGCTCAAGTCTTCGACCTCGCGGCGCTGCTCCTCGATGGCATCCTGAAGCCGGCGCGCGCCGGCGTCGCGCTCAATGTCGCGCGCTTCGGCCAGCGCGATCTTGTTGAGCGCCTCGTTGACGCGGGCTTCGGTGCTGCGCGCTTCCTCACGATATTCGCGCACGCGCTCCGCCGAGTGGGCGGCGTTGCGCTCGGCCCGTTCGGCCTTATCCGTCAACTGCTCTACCGTGCGGCGGTTCTGCTGGAAGATGTAGACGACCACGCCAAGCGCCAGCGGCAAGATCAGCGCAATGATTCCCAGCACGACTTCGAGCAAGCTGAGGATACGGTCGGCCTGATCGAGCGCCAGCGTCGCGCGCTCGTCAGGCGTGATGCCCGGCGTGGTCATCGTCGCCGGGCCAAGCCGGTCAATCCCCAACATCAGCGCCACGATCAGCACAAACACCACATACACCGCCAGCACCACGATGAGCGACACGCGCAGTACGCGCTGGCCACGGGATTCGGCGGTTCTTGTCGTCTGGCTCATGAGGCTAGGTCACTTTCTTGATGCGGTCGATCAGGTCGACCGGCAGAAACGGCTTGGTGAGAAAGCTCACTTTGTTGCGGTACTTGCGCTCCTCTTCGCGGATACGCTCGCGGATGTTCGGGTCGCGCACAACGGACGTGAAGATGATCGGCACCTCGATAAGGTTCAGCTTGCTGCGAATCGTGCGGTGCAGGCGCATCCCGGTCTCGACCGGATTGGTGAACTCCTCCCGGTCGGCGGGCCCGCCGCTGCCGGGCATCAACATATCGAGCACGAGAACGCGAAATGAGTCGCCTTCGCGGCGGAGGATCTCTAGTGTCTCGTCGACCGTCATCGTTTGGACGACGTCGTATTTTCGACGTCGCAGTGCATCGACATTGGGTTGAGCGTACTCCGGCTCGTCATCCAGCACAAGCACTCTGACGACAGCCGATCCGTCGTTCATCATGACAACAAACCTCCTAGTGGTCGGCTGCGTTTTTCGGCAGCAGTGGAAGCAGTACCGTAAACGTGGTGTGCCAGTGACGCGTTCCACCGGTCGTCCGGCCGCGACGCGACGGGTTGGCCGTCAGCGTTCCGCCGTGCGTCTCGACAATCTCGCGCGCTACATACAGACCGATGCCGGTTCCCGGCGCATGTCGCGCGGTCGCCCCGTCGGAGCGGAAGCCGTATTCGAAGATGCGCTCGACGTCCGGCGATGAAAGCTCGATCCCCTCGTTGTGCACTTCGATCATCGCCATCTCGGCGCTGATTCCGCCCACAACCCGAATCTCGGTACCGGGGAATGAGTACTTCACGGCGTTGTCGATGAGGTTGCCGATCGCATGTTTGAACAGATTGTCGGTCGTGATGATCTTCAACCTGCCATTCAACGGGATGAAGCTGTCAGTGTCGACGTTGAGCCGGCCGATCTTGCGAAGCTGCGCCGGGCCTTGAAAGTCGCGCGCTATTTCGATCATCAACGCGGCAACGTCGCCGATGATGGCGTACTCCCAATCGACATTCGACTGCGACTTCGGGCTGATCGCCGAACGCAGCAGGTTGGCAGCAAGGCGCGCGCCGTTGTTGGCACTGTACATCACGTCGTCGACGCGGTCGACAAACCACTTCAGGTCGCCCGGCGTCCAGCGACCGAACGACTCCGGATAGAACTCCTGAAGCTCGTGTACGAACTCCTGAATGTTCGAGGCGTGCCCGCGCACGGTCCCGAACGCCTGTGTGAGCTGGTGGCTGACCTTCTCCAACCACACGCGCTGGGTGTTGAGCGCGTCCTTGCGCCGGTCGGCCAGTCTGCGGTTATTGAACGCCAAACCGATGGCCGCGGCGAACTGCTCCAGCATCGTCATCTCGATGCGGTTGCCGTTGTCGATCTTGAAGCCGCCCCCGGCGATGTCGTCGTGCTCGTTCATGAAGTACGCCAGCACGCCGTGCTGTTCGCCGAGGTTCAGCTTGATCTTGAAGACCTTGTCGATGCGCTGCGCAAACGATGTGCTCCACTCTGCGATGCTGCGGTGAATGGCCGCCGGCTTTTCGGGATCGGCGCGCACGACCGAGCCCTTCAAGCCCTGCATTTCGTCGACCGTCACCGGGTCCAGTTCGTACATACGGCCTTGAAACTCGTCGGGCAGCCCGGAGATCACGACCGCAATATGCTTGTCGCGGCGCGACCCGCGCCCCGGCACCAGCACCATGCCGGCCATCGCGCCGATCAGCGCACGCATCTTATCGACCGCACGCTCGGTGCGCGCCCAGAATTGGTCCCACGAGATCGTGCTGTCGTTCAACTGCTCCGACGCCACGCGGATAATCTCGCTCGCCTTGAGCTGATGGTGTTCGGCGCGCATCTTCTTTTGGTAATCGAGCCGTTCTGCCCCCAAGCGCGACACCCAATCGGCCAGATGCTTCACGCGGGCGCTCTTTTCGTCCAGTTCGGCGCGGCTGACCGTCCGGATGTGATCGACCTTCGACGTCAGCACGCCTTCAGGCATGCCCAGTTTCGCCTCAAGGTCGTTGGCGCGGCGCATCACGACGCCGTGATCGCCGGTATCGCCGACCAGCACCTGCCCGAAGAATACGGTCGCCACCAGTTCGCCATCGACGCGAATCGGTACGGCCACGTCGGTCAAACCGGCATGGCACTTGTACAGCATGTGCGCGGATTGATTGGTGCGTGCACGGCGCGCCATCTCGGTATCATGCTCGCGGCACAGCGCGTCCCCGTCGGGATACGCGCGGAGGGCACTGCAAAAGCCGCAGAAACGCTCGCCCTCGATCGCGTCGTAGAGATACTCGTTGGTGTCTGCCAGCAGTACGTCGTACGCGCCCTCCCAGCGGCCGAGCGCACCCTCCAGCATCAGCCGGAAGGCCTCGACATCGCCGATCAGTTCGACGAACCGCGACTGTTTGGTCTCAATCACGTCTTAAGCCCTGTTCGAATTTCAACAATCATAGCATCGGACGCGCGCAGCGGGTCAAACAATGACGGCCGCCCCTCGAATTTGCTCAGTTCGTGGGGGTGGCTGACGATCGCCCGATGAACCGCGCGTTTGATTTGGAAGCACTCCGGTGCATCCTGTACAATGCCGTTTCGAGAAACGTTGGGAAACTTTTGCCGAGGAGATGAGATGAGATTGGCGCGCGTTCTTGCTGTAATGACGTTATGGTTGCTGGCCGTGAGCGCGGTGTCGGCACAAGGGACGATCACGTCGGCGGTGGTGCCGACCAACGTTCGCAGCGGCCCCGGTACCGAGTGGCGCATTCTTGGCACTGCTCCCGCCGGTACGACAATCGCGCTAGACGGGCAGGCATTCGGCGGGAACTGGGTGCGCGGCATTACGTCCGGCGGTTTGGTGGGCTGGATGTACCGCGAGAACCTCGCGATTGACGGTGGCGCGGCCGCGGGCTTGCCGCCGGTTTATCTTGAAACGCCGTTCAACCTTTCTGCGCCGGCACAGCAAGGCGACATCGGCGGTGGCGGCGGATCGATCTTCACCGCGAACGCGCGCCTGAACATTCGCAGCGGCCCGGGAACGCAGTGGCGCCTGATCGGTGGGCTGGAAGTTGGCCAATCGTTCAACGTCGATGGCAAAGACTTCAGCGGCACGTGGGTGCGCGGCATCACGCCCGAAGGTACGATCGGCTGGGCGTTTGCGCAGTATCTGAGTGGGGCGGTCGGTGGACTGCGTGTCGTCAACCGCGACGCGCCCTTCTCGCTTTCTGCTCCGGCGGGCGGCAGTGCCCCGGCAGAAAGCGCGCCCGCCTCGCCCGACATCCCAGTCTCGAACGCGGCCCCGGTGCGCGGGTTCAACCTCGGCGGCCACGTCCGCAACCTGAGCGAGAACACGGTCAACTGGATGCGTGTCGCCGGCATGTCATGGGTCAAGAAGCAGGTCGTATGGGAGCCGGGTAACGATCCCAACGGCGTGGGCGGCCTGATCAACGAGGCGCACGGGCACGGATTCCGCATCCTGCTCAGCATCGTCGGCAAACCCGACAAGGTGAACGATCCCGGTTATTTCGAGGCCTACGCCGCGTACGTCGGTGGCGTCGCCGCGCTTGGTGCGGACGCCATCGAAGTGTGGAACGAGCCGAACATCGACCGCGAGTGGGCGGCGGGCAGCATCAACCCGGCACAATACACCGAGTTGCTGAGGCAGGCGTACAATGCGATCAAAGGCGCACGGCCGGAAACAATCGTCATCAGCGGCGCTCCGTCGCCGACAGGATACTACGGCGGGTGCACGCCGTGGGGCTGCGACGACAAGCCGTTTGTCGAAGGCATGTACGCCGCCGGCGCGGGCCGATACATGGACTGCATCGGCATCCATTACAACGAAGGCATCTTGCCGCCGAGTGCCAGCAGCGGCGATCCGCGCGGGAACCCGAACCACTATACGCGCTACTATCCGACCATGGTCAGCACCTACATCAATGCCTTCCGCGGGACGAAGCGGCTGTGCTTCACCGAGCTGGGCTATCTGACGCCTGAGGGTTACGGCCAACTGCCCGACGGCTTCCTGTGGGCTGCGGACACGTCGCTGGCCGAACAGGTCGCGTGGGTCGATCAGGTCGTCAGCATCGCCGCGGGCAGCGGGCGCGTGCTGCTGATGATTATCTGGAACGTGGATTTCGAGAACTATGGCGGTGGCGATCCACAGGCGGGCTACGCGCTCATCCGCCCGGGTGGGGATTGCCCTGCGTGTCGTGCGCTCTCACAATAGAGGGCAAGTGCTGCGTGTCCTTGCAAAAGGAGGACTCATGCGTAAGCTGCGAATGATAGGGGTGGTACTGGCGATGATCTTCGCCGGTGCAGCAACGGCTCAAGGTGCGCCGGAGCAGATTCAAGACGCGTTGTCGGCATTCAACCAACGCCTCGGTACGGCGCTCACGCTCAACGACTTCTTCTGGACGTGGGAGCAGTCGACGTTTCCGGACAGCGCGCTCGGCTGCCCTGCCGAAGGGGCACAGCCGGTCGCCGGTACGGTCGTCGGGTATCGCTTCCTGTTCACCTATGCCGACGTGACGTACGAGTATCGCGTGTCGGCCGACCGTACGGTGACGGCCTTCTGCGGCACGGTGAACCAATCGTCGCAGACAGGCGGTGAAGACATCGCCGGGGTCGTCGACGACGTCGCCGAGCTGTCGAACTCGCTGTGCCCGGCACCCCAGCCCGGCAGCGCCTACCCGCGGACGCGGCTCGCCCCGGGCATACAGGCGCGTGTAATCGGTGGTACGCCGAACAACCTGCGCAGCGAACCGAACGTCAATGCGCAGTTGCTCGGCCAAATCCCGAATGTCGCGACCTTCGATGTGCTCGCCGGGCCAATCTGCGATCCGACTGGCATGTTGTGGGTACAGGTGAACTACAACGGCGCGATCGGCTACACCGCCGAAGCGTCCGGGCAAGATGTCTATCTCGAACCGCTGCCGCCCACGATCAGCGGTACGCCTGTCAATGCTCTCACCGTCGCGAGCGCGGCGCAGTGGCGCGAATACGCCAAACTGCAAGGCAATTTCGGCACCGGGCTGATGTGGTCTTCGACCGGCAAACTGGCCGTCACCGGCGACGCGGGCGCGGAAGGCTTGTGGCTGTACGAACAGGGCGCGATCGCCGCCGCTCCCCGCACGATTCGGTCGGTCGACCGATTCGTCCGCGGCGTGTTCTCGGATCAGCGCGAAACGCTCGTGCTCGGGGCAGCCGACGGCAGCGTGCACATCTGGGACCTCAGCCCGTCGAGCAATCTGATCGAGCGGCTCGTGCTTAACGCACACAATGCGGCGGTTTCGGCCGTGGCGATCAGCCCCGACCTGCGCCGAATCGCAACTTCTGGCGGGTATGCGTTTGCCAGCGTGCAGCAAGACGACAATCTCTACGCCGTGTTGGTGTGGGACATCACCAACGTGTCGCAAGTGTACGCGCTGCGCGGACATACCGGCGAGGTGACCGGCGTGGCCTTCAGCAGCGATGGCCGCTCGATAGCCACGTCAAGCCTCGACGGATCGGTGCGCATCTGGGACGCGACATCAGGGTTGCAGACAGCCCGCGTCGACAGCGATATCCCCGCCACCGCGATGGCCTACAGCCCCGACGACTCGGTGCTGGTCGTCGGTTATCAGGACGGGGCGACTCTGGCGTTGGCGCTGGTCGGCAGCTTGAGCGCCGGACCCGTGGTGCCGACCCACAGCGCGCCGGTTACGGCGTTGGCGTTCAGTGGCGACGGGATGTTGTTGGCGTCCGCTGCTTCGGACGGATCGGTCGGAGTCCGGGACGGAAACCAGCTGCTGACGTCCGACCCGCCGGTCGTGTTGGGCGGTGTCAACGCCGGAGCCATCTCCGCGCTGGCGTTCAGCCCGGATCGTACGCTGCTGGCATCGCTTGGGGCCGACAACACGATTCGGCTGCTGGCCGCGCCGTAAGCTATCACGGCAACGACAGAGGGGCGGCCAACCGGTCGCCCCTCGTCATAACAGCGATCGTCGCGGCCGGAAACCAACCGCGATCCGGCGCGCCTTCGCCTTTCCCCTTGAACCTTGCCTCTTGCCCCTATTCGATCGGCAGCGAGTCGTCGTTACCCCACTCTTTCCAGCTGCCGTCATAGACCGAGCCGCCGTCGAACCCGGCGAGGCGATACGCAAGCAGCGCGAGGCTGGCGCTGACCCCGCCATTGCAATACATCACGACATCCTGATCGTCGGCGTCGACCCCCACTTCGCCAAACAGTGCGCGCAGCGTTTCGGGCGCTGGCATCCGCCCGTCCGGGGTCGCGAGCGCCTCTTTGATGGGCAGGTTGACCGCCCCGGGGATATGGCCCTTGCGCTTAGCTCGCGCAGACTCGCCACGGTACTCCGCCGCTGAACGCACGTCGATCAGCGCCGTGTCGGTATGCAGCGCGCCCTCAACCGCGTGCTTGTCGCGCCGGATCGGTGCGTCGAGGCGCGGCACAAACGCGCGCGGCGTGACGAACGGAACGCGCGCCGAAACAGGACGGCCTTCGGCGGTCCACGCGTTCCACCCGCCGTCGAGGATCGCCACGCGCCGGTGGCCGTAGTAGTGCAGCGCCCACCACATGCGTGCCGCGAACATCCCGTTGGCGTCGTCATATGCGACGACCATGACGTCCTCGTCTATACCGAGCGCCGACATCAGCGCTGCGAACTTTTCCGGTGGCGCGATCTGTACTTTGCCCGGACCGTCCACCGTGATGTCGGTCACCCAGTTCACGAAGCGCGCGCCGGGGATATGCGACTCGGCGTAAGCCTCGTCATGCGCGAAGTAGTGCGGAAGCGGCTCGGTCGCCGGGATGACATGGCCGCGAATGTCGATCACGACCACGTTCGGATCGGCCAAATGGGCTTCGAGCCATTCCGTACTGACCAGCAGGTGCGACATCGTGTCTCTCCAGATCGCTCTATTTGGCCTGGCTAGTGTGCCGGTTCGAACCGCTATTGGCAATACCGCGCCGAGATGTCACATAGGAGTTGGGGGGCCCGCCGTGGTACAATTCGCGGCAGAAGCGACTTGCCTTACACGATGGAAAACAAGGAGCGTCCGATGCGTTCCATCACGCGAATGATTGGGTTGATCGCCATCCTACTGCTGACGGCGCTTCCGGCGCTGGCACAGGAGGTTGCAGAAGCGGCATCCACCGATACACCTCAGGGTCTGGGGCTGCTGATGCTGCTGATCGGATTAGGCGCCGTCGCCGCGGTCGGTTTACTGATGTCGCGCCGCGAATCCTCCGGTTCTGACGACGAACTGGTCTAGGCTGTATGCCGGTCAAGCTGAACTCGATGCGGGTGCTCGAACAGGCGAAGATCCCGTACGAGATCCTCGAATATCCCGACATCATCAAAGACGCGGAAGAAGTGGCCGAGGCAATCGGCATTCCGTACTGGATGGTGTACAAGACG
Source organism: Candidatus Flexicrinis affinis (assembly GCA_016716525.1). NCBI lineage: Bacteria > Bacillati > Chloroflexota > Anaerolineae > Aggregatilineales > Candidatus Flexifilaceae > Candidatus Flexicrinis > Candidatus Flexicrinis affinis. The sequence goes on from JADJWE010000002.1 coordinate 161,093, forward strand.
CTCGTGGTGCAGGCCGAGGGACAACCCAAGCCGATGCTGGCCGTCATCGCCAGCGAACGGCAGCTCGACCTCAAGAAGCTGGCTGCCGCGTCCGGCGTAAAGAAGATTCGCATGGCCGCGCACAAGGACGCTGAAGCCCTGACCGGCCTCAAGGTCGGCGGCATCAGCCCGTTGATGCTGCGCGACAAGAACTGGATCGTCTACCTCGACCGCCACGCCGCCGACCTCGAACACGTTGCCATCAGCGCCGGCCAACGCGGCATGCAAGTGCGCGTGCCGGTCGTGCCGCTGCTGAACCTGCTGCGCGCCCGCCTTGCCGACATAACCGTAGACGAGGAAAGCGCCTAAGACTCTATGTCTGCAGAAATCTTGACCGCCGTCCTTGGCTTGTCGTCGGGCCTGCTGTGGGGAACCGGCGACTTTTTTGGTGGGCTCGCCTCGCGCCGCATTTCGGCGTATACGGTCGTGTTCTTCGGTCAGGTCATCGGCACGTCGCTGCTGATCGCCATTGTGCTGCTGATCGGCTTGCCACTGCCGCCGGCTGGCGACCTCGCGCTTGGCGGCGTTGCGGGCATCTTCGGCACCATCGGGCTGCTGTTTTTCTACCGTGCGCTCAGCGTATCGAAGATGAGCGCCGCCGCACCAGTGACGGCCGTGTTGGCAGCCGCCATTCCGGTCATCTTCGGGTTTGCGCTCGAAGGCGTGCCTCACGTCATTCAATTCGTCGGCATGGGGCTTGCATTCGCCGCTATCGCGCTGATCGCGCGCGAAGGTGAAGGCGGCGCACCGGCCTTGTCGCAGCTGCGCTTGCCGCTGTTAGCCGGCTTCGGCTTTGGCATGTACCTCATGCTGATCGCGCGGGCAAGCAGCACGAGCGCGCTGTGGCCGATCCTGATGGGCCGCTTCGCGTCGGTCACGATGATTGGGCTGATCGGGTGGAAGTTGGGCCAACTACGCCGGCCAAACGGCGCAGAAATGCGCCTGATCGCGGCATCCGGCGTGTTCGATACGCTCGGCAACTCGCTCTATGCGCTATCGGCGCAGGTCGGACGCGACGCGGTCGCTGCCGTGCTGTCGTCACTGTACCCCGCAGCGACGGTCGCATGGGCGTGGGTGCTGCTCAAGGAACGCCTGCGCAAACACCAACTGCTCGGTGTCGCGTTCGCGCTAACCGCCGTCGTGCTGATCGCGCTCTAGCGTCAGTCGTCGAAGTTCATCGGGACATCTAGCCGGATCCACGTCCGCCCCACACGGAACAGCGACCCCGGCCGCAGCGCAACGCGCTCCTTAATCGGTTCGGCCTGCTTCTCGACGTACGTGCCGTTCCGGCTGCCCTGATCCTCCAGCCAAAACGTGATCGAGTGCGGGGTTTCGGTGTCTTCGGTGTCGGTGCCGGCCTCGTGTTTGCAGATCAGCTTGGCGTGCAGGCGCGACACCTGACTGTCGAACGGCAGGTGGATCTCGCTACCTTCGCGGCGGCCCATCGCAAGCGCACGCTCCTCTCCGGGGGCGGGCTGTGTGAACGTCAACGTCTTGCCGTCCAACGGCCCCGACATATACGTGACCGAAACCTCGCGGCGATAGCCCCGGCGTGGCGACTTATAGTTCATTCAACCGCTCCTTGCTTGCCTGATGGCGCGGATCGGCTTGCAGGGCCGACCGATAGCGGCGCTTTGCGCCCTCGATGTCGCCCATGCGCATCAGTGCCTCTCCATAGTTATACCAGAACCACGGATCGCCCGGCGCAAGCGTTGTCGCCTGTTCATAGCAACTCAGCGCCTCGTCGTAGCGTTCGAGGGCGTACAGGCTCATGCCCTTGCCGTTCCAAGCCCACGCATAGCGCGGGTCGAGCAGCAGGGCGCGTTCGTAGCTGCCGAGCGCGTCCTGATAGCGGTGCAGGCGGCGCAGCACCTGCCCGTGACGCGCCCACGCCACCGAGCTGTCAGCGGCGTAATCGATCAGCGTGGTCGCGACTTGCAGCGCCTCGTGCGCCTTGCGCATGTCCAGCAGCAGGTCGATCTGGTTGATGCGATACCACAGGTTGTTGGGGTCTTCGCGCACCGCGCGCTGATAGCTCAGCAGCGCGTCGTCGCGGCGGCGCAGCTCGCGCAGGGTCAGCGCTCGCCCGTTCCACGCCCACGCATAGCCCGGCATCACCTGTACGGCCTTGTCGAATGCAACCAGCGCGTCCTCCAGCTTGCCGAGTTTACGCAGCGCGTGGCCGCGTTTGGCCCAACTTTCCGCATGGTCGGGTCGCAAGGCAAGCGCGTGTTGAAGACTCTCGATCGCTTCCTGTGCGCGGTTGAGCGCGAGCAGTTCTTCGGCGCGGTTATACCACAGCCACGGGTCGTCCTGATTCAGTTCGAGCGCGCGGTCGAACGACTTCAACGCTTCGGCATGACGGCCGTACTCGCCGAGTGTCAGGCCGTGACCGCCCCACGCCCACGCGTCGTCCGGATCGAGGTCGATCGCCCGCGAATAGGCGACCATCGCCTCGTCCAATCGACGCAAGCGGCGCAGCGCCTGCCCGTACTTGCCCCACAGCTGACCGTTATTCGGGTCGCGCTGAAGTGCCTGTTCGAGCAGTTCGGCCGCGGTCTGATTCTTGCCGATCTGGCTGAGCAGGTCGGTTTGCTTGGTCGTGTAGAACGGATCGTCGCTGAGTTCCACCGCGCGGCGGTAGGCATCGAGCGCCTCGACGTGCTGCTCCATCGCCTCGAGCGTCGCGCCCAGCTCGCTCCATGCCGACGCCAACTGGTCGGCCAATCGGACCGCGGTGCGGCAGGCGTCTAGCGCGCGCTCGTAGTCGCCCAATTGGCGATAGGCTTTGCCCAAACGTGTCCAGAATCGCGCGCTCGCCGGGTCCATCTCGACCGACCGGCGCAGCGGTTCGATCGCCTCCGCACTGCGATCCATCAGCAGCAGCACGTTGCCTTGATTGAACAGGTACCACACGTCGTCGGGCGCTTGATCTGCAGCCTGCCGGTAACACTCAAGCGCTTCCTCGTAGCGGCCGGTCTGCTCAAGCACGACGCCGCGTCCGTTGACGGCCCACGTCAGATCAGCGTCGATCGAAAGTGCGCGATCGTACGCGCTGAGCGCCTCGTCATACCGTTTTAGATAGCGCAGCACTTGACCCAGTTTCGCCCAGCTGAGCGCATAGTTCGGGTCAAGTTCGGTGGCGCGCCGGGCCGGATCGAGCGCGTCCTGCACCTGCCCGAGGTCGATATACATCTCGGTCAGGCTGTACCAGTGCATCACGACGTTGGGCTGATAGCGCGTAGCCCGCAAGAAGCTGTTGAGCGCATCACGGGTGCGGCCGAGCATTTTCTGCGTCAGGCCGAGGCCATTGTGTGCCCACGCGTAGGTCGGGTCGAGCTTGATGGCCTGCTCGAACGCGCCAAGCGCCTCCTCGGGCCGGTCGAGCTGCCGCAGCACCTGGCCCAGCCTCGCCCAACTGGACGAGTGCGCCGGGTCGATTTCGACCGCGCGGCGCAAGGCATCCTCGGCGTCCGCCAGCCTGCCGAGGTTAAAGTACGCGCTGCCCATGTTGTGCACATACCAAACGTCCTCGGGGTGCATCTCCGACGCCTGCCGGAAGCACTCGAGCGCCTCCTCAAAGCGTCCCATGCGCTCGAGGATGACGCCCTTTCCGCTGAGCGCCCACGCATACGCCGGCTGAATCTCCAACGCGCGGTCATAGCACACCAGCGCATCTTCGTAACGTTCGAGCAGGCGCAGCGTGCGCCCCTTGCGCGCCCATGCGTAGCTCAGCCCGGGCTGCTTGGCGATCGCTTGATCGAACGCCTGAAGCGCCTGCTCATAGCGACCAAGCTCGGTCAACGAATAACCTTTGTCGACCAGTTCGCGCGCCGCCAGCGGAACGCCTTCAGGCTCGGGCATCGGCTCGCTGCCGGTGATCTCGACGGTAATGTCGCGCAGCACGTCGGCGATTTCGTCCCAAGTCTGCGGGCGTTCCTCGCGGTCCTTCTCCAAGCACCACAGCACCAACGACCGCAGCGACAGCGGAATCTTCTGCTCCATCGCCTCGTCAAACTCAGGCTGTTCTTCGAGGTGCGCGCGCTTGAGCTCCGACTTGTGGCGGTACGGGAATACGGTCTTGCCGACCAGCATTTCGTAGAGCACGCATCCGAAAGCATAGATGTCCGAGCGCAGGTCAAGCGACGGGTCGTTGATCCACTGCTCCGGGGACATATACGCATACGTGCCGACCACGGCATCGGCCCGCGTGAGGCGATCGCTCGGGTTCACGGTCGGGTCGGCGGTGATCGGGCCTTCGTCCGACGCGCTGCCATCGTTCAACACCGAGTACACCAGTCCGAAGTCGGTGACTTTGGCGGTGCCATCGTGGGTGACAAGGATGTTGGCCGGCTTGATGTCGCGGTGCACCATACCGGGGAACTTGGCGGCTGCGTGCCGCATCGCGCGTGCGATCTGTAAGGCGAAATCGACGGCGTTCTCAAGCGTCACACGCCGGTGCTTGATCCAATTGGAGAGGTCCGGACCCAGGTTCTCAGGTCCGCTGACATGCTCGAGCACGATGTGCGGACGGCCGCCCACGGTATGCACGCGGCGCGCCTGCACAATGTTCGGGTGCTTTTCGAGTTGAATCCACGTAAGGGCTTCTTTGTGGAAGCGAGTCTCGGCGCGCTTGTTGTTCCAAAACCGCCCCTGAAACGTCTTGACTGCGGCCGGCTCGTTGCGCTCGTGGTCGTAACACAAGTAGACGACGCCCATGCCGCCGTAGCGCACCGTCATCACCTCGCCCACGCCCTCGATGATCTCGCCAACACCGAAATCACGCCCGAAGTGAGCCTCGGGGGCGATATCGAGCGACGACGCCAAGTGGCTTGAAGGGGGCGGGAACGCGCTGGCTTCGGCGGTATGCGACGGGGCCGAGTCGAAACCGCGCGGCGGCAGCATATCCTGCGAGATCAGGTTGTCGACGCCAAGGTCCACGCGGGTCGCGTCTTCAGGATGCGTCGCTGGCCGGACGTCCGCGCGCGCCTGCCCCTGATGTCGGCGCTCGGCAGCTGTGACTCGATCGCGATAGATCGTCAGCATGCGGTCGATGGACGTCACATCGACGATGTGAGAGGCGTGCGGGCCGTCTAGCAGCGCCGCAGCCCACAGCGCGACCGAGATATTGCGACGTGACGGAAACTGCAGTGCCGTGGCGACTGTCCAATCCACGAAATGCGCCGCCACGGCTTCAGCCGCGGCGCGGTCTTCCGGCGTCTCTGCAACTTGCTGCGCGCGCCGGTATGCGGTCAGTGCCTTTTCGGCATACGTCGCCGACATGTGCGCGTCGTAGGCATTGAACGTCAGTTGGGCACATGCATCGCCCAGCGCAAACACGTCGTCGATGTGGCTGCGGCGCACCGCCACCCGCCCCAACCAGCGCACGTTCGCATCGGTATCGTAGACAAACGGGTCGCGCTCGTCGGCCGAATTGTCGGCATCGAGTGCGGCTGTCATAGCCGAGTCCAGCGGAAGCGGGGACCGGCCGGAAATCGGAACGTCCATCGCTTCGCCCTCCTAATGAGCGTGCTAGATTCGCAGCACGGTCTGGATAGCGAAGATGATCAGGATGACGACCAGCGGACTGATATCCATGCCGCCCATCGGGCCGACGAACTGGCGGATCGGGGCCAGCACCGGTTCGGTGATTTCGTAGATGAAGCGGACGATCGGGTTGTAGCGATCGACCTGCGGGAACCAACTGAGCAGCACCCGTGCCAACAAGACCAATTGAAAGACGTTGAGCAGCAGCCCAATCAGCGAAAGGAAAGTACCCATCTCAGATCCTTTGAACTGTGAATACGACCGGTTAGATAGCGCCCGCTAACGTTCTCCAAAGATTGCGCGACCGACGCGGACAATCGTCGCACCCTCTTCGACCGCGACCTCATAGTCGTCGGTCATTCCCATACTGAGTTCGGGCAGCGCCACGCCCAAACGCTGTTCCAATTCGCCGCGCAGCCCGGCTAAGCTGCGAAACACCGGCCTGATTTCTTCGGCGTCGTCGGCGATCGGCGCCATGGTCATCAGCCCGCGCAGGTCCAGCCCCGGAAGCGCGACGGCCTCCCGAAGCTGCGAAACCAGCGTATCCAACACCGCAGGTTCGCGCTCCCAGCCAAGCCCATCGAAACCGGACTTGCTCGTTTCGCCACTGACGTTCACCTGCGCCAGCCACGGCAAACGTGGCCCGCCGATCAGTCCGACAGCGCGATCAAGCTTCGCCGCTAGCGGCGCGTCATCGACCGAGTGCACCAGCCCGAACAGTCGCTGCCCCTGATAGGCGACCACATCGCGAGCCTTGCGGCTTTGAATATGACCGACCATGTGCCACATCGGCGGGACATCGAGTTCGGCATTCACCGCGACAATTTTGGCGTTCGCTTCTTCGACGCGATTCTCACCGAAATGACGAATACCCGCAGCGTAGGCTTCGACAACCTGCGCAGCGGGCTTCGTTTTGCTCACCGCAACGAGCGTCACGGTGGCCGAGTCGCGGCCCACGCGTTCGCACGCGCGGATGATGGTGTTTTCGACTCGCCTTACGTTGTCAGAAATCATGCCACCCGCGCTGCCTATCCGGTCTGCAGCCTGACCGGAATTATGGCACCGCGCGGGTGGACTGGCAAGATGTACCGTAGACTAGTCGCGTTCAGCCTGCAAAATGGCCCGTTTGCGGCTGGGGCCCCACTTGTAGCCGCTGATCGTACCGTCGCTCTTGACGATGCGGTGGCACGGAATAACGATTGCGGCCTTGTTCGACGCGCATGCGGACGCAACCGCGCGCACCGCTCTCGGCTCACCGATGGCCTGCGCGATTTCCGCATAGCTGCGCGTCTCGCCGCGCGGGACGGCTTGCAGCGCGCGCCATACGCGCCACTGGAATGCGGTCGCCTGCACGTCCAGCGTGACCTCAAGCGCCGCGCCATGCTCGACGTGTTCAAGTATCGCACGTACCACCGAACCCAGGTCGGCATCGGTTTCATGCTGCGCGTGCGGGAATTCGGCGTGCAGTGCCTCGTGCGCCTCGTGCACGTCTTCATACAGCCCGATGGCACACACACCGCGATCTGTCGCAGCGACGAGCATCGTCCCCAGCGGCGTCGCGACCGTCGTGCTGCGAACAGTGACCCCTACCCCGCCGCGCTTGTAGGCCGCCGGCGACATCCCCAGAGCACGCGCCCCGCCCTCGTACGTGCTGCTCGCCGAGACGAACCCGGCGTTCAACCCTGCATCCAACACGGTCGCGCCGCTGCGCAAGCCGGTCTTGAAGCGGGCGACCTTGAGCGCTTCGGCGTACTGCTTCGGTGTGACACCCAGCACGTCGCGGAAGGTGCGCTGAACGTGCTGCGGGTCGTACGCGAACTCGGCCCCGAGGTCGGCCAGCGTGGGTTCGCCGCCGTTGTCCAAATGCCCGGCAATGAAGTCGGCCACCTGCTGCGCGAGCTGCGCCTGCGGGTCGACCACATCGGCGTCGCGCGGGTGGCAGCGCTTGCAAGGGCGGAATCCGTGCTGTTCGGCCGCTGCAGGGACGGGAAAGAACGCGACGTTTTCGCGCCGGGGCTGGCGTGACTTGCACGACGGACGGCAGTATACGCCAGTCGTTGCGACGGCATAGACAAAGCTGCCATCCTGCGAACGATCGCGCGTGGCGACCGCCTCCCAACACGCTTCGGGATCAAGCTGTATCGTATTCATCATCGCACTGTTCCTTTTCCGCTCCACCGGATAGGTCCATTATCCGCCCAAAGGCGGTCGTGACGCTTCCGGCATTTGGACGTGCAATTCATGCGCTGAGCCGCGCCAGTGCCCACTGCGCATGTTCGCGAATCAGCGGGTCGGCACCATCCGCAAGCACCCGCAGCGGCGGCACGACCGTGACACTCCCGCTGTTCCCCGGCCGCGATACACGCATTTCGTACCATCCGTGCACGGTCTATGCGTTCCACCGGCGATCCGGCAAACCGGCGCTGAAAGCCGGCATCGTCCAACGTCAACAGGTCGATCAGCAGCGGCGCGGCGCGATCGTGCGAATCCGGGGCGAATGCGGATACATGCGTGATCGGGGCGAATCGCTGCCACGGGCACACGTCCTGACACACGTCGCAGCCGAATACCCAGTTACCCATATTGGGGCGCACGTCCGAAGGGATGTCGCCCTTGTGTTCGATCGTGAGATAGCTGATACACAGTCGCGCGTCGAGCACGTACGGCTTGGGAAACGCCGACGTCGGACAGGCCGTCAGGCAGCGCGTACACGTGCCGCAACCCGGCGACGGTGCCAACGGCTCGTCGTAACGGTCCGCCTGTGCGTCGGTGACGATGACCCCGAGGAAAAACGCGCTGCCCCGCCGTGGATGGATCAGCATCGTGTTTTTGCCGACGAAGCCGAACCCGGCCTGCTGCCCGTGGCTGCGTTCGAGGATCGCCCCGGTGTCGACATACCACTTGGTCGCCGGAATCCCGCCGAATGTGCCGTGCTCGAGTTCGGCCGCGACCTGCTCAAGCGCCGCGCCCATCACATCGTGATAGTCCTGCCCCCACGCGTACATGGCAATGCGGCCGCGCAGCGGATCGCGCAGCACCTCCTGCGGCGGGCCAACGGTCGTGTAATCCAGCCCGACGACGATCAGCGAGGACGCGCCAGACAAGATCACACGCAAGTCGCGTCGCCGCGCCACGCGGTCAGGGCGCGCCATGTAGCCCATCGTCCCGTGCATGCCGGCATCGATCCACGTCAGGTAGCCGTCCAATGTCGGCGACGGCACCGCTGGCACCACGCCACAGAACGAGAAGCCCAATTCTCCGGCGCGCCGTTTGATTTCGGACGACCGCAGCATCACGGTGACGAGTCGGCTTCCGACTCGTTGTCTTCGGCATCGGCGATCACGTTCGCTGCGAAGCGCAACGTCTCCGCCTCGGGATCGTCCTCGGCCAAGAAGTTATCAGGCACGTTCAGGCCGCGCTCACGCAAGAAATCGATCATGTTATCGCGCGTGGGCGCCGTTGGAGCGTCCTCAAACCGTTCGCGCAGATCGGCGAGATTGCGCACCATCCACAGGAACAGGTCAGCTTCGGTCCGGTCGGGATATTCGTCCATGATCCGGTACTTGCGCATCACGGTGACGACCGGCCGGTACACGTTGTCGTACCAGTCGGCCGCCGCGGTATCGAGGCTCACCGGCGCTTCGCGGACGTGCCCGAGGAAGTTGCGGTGGATTTCGATCAATCCCAACAGGTCGGGGTAGCGCGTCGCATCGCTCAGCCTCAGCGACTGATGATGGATGCGCGTGCTCGCCAATCCCGTTTCGTTGCGGAACGCCGAATACGCCGCCGCTTCGTCGATATCGCGCTCGCTCATGCCGGCATGGAACGGCACCGGCGTCGAGAGTTCTGTCACGTGCGCTTGGATGGTCTTGGCGCCGAGCTGTTTGGCGACCGACACGCGGTGGTTGCCGTCACGCACGAAATACACGTCACCAACCCGATATACTTCGATCGGTGGCAAGCCCATCTGTCCACTGGCGGCGGCATACACTCTGCTCCAGCGGTCTTGGCTGACGTTATGACGGGGCAGAAACGAACTGTTGAAGTCGCGGTATCGTCCGACGCTCCCCTTGATTTGATCGATCGGGATATCGTGCAGTCCCCGATAGCTTTCCTCGCGCAGATGCAGCTTGGCGCGGATCTCGTCAAAGCTCAGAAGCTCGGCGGATTTGCCGCGGAGCAGCCCGAATATGTCCTGCCAGAACGCGCGGCTACGCGCGCTTTGATATTTCTGTATACCGTCAACCAGATTCGCCCGAAAGCTCTGATCTTCGGACATTCAGTCTCCTTGAGACTAGAGACGTCATCTAGAAGTGTATGCCGCATAAAGATTGCGGGCAATAGGCATTCGTCACCCCTTCACCACCGGTAAACATGGCACATATACACGATTGACAACCGCTCACCGGTCTGCCAGCGCGATCCGGGCGAGACTGGTATAATCTTGCGCAGTGGCCGCGGGCCGGGGGTCTATCGTTTGGACGAAATGCCAGATTTCCCAGAGATTGAATTGAAGGAACGGTGCCGCCAGTTCCTCGCCGATGCCGCCAGCGAAGCGAATCGCATGGCGCACGACTATATCGGGGTCGAGCATGTGTTTATTGCCATGACTCGCGGTGACACCAGCCTGACGAGCAGTCATCTCATCAAAGCCGGGCTTTCCCCGCGCGAGGTGCGCAACGCGATCAAGACCGAAGTGCGCAACGGCGACGGGCCAACCGTGGGTGAACACAAGCTGACACCGCGCCTCAAGATGGTCATGTCGATCGCGGTGATGCATGCCGAACAAGCCGCCAAGTTCCACCCGACCGACTATCACATGCTCACGGCCGTATTGCAGGAAGGCGAAAGTGTGGTCGTCCGCAAGCTGGTCGAGCTAGGCCTCGACGTCAATGCGATGCTGGCCGATCTGGTCGCCAATCCCGAAGACGGCGGCGACGAGGGCGGTGATGGGGGCACAATTCGCAGCCTGCTGCGCCGCTTCGGCCAAAGCGATGACGACTTCGACCCGTTCGACGGCCCGGACGATTTCTTCGGTGACGAGGACGTCGAAGAGCTGCTCGCCTCTGCATCGGCGGGCATCCGTGCGACGCCGACCCCGCTGCTAGACAAGTACGGCCGTGACCTGATCGCGCAAGCGCGCGCCGGCAAGATCGGCCCGGCAATTGCGCGCGAGGCTGAAATCCGCGCGATTGCGCGCACGCTCAGCCGCAGTAAGAAGAACAACCCGCTGCTGGTCGGCGATGCTGGTGTCGGCAAAACGGCCGTCGTCGAAGGTCTCGCCTATGCGATCCAGTCGGGCAGTGCGCCGGCATCCCTGCTCAAATGGCGCATCGTGCAGATCGAGATCGGCGCGCTGGTCGCCGGCACGAGCCTGCGCGGCCAGTTCGAGGAACGCCTTCTCGGCATACTCGAGGAAGCGAACAACAGTGGCAACGTGATCCTGTTCATCGACGAAATTCACACCATCGTCGGCGCGGGCGAGACGATCGACAGCAACCTCGACGCGGCCAACATTCTCAAGCCGGCGCTGGCACGAGGCGAACTGATTTGCATCGGCGCGACAACCCACGAGGAATACCGCCGCGCGATCGCCCGCGATCCAGCGCTTGAGCGCCGCTTCCGCGTGATCGACATCGCGGAGCCCAGTATCGAGGACAGCGTGCAGGTGCTGGTCGGCCAGCAGGCTCGGCTCGAAACGCATCACGGCGTGGTGATTCTCCCCGAAGCCATCGACTCCGCTGTCACCATGTCGGTGCGCTACCTGACCGATCGGCGCCTCCCAGATAAGGCGCTCGATTTGCTGGATGAGGCGTGCACGCGGGTCATCATTCGCACCCGCGATCCCGAGATCGAAAGCAGCACGGTCAACGAAGTCCATGCCGACGACGTCGCCCACGTCCTCAGCGAGTGGACAGGCATCCCGCTGACCGAACTCACGCGCGACGAACGGCTTCGTCTCGCCCACCTCGAAGACGAACTGCTCGAGCGCGTAATCGGTCAGGACAAGGCAGTCATCACCGTCGCCGATGCGATCAAGACCGCGCGCGCCGGCCTCAGCAACCCGAACCGGCCAATCGGCGTGTTCCTATTCCTCGGCCCGTCCGGCGTCGGCAAGACCGAACTGGCCCGCGCGCTGGCGCTGGCATTGTTCGGCAGCGAAGAAGCTATGCTGCGCCTCGATATGTCCGAGTTCCACGATGCCCATACGGCCGCGCGGCTGATCGGCTCGCCCCCCGGCTATAAGGACGCGAACCGGGGTGGTCAACTCACCGAAGGTCTGCGCAGGCGGCCGTTCTCGGTCGTGCTGCTGGACGAGATTGAGAAAGCCGCGCCGGAGGTCTTCGACCTATTCTTGCAGGTGTTCGACGAAGGACGGCTGTCCGACGCGCACGGGCGGCGCATTGACTGCCGGCACTCCGTGTTCATCATGACCAGCAATATCGGGACGCTCGAAGGCGCGCGCAGCGACCTCGGCTTCCGGTCCGGCGACCCGCAGCTCACGCGCGACTTCCGCGCTTATCTGGGCAAGCACTTCCGGCCGGAGTTTATCAACCGGCTTGACGAGATCATCACGTTCAGCGCGCTCAGCCGTGACACGCTGCACCGCATCCTCCAGAAGCATTTGCACGAGGTTCAGGAGCGCATCAGTCAGCAGAAGCTGTCGCTCGTGCTGACCGAGGGAGCGCAGGAAGCGGTGTTGGACGCGGGCTACGATCCGGCCAACGGCGCGCGCCCGCTGCAGAGAGCGATCGAGCGCATGCTCACGCGCCCCTTGAGCAACTTCATCCTCGTCAACACGCTGGACCCGGAAACGACGATTGTCGGGGAACTCGATCCGGACAATCCGCACCGGATCGTCTTCGGTGTCCCGCAGCCCGTCGAACCAACCGAGGACGAAACGCTCAAAGATGACGCGTCGGTACCCGGCGGTTCCGGCGGAAACTAGCGCCTATTCGCTTGGCAGGTCGAATTCAAGTCCCTGCGACCGGACGAACGCCTCCAGCCCTTCTACGCCCAGCGCCGGTACCCGGAATACGCGGTACTGCTCGTTGTTCAACCACGGCGTGTCTTGGCGTGTGTTCACGATGCGGTCGCGCCCTTCGGGGAACCAGCGCTCAAGCAGCATCGTTGTGCCCGTGTCCTCAACCGCATACATGAACATGAGGTCGCGCGAGGGGTCGAGCTTGAACTTGCCTTCGCGCAGCGCCGCGTCCTGAATCCGCGCCGGCACGTCGCGCGGCGGGATGTCGCCGTTCGGGAACTCGCCGGGGACGAGGCCGGCGTCCATCGCCACACCGCGATAGTCGAAGAAGTTGGCCGCAGCAAGGATAAACGCGTTGCCCCATGCGCCGTCGCTTTCGGCAAACCCGCGCAAGAATTGTCCCGCCTCGCGTTGGGGCGACCACGAGTTCTGGTAGAAGTCGTTGTACGGGCCGAACAGCACGGTGTTCGCCCAGCTCAGGCTGTTGAGCGCAAACAGGCCGATCACGGCGACAGACAGGACGCCCGCGGCCCCGCGCGGCGCAACCCGCCGCAGCGCGCTGACTAGCGCGACGGCGCCAAACGCGGCGAACAGGTATGCGGTCGGCATCGCACCGCTGGCGCGCGTGCTGCTAGGGTTCTCGACCGGGTTTGAGACAGCCACCGCCGAGGGCACCAACATCAGCAGCAGCACGACGATCAAGAACGCCGAGGCGTACTCTTTCGACCGAATCGTCCACATGCCGAACGCCCCCAACCCGACGAGAAACAACGCGCCGGTGAGCGGATCGAAGGCTGGATAGTTCGGCGCGTTGTGGAACCACGCCACGTCACCGCGGTACGTAAACATGCCCATTGCGCGGACGAAGTTGTTCCCCAACTGCGGCAGGTTGCCGACCAGCGCGGATGCCCGCTCACCGATCGTCGCCTGCCGGCTGACGATCGAGCCGTCCTCCAGTGTCTCGGTGATGATGTCGTCGCCCAACAGCCGGCCAGACGCACGCCGCCAGAATTCCTCGGGATGCTCGTTGGAGTACCGGAACAACGGCACGAAAAACGCGAACGACACGAACGCAATCACAATCAAGTTGAACATTACCGCACGCCGCTCGGCCCAACTGCGTGCGATGACTACTACCGCAAACGCCGCCGCGAACACGGCGATCACCGGCAGCATGCGCAGCGCCTGATACGCATACAAGCCAAAGCCGAGCGTCAGGCCGGCCATGACAGCGTCCTCGCGCCGGTTGAAGCGCATGAGCCGGATGACAAACATCAGGAACACCGCCGTCACCATCGGCGTGAGGATGATGCGCAGGCTGACGCGCGTTACGGCGAGGTGCCAGTAGCCGACGGCGACGAACAGCGCCGCCGCAAGCCCGAGCAGCGTGCCGAGCCGTTCATCCTTTGCCCCGATCACAACACGCCCAAGCAGGAAGAAGAGCGGGATGCTCAACAGGCTTTCGAGCGCGCTGGCGATCTTGAGATGGGCGAAGCTCAGCGTCTGCCCGCTCAACGAGCCAAGCGCCGCGACGAAATACATCTGGAACGGCTCGCGTCCACCGTTGTTGGCAAAAAATATGTCGCGGCTGCCCTCTAGCACGTTTTGCGCATCGAGCAGCTTCTCGACGTGGTCACTTGTCATTTCGGCGGGTAGAGCGCTCAGGCCGTTGAAGCGCGCGTAGACACCGATCACCACGATGAACGCCAGCAGCAGCGCGATCCACGGCTCGCGACGCGGAAAATCGCGGATTGCGACAAGCCCGCGGCGCACCGCACCCATCGGCTGCGCGTCCTGCGGCGTGAAGGCCAATGCGGCGGCCGCAATCGCCAGCGCCCAACACAGTGCGCCGACCGCGGAGAACTGGTTGTCGGAATTAAGAATGTACGCGCCAAACATCAGCGGAAGCGACACGATCAGCGGCGCGAGCCGCACGCCCATTGCGGCGCTGATCGGCATGACCGGATCAATCTCCGCGGACTGCGCCTGCCCGATGCGCAGTGCCGCCGCGCCGAGCACGATCGCCGCGATCCACCACGGGAGCGCCGCCCCGGCCGGCACGTCGCGCAGCAGCCCGAGTCGAAACGAATCGTTGGGCTGGTACACCACAGACGTCCCGATGAACGCAAGGACAACTGCCACGACCAGCATGCCGACCCGGATCAGGTCGAGCCGAGCCGCCGGACTCAGGACACTCTCCCCCGCTTCCTGCCGCGAGGTACGCACCGGTGTGCGCCGCGGGCGCGGTTCGGCGACGCGCGGCTCCGGGCTGGCGATCGCGGCGAGGTTGCGCGCCGTCGCACGTGGGCGTCGAAGCAAATCGCCCAGCGCCTCCGACAAGGTTAATTCCTCGAAGTCGCGTTCGGTTTCTGCCGGCGTAGAATCGTTCTGCCGTTCGTCATTCATGCCCTATCACTCCGAGGCGTCGCGCGCCAGCGCCCTCACTCTGTGCTGACGACGTTCTGCGCGCGCAAAAAGTCGAGAAATCCTTGCTGTCCCAACGCCGGGACGCGAAACGTAATCACCGGCTCGGACGACTCGTAGCGGGTCCCGACGCGCGTCCACAGCGGTTCTACCTTCCCCTCTGGGAACCAGTTTACCAGCGAATGCAGGCCGGAGACACTCTCGTATGACAATACAAATAGCACGTCCTGATCCGGATCGTACCGCGAAATGCCGCTGTCCTGCGAGTTGGCATACAGCCACGCGGGAATGTCTGCTAAAAGGACGTTGTTGTTGGGAAAGTGTCCGGGCGGCAGGCCGGCTTGGATCATGACGGCCCGGTAGTCCAGATGGTGCGGAAAGTGGACGAGGTAGGCGTTGCCCCACGTACCCGCTTCGTCGGCGAATTCCCGCATATACCGGCCAACCTCAGCGGTCGACACCGCCAGCCCCTGATTGGCCGCCGCGTATGCCGTCGAAACGACCGTCCATGCGTGACTCGCCATCAAGACCGCGACCAGCGCGGGGACGCCGATCCGCACAGCGGTCCTCAGTGCGGCCGGCAAGGCAGCGGCAAGCGTACGCACCGTTGTCAACAAGCCGAACGCGATCGCCGCGTACAGCACCGGCATCGCGCCGGTCGTACGGATGCTGTTGGGCACCTCATCCAACCGGGCGAAGGTCGCCACGCCCGGCATCAACATGATTAAGAAAGCAAGCGCGAGAAACACGGCGATCGGATCGCGCCTTCGGACGATCAACGCCGCGCCGGCGCCTACACCGGCCAGCATCAGCGCCACCCCTGCCGAATCGACCACCGGATACCCCGGTGCGTTGTACACCGCGAACGTGTCGCCCCGATACGGAAACATCAGCAGGGTGCGCCACAAATTGCCGGCCAGTACTTGCACCGGGTTGTCCTCGGCACAGCGCCCCGTACCGCCGTCAATGCAGCCGGTCTCGGCCCCCAGCACGATTGCGTTGAACCGGAACCAGAACGCGGCCGGGTCGTGCGTGACATAGCGCAGCAGCGGCAGGCAGACGGCCGCCGTCATCACCGCCGCGGCGATCAGATTCGCCAGGTAGCGCCTTCGTTCACCCGCCCCGTGCCGCGTCCACACAGCGCCGATGAAGCACGCCGCAATCACCAGCGCCGGAGCGACCCGCATCGCCTGATAGCTGTACAGCCCCACGCCCAACAGCAGACCGGCGACGAGCGCGTCCTGACGCCGGTTATGTCGGATGACGCGGATCAGCGACCACAACAAGAGCGCGGTCAGCGGCGGCATGAGCAGCGGGCGCAGGGTCATCCGCGTCAAGACGACGTACCACGTCCCTATCGCCCCGGCCAGCGCCAGCATCAGTCCGAAGTCGCGCGCGCGGCGAGACCGGCCCCCGACGATTTCGACCCCGAGGCCGTAGAACGCGAGTATGCCCACAACGCCCTCGATCACGGCTGTGAGCTTGAGGGTAGAGAAATTCGCGCCGCCGGTCAGGGGAGTCACCAGCGCGTTGAGGTACAGATGCAGCGGCTCGCGGCCCCCGTTGTTGGCAAAGTAGATGTCGCGCCGGCCGTCGAGTATCTGCTGGACGTTGAGCAGATTCTCGATCTGGTCCGGGACGAGTTCGGGCGGGATGGCCGGCAGCTGCAGCGACCTCACCACGACGCCCAGCGCGACGATGCCCACGAGGGTCAATGCCGTGTACGGGCGCCGGCGCGGGAACGCGATCAGGGAGGACACGCCGTTTCGCAGCGGGGATGCCCCAGCGGGCATCAAAGCGGCGGTCAGTATAGCCAACCCGACGATCCAGCTTGCCACGCCGAGCGGCGTGAACGCCTTGTTGGTTTGCAGGGCATAGCCGCCGATCAGCGGAAGCACAGCGGCGGCGATCCATCGCCAACGCACCGGGGACGTCACAAGGTCGACCCTCCGCGGCATCGCTGGGAGGCCGTCGCATACCAAGCGCATATGCAAGCGCGCCGAGCGCCAACGCCGCACCCCAATACGGCAGCGCGCGCTCGACCGGCACGGCGATCATCTCGCCCCACTGGCCGCTTATCTTGTTCGGCGCAAAGACCTGCCAGAAGCCGTGCTGTCCACAGAAGAGCGCCGCGATCCACAGCGCAAGCCGGACATACCCGGCCAAATCGGCAGCACGAGGACGGTTGGCGGCATGACGCATCGCCGTTCCTACTTGGTCGGCTTGCGTGCTTTCAGGGCGAGGTTTACGGTCGAACGGCCGGGAGGTTCGTCCAGCACGTTGCGGCGGTCGAACCAGTTGAACGCCGCGAGGCCCATCCGGATCGGGTTGTACCACGGCGCGTCGGGCTGATCGAACTGCGTGCGATCGGCGGTCTGCGCCATGGCCTTCGGCAGCGCGCCGCGTTCCAACAGCGGTTTGCCGAACCCGTACACCAGATTGTGGATGAACGGGAAGCTGTGGTGCGTGAACGCGCGTTCGTGTTCGACATCAAAGCCCGCGCCCAGCGCCGCGCTTCGAAGCTGCTCCGGCGTATAGAGGCGCACATGATTGGCCCAAATGCCGGCGAACGGCCCGTGCTGAATGTGCGTCTTGAACACCGATTCGAGCGACTTGTTGATCGGGTCCCACCAGAAGGGGTAATTGGCGTGCGGCACGGTGATGACCGCCACGCCGCCCGGCTTGAGCACCCGCAGCGCTTCTTTCAGCCCGCCCACGTCGTCGTCGATGTGTTCGAGGACTTCTGACAGAATCACGGCGTCGAACGTCTCGTCGGGAAACGGCAGACCGTAAATGTTGGCGCGTACCAGCGAGATGCCCGGCAGGTGGCCGATGTTGCGCTGCGCCTTCTCAATCACCTCGGCGTCGAGGTCGGCGCCGACCAGCCGCGCCTTGCTGACATACCGCAGCATGTTGAGGTAAAAGCCGCGCCCGCACGGCATATCGAGGATCACCATGTCGTCGCGCGGTTCGACCCACTCGAACACCGTCTCGACACGCTTCTTGAAAGCCATGTCGGCCTCGTTGCGCGTCATGTAGCGGATGACGTCCTTATCGACCATCGACCGCGTACTCCCGGAATGTTTGCTCGTACTGGTCCACGGTCTCCTCAAACGAGAAGATCGCGTTAATCTCATCGTACGGCTTGACGAACGACTCCGGATGCGCCAGCACGCGGTTAATCGCCTTGCCAAACCCCTCGGGATTGCCCTTCGGCGCCAGCAGCCCCATCCCCGTCACGCTGACCGGCACGCGGCCGCCCGGTGTGTCGGTCATTACGACCGGCGTGCCGCACAACATGGCCTCGACCTGCACCAGCGCGAAGCACTCCGAATCGCTCGGCAGGGCCAGCACGTCGATAGCGGCGAAGAAATCGGCCATGAACTGCATGTCGTCCTTGAGGCCGAGGAAGATGAGATGTTCGCGGTACTTGTCTACGATCGGCTTGTATAGATCCCACGTGCTCTCGTACGGAATATCGTACTGACCGGCGAACACGATGCGCGCGTTGGGGTGCTCCTTGTGAATCTCGTCCAGCGCGCGGATCAGTACATCGGGTCGCTTCTCCTGTACGAACCGGCCCGCATAGCCGATCAACGGCGCGCCGTCGGGCGACCACTCGGCGCGGAGCTGTGCGGCGCGTTCGGGGTTCGGCGCCGGCATCGTGATCGGCGGATAGATCGGCCGGACCTTTTTGCGCACCGGCGCGAGGTAGTACGAGTTGTTGGCGTAATCTTCCGAATACGCGATCACGGTTGGCGCGCGCCACGCCATGAAGCGGTAGAACGCGAACATCACCACCGTGATGACCCGGTTGAGAATACCCGCCGGCAGAATCAGATCGCCGTGATGAGTCGGCACGATCCGACGTCCGGTCAACAGGCCGAGCACGCTCAGCAGCGCCGTCTCAAGCATCGGCGTATGGATGCTGACGACGTCGTGCTGGCGCATCAGCTTGTACGCGGCCCAGGGGTACGCTGGCATGTACATGCCGCGGCTGACGGCGAAGGGCAGCGGCGCCAGGCGAACGATACGCACGCCGTTGATCGTTTCGTCGCGTTCGAGTTCGAGCTTGTGGCGAGCGCACAACACCGTGACACTATGCCCGCGCCGCACCAACTCTTCAGCAATACGCTGGATGTAAAGCTGCATTCCGGTCCGGTGCGGCAGGTAATACAGCAGGCAGATGAGGATATTGAGTTTGCGTTCGTTCATGCCACTTCCGCGGGGGGAGAGGCTTGTTGCTCAGCCCGCTGTGTGATCTGGCCAAGCGACACGCCCTCAGCCATCATGCCAATGATGCCCAGAATTCCGTTCACGCCGAGGTTTGTGGCGTGGACGACGATTGCAAAGGCGGTGCCTGCCGCCAGTCCCTCCGGCGTCGACGTGTACCCGAGGGCGCTCAACGCCAACAGGATCGAGCCTTCATACGGCCCGACATTCCCGGGCACCGCCGGCAGCGCCACTGCAAACGACGCCGACGCGATGAACAGCAGCGTTGCGACTGCGTCCGCCTCCGGATAGATCACGAGCATCAACGCCATGCCCGTGAGGAACGACAGGCCCCAACTGATCGCCGTCCACAACAGTGCCGACAACAGCGAGCCGATTCGGGCGATCGGCTGCAACCCGTTGAGCAAATGGTCGAACATCGTGCGCAGGCGTGGGCGCAGCGGGCTGTCTTTCAGGACCGGCAGCCGGCTGGTCACCGCTTCGAACAGCGTGGTCGCCCAACCCCGCTTGGCCGCAAGCAGCACCAGAAACAGGAAACCGCCCAGCGCCAAAATCGTCGTGATTACGCCAGTCGTGCGCAGTGCGTCCGGAACTGGACCCACAGCCAGACCGATCGCCAGAAACACTGCGACGGCCAACAGGTCTAGCAGGCGCTCGACCACGATCGTGCTGGCCGTATGGAAGAACGGCACACCGTCATCGCCGCGGCTCGCCAGCCACGCCCGCGCGACTTCGCCTAAGCGCATCGGCAGCACGGCGTTGAGCATATAGGCGATGTTCATCACGTGGAACGTGCGAGACATGCCCAGTCCGTCGCCAAGCAGCACACGCCAGCGGATTGCCCGGGTGTACAAGCCCAGCGCGGCAAGCAGCGCGGCGGGGATCACCCACGCGTAATTAGCCGTCCGCAGCGATTCCCACAGCAGGGCAAGGTCGATCTGCCGCGCGATCAACACGATGACGACGCCGCTGACCAACGCGCCCAGCGCCAATACGCGCCAATGTCGTCTCAAAGGGGACACTCCTCACCGAAAACCGCGTTATTATAGCATGCGTGCGCAACCAAAGGTCTACACGCCGTGACGCCGAAATCCTCAATTCTGCTCGTGGTACTGGTGCTGGTCGCCGCCGCCTGCGCGCCGCGCCAACCCGACGCCCCAGCCACGCCCGACGTGCCGATTCCGACCGCGACACTCACACCGACACCGACCGCCTCCCCGACCCCGACCCGTACGGCGACACCCGCCATCGTGATCGCGCCGCTGCGGTCAGCGACCGCGGTGCTTTTCCCGGCGACCGTCGTGCCGGTGCCGGTGTGTCAGGATACGCCGCGGTCGCGCATGATCGTACAGGCGCGCGGTCAGGTGACATCGGAAGACCCCAGCCCGCTCAATGTGCGCGAGTCGGCCAGTATTCGCGCCGAGGTACTCACACAACTTCAGGCACGCAGCCTGTTTTACGTGCTGGACGGACCGCGCTGCGCTGACGGGTATGCGTGGTTCCGTATTCGGGCACGCGGCGTCGAGGGATGGGTCGCCGAGGGCGACAGCGAGAACTACTACATCGAGCCGATCTTGCCCTGACGGTTGACCGGCTCAGTCTTCGACGATCGCTTTGATCCAGCGCAGATGGCTGTTGTAGTGCCCTGACGTGTTGCCCGCAATCCAGCCTTCGATCGGCGCGTTGCGGCGTGACGTCGGCTGATAGTGATGGTACGGGAGCGCAAGGTCGGCCTCGCTCATGGCGGCGACCCGCGCGACCACTGCCGCGTGGCTCTCGGCCATGACCGCCCGCACCTCGTCGAGGGGCATATCCGAATAGCGGGGCTGCAGCACGGCATTGACCGCGTCAGACCCCTTCTTAAACACCTCCTCGCTGACGCCAAACCCAGCGATCAGATCTTCGCCGTTCAAGATGCGCAGAAGATGCCCTTCCCACAGCGCGAGATGTATCAAGTGATCTTTGATCGTCCATCCGCCGGCGTCGGTCAGCGCCGTGATCTGCTGCGGCGCCAGCGTGTCGACGTAATCGTGCAGGGCGTCCCAGCTCCGCTGAATGCGCGCGAGCACCTTGTCCGTCGCCATCATACGCCAAATCCTCCTGTGATTGAGTCAAAGGCAAGCGGTGCTATGCTGAGCACGCCACGTGCCGTCTTGCCGAAGCGCGCGCCATACGAGTACAATGCACTCGCACGGGGTTGTGGTGAAATGGCAGACACAGCTGACTTAAAATCAGCCGCCGAAAGGCATGTGGGTTCGAGTCCCACCAACCCTACAGCGGTTCGAAACCCGCTTGACACTCGATCGGCGCGCTCAGTATAATTCAAATAGCGCGGGTGTAGCTCAGTTGGTAGAGCATTTGCTTCCCAAGCAAAGTGTCACGGGTTCGAGTCCCGTTACCCGCTCAGCGTCGGCCGCCCTTTACGGGGCGGTTTTGTTGTGAGGCGACACCGCATATTGACGATGCCGTGCCTCACGACTAGAATGGCGCCACTCTGTTGCACGCATGTCCATCCCGCCTTTTGCGCGGATTGAGCGCACATTTGTTAGGAGTTTCATCGTGGCCGAATTTACCATTGACGCCCAGCCTCGCACGGTGACGGGCAAGAAGGTCGGCGTACTGCGCCGCGAGGGTTTTGTGCCGGCAACGGTCTACGGCCCGAAGTCCGAACCGGTTAACGTACAGATCCCGTATCGCCCGCTGGAACTCGCCCTGCTTAAGGCAGGTGGTTCGAACCTGATCGACATAACGTCCGGCGGCAAGAAGCATACGGTGCTGGTGCGCGAAGTGCAGCGCAACCCGATCACCCGTAAGATCACCCATGTCGACTTCTTCGAACTTGACCTCACGCAGCGTCTTCGCACCGACGTCCCGCTTCAGCTTGTCGGCGAGAGTCCGGCGGTCGAAGGAAAGCTCGGCGTGTTGATCACTGGCCCCACCGCCTTGCACGTCGAACTGCTGCCGTCGCAGTTGATGGACCATTTCGCAGTCGACATCTCGGTCCTGACCGAAGTCGGGCAGTCGATCCACGTGAGGGACATCAAGCTCGAGGAGGGCGTCATCATCCTCAACGACCCGGACGAACTGATCGCCCGCATCACGCAGACCGCCGCGGCCCGCGCCGACGAGGAAGAAGTGACCGAGGGCGAAGAGGAAATGGGTTCGGTGGAGCCTGAAGTTGTCCGGCGTCACAAGGACGAGGACGAAGACGAGGACTAAAGTCTGCGCCTTCATCCACTACCCCGGATTGTTCCGTAGTACAAAGGGAGCGCACACGATGTGGCTCCCTTTTTGTTGCGGGATGCGCGACACGGCGTGTGCTGAAACCTGTACCCAGTGCTAAGGCGGGTCATGCTATAATGCGCTTCAGCATCGTCTTCGGAGAGTGTCGCCCGTGACTTCGTTAATCGGCCGCAAGCTCGGCCCCTATGAAATTCGCGACGTCATCGGTCACGGCGGTATGGCGACTGTCTATTTGGGCTATAGGGCAGACGTAGATCGTACGGTCGCGGTAAAGGTGCTCCCGCCGCATCCCGGCATGAGCGCCGACGCGAACGCACGTTTCCAGCTCGAAGCGCGCACCATCGCCAACCTGCAGCACCCGCATATTCTTCCCCTGTACGATTACGGCACGACCGAGGACGGCGTGCTTTACCTCGTGATGCCTTACATCACCGGCGGTGCGCTGGACCGTATCTTGCGCGACGGCCGGCTTGCGATGGACAAAGTTACGCGCATGGTGCGCGAGATCGCCAGTGCGCTTGACTATGCGCACCGGCAGGGCGTGATCCACCGCGACATCAAACCTGCCAACATCCTCATCGATGGCGAAGGCAACGCGCTGCTGGCAGACTTCGGCATCGTCAAGCTGGCTGAAGGCGGAACCGGCCTGACGGGGACTGGCGTGGTCGGCACGCCCGCCTACATGTCTCCCGAACAGGCGCAGGGCTTCGAATTGACCCCACGCGCCGACCTGTATTCATTCGGAATCGTCGTCTATGAAATGATTACGGGTAAGCTGCCGTTCAGCAGCGACAGCGTCATGCAGTTGATGCTCAAGCACCTGACAGACGCGCCGACGCCGCCGAGCGAGGCGCTTCCGTCGCTGTCTCAAGCGGTCGACACCGTCCTGCTCAAGGTGCTCGAAAAGGAGCCAGAAGCGCGCTATGCATCGGCGACCGCGTTCTTCGATGCGCTGCAGCAGGCCGTGAGCAGTACCGCCCTACCCCGTGCCGGAGACGATCCGACCGTTCGCCTCGGCCCCGGATCCGAAACGCCGGCGAGCACCACACCGCGTCAACCGATCCAAATCAAAATGTCGCGTTCGTCGACGCCCATTACGCTGCCGATCGACCCGGAGAACCCGAACCAACCCGGCACCATTGTGATCCAATCCGAGGGCCAAGGCATCAGTATGCCGCTGATCGTCGGATTCGCGGTCGTCGCGCTGGTCGCGCTCGTCGCGCTGATCGCCGTGCTGCTGTCTACCCGCACCGGCGAAGACCCCGACATCACTAACGCGCGAGCCACCGAGCAGGCGTCGCTCGACCAACAGGCGACGCGCGCTGCCATCGCCGCCCGTCTCCCGCAGTCGTTCGGACAGGTCAGCTTTAGTTCGACCGAAGCGGACATGATGGGCGACAGCATCAACGTCAGCGTGCGCGAGTTTCCTCCGGCGGGTGCCGGCACACAGTACATCGCCTCGCTGCTGGACTCAGAGACCGGCGAGCGCTTGGTGATCGGCCGGCTAACCGTCGATGCAGTCGGCAGCGGCGCGCTGAGTTTCACCGACGGCGAAGGGCGTTCGCTGCCGCTCGTGTTCGATACCGTCGAAGTGTCGATGGAGACCTCGCCGGCCGAGCCGACCTTCGAGGATGTGCGCTTCCGCGGGCGCATCACGCCGCTGCTTCAAGTCGCCATGAACGAATTATTCGTCGCATCAGAGAACGGCCTGCGTGGGCGGAGCCTGCTGGACACGGCGCTGGTCGACGCGAACTTCGCCACACAGCACGCGGGCCTCGCAGCGAATTCCGTGAACCTGCCGGCGCGTTGGACGCACAACGAACACACGCTCAACATCCTGCTGGGAGGCACCGAGGACTTCGACGGCAACGGACGAGGCAGCAACCCCGGTACCGGAATCGGTCTGCTGACGACCCTCGACCGGATCGAGGCGATTCTGCAAGAGGCGGTCAACGCCGAGGACACGCCCTTCCGCATTCAGAACGAAGCCGAACTGGTGCGGGTGTGCCTGCAGAACGTGCGCGAGTGGTCGAATCAAATCATCGCCCTCGAGCAGCAGATGCTGGTAGCCGAATCATTCGAAGATTCGGAAGCTGCCGCCGTACAATCGACCGAGTTCGCCGATATCTTGACGACCGGAGTCGATCAGAACCTGAACGGCACCGTCGAACCGTTCGAAGGCGAATGCGGGCTTGAGCAGATTGGTATCTACGGCCTCATCGTCGCATCGCTGGACTTGTACGAGGTCGACGGCGACACCCCATGACGCGCATTCGTGCCGCGGCGGCGGCACTGATCGCCGTGCTGCTGGCCGCATGCGGCAGCACGCCGCCGCCTGTCACTCCCGGCTTTCCACTCGAGTCGCGCCCGACGCAGACGCCGCTGCCGACCGCCTCAGGCTGGCAGGCAGCCGAACAGCCGATCACCCTCGACACGGCCTCACAACTGCGCGAATTGGGCCGGCTTGAAGCGCCAGAACCCCCCTCGACCGTATTCGCCTACGCGTTGTCGCTCGACAGCAGCATGCTCGCCGGGTTGAACAACGATTTTCTGCTGGTGTGGGATCTCGTTACCGGGTCGATGCTGATCGCCAATGGCCGGCGCGGTGCCAACGCCGTCATGTTCGACCCCGACCGGACGACCGTTTACACGCTTTCGCCGGACGGCGTGCTGCGTCCCTACGATGCGCGCACGGGAAGCACTGGCCAGAACCTGATCCTGAACGACGCCTACAACGGCGTCCACGCGTTCGATCCGGTTGGCGGCTGGCTCGCATTCGGGCGTGAGGACGGCTTTGTCGACATTTGGGACTTGCCGCGCCGGGCGCGTGTTCATGTGCTCGACCTCGGCGAAATCCCGCCGACGGCGATGGCCTTCGATCCGAGCAGCTCGCGGCTTGCCGTGGCCGACCGCAGCGGTACGGTCACTATCTGGGACTACGAAAGCGCCGAACAGATTGGGCGCGAAGAACTCCTTATCAACGTCGTCGAGTTGATCTACGCGCCGACGGGTCGGGCGTTGATCGCCAATACGAGCGACGGTGTCATCCAGCTCAACCCGGCGATCGGCGAGCCAATCCGCCAGCTCACGACGGGGGCATACGCCGGCGTGCTCACGTTCCTGCCCGGCAGCGGCTACCTGCTGACCGGCGGCGAGACCGGCGACATCAACATCTGGGACACCGCGGCGCAGCAGCTACGGTCGGTGCTGCCCGGCACAACCGGCGATCGGCCCAGCGCGGCCATCTCACCCGAGGGCGACATGGTGCTGGCGACGACCCGCGGCGGCAGCCCGTCATTGTGGAACGTCAGCGGGATCGCGCAAGGCACGGTGCTGCGCGGCAGCCTCAACCTGCCGCCGTTGGATACGCTGCGTGCGGTGTGGACGCCCGATTCTCTGCAAGTCTTGGTGTTTGAAGCGTTAGGGCCGGTGCGCGTCTTCGGGGTGTCGCGCTAGGACGCCTGACTCTCGGCGGCTTCCGCCCCGCCTTCTTCGCTCGTTTCCGCATCGGCCGGCTTGCGGCGGGTATCCCACACCTCTTCGGCGATGTCGATAAACAGCTGCCCGTCGAGATGATCGATCTCGTGCTGGAACACCCGCGCTAGCCAGTCTTTCGCCTTGATGCGTATTGGCTTGCCATGCCGGTCCTCGCCGGTGATGACAACCTGCTCATGGCGGAATACAGTGCCGGCATAGCCTGGGATCGACAGGCACGCCTCGACGCCGTCAACCAGCGTGCGGCTGGCCTTGATGATCTTGGGGTTGACAAGGACGTACAGCTTGCCCGCTTCGTCACCGAATTCCTTGCGGCTCTCCTCGTCATCGGTCAGGCGCACGACGATCAGCCGCTGGCTGACGTTGACTTGCGGTGCAGCAAGGCCGACACCGGGAGCGGCAATCATCGTCTCGACCATGTCGTCCACGAGCTTCTGGAAGTCCGGACCGAACGACGTCACCCGAACGGCCTTCTTGCGAAGGACGGGATCGTCGATTTTGATGATTGGAAGTAGTGCCATAGCGCGTCACTCCGTGGGGCGTCGACCTGTTATTGTACCTGAAGACGGTAGGACGCTCAAAACCGAAGGAGCTGCACGAGTTCGAATCCGCCCGCGTTATACAACGCGCAGACCCGGTGCCACATCACCCGAAGCAGCACCTCACGTGTGACAAACAACGTGACGCACACAGTCAACACGCGCAGCCCGTCATGCAGCCCTGCGCTTAACACCAACATCGCTGCGGCTGCGGCCAGCATCGCCCCCTGAATCGCAGTGTAGATTCCGGCCGCTGCGCCGGCCGCCTCGCCCGGTCGAGTCGACCCGTATCCGACACTGATCCCGATCAGCACGCCCATCAACGGAGACTGCACGTTGTCGAGCCACAACCACAGCCCCACCGAACCGAACAGCACGGCCACGCCCACGGCGGTATCGACCGCCGCTTGCGTGTCCCCCTCGTCCGCGGAGCCCGGATCGCCGACGAGCATCAACGCCGTGCCAAGAAGAAACACCACTACGATCGCCATCGCGCCGAAACCGATGATTCCTTGCGCGTTGTGTATGTAGCGGGTCGCGAATTGCCCGTATTTCGACTCTCGAAAAGCGCGCATCGCCAACAGCCACACGGCACCCAACATGCCAGCAGGGGCCAGCCCAATCGACGACAGCCGGTGCTGATGCCGCTCATACGCGACATATCGCGCGCTCATGGCTGCCGCAACCGCTCCGCGCAGTGTGCCGCCGACTGCGATCGCCACCAGCGCGACGCTGAATCCGACCAGCCACAGCACGGGCAGCATCATCAACGCAAACCCGATGGCGGCGGCAGTCAGCCAGCGGGCGCGCTCACTGTCCGGCGTCGGCGGCCCCTTGAGCCGAAGCAGTGGATGCTCGGGAAAGCGCCCCCAATACGCCCACCACAGCCGAAACGTCGTCAGCCAGCCAAAGGTCCGGCCGAAGAATGCGATCATAAGCTTCTGCGGTAAATTGTCACGACCTCACGCACCGACGAATTCATGTGTCGGGCGAACATCACGCACAATCCCCGTAGCGAGAGTTCGCGCGCGGCAATAAAGGCGATCACGAACACCACCGTGCTCGACCAGTCCGACATCAGCCCGACGGCAGACAGGACCATGGTGAGCGCGGCGTGCAGGATAAGCGCCAGCGCGTAATGCGCCACCTGCACGGAGATCAATACGACAGGTGACAGCAATGCAAAGTCGGCTGCTGCCGCCCCGAGCGTCGGAATCATCATGCCAACGATCGACCCCGCCACCAACGCTCCTATGTAGTCTAGCATCATGATCGCAAACACCGCGAAACCATTTAGGAGCATCGCAGGCTGATACAGTAAGCGACCGACATCGGAGAATCGGAATGCGTCACCTCCGCAAGCGGTCAGGATAACCAGCCCGCCGAATGCGGACACGGCAAACAACCACATCGCGTGCAGCCATGCCGCCGCTTGATGCAGCCCCGAGAGCAGCGAATCGCTGCGAACGTAGCGCGTCATCACAGCCCAGACAGCGCCGATGGACCCGGACGTCGTCACGCCCATCAGGTCGAGCAGGCCGTGGCGGCGTGCATCCTGCACCGCCCTGCTCACCCCGCGCGCGATGACGACTCCGGCATACGTGTCGAGGATCAGCACAAGCGACAGCGGTGCGATCCCGTACGCCATCCACAGCACAAGGGCCGCAAACGTCGCGAACATCAACATGACGGTCGGGGTGAACTCCACCCAGAATGCCCGCTTCACTGCCGGCCGCGTGTACCGCAGCGGATACCACAAGAACGGGTGGCGCGGCAGCGCATTGTTGACCCCATGCCACAGCTCGCGCGTGATAAGGTTCATTGTTAGGGGCGTGTTCCCCACGCGAGCACGTTGGGCCGGCCCAGCAAGTTACTCATGCCGGCCGTCAACTCCGTGAAGACTCCGGTATCGACGTCGAGTGCCAGCAGCAGCGACCCGCGTGTGTCGTCCGGCGGGTTGCCGGCAAAGGCGACATGTGTACCGTCAGGGGACCAGACGAGGCGCGGCGGTTCCGGTGTGTGGTCCTCGATCGTGACGCCGCAGTAGCTTCGCGTTTCGCCCGACAGCGTGTCAAATACGTACAGCGAGGCCGGCGCGACGTCGATCTCCGGATCGAGGCCCGTGAGCGGGCTACCCCAAAACGCCACAAACCGCGAATCCGGCGACCAGCTCACCCCGCCCGTACCGACTCCGCCCAGTCGCAGCGGGCCGAACTCGGCCGTCAAATCGGTGACCGTGTTCGCCTCGCGCGTGTCCGGGCTGGCGATCACAAGCTCTGCCCCGTCGGCAGCGTCTTCCGCGACCGGGACAACCGCGGCCAGCAGCGTACCATCCGGCGACCACGCCGCCGCGTTTGCGTATCGTGCCTCAGGGCCGACCTCAACGCGCGGGCTGTCCGGCGCGCGGCGCGTGACTAGATTGACGAGCTGGCGCATAAACCGGCCGTCGCGATAATCCAGCGCCAGCGCCCAGAACCCGCCGGGCTGTACGCTGATCACGCCACGGTTGTCCAGCTCGACCAGCCCGCTCGTTCCTTGCAGATAGAGCCGCTGCCCGGCAGTGTAGATCAGCAGCGAGTCCTCCGACCAGTACTGCACGTCATTGGCGGTGTCCTCATACAACGTGTCGCGCAGCACGCCGTCGAGCGTCATGCGGCGGTACAGTTCCTCTTCGCCATCCAAGTACGTTACCGTGCGCGCGTCCGGGGAAATCCGGCAGTTGGTGCCGCAGATACGCGTGTTTTCGAGCGGATAACGGCTGCGGCCCTCGATATCGACGACCCACAGGCCGCTGCGGTCGAAGGCGGTGAGGATCAGCCCGCCGGGTTCGAACACGCGCTCGCGCATCACGCGCGGCTGGGCCGGGCAATAAGCGGTGGTGGTCGCATTTGGGTGTTGTTCTTCTGTTGTTGATTTAGGGGCTTTGAACACGCCGTTCGGAAATGTACGAATTGGCTTTTCCTCACAGGTCGGCTGGTCTGACGCTGGTCAATGGAAGGGGCTTTCGGACAGTTTAGTGTTACTTTGCGGTTATAAACTAGCTCACCTCAGGGGGCGGGCGTGCGCGGTCATCGGCACGAGAACCGCGTACAAGAAGAACGCGACGATTAGTAGAAAGAAAAAATCAGATTCATCTTTCCCGGCGACATTCGGTATAAGGTGATGGCGCTCCGTTTCGCCCACTAACGTACGAGACATGCGACGGGTGCACGAAGCGCACAAGTCAGGACTAGCGGAGCCGGTCGTTTAGGCGATACCCCACGCCGCGGACGTTTACAATCAGTTCCGGGTTCTGCCCGGCCTGCTTGAGTTTGCGTCGCAAATTGCTGATGTGCGGGCGAATCACCTCGCGCGCCTCGGTCTCGTCAACGGCATAGCTGCGCACCTCGCGCACCAGTTCGTGGCAGGGCACGACGCGACCGCTGTGCGCCCCGAGATAAAGCAGCAGGTCGAACTCAGTCGGGGTCAGGTCGATTTGCTGATCGTCGGCGCTGATCTGATAGCGGCCGGGATAAACCGTCAGCGGGCCGAGCTGCATGACACTGCCGACCTCAGGCTCGTCCCAGCGTTTGGCGTACCCAGCGGAGGTCGCGACCGTGCCCATCGGCGCGCCCGCCGCCGGTATGCCGGGGACAGCGGGGCCTGCCGGCACGGTGTCGATCTGGTCGAGTTCGAAAACATCGCTGCGGATAGACTCGAGGAGCATGCGCCGGCGCCGCATGTTGCGCGACCGTTCGACCCCGCGTGCGATCGCTGCACGCAAATCGTTCATCGAGCCCGGCTTAATGAAGTAGTCGTGTGCGCCGAGGCGCAGCGCTTCGACCGCCGACGGCAGGCTGGCATACCCGGTCATCAGGATGACCACGGCTTCCGGAGACTCGGTCTTTATGTGCCGCAGCAGTTCGACACCATCCATGCCCGGCATCTTGATGTCGGTCAGCACGACGTCAAACTCGTTGGCGGTCAGGTGTTCGAGGGCTTCCGGCCCGCTGGCCGCCTCGGTGACGGCGTAACCGACGCGCTCCAGGTTTTTGCTGATGGAATAACGGTTCGGGCCTTCGTCGTCGACCACCAAGATGTGTGCCGACGTGGCCGGTGCCTGTGAAAGCGCGTGCATAAACTCTCCGTAAAGAACTAGTGCGGGGAAGCTTACGGTATGTCAAGGATAGCGCAATGGTGCCTCGTCTGCAATTCTACGGTCCGATGCTCGAGTGCGGCGCAACAAACACCCATGACGGACGGTTCGCCCGCGCCTCGGTCCGTTCAAACGCGAAGACTTCCCATGACGTGCCATCCCACACTGCGGCGATCTGCCCGTCCACTTCGATGATCGGCACGTGATCGCGGAGCATTCGCGCTGCTTTCACGTTGATCAACCAATCCTTGAGCTTCTGGTGTCCGCCGCCAAGCAGCGCGACGCGGTCTCCCGCATGACGTGTACGCAGGGAAACGTCGCCGCCCCCGACCTCGAGCGCGAACGCAGGGGCGTCGGGCCCGGCGTCGACGTCTGCGCGAAACGGCCTCCACCCAAACGGCACGTCGAGCGCCGCCTCGAGCGGCGCAGCGAACGCGGCAGGCAGCCAATATCCATCATAGGGTGGCGACCACGCACTGGCCGTCTGATACAGCGCGGCGTATTCGCCGTCAAGCTCGACTTGCATCCCGCCCGGCACGTGCACCACTCCGCCCTCCGGCTGGTTCAGCAAGTCGAGCACACTGGCCGTATGCTCGAAAGATGGTTCGCACTCAGGGGCGAGCCGCTGCAGCAGGCACAATAGGGCACGGCGCTGCATCGCCCGGTCAAGTTGGGCGATCGCGGCGCGCCGCACCCAAACCCGATCGCCGTAGCGAACCGCATGCGTATCGGCCCATGCGTCAACCCACGACGTTAGAAAGGCGTCGTCTTCGGCGGCCAACAAGGCGAGCCGCGCCACCGACGCCACTACCGCGGGATTCGCCGATTCCAAGAGGGGTACGACGGTCTGACGAATCCAATTGCGCCGATAGCTCGGATCGCTGTTGGTCGGGTCTTCTCGGAACGCGATCTCGTTGGCCCGGCAGTACGACTCAAGCTCGCGCTTGCGGAGGGCCAACAGCGGCCGCAGCAGGGGCAGAGATGGATGCCCCGGCACGGTCGATTCGGCACGCATACCGCCTAGTCCGCGCGTACCTGCGCCGCGAATGACGTTCATCAGTACGGTTTCGGCTTGATCGTCGGCGTGGTGCGCGGTGGCCACCCAGTCGGCGTGGATGTCTGAGGCGCACTCCGCCAGAAAGGCATAGCGCGCATCGCGGGCGCGCTCCTCGACACCTGCCGCATCCGAGTCGACACGCCCGCGCCCGACCGCGCAGGACACGCCCCAGCGACCCGCCGTCTGCGCCGTGAAGACGGCATCGTCAAAGCTGGCCTCGCCGCGCAGGCCGTGATCGAACGTGGCCGCCGCAATGCGAATGCCCAGCGCCGGCGCGACCTGAATCGCGGCGTGCAGCAGCGCCAGCGAGTCCGCCCCGCCTGAGACTGCGACGAGTCCTGTTGTGTTGCGCCGGCCAATCAGGGCCGAACGGAGTGCTGGGAGTAGGGATACCGCCGATTCGCTCATGCGTTTTGCACTAGCCCGTGATAGATCGTCCGATTATAGTTGCGTGCTGCTGCATTTCGAGGACATCCGTGCCGTATGCTATAATTCGCGACGCGCGTCCGGCCAGGGGGCCTTGTGTTAAGTCCACTCGATTATATCTTCGGGTTGTTCTCACTCGACCTCGGTATTGACCTTGGTACGGCCAATACTCTGGTTGCTGTGCGCGGCAAGGGCATCGTGATCAACGAACCGTCGTTCGTTGCCATTGACAAGAAGTCCAGCCAGCCGCTTGAGGTTGGCGCTCGCGCCAAAGAGATGTGGAGCAAGAACCCGCGTAACATCCTGATCGTACGCCCCCTTCGCGACGGTGTCATCAGCGAGTTCGAAGTCACCGAATCGATGCTCGACCACCTGATTCGCAAGGCGCACGAGCAGTCGTGGGTGCCGATCCCGCGCCCGCGTGTCGTCATTGGCATTCCCAGCGGCGTCACCGAGGTCGAGAAGCGGGCCGTTTACGACGCGGCGATCAACAGCGGCGCGCGCGAAGCCTTCCTGATCGAAGAACCGGTAGCGGCTGCGGTCGGCGCCGGCCTTCCCGTTCAGGAAACCCGTGGCAGTATGATGATCGACATCGGCGGTGGCACGACCGAGGTCGCGGTATTCTCGCTCGGCGGCGTCGTCATCAGCCGCAGCATCCGCGTCGCTGGCGACGAGATGGATGAAGACGTCGTCCAGTATATGCGCACCAAGCATAATCTGCTGATCGGCGAGCCATCTGCAGAGCGTGTTAAGATCGAGATCGGCTCGGCATACCCGCTGCCGACCGAGCGTGTTTATCCGGTCAAGGGCCGCAATCTGGTCACCGGCCTGCCGGCAACGGTCGAGGTCAGTTCGGTCGAAATCCGCGAGGCGCTGTCCGGCTCGGTGAACATCATCATCGACACGGTGAAAGACGCACTGGACGACACCCCGCCGGAGCTGATCGCCGACCTGATCGAGTCGGGCATCTGCATGAGCGGCGGTGGCAGCCAGCTCAAAGGATTGTCGGCGCGCCTGCAGGACGAACTGGGTATTCGCGTGTACGTGGCCGACGACCCGATGACGTGCGTAGCGCGCGGCGCGGCGCGCGTGCTGGAAGACTACAACAATCTGCGCCGACTTCTGGTCAGCTCGAGCCGTGGCAGCACGCAGCACTAGCAGTCCCCGGCGCGGCCTGCCCGTCCCGACTGACATGACGGAACCCTGCCCATGAGGCGCCGCACCAGCAGCATCCGGCTACCCGCCCTCACCCTTCTGATCATCATCTGCGTGGCGCTCATCGTGGTCAGCGGCGGCGGTGGACTCGACGCGATTCGCGGTGTGATCGCCGCGCCGTTTGAGTTCCTCAGCGGGCTGATCAGCCGCGGCAACAGCACCGTTGACGACATCAGCGACCTGCGGCGCACGTACGACGAACTCACGCAGTACGTGGCCGACCTCGAAACCACACTCGCACAGCTCACCGCGGAGGTTGTCGCACTGCGCGAAATCGGCGCCGACTATCAGCGGCTTGCCGACCTCGTCAATTACGTTTCGCAGGTACAGGATCAGGAGGTCGTCGCGGCAGACGTGATCGCGCGCGATACGGTTAGCGCGCTGCGCACCGTCTCGATCAACCGTGGGGCGCGAGATGGCGTGCGCGTCGGCAGCCCGGTCGTCACCGGACAGGGCTTGGTTGGGCGCGTCGTCGCCGTAAGCGCCAACGCCGCCCGCGTGCAGCTCATCAACTCGGAGTTCAGCGCGATCAGCGCGCGCCTCGAAACCAGCCGTGTCGAAGGCAGCGTGATCGGCCAAGCGTCGGGCAACTTGCGCATGACACTGCTGCCGCAAGGCGCCAACGTGCAGGTGGGTGACCTCGTGCGCACCAGCGGCCTCGGCGGCAACCTGCCACCGGACATCGTGATCGGTCAGGTGACCAGCACGCGGCAGTTCGAGTCGGACATCGAACAGACCGCCGAGGTGCGCAGCTTCATCGACTTCGACCGGCTTGAAATTGTGCTGGTCGTGACCAGCTTCGAGCCGATCGACCTGTCGATTTTCGAGCCCACACCGGTCGCGCCGTGAGGCCATGGGCGGATTCCTTGCCATCCCGATCCTCGGCCTCGCTGCTGTCTTCCAAGCGAGCCTTATCCCGATCCTCGACCTCCCCGGCGGCGGCCCCAACCTCACGTTCGTGATCGTGCTGGCGTGGGCGCTCAACGCGCCGGTCGGTCAAGCGGCGCTGTGGGCGCTGCTGGGCGGACTGTTCGCCGACTTGCTGTCCATCGTGCCGCTCGGGACTTCGTCGCTGGGCCTGCTGCTGATGGTCGCGGCGCTCAATGCACTCGGGTCGCAAGTGTTTCAGCTTCGCTTCCTGCTGCTGCTCGTGATGAGCGTGTTCGGTACGATGGCGTATGAGTTTCTGCGCGTCGTGTTGGTCGACCTGTATCAGCTGCTTGGCTACGTTCCCGCTACGGCTTCCTTCCGTATTGACTGGGCAACCGACCTGACGGCTACGGTATTCCCGACGATCGTTTATAATTTCGTCCTGATTCTGCCGGTGTACATCATCCTGCGGCTGTTCCAACGCCGCTTGCCCCGGCCAGAGTAATCGGGAGCATATCCGATGCGCGATCTTTCGACGTTTCAGGGCTGGCGCCTCACGTTCTTTCAGGGCGTGCTGGTGGCCGTCTTTGCGATCTTTGCAATCCGCATGTACGACCTGCAGGTGGCTCGGCAGTCCGACTTTCAGGCCGCCGCCGACGAGAACCGTCTGTCGATTCTGCCGCTTGCCGCAGACCGCGGCGTGATCTACGACCGCAACGACGTGTTGCTCGCAAGCAACGCACCGGCGTACGTCGTCGAGATCACCCCCGCTGCACTGCCGAGCGACACCGCCGGCCGTTACGAAATCTACAACCGGATTTCGGCTCTGACCGGCGTGCCGCCGACGTTCGCCGCCGAGCAGCAGGGAACCGTCTTCGTGCGCAGCATCGAACGCATCGTCAATGAAGGCGAAGGTATCGCGCCGTTCCGTCCGGTCGCCGTCGCCACCGACATCGACCGGCAAGCTGCCGTGCGACTGCTCGAAGACCGCATCAGCCTACCCGGCGTGGACGTGCGTACCGTAGCCGTGCGCGAGTACCCGACCGGCCAGCTCACGTCGCACATCGTCGGCTACATGGGCCCGGTGAGCGCCGAGGTCGCGGAGGCTCTGCGCGAGTTGGGCTTCGACCCGCGTTTCGAGCGCGAGGGATACGCCGGTGTCGAGGCCTACATGGAGAACGTCCTCGCCGGCGAGCGCGGATCGATCACGCGCGAGATCGACGTGGCGGGCGAAGTGCAGCGCGAGCTTTCCGTAGTGCCGCCGAGCTCCGGCAACAGCCTCAGGCTGACAATCGACGTCGAACTTCAGGCGGCGGCGCAGGCCGCGCTTACGGGGATGCTCGATCAACTCAACGAAGAGTCGCAGTCTCGCGGACAAGGTATTCAGAGCCAGCGCGGGGTCGTTATCGGCATGGACCCGCGGACCGGCGAAATCCTCGCGATGGTGAGCTACCCATCCTACGATAACTCGCGATTTGCGCGCGCCATCGACGGCGAGTACTACCTGACCGTCCTCAACGATCCGCTCACGCCGCTCCTCAACAAGGCCTCGGGGTCGCTCTATCCGCCGGGATCGGCTTGGAAGCTGATCACCGCGGCGGCGGTGCTGGAAGAGGACGTCATTTCGCCCAGTGCGACGTTATTCGATCCGGGCGACTTGATCGTGGAGAACCGTTACGCACCTAACGACCCGGCCCAAAGCCAGCGCTTCGTATGCTGGAACCGTGAGGGGCACGGCAGCCTCAACATGGTGGGCGCGCTCGCCAACTCGTGCAACGTGTACTTCTATCAGGTCGGGGGCGGCAACCCGACCGTCAGTCCGCTTCGCCTGCGCGAAGGCGGCCTTGGTATACGCAACCTCGTTCGTTATGCCCAAGCGCTCGGCGTCGGGTCGGAGCTGGGGATCGAACTGGTCGGCGAGCTGGCGGGCCGTATGCCCGACCCGGACTGGAAGCGGCGGATTTACGGCGAGAACTGGTCGACCGGCGACACCTATAACGCCGCATTCGGACAGGGCTACATTACGGTAACGCCGCTGCAGATGATCACGTCTGTGCAAGGACTGGTCACCGGACAGCTCTTGCAGCCGACTCTCATCCGCGAGGTGCTAGACGAGGCCGGTAATCCGATCAGGCCGTTCGAGCCGATTGTTGCGCGGACCATCCGTCTCGACGCTCCAAACCCGGACGGTACGCTGACCCTGTTCCTGCAGGAAGATATGATCATGAAGGGCGCGGACAGCCTCGCCTGTACCTGCGAACCGAACAGTCCCTACTTCAACGCCGTGCGCTGCAGCCCCGACCTCTACCGCAATACAGTCGATGTCGATCCGGCGCCCTTCAGTGAAGATCTGCGGTCGTACAGGGTGCATGTCCCGTTCAACTATACGTTCAACGGGAGTGTATGCAGCCCACTCCGCTTCGACGCTGACTACACGCCGGCGTTTTTCACCCAGGAAAACTTGCAGATCGTCCGGCTCGGTATGCGCGAAGCCGTTCTGACCGGTACCGCGGGCGGCGCCAACCTGCCGTATGTCGCCGTCGCCGGTAAAACCGGCACGGCCGAATACTGCGACGACATTGCCTTTGCGTTGGACAACTGCGAGTTCGGCAACTGGCCGGATCACGCATGGTTTACCGCTGATGCGCCCTACGAAGAACCCGAGATTCTGCTGATCGCGTTCATCTACAACGGTATCGAGGGTTCGACTTACGCGCTTCCGGTCGTGGTCGAGACGCTCGAAGCCTACTACCGGCTGAAGAACGAGCGCGCCGACATCGCGAGCATGCTCGATGGTGAAGGCGTTGCTATCGCCCACGCCAAGTTGTCGCCCTAGGACACGCGGATGACCGACTGGTTCGACATTCCCGCGCGCGACACGCTCAAGTATGTGGCTCCGGCCGCGCTCGCAACCGTTATCGCGTTCGCGGCGTTTACCCTGATCGGCAATACGCCGCTGCTGCGTGCGTTGGGGTTGTCGGCAGCCGTGGCCGGCGTCGCGCTGACCGTGCGCAGTATGGGCGCGCTGATGTCGCTGGTGGGCGGGTTGGCGATTGCATTTAGCCCGGCGTATTGGGCACAGACCGGCGGCGGTGGCAGCACCCCGGCAACGATTGTGCTGGCACTGGGCGCCGGGGCGGTGCTCGCGCTGGTCATCATTATCCTCGTACAGCGGCCGTACGTCGCCGTTGTGGCCGCACTGGCCGCCTTTGCCATGGTCTTCATCTCTCAGATCGGCGAACCGCGCAGCCTGCGCCTGACCGTTCTGGCATCGGCATGGTTGATCTACCTGCTCGTCCAGGCGGTGTTGACGACCAATCCGCGCCCAGACGAACCCCCGCGTTTCGGGTATCGGTTCGCTGCCGCGCTGCGTGCCGGCATTCTGCTGATTCTCGCCGCCGCGACGATCAACGATCCGCTGTTTGTGCTGTTCGTGCCGGCCGTGGCGCTCGGCATGATCGAGTCGCGCGCGCGTATTCCGATGTGGTACTGGCTGATTCTGGCCGTGATCGTCGTGTTCGGCATCCGCGGGATCGTGCTCGCCTACGTCTCGCCGCAATGGTGGGGCGCAACGGTCGACGCGGCGCTCAGCTCACGCGCAAACGTCCCCTACCTTGTCGCCGATGGCTGGCGCGACGGCGCACGCTGGATCACCACGTTCGGCCTGCTCGGGTCTCAGTTCACCATCGTTGGGGTAGCGCTGAGCGTTCTGGGCGTAGCGCGGCTTGCGCGCTGGTATCCGCCGCTGGGTACGGTCATGATGGTCGCTTACGCGACGTTCTTCGCGTTCGGTCTGGCCTACTTCGGCCGTGACCGGTCCACGCTGCTGCTGCCGCTGCTGATGATCCAGACCTTCCTGATATGCTATGCCGTGCACGCCATCGGGCAGTGGGCCAGCAAAGTCTTGCGCACGCCGGAAGTTCTGACCGTACGCTGGGCAGCGCCGGCGGTGTTGGCGATTCTTCCCGCGCTTCTGTTTCTTCAGGTGGTGAAGTAACGCGTATCGGCGGTGAAAACCCGCACAATCCAACTGTTCAGCCGACTGTTCGCTGGTACAATACGCCTCAGTTTCATCTCTAAAGTGCTGATATTGCAGAACGGCGCTGCATGACGAAAAACAGCCGACTCAGTTTCGCGCTTGCCGTGATTCTTCTGCTGGCAGGCGCGGCACTGCGCGCATACGCTATAGGTCAAGTCCCGCTTGGGCTGAACCAATCCGAAATCGTCGATCTCCGCCTGACCGAAACGGTGCGTCAAGGCAGCGTGCAGGTGTTCTTCGCGCTCGGCGAAGAAGGGCGCGAAACGCTGTACCCTGCCGTAATCGCCGGCCTGACGTCGATTCTTGGCACCGGCACGATGGTGTTCAGTTGGATCGCCTTCGCAATCGGTATGATCACGCTTGCGTTGGCATACGCGCTGGGCCGCCGCTTGTACGGCGATCTGGCCGGCTTGGCTGCGCTCGGATTCCTTGCCGTAACGTGGTGGCCGGTGCTGCTGTCCCGATCGATCGGCCGCGAAACGGTGCTTCCGCTCCTCGTGATTAGTGTTTTGCTCGCATTGGCGATGGGTTTGCCAGTCTACGGCCCACGCCGACCCGCGTCATCTCAAACGGCAGCATTCGCGGGGCTGGGCGTCGCCGTTGCCGTTGGAATCTATTTGCATCC
Source organism: Candidatus Flexicrinis affinis (assembly GCA_016716525.1). NCBI lineage: Bacteria > Bacillati > Chloroflexota > Anaerolineae > Aggregatilineales > Candidatus Flexifilaceae > Candidatus Flexicrinis > Candidatus Flexicrinis affinis. The sequence continues at coordinate 199,965 of JADJWE010000002.1, forward strand.
GTCCGGTCTGGTTGTCGGACTATTGACGCTGGGGTTCGTCGGTTTCTATATGGCATTCGGCCGGCCTCGGTTGACCGACTCGATCCGCCGTTCGATTGGATTCACCGCGCTGCTGGTGGTGATCTTCATTGTGCCGTACCTGCTCAGTGCGATGAACCTGCCGCACCTTAGCGGCGCGGTGCGCCTCTTTTCCGGTTTGACATCCGACCCGACACCAGTCTGGGAACGCGCATTCAACGGTGTCATGGGGCTCGGTCTCAATGGCGACAGCAATCCGGCCGTCAACATCCCGGGCCGCCCGTTTACCGATCCAGTCTCCGCCCTGATCGTCCTGCTAGGCGCGGTCGTCGCGCTGCGCTACCTGAGCCGACGCCTGCGCTACACACTGCTCGCAATCGGGCTGCTTGTGCTCGGACCGTTAGTGCTGTTCGCGCCGAACAGCCCGTCTTGGATCGCGTCCAGCATCCTAATCCCTATACTCGCGCTGTGTTTTGGGCTGGGCATCACCGCGCTCGGCGCGCTGCTGCGCCGTCGTGTGGCCGCGGGGCTGATCCTCGCATCGCTCTTGATCTTCAATTTCGGCTGGACCTTCCAGGACTTGATCTTTGTCTGGCCGGAACTGCCAGAGGTCCGGTCGGCGTACAATTCGCGCATCGCCGAGCAGGCGATGGTGATCGACAGGTCGGCCAACGACATCCCTACCCTACTGTGCAGCACCGACTTCGGCAACGTCCGCGCGAGCACCGACTTCAGCAGTACGCGCCTGCTTGCGCTGATGTTGAACAACCGCAGCGCCCCGCTGCGTGCGCTCGACTGCGCGTCAGGATTGGTGTTCCCCAACGGCGGCGCGAAATTTCAGCTCATCTCGCCCAACCGTGCGCTGCTCAACAGCGTCGATCCGTCGGTCACGCGCTGGTTCGAACTGGCGGACGGTGCGGCGCGCGGTATTCTGCAGTTCTCTATCGAGTCGCAGTTGGCAGAGCTGACGGGACTCTTCACCACTGCGGCCCCCATCCGGCTTGAGCCCGATGTGTCAGTCACCGAAGACGTGATGTTCCCGCCGCTGCGGATGGAGAACAACCTGACCTTCCTCGGCTACGAGACTGTGATGACGCGCGTGCAACCGGGCGGCATCCTGCCGGTCGTGACGTATTGGCGCGTCGATGGCATGCTGCCGCCCGATCTGGTCGTATTCTCGCACCTGTATGGCGACTTGGGTGCCGCGCCGCTTGCGAATATCGACAGCATCAGCATGCGGCCGACCAGCCTCGCCGAACGCGACGTATTCATGCAGGTCCACCTCCTGCGACTGCCCGAGACTTTGCCCGAACGCGAATACGACATCGCCGTCGGTGCGTACCGCACGCAAAGCTCGCAGCGGCTTCAAGTGCTGCTTGAGCCTGATCAACGCCCCGCAGGCACCCGCTTGATCCTGTACAGCGTGGAGGTCACCTCGAACCCGTAATGTTCGAACTGGTCTTTTTGGGCACGTCGGCCTCCGCTCCGTCGATCCATCGCGGGCTGCCATCGCTCGCCGTACTGGCCGGGGAACATCGGTACTTGGTCGACTGCGGCGAAGGGACACAGCGGCAGATCCTGCGCTCCGGCATCGGTTTCAAGCGACTCAATCGCGTGCTGCTCACGCATGCGCACCTCGACCATATCCTCGGCCTCGGCGGGCTGATCTCGACGTTCGCCAACTTCGAGTCGGTTGACTTCATCGAAATCTACGGCGGCAAACCGGCGCTCGACCGGGTAGACACCTTGCTGTTCTCGGTGGTGCTGCGAGAAGAACGCAACCCGATGCCGATCAATCTGGTTGACATTCACCGGACCGGCCGCTTGCTGGACGCCCGCGCTCACGAGGTTTATGCCTTCCCGGTTCAACACCGTGGCCCGGGCTGCTTCGGCTTTGAGTTCCGCGAACGTTCGCATCGGCCGTTTCTGGCCGAGCGCGCCGCCGAGCTTGGGGTTCCGACCGGGCCCGAGCGCGGCATGCTGGTGCGCGGGGAGTCGATCGTGCTGGCAGACGGGCGCAAGATCGCGCCGGAAGACGTGCTTGGGCCGGAAGTGGCCGGCGCGAAAGTCGTCGTCATGGCCGACGTCGGCCGTACCGACACGCTCGTCGACCAGTGCCGTAATGCCGACGCATTAGTGATCGAAGCGACGTTCTTGGACGAACACGCCGACGAAGCGCGCGCATTCGGGCACATCACAGCAAGGCAAGCTGCCGAGTTGGCCGTCGCGGCGGGCGCGCGTTCGCTAATCCTGTGGCACGTCAGCCGGCGCTACCGCGAGCGCGACATCGTCGCCGAAGCGCGCTCGGTATTCCCGGAAGCTATCGTCGCCCGCGACTTCGATCACTTTGCCATTAAGCGTGGCGAAGGCGCGACCCGGCTTACCCCCGTCCACGCGCGCGAGGACGAGTCACAGTGAGTACCGTCCGCCCCGACCTCGTGGTCGTGCTCGTGACGTGGAATTCGGCAGGCGAAATTCGCGCCGCACTGAACAGCCTGCTTGCCGACCTCGCCAGCACGTCGCTGGGGTGGCGCGTAACGGTCGTGGACTCGGCATCGACCGACGGCACGCCGGAACTGATTCGCGCCGAATTTCCGCAGGTCGAGCTGATCGCCAGCACGGAAAACCTCGGCTTCGGCCGGGCCAACAACCTTGGCTTGACGCGCGCAGGCTTCGGAACGGACGCCGCGCCGAGGGCGGCCTACCTACTTAACCCAGATACGATCACCCATCCGGGCGCAACACAGATCCTGTTCGACACGTTGATGTCGGCGAACGATGTCGGCTGGGTGGGCGCCCGGCTTGAGTACGCAGACGGATCGTTTCAGCACGGGGCGTTCCGGTTTCCCGGCCTGCGCCAGTTGTGGGCCGAATTCTTCCCAACCCCCGGCCGCTGGATTGAAGGGCCGTTCAACGGGCGCTACCCGCGCGCGCTGTACGACGCCGGCGAGCCGTTCGACGTCGACTTCACGCTGGGCGCGACGATGATGCTGCGCGCCGAGATGATCCAACAAACCGGCATGTTCGACTTACAGTTCTTCATGTACTGCGAAGAGATCGATTGGGCATGGCGCGCCAAGCGCGCTGGGTGGCGCGTCGTGTGCGCCCCGCAGGCAGTCGTCACGCACCTCGGCGGCCAAAGCACGTCCAAAACTCGCCCCCAGAGCGTGATCAATCTGTGGACGAGCCGAATGCAGCTCTATGTCAAGTACTATCCGACATGGAAGCTGTGGTTGGCGAGCAAACTGGTGGCCGCGGGCATGTCACGCAAGGTACAGGCCGAGCGCGACCCCGAACTGCGGTCGGCCTATGAGACGGTACGCTACACGGCGATCGGGATGCGATGAGCCGCCTCACCGCCGTCATCCTCACGTATAACGAGGAGGCGAACGTCGCTGACTGCCTCGACTCGGTCGCGTTCGCCGATGCACGCGTCGTGTTCGACTCCGGCAGCACTGATCGCACAGCCGAAATCGCGCGAGAGGCTGGCGCGACGGTGATTCAGCGCACGTTCGATAACTACGCCAATCAACGCAACGCCGCGCTGGACGCCGTTGCCGATTCGAGCGATTGGGTGCTGTTCGTCGACGCGGATGAGCGCGTCACGTCTGCCCTCGCCGATGCCGTGCGCCGCGCGGTCGATCAAGGCCCCGCGTACGCAGGTTGGCGCATTGCGCGCCACAACTATATCTTCGGCAAGCTCACGCTGGGCGCAGGATGGTACCCCGACTATCAGACTCGCCTGCTGCGTCCGGATGCTGCGCACTACGATCCCGAGCGCAAAGTGCACGAGGTCGTCCAGCTCGATGGACCGCTGGGCACCATCGACGAGCCCTTTGTCCACATCAATTACACGCGTTTCGACCAATTCGTCGCCAAGCAGCAGCGTTACACTGCCTACGAGGCGCGTATCCTCTACGAGCAAGGCGTTCGACCGAAGCCGCACAACTTCATCCTTCAGCCGCTGCGTCACTTCCGCTGGCGCTTTTTCACACTCAAAGGCTACCGCGACGGCCTGCACGGGTTGCGGCTCTGCGTCCTGATGGCGTGGTATGAGCTGCGCAAGTATCAGATGCTGGCGTCGTTATGGCGTGACCACGACCGCCGCTCCGCCTCAAACCCCCAATAATTCGCTCGCATGTTCTAATGCACATCTAATGCATTGATCTGTATAATAATAGAACAAATGTACAGTAGTGTGGGGACCATGCGATGATTCCCAAGCATATCAAGAACGTTCAAACCCGCAGCCGTAAGCTGCAAGCCCGGCAGGTCGGCCGGCAGACGATCGTCGTCGACAGCGCCACCGAAGCCCCCGGTCGTCACATCGTGACCGTCCGTTGGGATCCAACGCACGCGCGCATCGTCGCTACCTGCACCTGCAACTGGTCGAATCACAACGGTGTGGCGTGCACGCACGTCATGGCCGCGTTGGAGCTGCTCGCTGAGAAGAAGGGTCGCCGGTTGAGCTATTGGCACTCGGAAGACGAGGCGCGTCGTCAGCGCCACAAGCGGCTGTTCCTCACCCGCGGCGGAGACACGAAGGGCGTGTGGGTGACGAGTCGCCCGGTGAAAGAACACGCCCGGGCTGCATAGCCACCTCGTCGAGACCCGGTCGAATGGCCGGGTCTCTTCTTGTCTATTCGGCGCCAATCACCTGCTCAACCGCATCGGCTGCCGCCTCTACTCCGCCAAGCGCCGCCATCTCCGCCGCCAGCGTGCGGCAGTTCTCCAACACCCACGACTCCCGCATGATTGCCCGCGCGCCTTCCCACAACTTGCCTTGACGCACGTCATGTGCGGTCAGGTTCAGCCCGACCTTGGCCTGCGCCGCCCGCCGGGCCTGCCCGCGCTGATCGGCGGCATGCGGCACGACGATCTGCGGGACGCCCCACGTCACCGCAGCGTGCGTCGTGCCCATTCCGCCGTGGTGGATCATCAGGCGAGCGCGCGGTAGCACGGCGTCGAACGGCACGTAGGTCACAAGGCGCGTCCCTTTCGGAAGCGCGCGTACCAGCTCGGCTTTCTTGTCCGGCTCGATCGGGTTGTTCCCGATCGCGACGACAGGCAGCAGACCTTCGCGCGCCGCGGCCTGCGCGCCCCACGCGTAGAAGCCGAGGTCGCCAGTAAACGTGACCCCAAGCGTGACGACCGCCAGCGGCGTCTCGCGCGGCACGTTTTTCAGCCACTCCGGCTCCGGCACAGCGTGCGCCACCCCACCCACAAAATGGTTCTCGGGAAGCAGCGCGTCGGCCTCGGCCTGATACCATCCCGGCGTGAAATACACGGTATGGGCATGCGGAGATTGAACGCTCGGCGTCGCGCCTTGCGAGAAGTTGGCGCCCGTCACGCCGAACTGCGCCGTCAGCCGTTCGACTCGCTCGCGGCTTTCACTGGCGAGTGTCTTCTGCACCCAGAACAGGCCGTCCTCCTCCAGTTCACGCATAGCCGGCCAGCCGCACACGATCATGGGGACAGCAAGCGCCTCTGCCGCTACCGCCGATGCACTCAGAAACGGATCGGTCAGTATCGCGTCCGGCGCCCCGTCGGTGCGCGCAAGATCCAGCAGCGAACGCGTTCCCGCGGACACCTTCGTCTCGTCGAGCCACGTATCGAGCGCCCGCTGATAGCGCAGGCGCACGGCTTCTTGCGGCGGGAGCGTCGACACGTCGGGCGCTGGTGGTGGAGGCCACAGCCATCCGGTATCGCTTACAGGTGCAAATCGCAGTCCTGCCGAGCCAATCGCACTGCGCAGCGCTTCGCCGCTGACCCATGTCACATCGTGCCCGCGCGCTTGGAGCACACGCGCTGTCCGCAGAAAGCCGCCCCAGTCGGTATGGCTATACAACGGCGCGGAGACGCACCAAATCCGAGCCACGTTCGCTCCTCGCTATCCTAAATGGCGTTGCATAGGGAGACTCTAGTGTATGGATGTCGGCTTCGCTATGCCGACGCGGCGGTTCGCACCCAGCGCAGCGGACGCATCCCGTTGACGGTGACGATCAGTGCCATCCCAACGTCGGCAAAGACCGCGGCCCACAGCGACGCCGACCCTTCCAGCGCCAGCACCATGAAGATCGCCTTGAGCGCAAAGCTGAGCGCGATGTTCTGCCGGATGACGCTGCGTGTGAAGCGCGCCAGTCGGATCGTTAGCGGAAGCAGGCGCAAGTTGTCGCCCATTAGCGCGACATCGGCAGTTTCGACGGCCTGCGGGCTGCCCATCGCGCCCATCGCAACGCCGATGTCCGCCGCCGCAAGGGCAGGCGCATCGTTGACTCCGTCGCCGACCATCGCCGTTACGCCGTGCGACTCGCGGAACCGCCGAATCGCGTCGGCCTTGTCCGCCGGCAGCAGACCCGCATACACGGTCTCAATGCCAACCTGCTTGGCGATCGTGCGCGCGGCCGCCTCGTGGTCGCCGGTCAGCATGGCCGTATTCAGTCCCAGCGTGTGAAGTTCAGACACCACCTGCCCTGCATCGGCGCGCAGCGTGTCGGCAAACGAGATCGCGCCTTGCACGGTGCCGTCCGCCTTGACCAGCATCGTCGTACTACCCTGCGACTCGGCCTCGTGCGCCCAACTGCACAGCGCGTCAGCATGCGGATGCTCGGCGTCGAAGTAGGCGTGGCTCCCGATCAGCACGTCGTGGCCGTCGACCGTGCCGTGGATGCCACGCCCCGGAAGGGACTCGACCGATTCTGCAGCGGAATACGCCTGTGCGTTCGCGCGCCCCGCCGCCGCGGCGACAACCGCCTCGGCCAACGGATGTGCAGACCGCTGTTCGACCGCCGCCGCCAACCCGAGCAGGTCGTCGCACGCCGCGCACGCGGGATCGCCGGTGCATTCCAACGAGCGCCAGCCAACGACTTGCGGACGCCCTTCGGTCACGGTACCGGTCTTGTCGAGCGCGATTGCCTTGACTCTCCCGAGCATCTCGAGATGCGCCCCGCCTTTAATCAACACGCCGCGCCGCGCCGCCGCGGTTAAGCCGCTGATGACCGTCACCGGTGTGCTGATGACCAGCGCGCACGGACAGGCGATCACCAGCAGGGCGAGCGCGCGGTACAGCCAGCCGTGGCTCTCTGGCGTATCGAAGAACGGAGCGCTGAACAACAGCGGCGGAAGCACGGCAACCGCCAGCGCCAGCAGCGCGACCGCCGGCGTGTAGATCGCGGCGAACGAGTCGATCATGCGTTGAGTCGGCGCCTTGGCAGCCTGCGACTCCTCGACCAGCTTGACGATCCGGCTGAGCGTATTGTCTTCCGCCGCGGCCGTGATCTCGATGTGCAGCACGCCATCCCCGTTGATCGTTCCGGCGTACACTGCGTCGCCTTCGGCGCGTTCGACCGGCAGCGACTCGCCTGTAATCGGCGCTTGATTCACCGCGCTCCTGCCACTGACGATGACGCCGTCGCCCGGTACCGCCTCGCCCGAACGCACGACAACCCGATCGCCGATCGTCAGCGCATCCGCCGCGACTTGCGTTTCGATGCCCGCGCTGTCAATTCGCCGCGCTGTCCGCGGCTTGAGCGCCAGCAGCGCACGAATGCTGCGGCGCGCGCGCTCGACGGTGTAGCCTTCCAACGCCTCACCGACGGCGAACAGGATCACGACGACCGCGGCCTCGAGCATCTCGCCGATGATGACCGCCCCAACCGCCGCAATCGTCATTAGCATGTTGATGTTGAAGCGACGATTGATCCGAAGTCCGTTGATGCCGGAGCGCGCAATCGGGATTACCGCGACCACCAGCGCGCCAAGCAGCAGCCCGTCGGCCATACGCGGGTCGATGACGCCCAGTATCGCCAGCACGACGGCGATGACGGCCAGCAACGCGCCGGCAAGCGCCATGCGCGTTTCATTTGCACCGAGCAGATAGTCGACGAATCCGACAGCCCCGCCTCGGCCGGCGTTCGTTTGATCGGCCGCGGACGCTTGCGCTTCGTTATGGAGGGACTTTCCGAGTGCGTTGGCGCGCACCTGAAGCTGCTCGAACGACGCGCTGCCTGTGACGATCAGTCGCGCTCCCATGTAATCGACGTGGGCGGCTTCGACACCACTCAGCCGCCGGATTCCGTCCTCCAACTCGCGGGCGCAGTTGGCGCAGTCCATGCCTTCCACGCGGTAGGTTCGTCCGGTCATCGACCGTATCCTTATTGAGACTCAACCTCAATATATGAACATTTGTTCATATCTTGGGCCCGAGTGTGCCACATCCCATACACCTTGTCAAATTCGCCGCTTGGCCGTTGACCGGTTGCCGCATCGCACGGTTACCACCTATACTTGGCAGATCGCGTGTCGTACGGGTTACGCGCATGACCTCCACGCCTACCGGGATGCAATCGACCGAAGCGGTCGCCATCGAAATCAACGAGCTCAAGCCCCTGCTCACCGCTACGGAGCAGGCCTTGCTGCGCCAAAGCGAGCTGCTGCGTTCGCGCGGGCTGGGCCTGCCGTCGATGACCCACACGGCGATCAATAGCTTGATCCACTCGCTGGATACGTTTCTGCGCATCCTCCGCGATGAACAGCGCGAGGTCGCGCAGCTGCGCACGTTGGTCGCCAACTCGGCCTCGTTTAGCGGGTCGTTCGACCTCGACGAGATTCTGTCCGATGCCATGGACGGCATCATCACGATGACCGGCGCCGAGCGGGGCTGCATCATCCTCGTCGACGACGCAGGCAACTTGGACTTTCACGTCCTGCGCGACGGTACGACAGCCGCCAATCGCGGTCAAGTGCTGGACGGGTCGAATGCCGAACAGCAATTCAGCCGTTCGATCATTAACCGCGCGATGGAGACCGGCGAGGCGCTCCTCACTCACAACGCCCACGACGATCAGCGGTTGGTCGGTATGCAAAGCGTCGCGGCGCTCGACCTACGCTCGGTCTTGTGTGCACCGCTGCGCTATCGCGACGACATGCTCGGCGTGGTGTATGTCGACAATCGGCTTCGCTCCGGCGTATTCGGCGAGCGCGAGAAGGCGCTGCTGGTCGCTTTTGCCAATCAGGTCGCTGTTGCCATGAGCAACGCGCGCCTCTTCAATAATCTGCAGGCGACGATCAGCGAGATTACGCAAGTCAAGGAGCTGACCGACAACGTCTACAATAGCATCGACAGCGGGGTCATCACGATCGACGGCGAGGGCTTCGTCGTCCAAGCCAATCGTGCCGCCGCCGACCTGCTCGACCGGCCAGACCCGAATGCCCTGAACGGACAGCCGGTCGCCGACCTGCTTGAACCGGTCCTTGAGCCGCTGGCACGCGCGATTACGCAGGTCAATTCCGGCGCGCGCGAATCGTCGTTCGAAGCGACGGCAACGTTTGGCAGCAAGCCCAGCGTCGTGATTAACGTCCGCGTCAACCCGCTTGTCGGGCGTGACGTGCACGGGGCCGGCCACGTCATCGTGCTCGAAGACCTCACCGTTCAACGCGAGCGGGCCGAGACTCTGCGCATGTTCAAGTATTACCTGCCGCCGGAGATGGTCGACAACATCCAGCAGATCGCCGGGCTCGGGTTTGAAGGCGAGCGCCGTGAGGTGTCGTGCATGTACGTCGACGTGCGTCCGCTGGCCACCATGCCGGCCATGCGTCCACAGCTCCTCATGGAAGAGGTCAACATTTACTTGTCGCGCGCGACCGACTGCATTCACGAAGCCGGCGGCATGATCGACAAGTACATGGGCACCGAAATCATGGCATTGTTCAACACGCAGCTCAATCCGCTGGCCAATCACGCGGCCTGTGCGATTAACGCGGCCCTGCAGATCCACGAAAACTTCGCTGTGATCTACGACTCACTCGGGATCGACCAAGCCCAGTACCGCATCGGGATCAACACCGGCGTGGCGACGCTGGGGAACGTGGGCAGCAACACGCGCCGCGACTTCACCGCCATCGGCGACGCGATCAACCTTGCCAAGCGCCTCGAAGAGAGCGCGCTCGACGGCCAGATCGTCATCAGCGAAGACGTCCGCACCCATGCCGAACAGCACCCTCTGCCGGGCATCGGCAAAGTCGAGTATCACGCGCTGGAACCGCTGCAGGTCCGTGGTCGCCAGCAGCAGACCGCGATCTACTTGGCACGGCCGTTATGAGCGAAGACACTTTCCGCATCAGCGAAGGCGGCCCGTCCGAACTGCCGAATAACAGTCAGGAGGCCGCGCGTAAGCTCGCGCAGCGGGCCGATGACGTCGTCACACTGCTCAAGAGCCAGCGCGACCTGCTGCGCCAGCGCGGCATGAACCTACCGGTCGGCGCGCTGGAGACGGTGCTGACCGTCAAAAGCCGCCTCGAAGCCCTGAACAAGAAAATCGTATCGACGCTGATCGAACTGCGCACGCTGCGCGCGCTGGCCGAGACGACGTCGCTCATCACCAGCAACCTCGACACCGACGACGTGCTCAATCAGGTGATGGACACCGTTGTCGGACTGACCGGCGCCGAACGCGGTTACATCGTCCTGAAAGACCGCGAGACCGGGGCCTTCGACCAATTCACCGTGGCCCGCGGCATCGACATCGACTCGCTGTCGGCCGACCGCACGCCCGGCATTCCCAACCGTGACTACGCCGTCAGCCGCACGATCATCAACGAGGTCGCAACGTCCGGCCAGCCGGTGATCACGACCAATGCGCTGGAAGACGAGCGCTTTCAGTCGCAGCAGAGCATCGTAGGTCACGCCATGCGCAGCGTGCTTGCCGTACCGCTTCTGGTGCGCGGGGAGCTGACCGGCATTGTGTACTGCGACAACCGCGTACTGGCGGGCTTGTTCGCCCAGCGCGAACTCGAGCTTGTGACGACCTTTGCCGAGCATGCCGCGGTCGCGATCGACAACGCCCGCCTGTTCCAAGCCCTGCGCGACCAGCTCGCCGAGGTCACTGCCCTGCGCGACGAACTCGACCGCATCTTCGAGTCGATCACCGCCGGCGTGCTCACGCTCGACCGCTCCGGCACGATCACGCTGTGCAACCGCGCCGCGACCACTATCTTCAACGCGCCGGATGCCATGACGGGCGGCGTGCTAACCGACTACGTCAACGAAATGCCCGGCCCGCTGCAAAGCGCGATGACGTACGTCCGCGCTTCTAGTCGGCCCATGCCGTTCGACTTGGCGCTGTTCATCCCCGGGCGCGGCGAGTGCCATCTGAACATCGTCATGTCCCCACTGGCGGACGGCACCGGCTTGGCGCTCGTGATCGACGATCTCACCGTCGAGAAGGCGCGCGAGCAGCAGTTGGCCGAGGTCACGCGCTACCTGCCAACCGCGCTGGTCAAGAATCTGGCGTCCGTCTCCAATTCGGATGTGCGCGGGCAGGAGCGTCAGATCACAGCCATGTTCTGCGACGTGCGCGGCTTCACGCGCTTCAGCGAGAACATCGACCCCGGCGAGGTCGTGCGCGTCATCAACCAGTACTTGAGCCTTGCCAGCGACGCTATCGGCTTGTTCGAGGGCGTGGTCGATAAGTACATGGGCGATGCCGTCACGGGCCTGTTCAATACGCAGCTGAACCCGCAGGAAGACCACGCCATCCGGGCCATCAGTGCCGGCTTGACCATGCTGGCCGAGTTGGCTGCCCTACACGAAACGATGCCGGAGAACTACCGGCTCGACTTCGGCATCGGGATCGACAGTGGACTGGCGGTGTTGGGCAACGTCGGCAGCATGGACCGGCGCGAGTTCACTGCGTTGGGCGAGCCGACCGTTTTGTCGAAGATCCTGCAAGAGAATGCGCGCGCATCGGTGCTGATCAGCGAAGCGACGTACAAATTGGTGGCCGAAACCTTCCAATGCGAACCGGTCGTCCTCGAAAAGACCAAAGGCTACCAAGACTTGACCACGGCCTATCGGGTTGTACGGCGCAAGCACAATACGGGACTGGTCGCGCTCCTGATCGACTCCGAGCTGGCCGACCTGATCCACAAGACCGATTCGGCAGACAATGCCGTCGATTAGCGCCATCGCTTGCGCGAATCCTCATAGTCAGCTAACCCAAATTGCGCATAATGCGGCGATCACCGCGGACCGCAAATTATGAAGGAACCGCCCATGAATCGGGTACGCCTACTCCTCATCGCCGCCTTGATATTGGCCGTGGCGGCAGTGAGCCTTGCACAACCCCTACCTCTGACCGTCACACCGCCCGCCGGGCCGGTGGGCACCAACCATGACGTCGTGGCGACCGGTCTCGAACCCAACGCCGGCTATCGACTCGAGGTCGTCCTGCGCGACACCGGCGCGAATGTGTTCACGACCGACCTCATTTCAGATTCGAACGGACAAGTCACCATCAGCCTGCTGACCGAGCCCAGCGACACGGTCGGCGTGTACGACCTGACATTGTTCGAAGGCGACGTTCCGGTGCGTACCGGCACGATCACGATTACCGCCCCGTTCGAGCCGCCATCGGGCACGACATTATCCTACGGTGACGTGGTTGAGGGTTCGCTGGCCGTCGGTCAGGCGGAGTCGATCTACCTGTTTGACGGCGCTGAAGGCGACATCGTCAGTATCATACTGCGCTCGTCGGACTTCGACGCGTTCGTATGGCTGTACGGTCCTGACGGTGCACAACTCCGCTACAACGATAACGGCCTGCCGCCGACGAGCGACGCCGCACTGCTGACCTACGCATTGCCGTCCACGGGGCGATACACAATCGTGGCTACCAGCAGAGAGGCCGCCGAGGGCAGCGGAAGCGCCGGCCGCGGAGCTTTCACACTGTCGCTTACGGCCGCGCGCGAGGCGCAGGAAGGCGCGATCGCACCCGGCGAGACGATTTCCGGCGAGCTGGGGCTGTTGGCCCAACGCGCGCAGTACACGTTTAGCGGTCGCGCCGGCGACGTAATCACGGTCGACCTGCGCTCGGAAGCGTTCGACAGTTACCTGCGCCTGTTCACGTCCGACGGTGAACAGCTCGCGCAGGATGATGACAGCGGTGGCGGCCTGAACGCGCGCATCAGCCGCTTTGTATTGCCGTCCGACGGCGAATACGTCATCGTGGTCGACGGCTTCCGCGGGTTCACCGGCGAGCGCCGTCTGCAAGGCGTTTATACCGTTTCGCTTGAGATCGAAGGGCAGGGCCCGGTTATCGTGCAAGCGACCCCGCAGCCCTCCACCCCGACGCCTGTCCCGGCGATTGCCGGCGCGGTCGGCGAGATCGACTATGGCGAGACAGCCGTCGGCGAACTGACCGAACAGGCCCAGACCGGCACATTCCGTTTCAACGGCACGGCCGGCGACCGCGTGACGATCACGCTCAACTCGAGTGCCTTCGATCCGAAGGTGCGGCTGATCGCGCCTGATGGCACAGTGCTGGCCGAAGACGACGACAGCGGCCCCGACCTTAATTCGCTGATTAGCGAGTTCACCCTCCCGCGCGATGGCGAGTACGTGATCGAGGTCGACGGGTTCCGCGGCGCTTCCGGCGACCGCGTCCTGCTCGGCGAGTTTTCGCTCAGCCTCACGGCAGCCGGCGCGGTGGCGACCGCCCCGACGCAGGCGCCCGAGTCGACACCTGCCCCGCAAGCCGGCGGCGCGATCGCTGCCGGCCAGACCGTGACCGGCGAGTTTACCGAATCCGCCCAGACGGCAGTCTATGAGTTCACTGGCCGTGCCGGGGACACGGTCACGATCGACCTGCGCTCGGACGAGATCGACCCGCTCGTGCGGTTGATCGGGCCGGACGGCACGGTGGTTGCCGAGGACGACGACAGCGGCGGCGGTGTGCAGGCGCGCATCAGCGACTTCACGCTGCCGGCCGATGGCACGTACACCATCGAGGTCGACGCCTTCCGCGGCATCGACAGCAACCGGCTGATCCTCGGCGCGTTCGAGCTGGCGCTCTCCGTCGTCGAAGCGCCAGTCGTGCAAGCGCCGACTGCAACGCCTGAACCGGCCACGCCGGAGCCGACCGCACCGCCCGACGGCGCCACGCCGACCGCACCTTCGACCACGGTTATTCCGGCCCGGGCTGGAGAGGTCACGACCATCAACCCCGGCGATGCCATCGCACTGACGTTTGAGGGCGGCGAAGGCGAAGTGTTCGAATTCAGCTTCCGCGGCAGTGCAGGTGATGTCGCCAGCTTCAACGTGCTCAGCGACGGTGCGATCGACACCGCGATGGAGATCCAGGCCGACGACGGCTTTGCGGTCGCCAGCGACGACGACAGCGGTCCAGCCGCCGATCCCGAACTGCTCGGTGTCGAGCTTCCCGCCTACGGTGGGTATCGATTGATCGTCCGTCCGGTCGCTCCCGGCGCCACCGGCACCGCCACGCTCAACTTCATCAGCTACGTCGGGACGGCGATCGGCGAAGGCGGCATCAGCGTCAGCCTGAACGACAAATTCGGCCCGCAGTCGCTGCGCTTTACGGGCCGCGCCGGAGAGACGGTTCGCCTCGTGGTCACGAGCGTGTCGCAGGTCGGCGGCGAGCCGGAAATCGTCGTATCTCAGGGTGCCAATACCCTCGCCAGTCAGGTGATCGGCCGCAATCTACGCCTGACGTTCGAGTTCATCACGCCGACCGACGGTCGCGTCGACGTCAAGGTGCTGCGCGAGGCCGGCGCCTATGGCGAACTGCAGATCTCGCTGGAGCGTGTAGTCGAAGAGGAAGAGGCGCCCACTGAGACCGAATAAGGTCAGATAATTTAGCGATCGGGACGCCGTGATGCGGTTGGACACGGCGTCCTGTTGCGACTGCGCACTTTTTTGGGGGGGAAGATGTCGTGGTTTTCGACGATCCATACGCCGCGCCTGACCATCCGCGAATACGCCGAGGGCGACGCGGAAGACCGCGAGGCGCTCATGCGCGAGGCGTTCGAGAGCGACTATACGCTCGAACAACACCGTGGCTGGCTCGACTGGACGATCGCGAGCTACCGCGAGCACGGGGCGATGTCGCAAGCGCCATACGGAGACTATGTCGTCGCGCTGCGTGACACGGGCGAGGTCGTCGGGTCAGTCGGGCTGGTGCCGGCAGGCGTGCCGTGGGCGGTACTGCCGGCGTTTCGGCTTCCCGGTGAACCCTACCACACACTCGTCAGCGCAGAGTACGGCTTGTTCTGGGCGACTCGCAGCGCATGGCGCGGTCACGGAATCGCCGTTGAGGCCGCGCGAGCCTTCATGTACGAGTTTCTGTTCGGCGTTATGCGCGTTCGCCGCGTGATCGCAACGACCGACCGCGATAACTTGCCCAGCCAGCGCGTGATGCACAAATTGGGGATGACGGTGTACGAGAACCCCGACCCTGAGCCGTTTTGGTTTCAGGTCATCGGTGTACTGACCCACCCGGAGTTGAGTGGGCTGCAGGGCTAAAGCAACAAGTCGAGAGTGATGAGTGAGGAGAAACTGCCAAAGTACATCGCTCAATGAACGCTACACGGCTCGATAGCAGATCCTGCGACGTTCGACCATTGGCCTAAATCAGTGCCGGATAGACGCGGTCGGCGGCAGCGAAGCCCGACCGAATGCGATCGGCAATCGTCGGTCGCTTATCGGTGACGACGTAGTCGCTGCCGGCGACGGCGACGCCGTCAGGCAGGGCACGGTGCAGCGCCT
The DNA here is from genome assembly GCA_016716525.1 of Candidatus Flexicrinis affinis. NCBI lineage: Bacteria > Bacillati > Chloroflexota > Anaerolineae > Aggregatilineales > Candidatus Flexifilaceae > Candidatus Flexicrinis > Candidatus Flexicrinis affinis. Next base: position 215,545 of record JADJWE010000002.1, read on the forward strand.
CCATGCGCGCGGCGAATCCCGCATCCCGCCATTCCAGTGGTTCATCAAACGGCCACGCGAAGAGATGGGGGCGGATTTTTGGCGCGACGCGCAGGTCGAATAAAGTGGCTATTTGCTCGGAGATTCCGCGATTTTCCCATTCGGGATCGCCTGCTGTCGGGTCATAGCGCAGCCCGAACTGATGCCAGGTCATGCCATCCGGAACGCGGATCGGATGATCGACGCGGACGACGTACGTGATCGGTTTTCCTCCGACTCGCATGCCGCGTAGATCGCGGTCTATGTCCTGCGTGTAATGGACGATGTTTACACGCAGGATCGAATCGAAGCGGTAGTTGACAAGCTGCGCCGCCGCTGCGGGGCTGAGACTGCGTAGAATTCGTTCTGCGCGCGGCGCCGGCACAGCGATGATAACCGCGTCGGCTTCCAGCACCGTTCCGTTTTCCAAGCACAAGCAGAAGCGCGGAAATCCATGTGCGCGGGCGTTCGCGTCAAACTCGCCGATCGAGGTCACAGCAGATCTCAGCAGCAGAAGCTCCTCGAGCTGCGGCTTTAGCGCCCTCACGACCGAGGCCTGACTGTGCCGGAACATCACCCAGTCGCCGGGTTCATGCATGTCGATCGGGATCAGCTCATCCTCGAGGCCGATCTCATCCCACAACTCGTCATTAGGGTCGTCTAGTGTTCCCACCCGACCGAAATCCACAACGATCCCGCCAATCAAGCGTGCGCCCCGCAGCGATCCGCCCCACTTCGAATTCAGCTCGATGGTGGTTATCCGGATGTAGTTCCGCTCCCTGAGCGCGTGGGCGGCGGCAAGTCCCGACACCCCCGCGCCGATGATGACGGCATGAGGCAGCTTAATGGGCATAGGGGTGTCGTTCGGCTACTCGAGGCCCGCAGCAGCCCGCAGCGCAGCGGCGCGGTCGGTCTTCTCCCACGGCACATCGAGGTCTTCCCGGCCGAAGTGCCCGTAGGCCGCCACCTGCCGGTAGATCGGCTGGCGCAGTGACAGGTCGCGGATGATCGCTGCCGGGCGCATGTCGAAGTGCTTGCGGATCAGGTCGATGATGACGTCATCCGGCACCACGCCGGTGCCGAACGTCTCGACCGCCAGCGACGTCGGGTGTGACACACCGATCGCGTAGCTCACCTGCAGCTCGAAGCGCGATGCCAGCCCGGCCGCGACGACGTTCTTCGCAATGTAGCGGGCCATGTACGCCGCGCTGCGGTCAACCTTGGTCGAGTCCTTGCCGCTGAACGCACCGCCGCCGTGACGGGCCACACCACCGTAGGTGTCGACGATGATCTTGCGACCGGTCAGGCCCGCATCGCCCTGCGGCCCGCCGACCACGAAACGGCCGGTCGGGTTGATGAAGATGCGCGTATCCTGATCGATCAAGTGCTCAGGCACGACGTGGCGAATGATGTCGCGCGTGACGACTTCCTTGATCGTGCGCTGGTCAACGTTCTTCGCGTGCTGCGTGCTGATTACGATGGTGTCGACGCGCTTGGGCTTGCCGTGTGCGTATTCGACCGTCACCTGGCTCTTGGCGTCCGGGCGCAGCCACGAAATCTCGCCGGACTTGCGGGCCTCGGCCAAGCGGCGCACCAGCTTGTGCGACAGGCTGGCTGTCAGCGGCATGAGTTCCGGGGTCTCGTCACACGCAAAGCCGAACATCATGCCCTGATCGCCCGCGCCGATCGCCTCGATTTCGGCATCGGTCATGCGGTTTTCGCGCGCTTCCAGCGCCTGATTAACACCCTGCGCGATGTCTGGGGACTGCTCGTGAATGGCGACCATCACGCCGCACGTCTCGGCATCGAAACCGCCGGCGTCCGACCCGAGGTAGCCGATCTCGCGCACGGTTTGCCGCACGATCTTCTCGATGTCGACGTAGGCCGTCGTCGTGATCTCGCCCATGACGACGACGAGGCCGGTGGTCGTCGCGCATTCACACGCCACACGGGCGTTGGGATCCTGCGTCAGGATCGCGTCCAGCACCGCATCGGACACCTGATCGCACAGCTTGTCCGGGTGACCTTCCGACACCGACTCCGACGTATACATGAAGCTCGGCGACGTCATGAACGTCAATGTGCTTGATTGCGCCGCGCGTTCCAGCGATGCCATAACTCGGTTCCTCGTTGCAACAAAACGAAAACGCCGCTTACGGTGAAGGGCGTCTTGGGTAGGGCGTGGGGCTTCCACTCATCTCCCAGAGGCGACCTCTGCAGGACTTGGCACCGTGCCGGGGCTCCGGGGGTTGCCGCGAGTTCGTCGGGCCTGATCCCTCCCTCGCTCGTGATGAGTGCAGATAAACTGCACGAATACAGCGGCTGTGCCGCGTTAAGAATCAGTGTATCACGGGGTTGGCGCGCAATCAACGGTTCGGCGCGTGACCGCCCGGTCACGACGCGGTCACGCGATTTGGCCTTTCGCGGTACAGTGGAGAGTGCTCGCACCACACCGGGGAGGTGTCGCATGTTCCGTCTCGTCTCGCGTATTCTGGTCGTCGCCTATATTGCCGTGCCAATCGCCGCGGGGGTACTGGTCTACGGTTCCGTCCGTACGTTCGTGGACACGGTGTCGCCAGTCTATGAGACGGCCGCCGACGCCATCGACGACGCAGCCGAAGCGCTCCGAGATGAACTGGACGACCTGCGCGACAACTTCCAGCCGTTGGTCAATGCGGTCAACAGCATCCGCTCGGCCCTCAACACCGTCGCCAACTTCATCTCCAATCGGGTCAACGCAGTCATCGACTTCGTCAACGGATTTCCCGGCATCAACATTCCGTCGTTCGGGGGGATCAATCTGCCGAACATCATCAACCTCAACTTCTTGAGCACGATCAGCGAGAACGTGACCGAAATCGGCGACAACATCGGCACGATGGTGCAGACCACCACGCAGTCGTTAGCCGCCCAAGTCTCCCAGCTCGGATTGGCGCTGTTGCTGGTCATCATCTGGCTTGCGCTAACGCAGGTGCTGATCATCTGGGCGGTGATCCGCAACCTGTGGGGATAACGTCGCACTCCAGCGGGTACTCAGCGCGAGTCGGCAACTTCAAATATAGTGGTCATATCCGATCACGCTGTCCCGAGGTGACCCATGATCCGCTTACTGCTCATCGTTTTAGTCGTCGCCTACATCGCCGTGCCGATCGGTGCCGGATTCATCCTGTTCACAACCGCGCGCGACATGGTCGATACCGTGTCGCCGGTCTACGAGGCGGCATCGGAGTCGCTGGACGAGGCCGCGACCAACCTATCCGCGACCTTGTCCGATCTTAAGGACGACTTTCAACCCGTCGTCAACACGATCAACAGCTTGAGGAACCGGCTTGACGACGTGGCTGACTTCATCGAAGACAACGTGAACGACGTCATTGACTTCGTCAACAATACGCCGGGCGTCAACATCCCCGACTTCGACGGCATCACGATTCCGGCGGCGGTCAACGTCAACTTCCTGACCGACGTGGGTGACGACGTCAGCGACGTGATCGACGACGTGCGCGACATCATCGACACGACGCGCGAGACGGTCGCGGCGCAGACCAACATGCTCGGCCTCGGTGCGCTGCTCATCGGCGCATGGCTGGCGCTCACGCAGGTGCTGGTGATCGTGGCGATCCTGCGCAGCTTGGGGCGGTGATGCCGCCTACTCGCACGGATTGTACGGGTCAAGCGGGGTCTGCATCTGGTCGGGCGGGTAAGCCGGCAGGATGAAGTCCCCGCACACTTTCTCCATACGCAGCAGGGCGTCGAACGCGGGACGCAGCGCGATGTAACCCATGTCGAGGCGCGGCACGGTGACTGAGAACCAGTACTGCTCGTCCTCCTCGGTCCAGTGCACGTCGGCAAGGAAGATCGCGCTCATTAGGCCGACCCACGGCCGCCAATGTTCGGCGGCGTAGGCGTACGCCTCCCGCAGGTACTGCGCCTGCTGCTCCTCAGTCACGGCGTACCAACTGTAGTCCGGGTTGTTCGGGTTGGTCGTCCAGCCGACCTCGAGCAGGGCCATCTGGCGCGCCGCATCCCCGTTGGCGATCATGATTTTGCGCAGGTCTTCGATGCGCCGGAAGCTCATCCAGCGATGCCGGCCTTTCGCCACAGCGTCGTCCGGGCCGACATGCGGCGCATCGTAGCCGGCGGCATGCGCGCCGACCACGTCGACATACTGCTGGAAGCCGGCATCGTACATATCCTGTAAGTACAGGTCGTCGCGGCGGGCGGTCGCGTCGTCGTTGCCGGTCGGCGATAGGCCGGCGGAAATGATGATCGCGCCCGGGTCAGCCGCACGGATCGCGCCGCTGCACGCCGCCAACAGGGCAACGTAGTCGCGGGCATTGGGCGCGAACCCGCCCCACTCGCGCGAGAGGTTCGGCTCGTTCCACACTTGATAGGCACCGATGCGACTGGCATAGCGATCGGCCACCGCGCCGCAGTAATCCGCCACGTCGGCGAGGTCGGCGGCAGGGCCATCGTGCGCGTTGAGCGAGAAGCCGTCGGGCCGCGCCCATTCCGGCGTCAATCCCAACCGCGCGACCATCTGCACACGGCGCGCCTCCAGCCCGTCCATGATCTCGTCAAGCCGGCTGAAATCGTACGGCCTGCCCGGTTCGCCTTGCAGGTCGTCCCATGCCACGGTGTGCTTGATGTGCGTGAATCGCATCATCCGGATCCAGTCCATCTGCGTGCTGGCCAGCCCGCCATCCCACCACAGAAAGGCGTGGATCGCGTATGTCAGCGACTCGAACGGCGGATCGACCACGGCCGCGCCCATGAACGGGTCGTCATCGGGGCGCACAGTTAGGAGCACGAACGCGCCGATCGTGACGATCAGCGCGACAGCCATCAGCGCCGCGATGCGAACAAACACCGCCCTCCGCACCCGGGCGGGCGCGGAGGGCGAAACAGACGCTTTCATCGGGTTTACTGAATGCCCTTGTATTCCCTACTCCACTCGCCCAGCGCGTCGAACACGGGGCGATGTACGAAGTTCGGGCCGATGATCGAATACGGGACGTTGTCGTTGTCTGGCGCCCAACCGGCTTGCGGGCCGTAGTTTAGGTTCCACAGAATGGCGATCCGCACCGTGCCCATCTCAACCATCAGATCGAGCGCCTGCAGCGTCCAGTCGCGTTGTTCTTGTAAGGTGTTGTCGACGGCGTAATCCCAGCCCGCCGGCACGCCTTCGAGATCCTCGCCCGACGCCCAGCCGAACTCGGTGATGCACAGCTTCTGCGTGCCGCCGGCGGCCTGAACGCGCGTCGCGTAGTATTCGAGCGTGCTGCGGAAGCTCCAACTGTGATGCGGGTTGTCGAACGGCCCGCGGAACGTCGCTGACGGATCGTCGGTGACGGAGTCCCAACGCTCGAGCGGATTGAGGTTATAGCCGTTGTGGTGCGCGCCGATGCAGTCGGCATAGTTGAGCATGCCGGCCTGAATCATGGCGTCGAAGTAGGCGAAGTCGTCAATTGCGCAGACCTCGCCTTGCGCGTTGGTGCAGCCGCCGGTGGTCGACAGCGCGCCGCTGACAACGATCATATCCGGCTTGATCTGCTTGATCGCCTGATAGGTCTGGCGCAGCATTTCGACGTAGTCCTCGGCGCGCAGGCCGCGCACCGACGTCCACTCACGGTCGAGGTTCTGCTCGTTCCACACCTCGATGGCATGGAAGCGGTCGCCAAACCGGGTCACAAGTTCGGTCACGAAGTTGACGTAGGTCTGGTAGTCTGCCGGCGGCCCCTTGCGCGTCAGATCGACGCCGGGTTCGCGCGCCCAGTCCGGCGCATCCACAACCGAGAGCAGCACGCGCGTGCCGGTATCATCAGTCGCGCGAAGCGCCGTACGCAGGAAGCGGAAGTCGTACTCTCCGGGCGACGGCTCGGTAAACTCCCAGCCGATCTGAACCTTGATCCAGTCCATGTGCAGCTTCTGGTGCACATCGCTCATCCAGCCGCGCATCTCGTCTTGATCGTTGCTCGGCGGGACCTGTACCTGAATGCCCAGCTCGAAGTCGTCGACGTCAATCGGAGAAATCGTTGGCGTGAGCGTCGGCAGGGGTTCCGGCGAGGCTGCCTGCGCCTGTGCGATTACGACCGGGGTGGACTGCGCCGACTCGACTGCCGGCGCCGCGGTTGGCTCGGGGGCGTCGGTAGGCTGTGGCGGCGTAGTGCTGGTCGGGGCCGGCACGTCGGTAGCAGGCGCCGCTGCCGCGGGGTCGGTCGCGGTCGGAAACGCGACGTTCTCCAAGGCGCTTTCGGAAGCAGACGTCGGCGTGTACGTCAGGTAGATCCCGAAGAACGTCAAACCGGCGATGATGAAGGTCAGCATCGACCACGTCAGGACGAATCCTCGAACCTGATGTTTGATGACCGGCGTACGAGACATAAGTGTGCTCCTAGTGTCGGTGATGTGATTAGCGAGCGCCTGCGATCGCGTCGCAGGCAGGACAACCGCCGCCGGGCCGGATAATGGCATACCCGGCCTGCGGATCGTTGGCATCGTACGTGCGGAAGTCGATATTCCACACAATCAGCAGCTTAACCCGGCCGCTCTGCGAGGCAATCGCCATCGCTTCGGCGAGCCACGCGGCCTGCTGCGCGACCGTCGTGTTTGCGCCCCACGCGAAGTTCGGCGCGATCGTGCCGTAACCCTCCGGCGTGACGTAACCCAACTCCGTAAAGCACAGCGGCCGATTGGTAATTCCGCTGTACACGTTGATCATAGTCGTGAAGAAGCGCGTATAGTAGTCGCCGCGCGGGTCGCCACTGGTCGCGCTGGGCGGCACGATACCTTCATTATAGTGGACGCCTACACAGTCCAAGTAGTTCAACCCGCCGGCAGCTACCACTTCCGCCAGCCAAGCGTCGTCGTTGCGCACGGCACCCGCCGGGAAGTCAAGCTCCCCTCCGGTCGGCGCTGGCGCGGCGGAGATCACCATCGTGCCGGGGCTGACGCTCTTGATGGTGTTGTACGCGCTCGCGAGCATGGCGACGTAGTTTGCGCCGCTAATCTGCCCGCGCGGCCACTCGCGATCGATGTTCGGTTCGTTCCAGACCTCGATCGCATCCGGCCCTGCCGAGGCGATCCCGCCGAGCCAGTTGGCGAAACCCTGAATGTAGCCTCCGCCGCCAAGCGCAAGATCGTTCGGGGAACCCAGCGCGCTCACTAGAATCTTGAACCCGCGGTCGCGTGCGGTTCGCACCACGTCGGCCACCGCTTCCGGCCCGGTGCCGGGCGAGTAGCGCACCTGTACCTTCATCCACGTCATGCCGGCACGCTGCATCGCGTCAATCGCCGCTTGGCTCTCGACACTGGTAACCTGCCCGCCGTACTCGAAAACACCGGTGATAATCGATCCGGGGCCGGGGTTGATCGCGGCGAACTGGCTGCCCGGGCCAAACTGCGCGCTGCGCGTCGGGATGATCGGCGACAGCGTAGGCGTTTGGGTTGGAATCAGCGTAGGTTCCGCAGTCGGCAGCGGGCTTGGCGTGGGTGTCGGGCGCAGCACGGCCACCTGCGCGCCGCTGCGGGCAACGGCTTGTTCGCCGTCCACGACCTCAACGTTGATCGCGAAATTGCCCTCGACCGCCTCCAGCGTCACGACCAGTTCCTCGTTGAGGCCGGTGATGACCTCGCTGCGCACCCCGCTGTTGTCCTGCACGCGCCAGCGCAGCGACAGATCGGGGACGCTCGGTTCGATCGGGAGCGAGAGCTTGTAGTTCAGCACTGATTCCGGCACACCGGCGGCCAGCCCGCCCGACGACAGGTCGGAAAGCGCCGCGCCACCGATCAAGTGCGGGCGCAGTTGGTCGAGCCGGAACCGCAGCGCGCCGGCGGTCGTTAGCCACACTTTCTCGACAGCGGTGCCGTCCGGATTGCGATATAGGATGTAAGGCGCTTGTACGGCCACTTCGACGCCGGGCAGGGCATCGAATCCATCGAGGCGGGCGCGGATGATGTCCCCGGGCGCGGCGACGTTGCCGGCCACCTGCACATTACCCAGCTTCGACAAGGCGTCGGTGTACGACACCGGCACGAATCCGCCCCGTGTCTCACGCAACGACAGGGCGTTCAGCCCAGCCAACAGCTTGTACCGGCTGACTTCGCGCGTTGCCCAGCGAAACAACGCCTCGATGCGTTGATCGGGGCCGGACGCGTACGACAGCGGGTCGAGACCGAGTTCGACCTGCAGGTAATCCGTCACCAACCCGATCTCGCGCCAGTCGAACACGCCGGTATCCCACTCGCCATCGGTATTCTCGGGCGCTGGCACGATCACCCCAAGCAGCAGTCCATTGGACGAGAACGCCTGCTTGAGTTCCCTAACGAAGTCAGAGAACGCGCCGCGGGCGTCCAACGGCAACCCACGATACTCGATGAACAGGCCGTCGAACCCGCTGCTGATCGCCACAGAGACGAGGTTCAGGATGTGCGCCTGCCGCAGTGCCGGATCGTCGATCAATGCGACCACGGTCTGTACGTCGATGGCGCGCGGATCGTCGAAATTGCGCACAATCGGCATAACTCGATAGGCGGCGTTAGTGACGAAGCCGGGCGCGAGGCTTCCGATGAGCTGACCGGCGGCGTTGGGGGTCAATCCGGCCGGGCTGACAATCGACGCGAGCTGTGCGGCTTCGCGGGTCAGCTCTTGCGTGATCTCGACGGGGACGACGACCGTCGGGTCCACGGGCGACGCGCTGAACAGCCCGACATAATCGACGACCCGGGCTGACGATACGAGCAGGGTCCCCGCTTGCGTAAGCTGCGACGGCAGAAACCGCCAGCGGTCGGTCTGCGAGTCGTAGCCGTATATGTCAAGCGTGTCGAGGTCGACGCCTTCTGGCAGGTCGAAGTCGAGTGCGATATCGGGAGAAGCGCGCCCGATGGTGTCAAGCCTGTAGATGGGGCTCGCTGCCGCCAGTGCCGCCGGCAGCGCACGGTGGGCCGCCGCGCTGTCCTGATCGGAAGCGAACGCCTCCACGGACAGCGCACTGAGGGCAACGCCGAACTCGTCTGCTGCATCTAAGTCATCGACGATGACACGGAGACCGTCCGCAGCAGCCGCGTTGTTCTGGCCGTCGAACATCACGTATTCCGGCCCAAACAGCGACTCGGCGAGGTTGAACGGCGGAAGGAACAGCCCGACCACGATCAACCCGGCAGCGACGATCAGCGCCGTCGCGGCGATTACGATGCACCCGAGCGTGTTCGGCCCGCGCCGCCGGTACACAGACATCACCTGTGGCTCGACCGGAGTTACCGTTCGAGCTTCGCCGGTGGATGGACCATTAGGGGGTTGTTCCGTCATGCGCGCTTGGCAAGATCCCTGACTGTAGTGGTTCGAGAGTGTAACAATGCAGCCGTCGATGCGGTAGGGCGAGCGCCGCGCCGTTGGGGATGCGTCGGTCATGCGCACTTGTTCCAGAATCCATACTTTCGAACCGCCGCCGAACGGCAATCGCGGCATCGACAAAGATCAATAACCCCAGACAAAACCTTACGAAATCGCAACAACGTTCCGTGGTACCGTGGGCAAAGCGCAGCTATGCGAAGGCCGCAAAGTGCAAGCCGTGTACGAGATTGACGTCCCAAGCGAGGTTCAAGACCACAGCCCGACACAAGGCGCGTGGGTGTGGTCCTTGCGCTCCGGCGTCATGCGCTGGTCGCACAAGATGTTCGAGATTTTCGGCGTCAACGAGCGCCAGTTCGACACTACGATCGAGAACTACAGCCGCTTGATTCACCCCGCCGACCGGCGGCGCGTACAGGTCGCGCTGATGCAGGGCATTCGGGAAGGGAGCATCGGGCCGTTTGTCTATCGGATCGTACGCCCAGATGGCGAGCAGCGCACGGTCGAGGCCGTGATCCGCATGGAGTACGACATCGATGGGGTCATCCGGCGCGTGAGCGGCGTCCTTACCGACGTCACCGAGCGCAGCACGGGTGGGACAAGCCAGGCGTCGGCGGCTGTGACCAAGCCGTTCAACGCCACCACCGCTCTGATTGACGAGTGGCGCGCGTTCGGCCGCGACATGGCCGACCGGCGGGGGTTAGCGTTCGAGTGTCGCATCGGCGACCGTGTGCCAGCCGACCTCCCCTTCGATAACACACTCCTCACACAGATCGTCAACCAACTGCTGCGGAACGCCTGCCAGTTTACGGCGCGTGGCAAGGTTGGGCTGTCGATTGCGCTGCGCGACTCCGTGCTTGAGATCAGAGTGTGCGACACCGGCGCCGGTATCCCGCCGCACGCCACGATCCTGGCCCTGCGCGGCCAACGACTGCACAGCACGACAACCGGCACGGACGAGGACGAGACAGGCCACGGCCTGCCGATGGTCCGGTCGTACGTCGAACGGCTCGGCGGCAGCTTAATGGTCGCCAGCACAATTGGCGCAGGCAGTACGTTCACCGTGACGCTTCCGCTGCCCACAAACGCACCCGGCCCTTGACAGCGCGACCCCTACACCTATAATTCCGACCGTACTTTGCCGCAGAATGCAGGTGGGTTCGCCCTTAATTTCCTGCCGAGGTAAAGGCGCATAGGGACTGATTCACAGACCGTATGGCGGCCTTTGCGTTTTGCGCGAGGCCGCTTTTTCTTTGCGGCACTCAAGGTCGGTTTATCGGTAAGGAGGGTTGACCTTTGGCACTCACACGTGAGCGCAAGAACGAATTGGTCGCCCAGTACGTCGATCTGCTCAGCAAGACCCGCGGCTTCGTTGTCGTTCAGGCTTCTGGCCTGAGTGTCAAGGAAATCGACGGCCTGCGCGCTGCGGTTCGCAACGCCAACGGCAAGTATGTCGTGGCCAAGAACACGCTGCTGTCAAAAGCCCTCGAAGACGCCGGATTCGCCGTCCCCACGGACTTGCTCAAGGGCCCCAACGGTATTGCATTCGGGTTTGATAACTTCCCGGGTGTGGCCAAGGCGGTTCTCGACTATGCAGCAGACGCGACCCGCGTAGAGAAGATGAAGATCGTCGGCGGTCAGATGGGCAGCAATGTCCTGTCTGATAAGCAGGTCGACGCCATCTCGAAGCTGCCGTCGCTCGACGAACTGCGGGGACAACTCATCGGGCTGATCGTGGCTCCGGCCACCGGCATCGTCAGCGTCATTCAGGCGGCCAACAGCAGCGTGGTTAACGTGCTGCAGGCATATCTGGACGACCGCGAGCAGGGCGCGGCCTAGCCCATCCGGGCGGCACGTCCCACACACTTTTTCGCATACGCGCACATTGCGCAGATCGCACCTAAGGGAGCATCAGTCATGGCCGATTTGAACAAGCTGGTTGAAGATCTGAGCGCGCTGACCATTCTGGAAGCCGCCGAACTCAAGACCCTTCTCGAAGAGAAGTGGGGCGTGAAGGCCGCCGCTGGCGGTATGATGATGGCCGCGATGCCGGCTGCCGGTGGCGCTGCCGCCGCGGCCGAAGAAGTCGAGGAAAAGACCGAGTTCGACGTCATCCTCGTCGATGCCGGCGCCAACAAGATCAACGTCATCAAGGTCGTCCGCGCCCTGACCTCGCTGGGTCTGAAGGAAGCCAAGGACGTCACCGAGACCGCAGGCGCCAAGGTTCTGGAAGCCGTGTCGAAGGACAAGGCTGCCGATGCCAAGAAGCAGCTCGAAGACGCCGGCGCCAAGGTCGAGGTCAAGTAGTTTCGACCCCTGCCAAAACAGCCACGACGGCCGTTCCCAAACCGGGAACGGCCGTCTTGATTCATGGCCTTTGCGCGCCGATAATCTGCGGTTATTGACGCCTTAACGCGCACCTCCTATAGTCCAAGGCACACGTTGAGACCGCAAACCGTCAGGAGCCTTGCAATGGCCGATCACCCGCTTGTTGAGCAGGCGCAAAGCCTCGGCACGCCGCTGATCGACGGCGACACCGCGACGTTCGTCTGGATCGGTGAGACTGCGCCGGAGCTGATCGGCGACTTCAACGACTGGGGTGCGTCGGCACTCGGCTCGGTGCAGATGACGCAGGTCGCCCCCGAAGTGTGGACACATGCGCTTACCCTGCCATCCGACGCATACATCGAATACGTCTTCACGACCGACCCCGACGACCCCGACAAGAGCTTGCTTGACCCGCTCAACCGCCGGCAGGTGAGCAACGGGATGGGTCGCACCAACAACTACTTCGCGATGCCCGGTCGCCAGACGAACGTCGCCGCCGAGTTTGTCAGCGGCGTACCGCAAGGCGACGTCACCCGCCACGCGATCTACAGCCCGATGCTGCTCAGCGGCAACCGGCGCGACGTGTGGCTGTATCACCCGCCGACCGACGAGCCGGCGCCGCTGATCGTCGTATACGACGGCAAAGACTATTTCAGGCGGGCAAACCTCACGCAGATCGTCGCCAACCTGATCGCCACCAAACAGATTGCGCCGGTCGCTTTGGCCATGATCGACAATGCCCGTGAGGACCGGTTTCTGGAGTACAACGCCACGGAGACGGTTCTGGCTCAGGTTACCGAGCTGGTGATGCCGCTGGCGTATAACAATCTAAACCTGATCGACCCGGACATTTCGCCCGGTGCGTGGGGCGTGATGGGCGCGTCGATGGGCGGGCTGATGGCCATGTACACCGGCCTTCGCCTGCCGCAGGTCTTCGGCAAAGTCATTTGTCAGTCCGGGGCGTTCCAATACGATCTGACGGACTACCCGCCGATTGTGGACGTGCTGGTTCGCGGTCTGCCGAAGGCGCCGGTTCGAATATGGCAGGACGTCGGCCGATTCGAGTGGCTGCTGGCCGAAAACCGGGCCTTCAACGCGCTCCTGAACGAACATGGATACAAGGTTACATTCCGCGAGTTCAACGGCGGCCACAACTGGTCGTCGTGGCGCGACATGCTGCCTGCTGCGCTCAGCGCTCTGTTTCCGGCGTGATCGAACGTTCGCGCGGCGTGCCCCATTTGGCACGCATCGCCGCGCGCTCCTCCGGGCTGAAGAAGTGCTGCGCGAGGCGACTTTCGTAGTAAGTATCGAGGATTTCATCGGGAATGGTGAGGCGCGCGTCGAATTCGCGCCGAAGCTCGGCGTAATCCTTCTGATCGGACCGGTTGACGCGCGGAATTGACAGTCCCTGCACGCCCGTGAACGCGCCGATCGCCTCCGCCTTGGCTTCGTCCGGCAGCTCGGAACGGACCACCAGCAGCGAGAACGGGCCTTTGGTGTACGTCGCCCATCCCTGTTCGCGCGGGAACGAGTCGCGATACACGTCAATCCCCAGCACAGGCTGAATCTGACGGTCGAAAAACTCCACCGTATAGCGCCCATGAATGTACTTGTTCAGGAAACGGTCGAGGGCTTTCTCGACGGTCAGAACACGCCCTTTGGCCGCAGCACGTTCGCGCATCGGGGGGACACGCATGAAGAATCCCGACACCATCACCGCGATGGGATCGCGCACCGTCGCGATAAACAGCGTACGTCGTTGCGCGTCAACGATGTGGCGTTTGATCCAGCGCCAGCGGCGCGGTTTGAGCCGGTCGTCCGTCAACGCGTCGTCGGTGAGCATGTGGGTGTGCAGCGTGAACGCTCCACGCCGGTCCAGCGCCTCGGCCACCGAGTTCGAACCGCTTCCGCCGGTGGAATACAGAACGATTGGCGTCTTGCGCAGCACATACAACTGCGCGTGCAAGCGAAACCATTCCCTCGCGAGGTAAGGCAGATTGCCAATGGAATTGTCGTAGCGGGTCAGTTCTCGCCGGTTCAATAGATCCACCTCGGCTCTCGCGGCCCCTAGACCATGATACACGCGCATAGGGTACCGAGATTGAATGTGTGCCGATCATATCACAGCACAGGTCGGCACCTGCTGCCACGCGCAGCACGGCATCCGAACGTCAGCGCGGTTGTCTTGTTCGCGATGGCAGCTGTACGGGTGGTGTACAAGACGGCGCCACCGCATAAGAACACCCTTAGACGGGGAAATTCATACAAAATTCTATGACTCGGTTGATATACTGCGGTCGTTGTGACCAGTCATCGTAACCGGGAGAGAATGCATTGAGTCAGGAATCGACGACGCCCGTAGACGAGGCCGCCGAAGAATCTGCCGCGGCCGCGGAGCAGACGCCGAACGACAGTCAAGACGAGGTCGGCGAAGACACTGCGAGCGTGGAAACTGTGGATGCCGAGGCTAAGGCAGAAGTCTCTCCGGAGGTAGCGGTATTGTTGGCAAAGATAGAGGAATACAAGGACGGATGGCAGCGTGAGCGCGCCGAGTTCGCCAACTACAAGCGGCGGGTCGAGCGCGAACAGGCCGAAGTCCGTCAGCGCGGCGTTCACGACGCCGTGGCGCGCGTGCTCCCCATCATCGACGATTTCGAGCGCGCGATGCAGTTCGTCCCTGAGGAGTTCAAGGAGAACCCGTGGCTCAACGGCATTGACCTGCTGCTGAGCAAGTTCGACAAGTTCCTCACCGAATCGAATGTTGAGAAAATCGACCCGACCGGCGAGCCGTTCGATCCGACACGGCACGAGGCGATCGGGCTCGAAGACACCGACGAGGTCGAAAGCGGCCTCGTAAGCACCACCCTGCAGAAGGGGTACATCAGCGGCGATCGAGTGCTGCGCCCTGCGTTGGTTCGCGTCGCTAAGTAGGCACAAGTCAGAGGAGTAGCAAACACATGGGTCGCATTATCGGAATTGACCTCGGGACCACCAATTCGGTCGTGGCAGTCATGGAAGGCGGCGAACCGACCGTCATTCCGTCGTCTGAAGGCGGCCGGCTGATCCCGTCGGTCGTAGCGATGAACAAGAACGGGGAACGCTTGGTCGGGCGCGTTGCGCGCAATCAGGCCATCATGAACCCCGACAACACCATCTTCTCGGTGAAGCGCTTCATCGGCCGGCGCTTTCAGGACCGCGAAGTACAGGATGCGGTCAAGCGCGTCCCGTATCAGGTTAGCGCCGCGCCTAACGGCGACGTGCGCGTGAAAATGGCCGAACGCGACTACAGCGCGCAAGAAATCTCTGCGATGATCTTGCAGAAGATCAAGGCCGATGCCGAGGCGTATCTGGGCGAGAAGATCGAGAAGGCCGTCATCACTGTGCCGGCGTACTTCAACGACAGCCAGCGCAACGCCACCAAGGACGCCGGCCGCATCGCCGGGCTTGAGGTCGTCCGCATCATCAACGAGCCGACTGCATCGGCGCTCGCCTACGGCCTCGACCGCAAGAATGGCGTGGTCGCCGTGTACGACCTCGGCGGCGGCACGTTCGATATTTCGATCCTCGAGATCAACGACGGCGTGTTCGAAGTCAAGTCGACCAACGGCGACACGTACCTCGGCGGCGACGACTTCGACGACGCGATCATCGACTGGCTGGTGAACGGCTTCAAGGCCGAGCAGGGTATCGACCTGCGGCAGGACCGCCAGGCGCTCCAACGCCTGAAGGAAGCCGCTGAAAAGGCCAAGATCGAGCTGTCGAGCGCGTTGAGCACGGACATTCAGCTTCCGTACATCACGGCCGATGCGTCCGGCCCCAAGCATCTGAACATCGCGCTCAGCCGCGCTAAGCTCGAACAGCTCACGGCGCATCTAGTCGAGCGTTCGATGAAGCCGGTCGAGCAGGCGCTCAAGGACGCCGCGATGACCAAGGATCAGATCGAAGCGGTCGTGCTGGTTGGCGGTATGACCCGCATGCCGGCGGTGCAGGCCGCGGTCGAGAAGTTCTTCGGCAAGCCGCCCACCAAGGGTGTCAACCCCGATGAAGTCGTGGCGCTGGGCGCGGCCGTTCAGGCCGGCGTGCTGCAGGGCGACGTCAAGGGCATTCTGCTGCTGGACGTCACCCCGCTGACGTTGTCGATCGAGACATTGGGCGGTGTCTCCACACCGATGATCACGCGCAACACGACCATCCCGACGCGCAAGTCGCAGATCTACAGCACCGCGGCGGACAACCAGACGCAGGTCGAGATCCACGTCATGCAGGGCGAGCGCCCGATGGCTGGCGACAATACGACGCTCGGCAAGTTCATCCTTGACGGACTGCCCCCCGCCCCGCGCGGTGTGCCGCAGATCGAAGTCACGTTTGACATCGACGCGAACGGCATCCTGAACGTGAGCGCCAAGGACAAGGCAACCGGTCGCGAGCAGAAGGTCGTCATCACTGGCGCAACTGGCCTCAACAAGGACGAGGTCGAGCGTTTGGTGCGCGAGGCTGAATCGCACGCCGCCGAAGACGCCAAGAAGCGCGAGCAGGTCGAGGCCAGCAACGCCGCCGACAGCGTGGTGTTCACCGCCGAGAAGCTGCTGCGCGAACATGGCGACAAGCTGCCGGAGCAGCAGAAACAGCAGACACACGAGATGATCTCCGCGGTCAACGCGGCTCGCGAAGCCGGCGATGTGGAACGCATCAAGTCGACATCGGACGCGCTGGCGCAGCACATCCAACAGCTTGGCGCCGCCATGTATCAGCAGGCACCGTCGAGCGACAGCGGCGACGCCGGCAACGGTACCGGCGGCGACAATAAGGGTGAAGACGTCGTCGACGCCGAGTTCACCGAGGCGTAAGCCCTACGCCTCTCCGCTAGAACGGAATTGAGGGACGCGTGCCGACCGGTGCGCGTCCCTTCCCATTCGTATCGTATCGCCCGCCTACCATACAGGACTGCTGATCTCCAATGCCCCGCGACTACTACGACGTACTCGGCGTATCCCGCAGCGCCAGCAAAGACGACATCAAGAAAGCGTTTCGCGATCTGGCGCGGCAGTACCACCCGGACGTCAACAAGTCCGCCGACGCGGAAACACGTTTCAAGGAGATCAACGAGGCGTACGGCATTCTCAGCGATGACGATCAGCGCGCTCGCTACGATCGATTCGGGCACGCCGGTGTTAGCGGCGCTGCGGGCGGTGGGTTCAGCGGCTTCGGGGGATCAGGATTTGCCGGGTTCGAGGAGATCTTCGAAGAATTCTTCGCGGGCTTCTCCGGGCGCGGCGCATCGCGGCGGCGCGGGCCAATTCAAGGCAGCGACATCCGCGTGGACGTCACCTTGGAGTTCGTCGAGGCGGTCAACGGTGCCGAGGTACCGGTCGAGTTCGAACGTCTGGATACCTGCGAGACGTGCAGCGGCTCGGGCGCACAGCCGGGTACCAGCGCGACGTCCTGCCCGCAGTGCAACGGCACCGGCGAAATCCGGCAAGTTCGCCAGACGTTCCTCGGGTCGGTCGTGCAGGCCTCGCCATGCCCACGCTGTGGCGGCGCGGGTACGATCATCGAGAACCGCTGCAAGACTTGTGACGGCGCAGGCCGTCGGCGCCAGCGGGCATCGACCACAGTCAAGGTACCGGCCGGCGTACGCGAAGGCTTGCAGATACAGTTCCGCGGCGAGGGTGACGCCGGCGAACGCGGCGGCCCCCGCGGCAGCCTGATCGTCTACGTGCATGTGCGCCCGCACGAGTACTTCCAACGGCGCGAGAACGACATTCTGCTCGAGATCAAGGTCAACGTCGCACAGGCGGCGCTGGGCGACAAGGTAAACGTTCCGACCGTCGACGGTGATGTCGAACTCGTGCTGGCCGCCGGCACGCAGACCGGCAAGGTCTATCGCCTGCGTGGCAAGGGCTTCCCGCGTCTGCGCTCGGACGGGACCAGCAGCGGACGCGGCGATCAGCTCGTGCAGGTCATCGTCGAGGTGCCGACCAAGCTAAACGAGGAGCAGCGCAAGTTGTTCTCGAAATTGGCTGAGTCGTTCGGTACGAACGTCAACCCGACGGTCAGCGGTTCGGGTAAGAACTTCGTCGAACGGATGCGGGACTTCTTCGCCGGCGAGTAGCCGGATCGGCTAGACGTCGAACTCCGCCGGCCACAGAATACGCCCGGGAATGCGCTGCCCGCGCCGCATGAGCGCCAGATAGCTGTCAAACATGCTCGGACTCAGCGCGCGCGCCATGCAGTGCGGGTCCGCATGATATTTCCAGTCCCCGTATTCGCTCAGCACGCGTGCCGATCCGCTGCGCGGATGCAGCGGCAGCACGAGCGGCTTGCCCTGCCCCAACGTCGCTGCGATCTGTACCGATGCGTTGATGTCCCGGGCGAGGAACATGCGCACCTGACCGGGTTCGTCGGCCGACACCCGCGTATAGCCTACGATCTTATCGTCGCGCAGATAAACGCTGCACGTGATCTGCGGGTTCGGGCTCAACCAAGCCGACAAGTCGTCATCGGGAACCACGGACAGGTCGACACCGGCCTCCTCGATCCGCCACAGCGCCATCAATGCCGGTTCGTCACCCGCCTGCACAGGGCGGGGCTCGACGGCGCCCTCGAATAGGTGCAGGGCCGCGCCGGCGCGCAGCGTCAACGACGAGAACCCGAACGCATTTCCGACATAGCCGAAACGCGGGTAGTACGTGTCGTGGCCCAGCAGTACGACGAATGGATAGCCGAGATCACGCGCCAAGTCGTCGCCAGCCCGCATCAGCACCGACCCGACCCCTCGCCCTTGCCATTCCGGCATAACGCCCAACGGCCCGAGGATCAATGCGCGGATGTCCTGCCCCATCACGCGAAACGTGCGCGGCGTATACAGCACATGGCCGACAATATGGCCGCCCGTTTCGGCCACCAGCGACAGTTTCGGCTCGAAATTGAACCGCTGCCGGTGCAGCGCGACAATCTTGGCTTCCGCCTGTCGATTCTCGAAGGCGTAATAGTGGATATCTGCGATGGCGAGGTAGTCGTTGACCGACTCCTGTCGGACGGTGACCGCTGAGGTCGAGAACACGCTTCGCTCCTCCGTGAATCACTCCGTTCCGCCGCAGAGCGACACCGCGGCGGACATGCGTTATCTCCGCTTCAACTGCTCCAGCGCGCGTTCGTAGTCCTCGCGCGAGAGCTGCCCATTCCGGTATGCCGCGTCGAGCTGTGCCTTGAGCACGTCGATCATCGACTGGCCTTGCACACCCGCGTTGGTCGGGTTGAACGGTTGCTCAACGCCGACAATGCGTCGGGCCGAGCGCGACCCGCTGCGCGCAGCCACCAGCGCTCCGATGACGATCAGTGCAATCCCACCGCCGGTCAGCGCAAACGCGCCGATGCTGCCAGTCAGAATGGACCCGATCGGGCCCCCTAACGAGGTGGCCTCCCCGATGATGTTGCCGACGACCGAAGCTGTCACGTCACGCCGTTCGCCTGCGCCGGTGACGCAGTAGTAGAGCGTGGTACGTCCGGTGCCGGACGTCGAGCTTGTCCCTGTTCGCGTGGATGCGCCTTGCTCGATTTCGAGTGTCTCGCCCGGTTGACAGAACTCGTCCGCAGTCGGGTCGGTCACGACACTTTGCGTAAACGAGCCGATATCGCGCATGAAACCGAACGACGAAGCGAATGGCAGCGCCACCCCGACAATCAGCAGAATCACCCCGACAACGACCAGAACGCGGCCCATGGCAACGACCTCGCGCACCCTCCGTATTCGCACAGTATACGACCGGACACCATACCGCGCCGGTCCGATTCGACAATTATTCTTGGCGCGGCATCGGGCGTGAACACCACCGCGTGCAAGATGCCTGTACAATACGGACAGGACTCATTTGCACGCGAAGGACATTGCACCGGTGCCATACATCGCCCTCATCCGGCACTCGATCTCCAAACCGGTTCCGGGTACTTCAGCTCACACGTGGGAACTGACCGATCTCGGCGTACAGCGCTGCGCGCTGCTTGCCGACGCGCTCCGGCCCTATGCGCTTAGCCGATTTGCGTCGAGCGACGAGCCGAAGGCAGTAACCACCGCCGAGATGTTGCAGAAGCACCTTAACGTCGACACACCGTTGATCGTCGAACCGGCGTTTCGGGAAACGCGTCGCGAGTCGGCGGCCTATTTCGACAATCACAGTCTGTTTCGCGCCGCCATTCGCGCGGCGATGGACGATGCCGCACACGTCGTGTTCGGCGAGGAGGCTTTCGATGCCGCACGGGTTCGATTCACCACGGCGTTGGACGCAATCGTCGCTTCACACCCCGCCGAGTCGCTTGGAGCTGTCACGCATGGGACGGTCATGTCGATGGTGCTAGCCCACTGGACCGGCATGGATGCCTATGCGACATGGGCGGCTCTCGAGATGCCGGCGTTCGCCGTTGTCTCCCTTCCGGAACGACACCTCGTCGAATTCAAACCCGTATTGGACTTGCCATGAGCGATTCGATCGATGTGAACGACAACTGGATCCCCTTCCTGACGGTGGCTATTCCGCCAAAGTTCGTGGTCCGGACACTCCGCCCTGCTTCGACATATGCCGCCAGCCGGTTCGGTCAGCAGCCTGAGGCGGACGCGCTCGTCATCGACGTTGTGGAACACGGCGTGTTTGGCAGCGGCGCGCATCCGACCACACAGATGTGCTTGTCGACATTGGCGGAGCTGGTTACACCGGCGAGCCGCGTGCTGGATCTGGGATGCGGATCGGGCATCTTGGGAATTGGCGCAGCACGTCTGGGCGCAGCAAGCGTGCAGGCTGTTGACATTGAGCCGGCCGCCGTGCTGCACACCAAAGACAACGCCGAACGCAACGCCGTGGCCGATCGGATAGACGCTCGCCTCGGCAGCATCGAAGGCGCCGATGGCCCGTTCGACGTGATCGTGGCGAATCTCCTGCTTCCGATCTTCAAGCAGTTGATCGGCCCGATCGCGGACGCACTTGCCCCGCAAGGAAAGGTCATCTGCAGCGGGGTGCTCGAGGTACAGACCGATCGGCTGTCTGCGCTAGCCACAGCCCACGGGTTAACGTTGGTTGAGAGCGTCTCCCAGCGGGGGTGGAGCGCGATGGTCTTCGCGCGTCCATAGCGGCGCCCGGCGAATTCGACGTCAGCAGTCAAAATGGCGCATACAATGTGGAGATGGTCGTAGAGCAACCAGAATCGGGTGCTGGGGCACCGTGCCCCGGCCAACTGGCTGCCGGCCGTGGAGGACTGCGATGAACCCTCGACTCCGCCTGCTCCTGATCGTCATCGCCACTGTTCAAGCCGTGCTGTCCATCGCATTCACAATGCAGGTTCCGGTCGTTACCGGGCTGTGGCCGTTCCCGGGCACGACACCGCTGTCGTTTACGTTCATCGCTTCCATTTTCGGCGCGGCCGCGGCGTCCACAACCTGGTGCGTGTGGATCAACGATCCTGCCCCGCTGGCCGGGATCGCGCTTGACTACATCGTGATCCTCACGCCGGCCACGATCTTCTCGATCACCGTCAACAGTGGCGAAACCAGCACCATCCCGTTCGCGATCGCCTCTGCAATCGGCGTGGCGTTCGGCGTCTGGCTGTTAACCCAATCCTTCACCAAGCCGTACCTTGATACGTACCCGACCCCGCGTCCACTTCTAGTTGCGTTCGTCATCTTCATCGTTGCACTCATCATCGCGGGTGGCGCGCTCGTGCTCGGTACGCCGGGAATCATGCCGTGGCAGATCACGCCGGACCTGTCCGTGCTGTTCGGCGCGATGTTCCTCGGCGCAGCCGCGTACTTCGCATATGCCCTCTACAAGCGTTATTGGGCAAATGCGGGCGGGCAGCTTGCGGGGTTCCTCGTCTACGACTTATTCCTGATCATCCCGTTCTTCCAGCGGTTCGGGACGGTTGCGGAGAACCTGCGTCTGAGTCTCTACATCTATACGGCTGTCGTCACCGTCAGCGCGCTGCTGGCGATATACTATCTGTTCGTCAACGGCCCGACCCGAATACTCCGGCCAACTCGGTAGAAAGCACCCAATATGCAGTGGATCGAAGTCACCGTCACACTCTCACCCGACCTCGCCGATTTGGCCGCCGGTGTGCTCGAAGACTTCGGCCATCAGGGCGTGTCGATCGAACGTGACGACATTCAGCCCGACCACTGGGACGAAGGCGAACTGCCGCCCCCAGACGCATCGATCGTGCGAGCGTACATGGTGGCCGATGCACGCGCCGAAACCGCCCGCCTTGAAATCGACACGGCGCTCGCGGCCTACAACCTGCCCCCGGCTGCGTATCAGCGCGTGGACGACGAGGACTGGGCTGAAGCGTGGAAGGCGCACTATCACACAACACGCATCGGAAACCGCATCGTTATCCGGCCTGTGTGGGAGGAGTATGCGCCCGAACCGGGCGATCTCGTCATCGCACTCGACCCGGGCATGGCCTTCGGTACCGGCACGCACGCGACGACTCGCCTATGCCTGATGTCCATGGAGGAGTTGATGCGCCCCGGCCTGAGCGTGCTTGACCTCGGCTGTGGGTCGGGCATCCTTGCGATCGCCGCCGTGATGCTGGGTGCGGCGCACGTCACCGCCATCGACATCGACCCGGTCGCTGCCGACATCACGCGCGACAACGCCGAGGCCAACCTCGTCGCGGATCGCATCACGGCCATGCAAGGCTCGCTTGAGACGGTACGCACGTCCGCCCGGCGGTTCGACCTGCTGCTGGCGAACATCCTCGCCCGTATCATCATCGAGATGTGCGATCAGGGGCTTGGCGACATCGTGCGTCCGGGCGGCGCGGCGATCTTCAGCGGGATCATTACCGAGCAAGTTACGGACGTGGCAACTGCGCTTGAGCGTGCCGGATACCGCGTCACCCACGTACGCACCGAGGGCGACTGGGTCAGTATCGAGGCGCTGCGGTCCGTCGAACCATGAGCATTCGGGCGTGAGCGTCATCCAAACGTAAGACTCGCGTCGTACTTGCTTTCTGAACACGGACTCGTGCAGAAAGGCAAGCACCACGTGACATATTTGCGACTCTTCGTCCTGATCGTATTCATGTTTACCGTCGCGGCATGCAGCCCGACTGCCCCCGGCGGTACTTCACCGACCACTGCTCCAACCCCCACGACATCGGCCCCGACGGAAGTTCCTGCCACCGACGCGCCCACGGACGCGCCCGCTCCGACCGACGCCCCGGCAGCAAACTTGCCCGCGTGGCAGACGATCCCGCTGGTCGACGCGCGCACGGGCGAGACGTTTACCTTGTCCGACTTCGCCGGCAAGACCGTTTATGTCGAGCCGATGGCGACGTGGTGCACCAACTGCCGGCAGCAAATGCGTAACCTGCGCGACGCCATCGCCACGCTTGGCACCGATGACTACGTGTACATCGGGCTGAGCGTCGAAACGAACATCTCGGCATCCACGTTGGCAAACTATGCCGACAATCAGGACTTCGACTGGACGTTTGCCGTCTTGTCGCCGGAAGCGCTGGTTGCGCTGACCGACGCGTTCGGTCGCACAATCTCCAACCCGCCCTCGACGCCGCACTTTGTCATCCGGCCCGATCTGAGCGCGGGCGAGTTGCAGGCGGGCCGCATCAAATCGGCCGACGAGCTGGTCGACGAGTTAACGGCCGCCAGCGGAGCCTAGCCGGTGATCGCAGAACTCGTGACGGCGTTCGGGCTTGGCACGAGCGCGATATTGACGAACGTCTGCTTGCTGCCGCTGTATCCCGGCTTGATCGCATTCCTCGCCGGCACCGCCAACAACGAACGCGCCCGAAACGCGTCGCGCTGGTTAGGGCTGATCGTGCTGCTGGGCGTGCTGTCGATGATGCTGCTGATCGGCCTGCTGCTGACCATGCTTCAAGCGTCGTTCGGGCAAATCCTCCCGATTCTGCTGCCGGCGCTGTATGTCGGCGTCATCGTATTCGGGATCGTCATGCTGCTCGGACGCAATCCGTTCCTTCGGCTGTCTCTGGCGCAGTCGCCGACCCTGAGCAATCCGTATCTGACGGCCTACGTGTACGGCCTACTGCTCGGGCC
Source organism: Candidatus Flexicrinis affinis (assembly GCA_016716525.1). Taxonomy (NCBI): domain Bacteria; kingdom Bacillati; phylum Chloroflexota; class Anaerolineae; order Aggregatilineales; family Candidatus Flexifilaceae; genus Candidatus Flexicrinis; species Candidatus Flexicrinis affinis. Next base: position 239,304 of record JADJWE010000002.1, read on the forward strand.
GATGACCCTGCCCTGTACCGGACCCATACTGACCGCGGCGTTCCTGCGCGGTGCGGCGGGCGTGGACGCATTCGCCGGCGAGATGCTGTACTTTCTTGCATTCGGCTTCGGTTTCGGTTGGCCGCTGGTGATCCTGCCGTGGATCGCCCTGCCGCTGCAGCGCCAGATCACCAGTTGGCTCACGAAGAATCACGGCGTGCTGACCCGCGCCGCCGGAATCCTGCTCATCGCCATCGGCATCATCGGCATTGTCACCGAGGTCGTCCCGAACATCGGCGTCGCATAGGACCGGCGCGCATCGTAGTGACCACGCTATAATTACGGCCTTTGCAGGCTGTCGCTGCGACCGGTGACCGGAAGCGGCTTTGGGAAGAGTGCGGATGGCATACACTGGGAGCGCGAAACCGCGGGGGACTCTGCTCTCGCTGCTGCATCACCCTGCAGCGTCGGGCACGCTTCTTTTTGCCGTCTGCGCGGGAATCCTCGGCACACTGATCTTCGCGTCAAACGGATTCAATGGCGTGGACGGATACTATCATGCCCGCGTCGCGGACGTGATTATCGTTCAGCGAAGGCTGGCGCTCGACTTTCCGTGGCTGCCCTTGACGATCCTCAGCCCCGAGCGCTTCGTCGATCATCACCTGCTGTATCACCTGTACCTTGCGCCGTTTGCGCACTGGGGTGGCGTCGTCGGTGCGAAGCTCGGCCAGTTAGCGATCGCGTCCGGAGTTTTCGTGGCGTTGTGGGCCGTGCTTCGCGCGTGCCGGGTACACATGCCTGCGTTGTGGACGATTGCGCTGTTCTGCATGTCGTTTCACTTTCTCTACCGTCTCTTGATGATACGTACGCAAGGCGCCGCCTTACTCCTGCTGCTGGTAGCGTGTTACGTGCTTATCCAGCAGCGACGTCATCTTTGGATGCTGCCACTGTCGTTCGCCTTCGTATGGCTGTACAACGGATTCGTGCTCATGCCTGTGTTCGCCGGCATGTACACGGTCGCCGATTGGATCGTCTCACGCCGGCTGAACCCTAGGCCGCTTGTGTACTCGGCAGCGGGACTGGCGCTCGGACTGGTCGTCAATCCGTACTTTCCACAGAATATCGGCTTCATCATCGACCACCTCGGTGCGAAAGTCGACATCGTCGGCAGCGTCGAAGTTGGCAACGAGTGGTATCCGTACAAATGGGATGAACTGCTCATCAGCGTGTTCGGGTCGCTTGTCGCGTTGGGCGCCGGTTTGATCGGATTCGTCTGGCGGCGCGACCTCCGTGATCGTGTTTCGTGGCTGCTGCTGTTCGCGGCGCTGTTGACCCTGTTCATGCTGCTGCGTTCGCGCCGATTCGTGGAATACTACCCAGCCTTCGCGCTCCTGTTTGCCGCGGTGATATGGGGTCGTCCCTCTGCATTCAAGCTGTGGCGCTTTCGTCCCCGCTTGGCAAAGATCGCGGGCGTGCTTACGCTTGTTGCCGGCGCGGTCATGGGTGCGTTCGTGTTCACAGCGACGTACTCGACCATGGCGGACGAGCCAGATGTCAACGCGTTGGCTGGCGCTGCCGACTGGCTAGAAACGAATACACCGGCCGGCGCGCTGATTTTTCAGACCGACTATGACGACTTCACGCGGCTGTTCTTCCACAACACATCGAACACGTACCTGAACGGACTCGACACGACGTACCTGCTGGAAGCCGATCCCGACCTGTGGGAAGCATGGACTCAGATACGCCTCGGCGAGGTCGCGAACCCGTCCGAGGCAATTCTGACAAAGTTCGGTACCCGGTTTATCGTCAGCGGGGTCGAGGCCCAAGCGTTCATCGCACAAGCGGATGCCGATCCGGCGATGCGCGTCGTGTACGAGGACGAGTACGCGCTCGTGTGGGAGATTGCGGAGTAGCACTTCATGCAAGAAATTAGGTGGCCCGCACGAGAAATCGTGCGGGCCGTTTCGTGTTCGTACCAGTTGGCGCGAATCCCCAACCTTATTTCCGCGTGTAAGGCAGATGCATCAATGTATCCCTGTCCGCACAAGGGTCTTTCTCGACCGGCTCTAGTGTCAGCGTCGTGCCGTCGAAGGCCCACGTATACTCCGTGACAGGTATTTGCGAATTCGCGCAGACTCCTGTGCTCTGCCACAACAGGCGATCACCTCGAATTTCGTATGTCGATATGACCATCAACGAGTCGCCCACATAGAACTCGTACGTTCCGTCCGGATAGAACGTCTGCGTGTAGTCTCCTACGACAAACGTACGTGCCGGGAAGCGAACCGGTTGTCCAGTCGCATCGACCGACGCGAAAACCTGTGGCGCTGTGGACGGAGCGCGGCGTGCATCACACGCATCGTACTCCAATACGAACGCAAGCTCGTCAATCACTGTGCGATAGACATGGTATGTGCTCGCCTCAGCGCTCGGGCAGTAAAGCGACGATTCACTGCTGAGCAGCGTGAGCACGTTGCCTTGAAGCGTGTAGGTCCCAAAGTCCTCGGGAGTTTCGTCATCCAGCCCGTCGTAAGCCTGACTCACCATGAATCTAGCGTCGGCGGTGAAACGGAAATGGAACGGTCCGGTCCACTTCCACGTTCCGACCAAGTCGTCAATCGAGGCAATCGGCGTCATTGTCGAGGTGCTATCGCCGATCCGAGCCGATGTGTCGGTATCTGCAAGGACAGCGAGCGGATCTCTACCGTTGAGCGTGTTCAGGAAGACCTGCTCGAACCGGCCTGCATCCGAAGCGACGGCGACCCTGACCACATTGCCATCGGGGTCCGGTGCCGTTCGTCCCGATTCCGTGCCTTCTTTCGTGACGACCGTTACACCCTCCTCTACAATTTGAACGACCTGTGGATCGCTTATGACTGCCGCAGCCATCGGATCCCAAAAGTAATAGCCACCTGAGGATATGAACGGTAGGCTCGCGACCAGCACGTCGTAAACGAAGTCGGCGGCTACAGTCCGTCGATCCAGTTCTAGCCGGCGCACGAAATCCACGGTGACTCGTGCATCGTTGGTGGCGTCAAGCGGGACAAGAGTTACCGGCACACCGGATTCGACCACTTCGGCTGCCGCCAGAGGATCGACGTAGATGTTCCATTCGCCACGGTAGTTGTGTTGTACGTATGGGGTCAGATTTCCCATCACGTGGACAGCCCCACCCATGACGACAACGTGTGAAATCTGTCCAATAAGGTCGGGCCGCGAACGCAAGAAGTCTGCGACGTTCGTAAGCGGGCCGAGCGTGAGTAAGGTTACTGGGGCGGCGCGTTCCTCCACAGTCTCCGCGATCAGTTCAACAGCGCTGATCTGGACCGCGTCGCGCGGATTCGCTGCGAGGCTCAGCCCAGCCATGGTATCCACGTGCGAGCGCCACACTGCGGGGAACGTGTGCTCGCCTTGCAGCGGCGCTTCACGCCCACAAGCTACGGGAATGTCTCCGTGGCCGAGGGTTTCGAGCAGGTTCATCGCGTTGCGGACGCCGGGGTCGCAGTGCGCCTCCCCTGTGCCGGCAATCGTGACGGCCCGCACATCGACCGCAGGCGACTGAAGGAGGAAGGCGATCGCCATCCAGTCGTCCTGCGCCATGTCGGTGTCGATGATGAGGGGAACAGTGGTCTCGGCTGATTGAGCGTATGCCGGGACCATCGTGAGAACCAGTACGAGCAGCGTAATCGTCAGGCCACGCCAGTTCATGAGAAGCTCCTTGTACGGACTCTAACGGTGTGACGCGCTTGCCGCGCCGGACACATTGTCCAAAGGCCGCATATAGGCAGTGTATTGATCTGTCTACTCGGAAACAAACGTGCTCGACGCCGTTGTCGGCCGGGCGGTGTATCTGGCGCGCATGAGGGGTGGCGGCAAGGGGTGCCACGTCCATAGGCGCGCGGGTGAAGAAGCGTTACCGGCTTTTCGCTATGCACCCTTCTTCGCTTCCTTACAATGACGGGTCAATACCGTGCTGGCCCGAATGTCATCGCGGAAACTCCGCCAGAATACCTGCAACAACGCAGAATAGTCGGCGCCGTTCCGCCCCACAGTGTTCGATCGGGATTCATTGCCACAAGGTGTGAGGTGTCTCGTACATTGCGATACGATGCGGACACCTCATTCAAGCGTATCCTTCGCTCCGCGATCTATGCCGCAGCCACATAACATAGAGTGTAACATCGCGTCGCTTGAGATATGAGTCCATACCTTACTCTTGATCCGAGAACTGCCGACCGTGCGGTGCCATGTAGGGGCGGCTCGCTCGGTTTGCGCTCTCGTGAGTTTGTCTTGACGTGATCGACGGACACTGATACACTGCGGAGCGTTACGGCCCCATCGTCTAGCGGTCTAGGACACCACCCTTTCAAGGTGGATACACGGGTTCGAGTCCCGTTGGGGTCATGAATCGCTTCATCACTTTCCAGTGTGGTGAAGCGATTTTTGGTTCCCTCAGGCTCCCCGTGACTGTCTGATCCGTCCTCCGGATCGTCAGGCCCCTCGTCATCGTCAAACAGCTCTGCTCGCAGACACAGATACTGATCCGCCCACGGATGCAAGCGAAAGTCTACGATTCTTCCATCATCCAGGTCAACGACAAGGTACTCAAACAGACTTGCAGCGAGCCGAGATCGATCGTCGCTGTCAGCCTCTCCCCACAGGTCGATCAGTTGGCTCAATGCCGCCATCACGTGTTCCAGCTCGAGCGCCTTCTTCTGGTGATCCGTCGTCCGCGCTTCCCAGAACGCAATCTGTCGTTCACGGTCGGCCCGATCCCGATAAAACTCCTCCGCCGTAATGACCGCGTTCTTATACAGGTCCAGCAGATTCGCCATCTGCTGCTTCAGGACGGCGATGGCCGCCCGCCTTTCGGACTCGAAGTCCTCGCGTTCTGCGTCGGCCTGACTCGTCCGCAGCGCCAGTTCCAACATGAGCTGATGGACTTCGGGCTTCAACGTCATGAGCTGCACGAGCCGCAGGAAGTCGCCTTCGATCTCGTCTGCGCGCACCGATCGCCGCTTACACCCGCAGCGTACGCCTTCCGCGTGCCGGTAGCGCGGACGATCCATGTTCGTCCCGCTCAGGCGCGATCTGCGTCGCAGATTGCCTTCCTCGCGCGATATTGCTTCGCATCTGGCGCAGTACAGCAGCCGGAGCAGGCCGTACGGGTAGACTCGATCGACCGATCCGGTCGGGCGCGTCGTCATACTACGCTGCTCCTGCACTCGAGCCACCCGCCGCAGAAGATCCAGGTTGAACACGGCGCGCCCGGTATCGTACAAGATCGCGGCATTGTCCTCGGTTTCGTGCGCCACTCGCTCCTTGGCCCGACCATCCGTCACGATGCCTGCGTACTCACGCCAATTGGCGACGACGCGGCGCACGTCGTCACTGCTGAACAGTCGCGGAGTCCCCCACCGATCCCGGAACGCCCATCCTTCGCGGGTGAGCGATTTGGCGATTCGGCTGTAACCACCCTTGTTCTCGGCGTATAGCTCGAGGACCCGTCGGGCTGCTTCGTGGTAGCTCCGCCACACGACTCCCTCAACTAAGGATTCGGCGCCGCTCTCCCCACCTTGCCATCCGCCTGCGGGCAGTTTCCACGCGCCGGCCGATGACGGAATGAGATAGCCATCCGCGTTGCGTACTGTCCCGAACGGCGGCATCCCGACCGTGATCTGCCTGCTCTTGCGGTGCCGGATGCTGTCGCTGGCCCGCCGCGATCCGTCTAGCGCGTACATCTCATCGATGAACGCCTGCATGAACAGGCTCATCCGTCCGTCCGGCGTCTTGATGTCCATCATGCGGTCGGACACCGCGACGTACAGTTTCACGTCGCTGCTGGAGAGCTCGTCGAACAGCTTCAAGGCGCGCCACGTATTGCGCATGGCTCGTGAGGTATCGTTGACCGCCAAGACGGCGACGTCCGGGTCATTGACGCGCGCCTTCAGAAGCAGCCACTGTGGACGGTTGCTCTCCTTCGTCCCGGACTTGTGCTTCTCGGCATCGGCGTACCACTCGGGTATCCAGCCGTACTTGTCACAAGCCGCTTGTAGGTTGGCGCGTTGCCGTTCGGGGCTCTTGAGGTCGGACTCGTTCTTCGTTTGGGAAAGGCGGATGTAACAGAGGGCGACGCGACGATCGATGTGCGAAGGAGGGTTCCGTTTCATGACAGACTCCGTAGATAGCAAATGGCGCGCCCCCTGCCGACCTGCTAGAGTCTGTCGGTAGGTCGTGCGCTAGGACGATTAGTGCAGGACCAGAACGCCGAGGTGTTGACCGCACTTCGGCGTTCGCTTTGGATGCACTCACAGTAATCCGATCGCGAATCCGTGTCAAGTCTTCACGGCGTGCCGATCGCCGTTGAGTTGACGCACGAGCAGCTCGCTTACGACCTGCAGGAAGTGCGCCAATCCATCGACAACCGACTGTTCAGAATAGCCGCCTTCACCTGACAATTCGGACATCTGCTCACCGATCTGTTGGGCGAATCGCTGGAATACTTCGGCTTCGGGGACGCAATAGACAATCTGAACCGATGTGAGATTTGTTTCGTGCGCGGCGCCGTTGTCGTTGTGCTGGTCTCTAGTCGTACGAACCAAGGTGTCCCTCATTGATATCTGGACAACTCAGTCTGTCATATCGCGGTCCGCCAACCTGTCGATTTTTCGACTTTCTGCAGAGTAGTTTTTCAGTTCCGGTTCAATTCTTCCGTCGCGTGTAGATGACGCTTTGACCGTATCCCCGTTTACTATGGCGGTACGGCAGCTCTGACTGTCTCGGCATTTTTGGCATAGCTAGCCATTGGCCTGAACGGCGTGTCTATCTGGCTTGGACGACCGCATTCGCAAAGACCAGACAGATTGTAAGTCCCGATCGGCCCATCATACGCCGATTCGCGCCACACGACCTTCGAACGCACGCAGGTGCGTTCGCTGGGCGGGGACGCTCCCGCCCACGTGCCACATCGCACCGCAAGGCGCGATGTGGGTGCGCCACGTAGAGGCGCACGTCAGCCCCCACCGGCGCCTGAGGTGGCAAGCTTTTAGCTTGCTACGATCCCGCCGATCCGCCAGCCTCGCTGACGGGAACCTCGGCAGCCTCCAATGCGCCTGTCAACGACGGCTGCATTGCGGCGGGAGCGTGGCATCGCGCCAGCGATGCGGTGCCGCGTCAAGCGGCGCCATGGCCGCCGTGCCACCCATGGCCTACCGGTTTACCAACAAACGCCAGGCGACCGGTCACCGCAGCAGAGCGTGACGGCGCCTCCATAGTTCACCACGATCGCATCTACCCTACTCGCACAGGGCAGCGGCAGATCGCACTGCACGTGCCATGCGTGGTGTCTCCTGGAATCAAAAAGTCCCCGGTTGACCGAGGGCTGTTCGAGTGATGTGTCGGGATCGGCTAGCCGGCATGCCGCAGCAGGTTCTGCCGCGCAATGGCTGAACGTCCATTGATAATGCGGATACACACGTTGGTATCCAGCAGGTAGGTCATTCCATCGTCTCGCGTTCTTCAAACACCCTGATCGGGGCGAATAACCATATCATCCGCATCGATCGCGTCGATGGCTTCAAAGTAGCGGGCGGGCCACCCCCGTTCGACGACCGCTTGCTTGGTCATCGGATGCAAGACAACGAGCACTTCAACGGCATGATTGGCCAGGTGTGTCGGCACTTCAAGGCGCAGTGTTCCGGTCTCATCGATGTGTGTGGTGAGCTTGATCGTTTCCATCGCGCAGCACTTTCTTTCATTCCTCGGCCCGATTATATCCCGCTTTCCGGCAGGCAGATGACGCGCTGTGCCACATGATGCGCAAGCTCGGCGGCCGCCTGAGCGTCGCTGGTGCGGAAGATAAACGTCGTCACCATGCCGTCGCAGTTCGGCACAACAACGCCCCACCCCCAGCACGCCGGGGCAGCCCCGCCGGCGACCCGAAGGGCGACCGGTGCGCGGCTGAGCGCAGCGGCATCAGCCCGCGCCGCGCACCGAGTCGAAGCCGCCCGCGGCTTTCGCCGGTGGGGTGGCGTGCTACATTGCGTGGCGCGTTGCACCGGAGATGCACGGGACGGGGCGGGCATATGCGACGTGGCTGATGCGGCGCGGAATAGGGCGGAGTGCCTGCGGTCGACCGGGAATCGCCCTCGACCTCAACCCCCGAAAGACGTCGTTATGCGATAAAATAGGCGGGTACGTATACCGGCACCCGCCTAGAAAGCACGCATGAACGACCGCATCAGCCAGGACGAAATCAACGCCATCCTGTGGAAGGCGTGCGATACCTTCCGCGGCACCATCGACCCCAGCGAGTACAAGAACTACATCCTCGTGATGCTGTTCCTCAAGTACATCAGCGACGTGTGGCGCGACACCTACGCCCAGAAGATGGCGCAGTACGACGGCGACGAGACGCGTGTCCAACGGCAGATGAGCCGCGAGCGCTTCGTGCTGCCGGAAGGCGCCGACTTCTACACCCTGTACGACAAGCGCAACGACGCCAACCTCGGCGAGGAGATCAACAAGGCGCTGGAGGCGATCGAGCACGACAACAAGTCCAAGCTCGAAGGCGTGTTCCGCAACATCGACTTCAACAGCGAGGCCGCGCTGGGGCGCACCAAGCAGCGCAACGACCGCCTCAAGAACCTGCTCGAAGACTTCAACGACCCGCGCCTAGACATGCGCCCGTCGCGCATCAACGGGCTGGACATCATCGGCAACGCCTACGAATACCTGATCGGCAAGTTCGCCAGCGGCGCAGGCAAGAAGGCCGGCGAGTTCTATACCCCGCCCGAGGTGAGCAGCCTGCTGGCCGACCTGCTCGACCCGCAGCCCAACGATCGTATCTATGATCCGGCGTGCGGCTCCGGCTCGCTGCTGATCAAGTGCGTCGACCACATCCGGCGCACCGGCAGCGACGACTACGCCGCCTATGCGCAGGAGGTCAACGGATCGACGTGGGCGCTGTGCATGATGAACATGTTCCTGCACAACATCAACGTGACGCGCGACAACGTCCACTGGGGTGACACGCTCAAAGACCCGCAGCACCTGAACGGCATGAACCTGATGCGCTTCAACGTGGTGGTCGCCAATCCGCCGTTCTCGCTGGACAAGTGGGGCGCGGATGCCGCCGCCCATGACCGCTTCGGGCGCTTCCACCGCGGCGTGCCCCCGGCCAGCAAGGGCGACTACGCCTTCATCACCCACATGATCGAGATCGACCTACGGACCCGCCACGCACAACGGGCGCGTCGGCGTGATCGTCCCGCACGGCGTGCTGTTCCGCGGCGGCGCCGAGGGGCGCATCCGGCAAGCCCTGATCGACGAGAACCTCCTCGATGCCGTGATCGGCCTGCCGGAGAACCTGTTCTACGGCACCGGCATCCCCGCCGCGATCTTGCTCTTCAGGCGCAGCCGGCCGGACGACCGCGTGATCTTCATCGACGCCAGCCGCGAGTTCAAGCAGGGGACGACGCAGAACGTGCTGCGCGACGAGGACCGGCAGAAGATCGCGCAGACCTACCGCGCGCGCCAGTTCGTGGAGAAGTACGCCTACGTCGCCACGCGCGACGAGATCGCCGCCAACGACTACAACCTGAACATACCGCGCTATGTCGACACCTTCGAGGCCGAGCCGCCGGTGGACATGCGCGCCGTGAACGCGGAGATCCGCGATCTGCGCGGCACGCTGGCCGACGTCGAAGCGCGGATGCAGGGCTACCTCGCGGAGTTGGAGCTGGATGAGTAGCGTACCGCCAGGCTGGACAATCGAGCGGTTTGGCGATCACATTGAGTTCGCTCAAAACGGCTTCAGTCGCCGCGAGACCGTGTCAGAATTTGGCCCGATAGTCCTTCGGATTGCCAACATTACCGGCGGTCGGATTTCACTCCATGAGATAAGCCAATATGAGATGACCGATGAGGAGCTCAGTACATATCGTCTGAAGCCCGGCGATCTGCTGTTCGTTCGCGTTAACGGCAGTGCGCAATACATTGGCCGGTGTGCACTCGTGGGCAATTGGAGTGTGCCGATGGCCTTTGATGAAAACATTATTCGGCTGAGAGCTGCAAAGACATACTCGCCCAAGTTCCTCTACTACCTTCTCAGCAGCCCGCTAGTACGGTCCAGGCTCTTGGCCGAAATCAACTGGAGTACTGGCGGCCAATTCACAATTAGCCAGCCAATTCTGAAGTCGCTGAAGCTCCCCCTCCCGCCCCTCCCCGAGCAGCGGAAGATCGCGGCGATCCTCAGCACGTGGGACGAGGCGATCGGGACGGTCGAGGCGCTCATCGCCGCGCTGAAACGCCGCAAACAGGGGCTCATGCAGCGCCTGCTCACCGGCGAGGTGCGCTTTCCGGGGTTCACCGAGCCGTGGCGGGAGGTTCGGTTGGGGGAAGCATTGGCTCAAGTACAAAGACCAACTCGAACTTCAACTGACGGATCCTATCGATTGATAGGTGTCCGATGGTACGTTGCTGGAGTTCATATTCATGATACTAGGGATGGCGGTGATATCGTTACAGCGTCCCTGAGTCAGGTCAGAACTGATGACATTACTTACAACAAGATGTGGGTATCGAAGGCAGCGTTTGGAGTCGTTCCGCAAGAATATGACGGCGCTTTCTGCACGTCAGAATATCCACTATTTCGAGCAGAATCCGACTATTTGGTTACGGACTACATGGGCTACCTCTTTTTTGATCGCAAGTTTCAAAAGGTGGCAACTGATCTATGTCGAGGCACCACCGGCAGAGTTCGCCTTGACCCTGCCGATTTCCTCAGGATAGAGGTGCTACTACCTAGACCCGATGAGCAGGTGATGATCACAAACTTGCTAAAGTCGGTCGATGAAACAATTCAAGGTCGCGAAGTCTATTTGAGCCGCCTCCGCGAACAGAAGCGCGGGTTGATGCAGCGGCTGCTCACGGGTGATGTGCGGGTGAAGGTGTGACACGAAAACAGGAGTTCAGTACAGCGCTTCGGCGCTTCCTGTTCTCACTAAAGCTCGTGTCAATTCGCGAGTCAGCGAAGCAACGAGCCTCGGGTGAGTTACAGCAGTTGTGTTTTCTGCACACGTATGATGCAGACCATAAGCTACTCGTTGCACCGAGAAGTGAATGGGTCGATCTACTTGCGAAGGTTGAAGAGTTGTTCGAAGGTCGGGTTGGCCGAAAGCTGATCAATTGGGAGATTGAGAAGCGGATATGTGACAACCTTGAGCAACCGTTCTCGAAAGAGAGCCTCAAGAAGATTTGTGAAGGCGTCTACCGGACCGCGTTGGCTCACTATGCACACGCCGGGGAGGCCCTGTTGCCACTCTACAACGTCACGTTTCGCGGACTGCCAGAGCTACGGCTCGCCAATTCGCACCTGTGTACAGCCCAGCCGGATTCCCTTTTTGTTCTACACATAACTCGTCTCAAGGAAGACTTTCCACAGCCAGAGGCGACATGCTTCTTGCGTATTCCGGTTACAGGAGATCATGAGAACCAGGAACGTAGCGCCATCGAAGAGGCTTCAAAAGCGCTTGCTGTTCTTCGTTTCGTTTCTATGTGGCGCCCCAGAGCGAACGGAAACCTTGAAGTAAGGGTCAATCCCGCGACTGACGTGAACTATTTTGGCCGCCGTCAATACGCGGTCGTATTTCACAACCCAGAGAAACCAGATGCGAGTCCTGGCTACACTGGCCGACTGGCTCTTTTTCATGACATCAACGCTAAGGATGTTGAGATTGCCAAGCAGCTATACGGACTTGAAGAAATCAATCACCACTTTGCCCAGACTGCTAATCCCGTCTCACGCCAGATCACCAGAGCGCTGGAACATTACGATAGCGGCGTGCTCGCTGCATCCAGATACCATGCTGTCTACCGATATGTTGTAAGCATAAATGTCGCGATGCCAACATCTGCTACCAAAGAGACTGATCTCAAGAGTCAATTCCGGAACCTCGTCGAGTACGGCGGGAACTTCGTTCGCACGCTCAAGGGCGACGGCAACAAATCCGACACGGATGTTCAGGGCTGGCCCGCGATTATTGACTGGGCAGAACGCACGTTTGTGAAATTTTACAGGTTGAGAGGGCAGATTTTGCACGGACATGATATCTCGGAGCCAGTATCAGATGAAGACGTTCAGGACGTACGAACTCTTGCACACAATTCGATTCGACTGATGGCATCGCTTGCGAGAAAGTTTGACTGGAAGACAAAGAGCCAAGTGAAGAATTGGTTTAAGAATCCATGTTTACCGCCAGAATCTTGACCACGACATGCGATCTTCCTTGAAGCTGCAAACTTGAATTCGGAGCCGGAAGGATGACCAACTACAGCACCATAGAGCGCGATTTCATCAAGCGTACGCTGGAGATCATCGACCAGTACGAGAAACTCGCGCGCGCCGTGCCGCCGCCCGAAAACCAGTACGAAGTCACGCTGCTGCTCAACTGCCTATTGGGGCTGCTGGTGTATCCGCAGCAACTTGCAGGAGACAATCATGAAAGTCGATTTGAGGGTTGGCTCACAAGCGATCTGTTCGTTGATGTGCATAAGGAGTGGGGTTTGGATCCCGAGGATTTAATAAGCCCCGAATACAAACTGAATAACAAGAGACCGCGGACCGAGTTCGCCATTACAGTCGATCAGCTCACCATGCGTAACTTGGTACGTCAGCTGCGCAATACCATCGCTCATGCTCGGTTCAGTGACCCAAAGCGCGAAGAGTCTGGGCACATCACACATGTCGAATTCAAGGATGACGATGATCCAGAGCGGCCCGGCGGCTTCCATTTACGCCTGCCTGTAGAGCGCCTTGAAGCGTTTGTCCGTAAGCTGGCCGCCTCCGCACTCGAACGGTTGGAGGTCCGATAGGGAACAACATGGGTGACATCAAGCTGTTCGACCTGACAGGCGGAACCGTACGCGAATTGCAGGGCAGCCCGGTCGCGGTCGAGAAGTCGCTGCAAACGCTGATCGAGACTCATCTGGAGACGTTTCTCGGCATCCGCTTCGTCGCGTCGGAGTACATCACCGGCAAGACGCACGGCGGGCGCATCGACACGCTCGGCCTCGATGAGAACGGCTTCCCGGTCATCATCGAGTACAAGCGCGCGCTCAACGAGAACGTCATCAATCAAGGGCTTTTCTATCTCGATTGGCTGCTCGATCACAAGGCGGAGTTCGAAAAGGTGGTCGCGGGCCGCCTCGGCGGTGACGCGGCCGCCGGCATCGACTGGAGCAGCCCGCGCCTGCTGTGCATCGCCGGAGACTTCACGCGCTACGATGAGCACGCCGTCCTTCAGATCGGCCGCAACATCGAGCTGATCCGCTACCGGCGCTATGGCGCTACGCATCTGCTGCTGGAGCTGGTCAACGCGATTACGACCCTGTCGACGCGCCAAGTCACGGCTCAACCCTCTCCAACGGTGAACTCTTCCGGCAACAATGCAGCCCGCAAGAAGACCGTTTCCGATTACCTCGAACAGTCACCCGACACCCTCAAAGACCTGTATCAACAGCTCCGCGACTTCGCGATGTCTCTCGGAGACGAAGTTCAACTGCGTGAGAAGCAGGAGTATCACGCGTATCGGCGGCTACGGAATTTCCTGTGTGTCATCGTTCATCCGCGTGACCACCGGCTTGTGCTGATGCTTAAGGTCAATCCCGACACGGTCGAGCTTGAAGACGGGTTCACGAAGGACGTGCGCGGCACGGGGGAATACAGCGGCGATCTGGAAGTGCGCATCTATGATGCAGCCGGCCTCGAACGCGCCAAGCCGCTCATCCTCAAGAGCTACGAAATCAGTTAGGCGAACCAACCTGATAGAATCGGAACTATGTTCCGGCGCGTCACCCAATCAACCGATCCAGTCACAGAGAACTTGCCGATGTCTCAATCCGATGCGTTCAAGGAACTGGTCAACTCGCAGCTCCCCGCCCTGCAACTGCTCATCCAGATGGGCTGGACGTACCTGTCCCAGCCCGAGGCGCTGGAGCTGCGCGAAGGTAAAGAGCGCAACGTCGTCCTGACCGGGGTACTGGAACCGTGGCTGCGTGAACATAACCGGTTCACACGCAAGGGGACGGAGTACGCCTTCAGCGACCGCAGCATTCAGGAGGCGCTGCGCAAGCTGCTCACCGAAGAGAAACCCAGCCTGCTGCTCACCAACGCCTCGCTGTATGAGCTGCTCACGCTGGGCACGTCGCTCAGCGAGACGATCGACGGCGACACGTTCAGCCCGTCGCTGCACTATATCGACTGGAAGCACCCGGAGAACAACGTCTATCACGTCACCGACGAGTTCAGCGTCGAACGGCGCGGCAGCCACGAGAAGCGCCGCCCAGACATCGTGCTGTTCGTCAACGGCATTCCGCTGGTGGTGATCGAGTGCAAGCGCGCCGATCTCGACGGTCAGGCCGAGCTGCGCGATCCCAGCGTGGTCGGCGAGGACGAACCGGCCCACCTCAACAAGCCCATCGCCGAGGCGATCAGCCAGATGATCCGCAATCAGGGCGAGGATCAGATCCCGCACCTGTTCGCGTATTCGCAGCTGCTCATGGCGCTTCAGCCCAACGAGGCGTTCTATGCCACCACCGGCACACCCAAGAAGTTCTGGTCGCTCTGGCGCGAGGAAGCCGACCTCGACCCGGTCATTCACGACCTGATCAACCGGCCCGTCGCCCCGAATGTCGCCAGCAAGCTGTACAATTGGCGCAATTCTCCGCACGTGTATCACCAGCACTTCGCGGCGCTCGGCAAACGGCTCCCGACCGCGCAGGACCGGCTGATCTACGCGCTGCTCCGGCCGGAGCGCCTGCTGGAGCTGGCGTACCGATTCATCGTGTTCGACGGCGGCGTCAAGAAGATCGCGCGCTATCAGCAGTACTTCGCCATCAAGGCGACCATCGAGCGCGTCGCGCAGCTCAACCCGCAGGGCACGCGCACCGGCGGCGTCATCTGGCACACCACCGGCAGCGGCAAATCGCTGACGATGGTCATGCTGGCGAAGGGTCTGGCGCTGCACCCAGCCATCAGCAATCCGCGCGTCGTGCTGGTCACCGACCGCGTCGATCTGGACACGCAAATCTACGGCACGTTCCACGCCTGCGGCAAGTCGGTCGTGCAGGCCAACGACGGCAGGCATCTCGTGCGTCTGGTCACCGGCACGCTCCGCGATGGCGAGAAGCGCGGCGATGTCATCACGACGGTCATCAACAAGTTCGATCAGGCGGCGCGCGATCATGTGCTCGATGAGGGGCACAACGTATTCGTCCTCGTCGACGAAAGCCATCGCAGCCAATACGGATCGATGCACGCTAAGATGTCGCAGGTGTTCCCGAATGCGTGCTATATCGGGTTCACCGGCACGCCGCTCACCAAGGCGGAGAAGTCGACGGCGGCCCGGTTCGGCAGCTTCATCCACAAGTATCCGATGCGACAGGCAGTGGTCGATCAGGCGGTCGTCCCGCTGCTGTACGAAGGCCGCATCGTCGATCAGGACGTCGACAAGGATCAGCTCGAGAAATGGTTCGAACGCGAGACGGCCAAGCTCACCGATGAGCAGCGCACCGATCTCAAGCGCAAGATGAGCCGCAGCGAGGCGGTCAATGCGACGGAGCAACGGCTCAAAGAGATTGCCTGGAACGTTCGCGATCACTACATTGAAAATCACCGTGGAACTGGTTTCAAGGCAATGCTCGCGTGTCAGTCGAAACGGATCGGTTTGAAGTATCTCCGCTACCTTACGGATGCTGGCATTAAGG
Source organism: Candidatus Flexicrinis affinis (assembly GCA_016716525.1). NCBI lineage: Bacteria > Bacillati > Chloroflexota > Anaerolineae > Aggregatilineales > Candidatus Flexifilaceae > Candidatus Flexicrinis > Candidatus Flexicrinis affinis. Next base: position 255,051 of record JADJWE010000002.1, read on the forward strand.
CTGAGCTCGTGGTTTCGCCCCCTGACACGCGCGAGGGGCATGAAGAAATCGATGACTTCAACCAACCGGAAATCCAGGCATTCTGGAAGAAGATGATGGCGCAGTACGGCACCGAAGAGGCGTACAACCGCGAGATCATCGAGAAGTTCTCGCAGGAGGACGGCATCGAAATCCTGGTCGTGGTCGACAAGCTGCTGACCGGCTTCGATGAGCCGCGCAACACCGTCCTCTACCTCGACAAGCCGCTCAAAGAGCACACGTTGCTGCAAGCGATCGCCCGCGTCAACCGGCTCGCCGAGGGTAAGGACTTCGGCTACATCATCGACTATCGTGGCGTGCTCGGCGAGCTCAACGAGGCGATGGACATCTACGACGCGCTCGCCGGGTTCGATACCGAGGACATCGAAGGCACGTTCGCCGACGTCAGCGAGGAGATCAGGAAGCTGCCGCAGCTGCACTCCGACCTGTGGGCGATCTTCCAGTCCGTGCCCAACACGAAAGACACCGAGGCGATGCAGCGCTTCCTCGAACCGGAGGACGTCCGCGAGCGTTTCTACGAGGCGCTGACCGACTACGCCCGCGCGCTCCGCGTCGCGCTCTCGACCACGCAGTTCTATATCGACACGCCCGAAGATCGCGTCAACCTGTACAAGAACGACCTGCGCTTCTTCCACCAGCTCCGGCAGGCCGTCAGGCTGCGGTATGCGGAGGCGATCGACTACCGCGAGTACGAAGACAAGGTGCGCAAGCTGATGGATGCGCATGTCAAGGCGACCGGCACCAGCATCATCAGCAAGTTGGTCGACATCTTCGACGTGGAGCAGTTCGAAGCCGAGGTCGAGCGCCTCGGCACGCCGACCGCGAAAGCCGACACGATCCTCAACCGCATGAAGCGGACGATCACCGAACGGATGGATGAAGACCCGGCGTTCTATCGCCGCTTCGCGGAACTGGTCGAAGAGACGATCCGCGCCTATAAGGAAGGTCGCCTGAGCGAACTGGGATACTTAGACGAAGCGGGCAAGCTGCTCCACCAGATGCAGAAAGGCCATGACAGCGCCGTGCCTGCCATCCTCGGCGGCTACAAGCACGCCTCGGCGTACTTCGGCGTCCTGCGCCAGGCCCTCAGCGAGCAGGGCATTGCGGATGACGTCGCGGCGGACATCGCGATCCAAGTCGACAAGATGATCGCCTCGAAACGTGTCCGTGACTGGACCACGAACCTCGACGTGCAGAAGAGGATCCAGCAGGAGATCGACGATCTGCTGTACAGCGCCGAACGGTCCCACGGGCTGAAGCTGGACGGCGGTCAGTTAAACGTGCTCATCGAGCAGGTGATGGAAGTCGCGAAGGCCCGCGACGCAATGGCATGATGGCGACACACTCCATCCAGTACGGTGATACCTCGATTGAATATGATCTCTCGTTCGCGGAACGGCGGACGCTGAAGATCAGCGTGCATCCCGACCTGCACGTGACGGTCACCGCGCCGGTTGACGCTACCCTCGACAAGATCGCTTCAATCGTGCGCAGGCGCGCCAAATGGATACTCCGCCAGCAGCGAGAGCTAGAGCTGTACCTGCCGCACACTCCCCCGCGCGAATACGTCAGCGGTGAAACGCACCGCTACCTCGGGCGGCAGTATCGGCTCAAGGTCGTCACAACTGAGGGCGATGAAGGCGTCAAGTTAGATCGCGGCTACCTGTTCGTGTGGGTCGCCGACCGCACCGACACGATCCGGATCAAGTCGCTGGTCGATGACTGGTACTTGAAGCAGGCCCGACGCGTGTTCGATGAGCGGTTCGCGGTCATTCTCCCGCGGTTCGAACGACAGAATCTGTCGGAGTACTCGCTCCGCATACGCGAATTGAAGTCAAGCTGGGGTACGTGTACCGAAGCGGGAACCATCACGCTCAACCTCAAGTTGATGCAGGTCTCGAAGTCGTCGATTGACTATGTGATCGCCCACGAGCTGTGCCATCTCATCGAGCACAATCACACGAAGCGGTTCTACAGCCTGCTCGACCACGTCATGCCCGACTGGCGCGATCGTCGCATTGTACTGAACGCTCATGAGTTCAGTTGAGTTGATTCACTAAGCAGGCTTGCGTTGCATTCAGTACGCCGCATCGGCCACGCCAGACTCCACTTTTGACTGGTAGCAACTACGGGGTGGTTACCCAAGCACATCGTGAGCTCCAGCGCCAGTTTGTCGACTTCCGTGGTCTTCGATTGCCAGTGGTAGTCATGTAACTCGCTTGTGTCTGCCAGGCGTTCGTCTCCAAACGCGTCGAGTCGGGTGGCGTGTGGTCACACACGTCTCTTCTACGCTTTCCTCCGAGACGCATTTTGGGCTGTATGCCCTGCCCGATGACCATCTTCACCGTCAAATCTATGCGTAAAGCGCGCCGCTTCTTGTGCACAACTTCACAATGTTGACACGTAAATTCCACATTGTATACAATCCGACAATATATAGTATGTAGAAGTCGCCTGTTGGTTTTCGTTGCGAGAACACGATTCATGCCCGTATTTTCTCAAATCCGCGCAATCAGCCTTCGTGATCAGGTTGCCGAACAGATTCGCATCGCGATCATCGAGGGGCGGCTTAAGCCTGGCGATCACATCGTGGAAGCCACGCTCACCGAGCAGTTCGGCGTGAGTCGCACGCCAGTTCGCGAGGCGCTGATCATCCTCGAACGCGAATCACTCGTCATCTCGATTCCAAATTACGGCTGCTACGTGAGGGCATTCACCGCAGACGACATCCGCGCGCTGTTTTCAATGCGTGTCGCGCTTGAAAACTTCGCCGCCGAACTCATCGTTGACAAGCTCGACGCCAATGACCATGCCCACCTGAACGATCTGATCGAACGGCAGCGGCGCCTCATTGAGCAGAACAACTTCAGAGAAGTCCGCTCGACCGATATGGAGTTCCACCGGTATCTCGTCACGCGCAGCGAGCACCCGCATCTTATGCGCAACTGGCAGGAAATCGTCGCACAGATTGCCGCCGTCCTTTATCTGCGTGCAGAAGGGATTGGGGACTACGACGAATATCTGGCGATAGAGGATCACCGGCGAATACTAGATGCCTACATCGCCCGCAACCTGGCGCAGATCGCGCACGAAAACCGGCGCATCAACAAGCGAGTCGAAGACGAGTGTGTACTCGCCCTTGGCCGAATCCAGGCCGGCTCCAGCTAATGCCAGCCGCCACTACCGGCTTCAACGTTCGCCTCGAACGATGACGCAGTCATTCCGCGATGCGCTTTGAAAGGGGGAAGCAGATCAGATCGATACGACGCACCGCACCTATCACGTCTTTTGTACATGTCTATAAGGGAGCTTGAAAATGAATCACGTTGGCCGCAAGATCCTCGCCGTTTTACTGGTAGCACTCATCGTCCTTCCGCTCACGTTCACTGTGGCAAGCGCACAGGCGGACATCACGATCTGCTTCGGTTTCCAAGACCTTGAGACCGAGTTTTGGGTCGCCGGACACCGCGCCATCACGCAGACCCTGCGTGATCAGGGCATCGAAGTCCTTGAGTACAACGCCAACGAGGACCCTAACCGCCAGCTCGAGCAGATCCGCGAGTGCATCGCTCAGGGCGTCGACGGCATCATCATCATCCCGCAGGATGGTGACAGCGCGGTGACCATCATCAACGAAGCACAGGCTTCGGATGTCCCCATCGCCGTCTTCAACCGGCCGCCCAATGACCGGTCGCGTGGTATCACGGTCGTGGCCGACAACGTCAGCGCCACCGAACAGGCCGTCGAATTCATCGCTCAGAAGGCGCTCCGCCAGTTCGAGATTACCGGCGAAGCAGTCACCCCGCTGATCCTTGTCGGTGCCCTGCAGGACACCAACGCGATCGGCCGTCGTGATGGTTTCTTCAATGTCATCAACCGTTACAACGAACGCTACCCCGGCCTGTTCAACGCGCCGATCGAAGTTGCGACCGAGTGGGACGCCGCGACCGCGCTGGCGAACCTCGAAGCCGCGATTACGGCCAACCCCGGTGTCGACTTCATCTTTACATCGTCTGACTTCCTGTTCCCGACGATCCGCTCGGTCCTTGAGCCGCGCGGCATGTGGCAGCCGATGGGTACGGCGGGGCACGTTCTGATGGCCGGCCTCGATGGCGACGCGACTGCGTGCATGCTGATCGATCAGGGCTTCGTGGACGCCACCGGCGTACAGAACCTGTTCCTTGAAGCCGAACTGACCATGGACCGCCTGCTGCAGGCGATCGCCGATGGTGAGACCCAGCCGAACGAAGTGCTGCTCGATCCGGGTTTTGCGCTGACCGCCGGCAACATTCAATTCCAGCGCAGCGACATGTGGGGCTGCGTGCTCTATGACGAGGGCTTCCTCGATCAGTAAGTTCGCGTGCGGAAGGGCGAGCCTGAACGGGCTCGCCCTTGCGTTCACTTCTGACCGCACTCCGCCGCCGCAGGCCAACCATTGCAAAAGGATGTTCCGTGTCCGCATCAAACGATAGAGCCGCCCCCCATCCGTCGCTGACCCGGCGTCAGGACAAGCGCCAGCCCAAAGGTTCGCCGGTCAGTCGACTGCTCCAAGGCGTACTTCTTTCCGATTACTTTGTCCTATACCTGACTTTGATCTTCTTTATCACGGCTGCGGTGTTTTATCCGACACTGAGCACGCCCGGCAACATCGCCAATCAGCTGCAGAACATGTGGCCGCTGCTGGCGGTCGCCATCGGGCAAACCTTTGTACTCATCCTCGGCGGTATCGACCTGTCCGTTGGCGCGACGATGGGCATCACCAGCGTGGTCGGGGCGATCGTGATGGCACAAACGCTCGATCCGGCGTTTTTCGACAAGAGCCCGCTTTGGGGCACGCTGATGCGACCCGAAGGCGGCATCCTCGCTGGCAGCGATCTCGCGGTCCCGATCGGCGTGGCCGTAATGCTGCTCCTCGGCACGCTGATCGGTTTTCTGAACGGATATGCCATCACCCGCTTTAACCTCGCGCCGTTCATGGTCACCTTGGTCTCGGCGACGTTCTTCAGCGCGTTGGCCCTCTGGCTGACCCAGTCACGCAACATCTCCGGTTTACCGGAAGCGTTCTTCACGCTCGGCAAAGGTGATATTTTCTCAGTCTACATCGGACCCAAACTCACGCCAGAGATCGCACGACGAGATATTCTGCCGTTCATCACCTACCCGTTCATCATCTCGGCAGGACTGGCGATTGCGGCCCAGTTCCTGCTATCACGAACGGTCTTTGGCCGTCGCATGTACTCGATCGGCACCAACCGTCGTGCCAGCGAGGTCTCCGGCGTACCCAGTCGCAGCGTGATCACACGCGTGTATATGTTCAGCGGCTTCTGCGCAGCGGTCGCCTCGATCCTTTACTCTGCGCGGCTCGGTATCGGACAGCCTTCGCTCGGTGGCGGCAACCTGCTGCTGGACATCATCGGAGCGGCGGTGATCGGCGGGACAAGCCTGTTCGGCGGCAAGGGATCGGTCCGCGGGACGTTTTTTGGCGTAGCCTTTTTTGTCCTGCTGCTCAACATTCTCAACGCCATGCGCCTGTCCCCCTTCATTATTGATGCGGTGAAAGGCGCGATTATCCTGCTCGCTGCCTTGACCGACATCACCCGCACCCGCCTCATCAATCGGGAGCTCCGCACATGAGCGCGCTACTCGAAGTCTCCAACATGACCAAAGCGTTCTTCGGGATCGCCGCCGTCAAGGGCGTGACCCTAAGCGTTCAGCAAGGCCAGATCCTGGGTCTGATCGGCCAAAACGGCGCAGGAAAGTCGACCCTGATGAACCTGATCGGCGGCGTCGTCCTGCCGGACAGTGGAACGATGACGCTTAACGGGCAGCCGTTCGCGCCGCGCACGCCGTCCGATGCCCAACGCGCTGGCATCGCGTTCATCCATCAGGAACTCAACCTGTTCACCAATCTGAGCATCGCGGAAAACATCTTCATCAGCAACTTCCCGCGCAACGGCTTTGGAGGCTCGATCGACCGGTCCAAAATCCGCGCGTTGACGCGCGAACTGCTGGCCTCGGTTGGCCTGGACATCTCGCCCGACACGTCCGTGGAGCGCATTTCTCCCGGTGAACGCCAGTTGGTGGAAATCGCGAAGGCGCTCTATCAGGATGCCTCACTCATCATCTTCGATGAGCCAACGACGTCGCTTACCGCCCGCGAAACCGAGCGCCTGTTCCGCATCATGCGGCAGCTTCGGGAGCAAGGCAAAGGGATCATCTACATCTCGCACATCCTCGGCGATGTCCTGGAGCTGAGCGATCAAATCGCCATCATGCGTGATGGCGAACTGGTCGGCTATGAGCCGGCGGCTCAGTACACCATCCAGCGCATGATTTCGCAAATGGTCGGGCGCAGCATCGAACAGCTCTTCCCGCCGCGCACGGCCAGTCCGGGCACCAGTCCGCTCCTCGAAGTTGAGCATGTCTCGGCCAACGGCATCGTCGAGGACATTTCGTTCACGCTTCACAGCGGCGAAGTACTCGGCCTGTTTGGCCTCATGGGTTCGGGACGTACTGAGCTCGCGCGTATGATCTTCGGCGTCGACCCGTTCGAAGGTGGCGCGATCCGGGTCGAGGGAGAACCGGTCCGCAAGCCTTCGCCGCGCAGCAGCATTCGCAACAACATCGCCTTCGTGACCGAGAACCGGCGTGAAGAAGGGCTGCTGATGAGCATCGATATCGCGAATAACATCAGCCTCGTGTCGCTGCCCGAGTTCGCCCGCACGTTCGTCAGCATCATCGACCAGCGACAGATGTACGAATCGGCACGCGAGACGGCAGCGATCCTTCAGCTCAAGAGCGGCGACATCCGCCGACAAACGGCCAAGGCCCTTAGCGGCGGCAACCAGCAGAAAGTCGTGATCGCAAAGTGGCTCATTTCACGCCCATCGATCTTCATTATGGACGAGCCAACGCGCGGCATTGACGTCGGAGCCAAATTCGAAATCTACACCATCATCGACCGTTTGGCCGCGGAAGGCAGCGGCGTACTCATCATCTCGTCCGAGCTGGATGAGCTGATGGGCATGTGCGACCGTATTCTGGTGATGAGCCGCGGTGAGCTGTTGGGCGAATTTGCCCGAGGCCAGTTTGACGAAGAGCGCATTCTGCGCGCCGCCTTCCGCGAAAACGATCTTGTCGCCGATGGCGCAAAAGAGTGAGATAAGTCATGCGACAGTTCCTGACACGCCTGTGGCAGTTTTTGCTCAACAATTCGACCCTCATCCTGTTTGTCGCCGTGTTCGTGATCTTCGGCTTGTCGTCGCCGCGCACTGTGATCGGCGACACCGGGCTCGAGTTTCCGCGCTTTTGGCTGCCTGAGAACATCCTCAACATCATTAAGCAGGCTGCCGTGTTTGCGGGCATCATCGGCGTCGGTATGACGTTCGTGCTGCTGACCGCCGGCATCGATTTGTCGGTCGGGTCGAACATGTACCTGTCGGTCGTCTGCGCCGGCCTCTTGATGCGCTCCAGCGGCCTCGACATCGTTCCGGCCATGATCGTCTCGCTGCTGGTCGGTATGTTGTTTGGGGCGTTCAACGCGTTCTGCATCGTCCGGCTCAAGATCATCCCGTTCATGACCACGCTCGCGACGCTCGTCATCGGGCGCGGCCTTGGCACGGCACTCACCGAGTCGCAGCAGATTGACTTTCCCGAGCGCATGAACGCCTTCGGCCAAACGCAGGTGCTGGGCTTCATTCCGATGCCGATCGTCTTCTTTGCGGCCGTCGTCATTGCCGCGTGGTTTGTCCTTACACGCACGCAGTTCGGCCGGCAGGTTTACGCGGTCGGCAACGATATCGAAGCGGCCAAGAAAGCCGGTATCAATACCGATCGCACGCTAGCGATGGTATACATCATCTCCGGCCTGTGCGCCGGACTAGCCGGGTTCATTTTGGCCTCTCAACTTGGGGGCCGGGTCGACCGCAGCTTCGGCGAAACCCGCGAGTTCGACGCCATTGCGGCGGCCGTACTCGGCGGGACAAGCCTGTTCGGTGGCGTCGGCAACGTGTTCGGAACCGTGGTCGGCGCGCTGCTCATCCAAATGGTTGGAACAGGTCTACAGTTCAATCTGGTCAACCTGTATTTGCAGCCGATGGCACGCGCATTCGTCATCTTCCTTGCGATCTTCTTCGACAGCCTCCGTGAGGCCAACATCAAGAAGCTGAAGCGAAGGTTCATTCGTCCGCTTCACTCACCCGTGGCGGGGTCTAGTCACGCTGAAGCCGGAGACTAGCCATGCTCCCGCGGATATTTGACGGTTCCGGCAAGCCCGCGCCTGACCGTCTTTTGCTGCGGGCAGGCCAGCTGACACTGCAGTATGAAGCCGGCATGGTACGCTACGTGCGCCTCGGCACTATCGAGGTCCTGCGCGCCATTTATGCCGCCGTGCGCGACCGCAACTGGGGCACCGTGCCGGGTGAACTGCGCGACGTGCAGTTGGAGCAATTCACCGACTCGTTCCGACTGTCGTTCGTGAGCGACCACCAGCAGGGAACAGTGCACTTCCGTTGGTCTGGCGTGATTACCGGAACGGCCGACAGCACGCTGACGTTCGAGTTCGACGGTGAAGCGCTCACAGCGTTCCAGCGCAATCGGATCGGTTTCTGTGTGCTGCACCCCATGGACCTCGCCGGCGTTCCACTCACGATTGAACACACGGATGGTTCGCTTACCGAGAGCGTGTTCCCGCGCGACATCGCACCGCATCAGCCGTTCTTCGATATTCGCGCCATCACCCATCACGTTGCGCCCGGCCTGCGTGCCGAAACACGCATGGAGGGCGATGCCTTCGAGATGGAGGATCAGCGCAACTGGATCGACGCGTCGTTCAAAACGTACTGCACGCCTCTGGGCCTGCCGTTCCCGGTCGCCCTCGAAGCCGGTACGCGCGTCCGCCAGTCGGTTACGCTCAGGATGATCGGAAGCGCGCCAGCGGTGGAGACTCAGGATACGTCCCATACAATCCGTGTGTCATCGACACCGGCCGCGACCCTCCCGCCGATCGGTTTTGCCGTCGCGTCGCACGGTGACGGATTGACCCCGCGCGAAATCGAGCGTTTGAAGGCGCTGCACCCGGCGCACTTGCGCGTCGATCTGCGGCTCGACGGCAGCGCTGCCGCCGCTCTCGACCACGCATGGGTACAGGCGCAGGCGGTAGGCGCTGACCTGGAAATCGCCGTGCACCTCAGCACAGGCGACCGTGCCACTGATCTCGCATACGTTCGCGACCTGATCGAGTCCCGCGGCTTACGCGGCGCGATCATCGTGCTGCGTGACGGCGAGCTGGCAGCCAGTCCGGAAACGATAGCGGCGGGCGTTCGCGCTCTGGCGGGGCTTCCGCTTGCGCTCGGAACCGGCACCAACGGCTATTTCACACAGCTCAACCGAATCCGGCCCGACGTCTCGATGCTCAGCGATGTCGAGCGCCGCAATCTGCAGTTCGTGGCGTACTCGGTCAACCCGCAGGTGCACGCATTCGACAACGCTTCGCTGGTCGAGACGCTGCCCGTCATACGCGAGACGGTCCACTCGGCGCGCGGCTTTTCGCCTGTTCCGACCATCGCCGTGTCTCCCGTCACGTTCAAGATCCGCTGGAACCCCGACGCTACGGCCCCCGAAGGACCCACACCCACCGGCCAGTTGCCGCGACAAGTCGATGTCCGACAGATGTCTCTGTTCGGCGCCGGCTGGACGGTCGGTGCGCTCGCATCACTGGGGAGCGCCGGATGCTGCAGCCTCACGTTCTTCGAAACGACCGGTTGGCTGGGTGTGATGGAGCGCGAGGCCGGTTCATCGCTGCCCGAGCTGTTTCCGTCCACAGCCGGCGCCGTCTTCCCGATGTATCACGTCTTTGCCGACACGGCCGAGTTTGCGGGCGGTGACGTCCTCCAATGTACAGTGTCGCACCCGCTCGAATTGAGTGCACTGGCACTCCGTTCGGGCACACGTGTGCGCGTCTTGGTCGCCAACCACACGGCCGAATCGGCCAGTGTGACCCTCGACGGGATTGTTGGCTCTGCTATGGTCAAGCAGCTCGACGAGACGTCTGCCCAGATGGCGACAATCGATCCCGAGCGCTTCCGCCGGGAACCGGGCCACGCCGCGTCCGCCTCCGCTGCCGGTCTACACCTCGAACTGCTGCCGTACGCCATCGCGCGTATCGACCTGGATGGCACGTCATGACTCCACGAATTCGCGCGCATTACTTGATCGAGACCGCCCACGACCCGGCGCAAGCCGCAGAGATGATGGCTGGCGAGCAAAGCGCTGGGACGTTCGTGAAAGTACCCGGCGAGACACCCGAACTGCTGGCGGCGCACGGCGCGCAGGTCGAACGACTCGAACCGCTTGAGCCGGTGCACGCGCCGTCGCTCCCGGGCAGCAAACCGCCTGAGAACGGAAACACCGCGTACCACCGCGCCCACGTCACCCTTTCATTTCCCTATGACAACATCGGCCCCTCGCTGACAACCCTGTTCACAGCGGTGGCCGGCAATCTTTTCGAGCTTGGACCGTTCAGCGGTCTTAAACTGCTCGACGTCGAGATTCCGCCCGACATCGGCAGCGCGTATCCTCTGCCAGCCTTTGGCAGTGCGGGAACTCGGCGGCTCTCGGGTGTTGAAGACCGCCCGCTGTTCGGCACCATTGTCAAGCCGAGCGTCGGTCTGACACCGGAACAAACAGCGGACCTCGTCCGTACCCTGGCGAACGCTGGATTGGACTTCGTCAAGGATGACGAGCTTCAAACCGATTCTCCGCACTCGCCGCTCAGCGCGCGCGTGGCCGCGGTCATGCGCGTCATCAACGACCACGCCGACCGGACCGGCAAGAAGGTGATGTATGCCTTCAACGTCACCGGTGATCTCGACGCGATGAAGCGCGGACATGACACGGTGCTTGCGCACGGCGGCACCTGCGTCATGGTCAACATGATTTCTGTCGGGCTGGTAGGCGTTACCGAACTACGCCGTCACGCCCAGCTTCCGATACACGGGCACAGGGCGGGCTGGGGCATGTTAAGCCGCCACCCTCTTCTGGGCATGGCGTATCCGGCCTTTTCGAAGTTCATGCGCCTGGCTGGGGTCGATCATCTGCACGTCAATGGCTTGCGCAACAAGTTCTGCGAAACAGATGGCAGCGTGATCGAGGCGGCGCGTGACGTGCTCACGCCGATCCCTGGAATTGGCGCTGCAACCATGCCGGTCTTTTCCTCAGGACAGTCGGCCAAGCAGATCCCTGACACGTATCATGCGCTGGGCAGCACCGACTGGCTCTACCTTGCCGGTGGTGGCATTGTAGGACATCCCGGCGGCCCGGCGGCCGGAGTCCGGGCGCTTCAACAAGCGTGGGCTGCTGCTGCCAGCGGCGTCACTCTCAGCGAATACGCGCGCACACACTCGGATCTTGCAAGCGCGTTAGAAAGGTTTGGGCCGTGACAAGCGATCGTCGTTTGTTGCTGACGTTCTACGGAGACGACTTTACCGGCTCCACGGACGTCATGGAGGTGCTGGAATGGGCGGGCATCCCGGCGCTGCTTTTCCTTGAGCCGCCCTCCCCGGACGTACTTGAGCGGCAGTTTCCCAACGTGCGGGCAGTCGGCGTCGCCGGCGTCAGCCGCAGCATGAGCCCGTCGCAGATGGATCACGAACTGCCGCCGATCTTCTCTGCGCTCAAGGCGCTCGACGCCCCCATATTCCACTACAAGGTCTGCTCAACGTTCGACTCTTCGCCAACCGTCGGCAGCATTGGTCAAGCGATCGAGACGGGTCTGCGCATCTTCGGAGAGCAGACTGTTCCGCTGATCATCGGCGCTCCGTTCCTGCGGCGCTACGTCGCGTTCAGCAACCTGTTCGCGCGGGTCGACGACACGACCTATCGCCTCGATCGGCACCCGACGATGAGCCGGCATCCGGTCACACCCATGACCGAGGCCGATCTCCGGCTCCATCTGGGTGAACAGACGACACGGCGGATCGCGGCGATGAACGTCCTGCATCTCGGTATGCCGTACGCCGAGCGGCGCGCCTACTACGATCGACTCGAGGACAACGGCGCGCAGATTGTAGTGTTCGACACGATCGATGACGAGCATCTAGCCGCGATTGGGTGTTTGCTCTTTGAACTGTCGTCGGGGCATGACGGCAGTCGCCCGTTGTTTCTGGTCGGATCGTCCGGCATCGAGAAGGCGATTACACTGGAACGTGCATTCGGCGGTTCGGGCGAGTCGAGCGCGCCGTCGTCTGTCGCCTCGGTCGACCAACTCGTCGTCGTGTCCGGAAGCGCTGCACCCGCCACTGCCGATCAGCTCCGCTGGGCCGAAGCCAACGGCTACGCGATGATCCGACTGAACGCCGCCCAGCTGGTCGACCGTGAATCGGCCGACCGCGAGCGTGAAGCCTCGGTCGCTCAGGCCGTAAGCCTGATCGGCTCCGGCGCCAGCGTGGTGCTTTACAGTGCGCTTGGGCCGGACGACCCGCATATCAGCGAGACCAAGGCGCATCTCGCCCGCATGTCGGTCGATCCGCAGTCGGTCGGTCAACGCCTCGGCACGCAGCAAGGCATGATTTTGCGCGCGATCCTTGAACGTACAGGCTTGCGCCGCGCCATCGTTACCGGTGGTGACACGTGTGGTTACAGCGCACGTCAGCTCGGAATCTACGCTCTGAGCGCGGTCATGCCGGTCGCTCCGGGCGCGCCACTTTGCCGCGCCTACTCCGGCGATCCGGCCTTCGACGGGCTGGAGATCTCGCTAAAGGCCGGTCAAGTGGGCAAGCCAGATTACTTCGGAAGCATTCGACAGGGTTTCGTTTAGGAGAACAACACCATGACGATGAAAGTTGCACTAATGGGCGCGGGCGGCAAGATGGGCCAGCGGCTCACAGATAACCTGATGAAACTGCCTGACCGCTACGACATGTCGTATATTGAGGTCAGCGAGGTAGGCGTGGCAAACCTTGCCAAGCGTGGGCTGAAACCAACGCCACAGGACGTTGCGCTGAAAGACGCCGATGCGGTCATTCTTGCCCTCCCCGATCGCCTGATCGGCAAGATTACACGTGGCATGATCGAGGACTTGAAACCCGGCGCGATGGTTGTCAGCCTCGACCCGGCAGCGGCCTACGCCGAAGTCATTCCACTGCGTTCCGACCTCACGTACTATGTCTCGCACCCGTGCCATCCGCCGCTGTTCAACGACGAGGTGACGGAAGACGCCCGCACCGACTGGTTCGGTGGTGTTAAAGCCAAGCATCATATTGTCTCGGCCCTGCATCGCGGCCCGGAGGCCGACTGGGCCAAAGGCGACCAGCTCGCGCGCGACATGTACGCACCCGTGTTGAACAACTATCGCATCACCGTCGAGCAGATGGCGATCCTCGAGCCGGCGCTGGTCGAAACTTTCGCGGCGACCTGTATCTCCGCGATCAAAGAAGCCTATGACGCAGCTGTCGAGATGGGCGTGCCGGCTGAAGCAGCTTGGGAGTTTCTGTCCGGCCACGCGCGCATCGAATTCGCCATCATTTTCGGCTTTTCGGGCTTCCCCTTCAGCGACGGCGCCAAGCTGGCGATCCGCAACGCCTACGAAAAGATCTTCAAGCCCGATTGGAAGGAACGCATCATGAATCTCGACGCGCTGAAGGTCAGTGTGGCCGAGATCACAGACAGCCTCGATCGGTAAGGAGGCGCAGGCGTGTTTGGTCTGGCACACTATCAGGCAGTGCTCGCGGCAGTCGGGGAGGACTATCATACCTTGCCGCTCGGCGCTGGGGCTGTAGCGCTAGTAACCCGGCGCGGCGGCCGTGTGCTGGGAGTCTTTCCGCCTGACGGCGGCGCAAACCTACTATGGACCAGCAGCGCGTTCGACTCGTCCGAAGCGTTCCGTGCCTTCACCGCACGCACTGACGGATGGGCGTGGAACCTCGGTGGCGACCGCTGCTGGATTGCCCCTGAAATCTCGTTCAATGTACGCGACCGGCGCGACTTCGCCGGGACCTGGCAGATACCATACGCTATGGACCCGGGCGCCTATGAGCTCGGTGTCAATGGCGATAAGGTGTCGCTCAGCGCCAATATGTCGCTGACAGCGTATCGTCACGGCGCCGAGCTCGGACGCGCGCGCCTGCGTCTTGTTCGAACCCTTCTGCCATCGAAAGATCCGCTCGATGTCGGCTCGCAGTTCGGGAACAGTATCACCTATGCCGGCTATGAACAATACGTCACGCTGTCCTCACTCGATAGCGACTTGCCGGTTCCGGTGGAGATGTGGAATCTTGTGCAGCTCAACGCAGGCGGCACGCTGCTGATCCCGGTCGTCGGAATGGTGCGATCATCGACATATGTCGGAAGCGCACCGGGCTTTGCCCAGACCACCAGCGGCAGCGTACTCCATCTGCCGCTGGATGGGCGTAGTCAGTTCAAGATCGGCTACAAGGCGTTATGTATGACGGGCCGCATGGGTTATCTGGGATCCTTCCCTGATAGTCGAGCCTATCTGATTATTCGTAACTTCTTCAACGACCCGGCCAATGTTTACGTGGAAGAGCCGCCTGACCAACCCGGCAATCGGGGTCACTCGGTGCATGTGTATAACGACGGCGGCACGTCGAATAACGGCCAACCCTTCTGCGAGATGGAATGCAGCGGGAGGTCCATTGGCACGGAGGGTACGGTTGGCCGGCGTACCGTCTCCGACGCACTGGCATTGTGGACGTATGTCGGCAAGCGCGCACAGATTGATGCAGTCGCGCGCGACCTGTTAGGAAGCACAACATGACAAAACTCGGTCTAGGTAGTTATGGAGTTGCATGGGGTATTGGCGTCCACGGTTACGCACAGCCGGAAAACCCCATAACCCCGATGGGATTGCTCGAATTCGCCAGGTCGCTCGGCCTGCAGCTTGTGCAGTATGCGGACAATCTGCCGCTCGATGCGCTCGATCCCCAAGCACGCAAGGCGCTGTGCGACCGTGCAAGCGCGTCTGGAATCTCTATCGAGGTCGGCACGCGCGGGATCGCGACGGATCACTTACGAACCTACATGGAGATCGCGCACTACTTCGGCTCCCCGATTCTGCGCGTGGTGGTCGATACAGCCGCTCATCACCCGGATCCGGCTGAGGTCATCGACTTGGTCGGTGCCGTCCTGCCGGACCTGCATTCGGCAGGCATTACGCTCGCTATCGAGAATCACGATCGCTTCAAGGCGACCGCGCTGGCCGATATCATGCGAACCCTGGACGACCCGCACGTTGGCATCTGCCTCGATACCGTCAATTCGTTCGGGGCGTTGGAAGGGCCGGATGTCGTTGTTGCCGCGCTCGGCCCATTCGTGGTCAACCTGCATTTGAAGGAGTTTGTTGTCCGACGTGCCCCACACAACATGGGGTTCGAGGTAACCGGTGCGCCAGCCGGTCAGGGGATGCTGGACATCCCGCGGCTACTCAACTCATTGCGCGCATTCGGCCGGTCGTTCAACGCGGTCATTGAGACGTGGTTACCCCCGCAAGCGACGATGCAGGCCACGATTGACACCGAGCGCGACTGGGTATCTCAAAGCGTCGGCTATTTGCGCGCCCTTATCACGGACTGAAGGAACTACCATGTCAAAACTGCGTTTCGCGATGTTCGGAACTGGATTCTGGTCGACCTTTCAGCTTGGCGGCTGGCTGCAGACCGGTGAAGTCGAATGTGTCGCACTGTACAATCGCACCAAATCAAAAGCCCTCCGCCTGGCGGCACAATTCGGCATACCGGAGGAGTCCGTCTATGACAGCGCCGAGGCGTTGCTCGACAATGAACAGGTCGATTTCGTAGACATCTGCACGGCAGTTGAAACACACTATCCGCTCACCAAAATGGCCGCCGAACGCGGCCTGCCGGTGGTGTGTCAAAAACCAATGGCGACGACCCTCGCGGAGTGCGAAGCGCTCGTTCAGACATGCGCAACCGCCGGGGTTCCGCTGTACATCAACGAGAATTGGCGCTGGCAGTACCCGATACGCGCGTTCAAGTCGGCGCTCGATCGCGGCGGCATCGGCACCGTGTTCCGCGCCGTGATCGACTATCGCAACAGCTTCCCGGTGTTCGACAATCAGCCCTTCCTCAAGGAGCTCGAACAGTTCATCCTGACCGATATCGGCAGCCACATTCTGGACACCGCCCGCTTCCTGTTCGGCGAGCCGGTTTCGCTGTACTGCCAGACATACCGCGTCCACCCAGACATCAAGGGCGAGGATGTCGCAACTGTCACGTTGGCAATGGAGAGCGGTGCTGCCGTTGTGTGCATGATGAGCTATGCCAGCCCGCGCGAACACGACCGTTTCCCGGAGACGTACATTCAGGTCGAGGGCGCATCCGGTTTCCTGGAGCTGGCACCCGACTTCTGGATCCGTGAAACCGTTGGCGGCCATACGACATCTGAGCGGCATCGCCCGCCGCGCTTCGAGTGGGCCGACCCGGCGTACGATCAAGTGCACTCCAGCATTTATCCGGCACAGCTGAACATCGCGCGTGCGCTCAAGGGGATTGAACCAGGTGAGACATCCGGCGTGGACAACCTCAAGTCGATGCAGCTCGTCTTCAAGTCGTACGAGTCTGCTGCCGCGAATCAGGTTGTTTCGCTTGTCTAGCATGTAACTATACCCGTGGCGTCCAACTCGAAACGTCCTGCGCGGCTTGTGTGATTCGGAGAGATCATTACTCATAGATCAAGGAGTAGTGCATCGATGGATCGGGAACAGAAGCAGCGCCTCGGATGGGTGAAGTTGTATTTGGAAACGGGTGATGCAGGAATGACCTGTCGCCGCTGTGGCATTTCGCGACCAACGTTGCGAAAGTGGATCAGACGCTTTCAAGCAGAGAGAGAAGACGGATTGCGCAGCCGAAGTCATCGTCCCCTGCCCACACCTGGTCAGAAGGTGCAGGCTCAGCAGGTCGGCTGGATCATGTAGCTGCGCAACGCCAGAAATCTGGGCGTCCGACGTATTCAAAGTGAACTATTGCGTCTACATCGCCTGAAGTTATCGCTTTCTACCCTGCACCAGTCTTGACCGAACAAGAGGCGAAAGCGCTGCGTCGGCAGAGGCGATACAGCCAAGGGGAGCGCTATACGCGGCCTATACCTGGGGAACGGGTGCATGTTGACACCATTAAGATTGCGCCCGGCATCTATCAATACACGGCTATCGATGACTGCACCCGATGGCTGCAGACGGCTCTTTACTCCCGTCGAAACGCTGAGAATTCGCGCGAATTTCTCGAAGATGTCATTCAAGCAATGCCTTTTCCGGTCCAGCGCATCCAGACTGACCGTGGTACAGAATTCACCGCCTACGATGTCCAGGAGATGTTGTCCTTCCTCCGCACCAAGTGGCGGCCTGTCCCACCACGCTCACCTCATCTCAACGGCAAAGTTGAGCGGGTCCAGCAGACAATCTTAGATGAATTCTACCCGACCGTTGATCTGAACAATGCTGACCTTCAGAAGCTCGACCTTCTTCTTTGTGATTCGGTTTGGAATTACAACTACGAGCGGATTCACGGCGTGTTGGGTAAGCCGCCAACGGAACGGCTGACGGAACGGGTATCCAAAGTGCCGCATTGGGAAGTCGTAGACGAGGCGTTCAGTGCCGTAAAGGAGTATCTGCATCTGCGCCGACTCGGCATCTACATCTACCTTGGGGAGTGAAACCGTCTTCCCAAATCACACAAACGACGGGTTAGCTGTGGTGCCCGCGCCGGTCTAGGTTACTCAAGCACCCAGGCGCAGTATCACGTCGATCCCGGCAGCGCAAGGCGTTGGCGGACGAAACCGCGCACCGTGAAGCCGCTTACAGGTTCCTGCTTGCCCATACTAAATGACGTGCCGCAGTGACCAGGACAAGCGCGCCGAGCACCACGAACAAAGTCTGAAGCTGACCAGGAAAGAGGAAGAACAGGCTGTAGAACACGATCGCCTCGAAGCCTTCGATAATCCCGCGCGGCATGTGGACGGTGGTGAGGTCGCCGCGCTGGCGCGCGCCGCTGTTGCGCTGTTCGAGGATCGAGCTCAAATAGAGAAACGCGCCAGCGTTGATATAGAACGTACCCAGCAGGAACGCGAGTGCGAGGAACAATTCCAGCGATGGTGCGCGCAGGGTGAGACCGATGGGGATGACGGCGTACATCGCGAAATCGACCAGTTGATCGACATATCCGCCAAAGACGGACTGGCGGCCAGTCGCGCGGGCGACAGACCCATCCAGGCCATCGAGCGCCCGGTTCGCCCACCACAAAAGCAGCCCGAGCACCATACTGCCCTGCCACCCGGCGACAGCGGCCCCAAGCCCGACGATCCCGCCCGCAGCGGTGATGGTCAACGGAGAGAGGTAGCGTCCGGCCTCACGCGCAAATGGCCGATACACCGTATCTTTTGCGCGACGCAGGGTAGAATCAATCATCCGAACAGTCTCACAACTCGTTTGAACAGTCTTCCCGCCACGCTTTCAAGCAGCTCCTTGACCAGCACCCGGGCCAACGCCTTGCGCGCGACATCCGAGTACGTCGGATAGGCGTGGATCATGCTGGTCATGGTGCGCAAGCTCACGACCGTTTTGATGACGAGCTGATACTCAAGGATCATCTCGCCGGCGCGGTCAGCGACCACCGTGGCGCCGAGCAGTTCGCCGCGTCCGCGATAGACCAGCTTGATGAACCCGTCCATGTCGTCTTCTGCAACCGTCCGGTCACCGAGCGCGGTCAGCATGACATGCACTTTCACGGCATCGCCGTATTTCACCCGTGCCTCTTGCTCGGTCATACCTACGTGCGCAACTTCCGGATCGGTAAACGTCACCCATGGCACAACTTCATCATGGCCTTTCGCCTTGCCGACTGGAAGAAGCGCGTTGCGGCCGGCTACCGCCCCTTGAAAGCCGGCATAGTGCGTGAACTTGGGCCCAGTCGTAACATCGCCAATGGCGTAGATGTGCGGGACATTCGTCTGCAGGTGGTCGTTCACCGCAATACCTTGATTGGAATACATCACGCCGGCACGTTCCAGATCAAGCGTATCGACGTTTGGCGTACGGCCCACGGCCACCAGCAGCATGTCCCCCGTAACCATCGCGCCGTCCTTGAGCGTCAGCGTGATCTCGTCGCCGTTCGCCGCGGCCGCCGTCACAAGCTGTTCGACGATCGTGATGCCTTCGTCGGCAAACACGCGCCGCAGCACGTCCACCGCGTCGCGGTCGTCGCGCGGCATTACCTGATCGCCGATGAGCGTGACCTGCGCACCAAGCCGGCGGTACGCCTGCCCCATCTCCATACCGATCGGGCCGGCGCCCATAATCAACAGATGGCGCGGCAGGCGGTCGTTGTCGAAGAAGTCGCGGTTGGTCTTGAACGGCACTTTATCCAAGCCGGGGATCGGTGGAACCGCAGGCCGTCCGCCGGTGGCGATGATGAACGTCTTCGCTTGAATCTGGCGCGTACCGACACGTACCATATGCGGATCGACAAAGCGCGCCTCACCGGTGATGGTCTCTACGCCGCGTTTCGCGACCGCCTCCGGTGTCTCGTGTTGATACACCTCCCGAATGACGCTCTGCACATAATCGCGAACAGCCTGCATATCGACAGCCGCTGAGCCGACCGCCACCCCGTAGTCCGGCGCAATACGCACCGCGTGCGCCAGCTTGGCCACGTGCAGCAGCGCCTTGCTGGGCATACAGCCCGACCACGTGCAGTCACCGCCGATGTACTCGCGCTCGATCAGCACGACCTTGCGCCCCAGTTCGCCGTTGAACGACGCGGCTGTCAAGCCGGCCGATCCGCCGCCAATAACCGCCACATCGTACACCTCAGTCATGTCCCAGCTCCTCCCCGACAGGCGTCAACGAGTCGCGGTTGTTGATTCGATTCAGGACGTACGAGAGGCCGAGGCTCACGATCAAAATGACAAGCGAGAACACCAACGACTCGGCGTTCACGGTCAAATCGCCACTGCTGAGGCCGCCTTCGAGCGACGCGCCGATCCCGACAAACGAGAGCGTGCCGCCCAGATTGCCGATGGCCGTCGCGGCGAAGAATGCAAGGACCGGAATACGAAGCGTGCCCGCCAGTACGCTGACGGCATCATACGGCAGATACAGCAGGCGCATGACCAGTACCGCCTGAAACGGGTTGCGCGTCAACACCCCCACAAATCGGCTGAGGCGCGAGTCCTGCGCCATTGTTGGCGTCTCGTCCGACGTAAACGAACGCCCGATCAGGAACGGGATTAAGGCCGAGAGCGTTCCGCCGATCAGGACATACACGAAGCCCGCCGCCAACCCGAACGTGTTCCCGCCGAGGATTGTCAGCAGCGAGGCTGGGAACAGGACGAAAGGACGCAAGATATAGACCACGACAAACAGCAGCGGCCCATACCACGAGCCGTTCAGTACGGCTTGAAGACGATCAATCAAGGCACTGAACGTCAGACCGTTCGCCTGCATGACTTGCCGGGTGAGCAGGATTAACACCACCCAGAACGCCACCACCAGCAGTGCACTGCGGCGAGACAGCACCCACTGCATGAGTCGCGCTGAACGTGCGGACTGAGGATCGGACATCACCGTACTTTCGGCCTCGGAGACGGGAGGCGTGCCGCCGTCGGGCGGCACACTTCTGCTCATGATGGGGTCTGGCCGCGGTGACTTACGTTAGCGTTTGCTGTGCTATGCGTCCGCGGGTCAGCGCCTTTGCAGCCACACACCGCCCGAAAACGCCGGAACATCAAGTGGTCCGCCAGTCCAGTCGCCTGCCTCGAACAGGATGTCCGTCCACGGGCCGTCGGCGCGGCCATCGAAGTCGACCGTGATGCGAACATCACTGTCGCCGTTGTTGATGACGATGAGCGCGCGTGACGTACCGTGATGCACGAGCCGGGCTTCCACGACCAGCGAGACATCACGACCCTCTTCGGCCCGCACCATTACCTCCGGCGCGACGTTGCTCACCAAGCGCGCCATCACGCGCCGCAGGGCCATATTGTCGAGATCGCGCCCGGCCGCCATATCGAGGTGCGTGGCGCAGTACACCGTGCGTCCGGACCCGTACTGATGCTCGACGACCGCCGGTTCGCCATCGCTGTCGAACGCCCCCAGCACACGGCATCCTTCGGCGAGCGTCAACGACTGCTTGTGCCAATATCCGGCAACTTTGGTCCCATCCTCCATGGTGATCGCGAGGCGTTCGACCGGCGCTTTGGAGATGTGGGTCTCCAGCACTCCAAACACCTTCGAGAGACCCGCACCCGGACGGTCGGAATGGCTCCAGCCTTTGCCGTCCAGCATCGCGCTCTTGGCAAAGGCGATCAGCGTGCCTCCACCAGCCACAAAGCGCTCAAGCGCCGCAGCCGTCTCGTCGCGCATGGTCATAACCATCGGCATCAGGATGACCGAGTACGCATGATCGCCGCGCTCGACCTCGCCTGGCGTTGTAAAGTCGACCCGGTAGCCCTGCGCCCATAACGACGTGAACGCTCCGCGCAGAGCAAGCCTGAGGAAATCCACCGAGGCCATACCGTGCAGCGCCGTGTGATTTGTGAGGTCGTACAGGATGGCGATCTTGGCCGGCGTCGGCTCGCAGTGGTTGAAGAAGTCGTCATGCCTGGCAACCATACGATTGACCCGAGCCGCGGCATGATAGCGGGGGGTTGGAGCGCCGTGGAAGTCGACCAGCGCGCCCCAATGGATCGGGATGCACGGCCATTCCCGGTAACCCTGATATAAGATTTGCCGGGAGCCGCGCGCCAGCCCGGCCAGGTTGTAGCGCAGGATGTCCTCGCCGGTCGTATCGTGGTCCGGCCCCATGACCCACCCATCGACTGGGCCGCTCTCGACCTCGGGCAGCCAGAACTCACGCTTGTTGCGTCGGGCGTTGGACTTGCCGAAGTCGCAGAACAGCGCCAGATATTCGGGCTGCGCGTTTAGTCGCCCGTCGATCCCCGGGTACAGGTCATACCCAATGGCATCGACGGCGCGCGCCAGCCGGTCGCCGTCCATTGCCATCATGATCTCCCGCCCGCTGAAGGCGAAGATGTTGGTCATCGTGGGATGGTGCGGGTATCGCGCTTTGATCTGATCGTGCTGCATTTGGATCCACTCGGCCAGCATGTCGAACTGGAAATTGCGCCAGTCCAGCCACATCGTCACACCGCCCCATTCACTGGGCATGCTGCGCGGCGGTTCGATCTGCGCCCAATCGGTGTACTGATAATGGGTCGGATCCCAGCGCCAGGCGACGTTGATCGCCTCAATGTCCCCGTACTTGTCCTTCAGCCAGCCGCGGAAGCGGCGAACCGAGTGAATGCCGTAGTCGTAGTGATCGACGTTGGCGCTGCCCTCGCGCTTCATCAGCGGGAACCCCGGTTCGTTGTCGACCTGCCAGGCCAGCAGCGCCGGGTGCTCGCCGTAGCGATCAATCAGCAGGTCGAGGTAGCGACGGACCTCCGCGCGGTACCCCTCGTGGGCTTTGGCCGCCCAGCCCCACACCGTCGCGGTCGGATACGGGACGCCATCGCGCGAGAGGATTTGGATATCCGGATACAGGTCTTTGATCCAGATCGGCGGGCAGCACGACCCGGTCCCGAGCATGACCTTCAACCCGTACCGGTGCGCCAGCTCGAAGATTCGGTCGAGCCACGACCAGTCCGGCGCGCCGCGCAACTTTTCGATGCGATCCCACGAGGCCAGCAGTTCAGCAGTCCGGATCGTATTGAGGCCCGCCTCGGCCATGCGCTGGACATCGCGTTCCCAATCGGCGGCGTCATGGTGCGGCGGATAATACGAAGACCCCATCGAGACAAACGGCAGCAGCGTCATGCGATCACTCCATGTTGGTGCAGGCGGGCAAGGGCAGCCTCGTCGAGGCCGATTTCGCGCAGGACCTCGTCGGTGTGTTCGCCGAGGCGCGGCGGGTGGCGATAGTACGCCAGCGGCGTATCCGACAGGTGCACCGGCGTGGCGATCGACTTGACGATCCCGAGCGCCGGATGTTCAAGCTGGACGATCATGCCGCGCTCGAGCAGGTGTGGATCGCCGAGCGCCTGCGCGACGGTGTTGATTCGACCGACCGGCACGCCGACCGCCCGCAGCTCCTCGAGCCACTGACCGCTGGACTTATGCCGGATGATCTCGCGCACGGTCGGCAGCAGCGCGTCGTAATGGGCGATGCGCTGACTATTGCTCGCAAAGCGCGGGTCGGTGGCCAGATCGCCGCGGCCGACATGGGCGCAGAACGACTGCCATACGTTGTCCGAGCCGACACCGAGGATGAACCATTCGCCGTCGGCACCCTGCACGGCCTCGTAGGGGACGACCTGGGGATGCCGGTTGCCGCGGCGCGGCGGGTCCTCGCCGGTGGCGAAATATTCGCCAGCGTAGTTGTCCAGCCATGTCAGCTGGCCTTCTTGCAGCGATTGGTCAATGAACTGGCCGCGGCCCGTGCGGTGCCGTGCGTTGAGCGCGGCGAGAATCCCGATCACGGTGAACAGTCCGCAGGTCAGGTCCGCCATCGGCGTCGGGAAGCGCATCGGCGCGCCGTCCACCTCACCCGTCAGCGCCATCGTCCCGGATTCGGCCTGGGCGACGAGGTCGTAACCCGATTGCCCTGCCCGAGGGCCGGTCCGCCCATACCCGCTGATTGACGCGTAGATCAGGCGCGGATTTTGTGCGCTGAGCGTGTCGTAATCGAGGCGGTACTTCTGCAGCGATTGGCTGGTCGGCAGGTTGGTCATAAAGACGTCCGCGTCAGCTATCAAGCGGTGCAGCAGGTCTTGGCCTTCCGGCGCGGCCACGTTGAGCGCGATCCCGCGCTTGTTGCGATTGGCTGCCAGGTAGTAGCAGCTCTGATCGCCGATGTAGGGCGGCGCCCATTGACGTGACTGGTCGCCGGTGCCGGGGCGCTCGACTTTGATCACATCCGCGCCGAGATCGCCGAGGATCATGGCGCAGTATGGCCCGGCCAGAGCTTGGGTCTGATCGATCACTTTGAGGCCTGCAAGAGGCGTTTCACGCATACGACGCTGTCACCTTCATGCTGTAATTGAAGTCGCCAACCGATGTATCATGAATTGGGTCGTCACGATGCCGATCAGGGCGAACGACACCCAGATCAGAAACACCGTAGGCCAGCCGGCGTGCTCGGTCAGCGCTCCGATCGCGAACCCGGAGACGCCGCCGCCGATATTCTGCACCGCGGTCACCAGTCCGGCCGCCGAGGCGGCTCGCCCTGGAGCGGCCAATTTGAGCGGAACCGCGCCGAGCAGCAGCGCGACCGAACCGCCCAACGCCACAGCCGACGCCGCATACCAGATCACCTGCACGCCGCCGCCCGTCGCGGCCGCACCCAACAGTGATACCACGAGCAAACTGAGACAGACCTGCATCAGGCGCAGCGGATCATGCGTGCGGCGCAGGCCGATTCCAACCACAATCATGCCGGCCGCACCAAGCAGCGGGACGACCCCAGCCAGCGTTGCCGCCGCCGCGTCACTCAAGGCACCGGTGTCCCGAAGATAAGTTGGAGTCCAGAGCAGGACGCCATTGAACACAAACCCCATCCCGAGCGCGCCGGCGAGGATCGGCAGGAGAAGACGGACGTCTTCACCCAAGCTGCCTGACGGCCACGCTCCAACCGGCCGCGGCGGCACATCGTCCGACCATCGCATCCAACCGATCAAGACGACGATCAAGACGAGGCCGGGGACAGCAAACCCGGCACGCCAACCCGCTGCCGCAATGATCGCACCGGCGAACGCGAGGCTAAACGCCGACCCGAACTGGTAGCTGAGCGAAAGCAGAATGGAGATCCCCTGGCTGCGCACGGATCCCAACCGCTCTGAGACGATGCGCAGCATCGGGCCCCAGCCGGACGCCTGTGCCACGCCGTTCAGCGCGGCGAGGCCGACCATCACAGCCAGGGCGGACTGGGCCGACATCAGCAGGTTCGCGGCCGCCGTGACCGCCAGTCCGAAGGCAACGATCCGCCGCGGGCTGAAGCGGGTCCCGAGCTGGCCGGCGAGAATCTGCCCCACGGCATACGCCCACAGCATGGACGTGCCCAGGATGCCAACTTCGCCGCGGCTCCAGTCTTGCGCTTCCGCCAACGGATCGAGGGCGGCGCTCAGGTTCAGCCGGCCGACGTAGAAGAAGAAGTACGTCAGCCAGGTGACGGCAATCAGGCGCCGAGCGAAGGTGATCTCCACATCCACCGCCACGCCGTATTACGTCCTCGCCACAGCCCACAGGCGGTCGGACGGGAAGCGCACGCGCACCGTGTCGCCATCGTGCAGGCCGTCGCCGAAGTCTCCCGGTTTGGTCGCCTCAATTTCGTACTCGCCCAGCCGAAGCTTGTAGCGGGTGTAGGTGCCGACATAGATGTGTGACGTCAACGTCGCCGCGACGGTGTTCGGGCCGTCCGACACGCCGAGCTCGATCTGCTCGGGCCGGATCGTCAGGGTGACAGTGCCAGACGGCGCCGCCTCGCGGCCTGCGGCAGAAAACGCGAACGTACCGACCGGCGTGACGATTGCATCGCCGGAGTGTTCGCCGGGGATGAAATTGACGCCCCCAAAGAATCGGGCCGCGCGCTCGCTGATCGGCTGACGGTAGAACGCTTCCGGCGTCGCATACTGCTGCAGGACCCCATCGAAGATCAGCGCGACTTGATCGGCCAGCAGCACGGCCTCCTCCTGATCGTGCGTGACGAAGATGGTCGTGACGCCGAGGCTGCGTTGAATGCGCAGGATGAGTTCGCGCATTTCGTCGCGCAGATGCGCATCGAGGTTGCTCAACGGCTCGTCGAGCAGCAGCACACGTGGCTCGGTAATCAGCGCGCGCGCCAACGCGACGCGCTGCTGCTGGCCGCCGGAAAGCGCGCGGGGCCGGCGGTCGACAATGCTGGGCAGCTGGACGAGCTCGAGCATCTCCTGTACGCGGCGATCAATCGTCTTTTTGTCGACGCCTCGCATCTTGAGCCCAAAGCCAACATTTTGACCGACTGTCATGTACGGAAACAGCAGGTAGTTTTGAAACACCATGACCGCGCCGCGCTTCTCGGTCGGGATGCGCAGCACGCTGGCCCCGTCGAACAGGACGTCGCCGGACGTCGGTTCGATCAAGCCAGTGATCATACGTAGCGTCGTCGTCTTACCACAGCCGGACGGCCCGAGAAAGGCGATCAACCGCCCGGACGGGATATCAAGGTTGAAGTCGTTGACGGCCGGGACCGCCATACCGGGAAACGTCTTTGAGATGTGTTGAAGTTGAATGTGGGTCATATCCGTCCAAAGCCGCCGACCGCGCCGGAATTGCCGGAGAGGTAGCGTGAGGTAAACAACAGGGTCAATACGGCGGGCGCAATAAAGATCAGCGACATGGCCGCCGTGATGGCGTTATTCCCGCCAGATGCCGTCGAGAACAGAAGCAGCGGCAGCGTGATCACCCGACCACCGCCGATCAGGAACGTGAGCAGGTACTGGCTCCACGACACGAGGAAAGCGAACAAGCCCGCGACGACGATCCCGGGCATAATGGCCGGCAGCGTAACGTACCAGAACGTGCGGATCGGACCGGCACCGAGTGTTCGCGCCTGTGCTTCGAACTCCGGATTGTAGTTGGCGAACACGCCCGACAGGGTGAGCACAACGTACGGCATCACCGGGATCAGATGCACCAGCGCGACCCCGAAGGGCGTTCCGGACAGTCCCCAGCGGATGAAGTTGATGTTGAGCCCGAGGCTGAACGCGATCACGGGGACGATGGTCGGTGCGAGGATCAGGAATTCGATGATCCGCTTGCCGCGGAACTGGTGCAGCCCCAACACCCGAGCCGCAGGAAGTCCGATGATGATTGAGAGCACGGTCACGCCACCGCCGATCAGAAGACTGATGCCCATCGAATTGATGACCGGGCTACGTCCTAACAGCGTGAGCCATGTCGACAGGTCGCGCTGCCCAGCCGGTGGGATAACTTGTATCCGTTCCCACGCATCCAAGCTCCATTCCTGCGGGATGAACTGGGGGTAGAACCAACGCACAGCAAACGCATTGATCATGAAGGCGATCAGGGGCAAGACGAGCAGCAGCAGAACGACAACGACAGCGAAATAGAACAGAGGGCGCGAGCGGCGCGATTGCGTCATGTCGTCCTCCCTAGGCTCGCCGAACGGCGCGGTTGCTGATCGACATGTAGATGATCACGAGCACGAGTACGATGAGAGCGATGATCATACTTAGAGCCATACCTTCGGCCCGCGAATTGAGGTCCGGATTGAGGAAGAAATCGAGCGCCATCACGGGCAGCATCTCGGGGAACCTGACGCCGAGCAGTTTTGGGATCTCATAGGTGCCAAAGGCGAACGCAAACACGATGATCGACGCCGACAGCAGGCCGGGCATGATCAGCGGCAGCAAGACATAGCGAAAACGCTGCCAACGGTTTGCGCCGAGGCTGCGGGCCAGATCCTCGTAATCTTCGCCTAACGACTGCAAGATGGCCAGGACGATGATTCCGAAGAACGGGACTTCCTTCCAGATGTACGTGAGGATGATACCGATGCCGCCGGGGTCGCGGACCAGGATCGGGAACTGGTTGGGGCGTTCGATGAGGCCCATGGCGGTCGTCCCGCGCGATACAAGCCCGCTCTGCGAAAACAGAAACAACATGCCAATTGCGATGACGAGATGAGGCACGGGCAGGTTGAGCTGGAAAAGGAACGACGACAGGCGTTTGCCCACGAAAGTCTGCCTGAGCAGAAGCGCACATGCGATCGCCAGCGCCGCCGAGATGAACGTGCTTGCGGCCGCGACCCATACCGTCAGGCCCAGTCCTTGCCAGAACTGCTGTGCGTAGCGCTCAGAAAACATGACGTTGGCATACGCGTCGAGGCTCAACGTGTAGTTGCCAATGGTCGGCTGATAGCCGAGGCTCTGCAAGAAACTGTAGCCGAGGCTGCCGACAAACAGCACGATGATGATGAGCATGGTCGGCGCGAGCATCAGCGGAATGCGCCAGCGCTGCCAATTCACGATAGACTGCTCCTTGGTCGCGTGTATGGTGCCGACCCAGCGCCGCACCATACTGGTGCGGCGCTGGGCGCTAAACAGAGAATGGCGTAGTTACCTTTGAAGGACGTTGGCTTCCCAGTCGGCCTCGATCAGCGCCTGATACTCGGCGGCGATGTCAGCAACCAGCGCGGCGGCCAGTTCGTCTGGCGAGGCAGCAGCGCTCCCGAGGTTGGCAAGCGCTTCTTCGATCGCGGCGCGGCCTTCTTCATCGGTGACCCTACTGGTGTCGATACCCCACCCGCAGCAGAATCCGTTGCTCGGCTGGACCTGCGCGGCCTGTCTGTCCGGGCGCAGGATCAGGTCGGCGAGCACCAGCGCAGCAGCCTTATTGGGCGCGTTGTACGGGATCGCGACGTAGTTGAAATCGCCGATCATGTTGTCAGTGAAGGTAAACGCCTGCGAGGTCGTCGGGATCTGTCCAGCGTCGATCCACGGGGCAGCGCCGGCCGGGCTCTGCGTAAAGTCGAAGTCCACTTCACCGTTCGCGAACAGTTCGTGCAGTTCGGCCTCACCGCTCGCGTAGGTTGCGCCCTCGCGCCACAGGTACGGTTCCCACGCGTTGAGCAGTTCCCACACCTGCGGAGCCCACTCGTCGTACAGTTCCTGATTGAACTCGCCGACCCATTGCTCGTGGCCACCGCTCAACTCGAAAAAGATCTGCTTGACAAAGCGAGTCCCAATGAAGGCGCCCGGCCCCGGAGCCACGTACGTGAAGCGACCCGGGTTCGCCATGATCCACTCGGTGAGGTCGGCGTAGCTGCGCGGTAGGTCCTCTTCTGCCATCCGGGCTGTATCGTAGATGAAGTGGAACTGTGCGCTGGACCACGGGCTCTCGTAACCCTCAATCGCGCGGCCAAAGTCGAGGCTGACCGCGGGGTTGTCCCACGCCACGAGCGCCGAGTTCGGGATCGTCTCGGCCCACGGGCCGTACAGCAAGTCGGCCTGCTTCAAGGTGAAGAAGTTTTCGCCGTTAATCCAGATCAGGTCGATCGTGCCGCCATCGTCGGCGACGCCGGCCTCGGACTCGCTCAGAACCTGATTGACGGCGTCCACGGTATCGGCCAGGGGTACGCGGTTGAGGGTAATGCCGTACTCCTCAAGCAGCGGCACGCCGTAGAACGTGTCGACAAAATTGTTGATCGAGTCCGAACCGCCCCACAGGTACCAGTTGACGGTCTGGCCGCGTGCGGCCTCAAGGACGGCGTCCCAGCTCTCAAATCCCGGCGGGGGATCCATCGTCATGTCGTCTTGCGCCAACGCCGTCACGGACAACAGTGCCATGACGACGACCAACATGCTTATCACCAGAAGACGGGGTTTCATTGAAATGCTCCTTTGACGGTAGATCGGGTCCTCAGTGTGCTATTCGTTCAAACTCGTGCTCTCAGACGTTCACCCCCTCGATTTGAAGGTAGTCCACATAAGGCACCTTCTCGATCAAACGCATCTTTTTCCACGCCGCGAACTCCATCAGTTCGCTCGTGACGTCACCCTGACAGACAGCGAAGTGGTGCTCATGGCCGCGCACTGTCAGGGAATTGATGAGATCCATCAACGCGATCGATTGCTTGTTAAGTTCGAACTCGGCGAACCAACCGCGCGTGCCGTCGAAGCCCTTATGCGGCGTTTCGACAATTCGCGAGCCAAGCACGAGTAGGCTGCTACCGTCATCGCCGATGTAGCTGACAGTGGTCTGCTGTGGCGCGAACAACTGGTCGCCAGAGACTCCATACTTGATCGGAGTCTTGCGGCCCAGCGTCACGTGATCTACCCACTTGATTCCGTCGTCATTGGCGAAGTGCCGCGGCGATACTCCACAGTGCCACATCAGCATAGCTTGTGTCTGCGGGTCAAGCGCCGTCATGTCCAACAGCGTTGATGAACCGTGCACTCCACTCAGGACATTGAGCAGATACATCGTCAATGCGCCCTGTATGTCCCCCTCGCAGCTGACGGCGACACCATCCTCGCTGCCCATCCAACTGTACGCCATACACGGCACGACATCGTACATCTCTTGCGCTTTCGTCCAGCACTGAACGGCCAGCGCGTCGTAGCCGCGCTCTTCGGCCAGGTCGTGAAGCGCCAGATACAGCCGCGTCACCCGGTCGAAGTGTTCGTGCTGCCGCACACTCACGGACGTGGCCGCGCCCCGGATGGCTTCCGCAGTGACCTGCACGCGGCCGGGATCATAGCTCTTGGCGCGCTCGACCCACTGTGCCATCTCCAGCGATTCGACCTCCACGCCGAGACGGGTGCGCAGGACGCGTTCATCGACGATCATGTCGTGGAAGCCGGGTGACAGACCGCCAATCCAGCCGATCCGGGTGTTCTCGATGTGCTTGACGGCTGTCAGTGCCTTGACGGTCACACGGAACCGGCGTTGGAACTCCTCCGTCTCGACGTGGCCGTAGAACCACTTGTACGGATGATCTTCGTGGCGCAGGTACCGCTTCAGGATGCTGGCATACTGGCTCATCGAAACGAGTGAGTGGATCTGGATCTCGCCATCGAGGGCCGGATCGGGGGTCGCCCACAGCCCGAGCCGCGGCGCGACGTCGACCAACGGGAGGAGTTGCTCACCCATGCTGCAGGAACTGTTCTGAATCAGCAGGAAGTCGAGGTTCTGGTCCTTGAAGTATGCGGCGGCGCGCTTGGCATCGTCTTCGCTGCTGACCTCATCAGCAACCGGAAAGAGATCGAAGTGCAGCTCAGCCGCCAGCTGGGAAAGCCCGGCAATGGCACGTTCCCGCTGCTGATACTCCACCGAGTAGTAGGGCTTGATCGACAGCCCGACAAAACCGACGCGTAAACGATGTTTTGGTTCAAGCATGCGCGTTTTCCTTCCACCAGCGAGCAAGGGCATCGAATACAACCGCCACCGACTGTGCGCCCGCGTCGGCATGGCCAATGGCGCGTTCGCCGACAAACTTGGCGCGGCCGTGACGCGCAACCATCGCCGCTGTCGCTTCTGCACCAGCGCGTGCGGCGATCGCGGCTTCCGCAAGCGCCTGCGCGACGGGCTGTCCGCTGGAGGCGGCGGTTGCCAATGCTGCTACTGCGGGTTCAAGCGCATCGACCATCGTCTTGTCACCGCGCTGCGCGCCGCCCCGCTGCCTGACTCCATCGAGCCCGGCCTGCAGCGCGTCGGCCCACGCCTCCGAACTGTCCAATGCTTCCCCGGCGGCGTGCCCAGCCCGCAGAAACAACGTACCGTACAGCGCGCCAGACGACCCGCCCATCGCGTTCAGCAGGGCCGATCCGATCATCCGCATAGCGTCGGCAGGGGGTACGTCACCGATTGCAGCGACACGCCGGGCTGCTTCCGTGAAACCTGCCGCCAGGCTCGTCCCGTGGTCGCCATCGCCGAGCGTCGAGTCAAGCGCGTTGAGCCGCTCGGCCTGTTCGCCAATTGCGTCTGAAAGCGCCTTTACCATCGATCCCCAATCCATACCCGTTTGTCCTCAGAACCGGCAGTACGCGCCGTGCGCCGGCGCCGCCCACAGCTGCTTGAGCGAGTCGTCGACTCGACACAATGACAACGCGAACCCGGCCATTTCCTGGGTAGTGGCGTATGGCCCGATCCATGATCCCGCTACGACAATTCCGAGTTCCCCCAGCCGACGCGAGACTTGGCGGTACAGGATGAAGAGCTCCATCTGGGTCATGCTGCCGCTGTTGTTGAGCATGACGAGCACCTCGTCGCCGGATCGAAACGGCAGATCCTCGATGATCTGAGGCAGCATCAGGTCGATCGTCGCGTCGGCCGAAACGAGCTTGCTGCGGCCGCGTCCGACCTCGCCATGCACACCCATTCCGACTTCGATCTCGTCCTCAGGAAGCTCGAACATAACATGACCGGTGACCGGGTTGGTGCCGGGCGTGAGCGCTACGGCGAGCGTGCGGGTGTTGTCCCGGATGCGCTCAGCCATCGCTTTGACCTCACTTAAGGACGCTCCGGTCTCAGCATACGCACCGAGCATCTTCCACGTGAAGAAGAGACCGGCGGTGCCGCGCCGTTCGGGTTCGCTCCCGCGAGGAGCGCTTGAAACGTCGTCATACAGCAGGACCATTTCGACGCTGCCGATGCCCTCTGCCGCACAGAGGTCGAGCGCGATTTCGGCATTCATACGGTCGCCAGCATGATGCGACACGCATAGCAGTACGCCCGCGCCCCGGTTGGCAAGCCGGATACCCTCGACAATCCGATCGGGTCCGGGTGCCGTGAAAATCGGGCCCGGCACATTGACGTCGAACAATCCCTCGCCAACCAAGCCGATCATCGCCGGCTCGTGGCCGCTCCCGTTACCAATGACCAGACCAACCCTGCCCTGCTGCTTGGGCCTGGCGCGGACGATCAGGCCGCTGTCGGTCAGCCGTACGATATCCGGATGCGCGAGCGCGAACCCTTCCAGCATTTCGGTGAGGATGTCCGACGGGCGGTTGATGAGTTTCTTGCTTCGGGCCGACATCATGCCCCCACGTAAACGTAGTACATTAAGTGGATGGGATGCGAGACTGGCCCGTCTGCAAATGCCACCTGTACAGGCATGCCGATCTCGACGGCAGTCGGGTCCGCCTTCAAGATGTGCGGCATCAATGTCGAAGCGCCATCGTGGAGGACGTACGCGAGTACATACGGAGTTCCTAAGCGTTCGACATCGGGGTTGGCCGCACTACCAAAGTGCATGATGGAGAACGCCTTAACGGTTCCGGTCAGCGGCATTTCGTACCACGACGTAATCTGCTGACAGTCCGGGCACGTAGGCCGCGGTGGCAGATAGACGCGCGCACATGCCGGGCAGCGGGTGCCAAACAGCCTGCCCTGCTCGAGTTCGAGAAAGAACCGTGACACTTTGCCCAGCGAGTGCACGTAATCCTGTTCGAAGTGCAAGTCGACCAGTTCAACCTGCCGAAACTCGGACCACGGGTCGCCTGACGGGCTGTCTATGGCGATCACGTCCCGTTTGCTAGTCACCTCAGTCACGTCAGTTGCGCCTTTCGAAGATATTGACAACGCAGATCGTGCCTATCCCTGCGTGTGTGTCGGTGAGACCACGCTGCGCATCGGAGACCTGTCGGCGCGGGTCGGCTTCGCCGCGCAGTTGAAGCGCGATCTCGATAGCCTGCGCAATCCCTGTAGCCCCGACCGGCGCCCCACGGCCAAGCAGGCCGCCGCTGGGGTTAACGGGCAGTGTACCGCCGAGGTCGAACGTGCCGTCCGTGATGGCCTCACCTGCTTCGCCTTCGCCGACGAACCCGAGCGATTCCATCGCCTGCAGCTCGGCGCCGCTGTAGCTGTCATAGACTTCGGCGACATCGATCTGATCGACTGGCATGGTAATGCCAGCAGCTTTGTACGCCTGGTCGGCCGCGAGACGCTTTGCGCGAAAGTGCGTAATCTCCGGCCAGCGGTCGCCGAGGCGCATAGTGTCACTTGCACATCCTGTTGCAGTGAACGCCACAACCGGGCGTGTCTCGAAGGTTGGGCTGTGCGCCCGCGCCCAGTCCTCGGTCGCTAGCAGGATTGCAGCAGCACCGTCGCTCAGCAGGCTGCAGTCGAGCAGCTTGTATGGCG
This sequence comes from Candidatus Flexicrinis affinis, assembly GCA_016716525.1. Lineage (NCBI taxonomy): Bacteria > Bacillati > Chloroflexota > Anaerolineae > Aggregatilineales > Candidatus Flexifilaceae > Candidatus Flexicrinis > Candidatus Flexicrinis affinis. Next base: position 288,757 of record JADJWE010000002.1, read on the forward strand.
CGGCGATCGGGCGCGAGGCCATTACTTGCTCCACTGTAAGGTCCATCGGCTTCTGTGCCAGCGGATTGAAACGCGCGTTGCGCCGGTTGCGCGCAGCCACGTACGCGAACTGCTCTTCGGTTGTCCCGTAGCGGTGCATATGAGCATTCATCATGGCTGCGTAAAAGCCCGTGTAGGTGCCGCCAACCATCATCTCCCAGTCTGCGTCGGCGGATAACGCGAACAGCAAATTGGCAGTCTTCGAGGACACGCTGCGCCCGTTGAGTTCGACTCCTGTAACGAGAATCGAGTCGCACAGCTCGCTCTGAATGTACGCCCATGCCGTACGCAGGGCCAGGGCCCCGGTTGCCCCGCCGCCTTCGATCCGCACGTTGGGAAGCGGGACGAGCCCGAGGTGGTCGTGAAGTACGGCGCCGATCGTCATCTGCCGATTGAAGTGGTCGCTCTCGACACTGATCAAGCCGTGCTGCACGCTGAGTAGATCGTTCAGTCCAGCATCTTGCATGCACGCCATGACGGCCTCGACCGCAATTTCGCGTGCGTTGGCGTCGATTCGGTTTGCGCTGAACGCCGTCATGCCCACACCGACGATCACAGGGACGCGGCTCATGACTCGCGCTCCTGCCTGGCGGCCAGGCGCCTCACGGCGCGCTCGCCTGCTTGGACAAGATGCAAACGGCCGGCCTCAAGTACCTCATCAAGGTCGTGTGCCTCAAGCGCGCGCAATATGCGCTGGTGTTCCCCAACGGTCTTGAGCGTATCCGCATACTCGAATCGAGAGCCCATAAGCGCGATGTACCCTTGAACGTTGGCGCGCTCATATACCTGTGTCATGCGCGTGTTTCCAGCCAGTTCAACGATCTTGGCGTGCACGCTGCGATCCATGTCCGCAAATGGTGGAATGTCGTCAACATAGGTTTCGGGCGAATCGAAGTAGCCGTCCATACGCCTGAACAACTCGGTAATTTCAGCAAGAATCGCCGCGTTCTGCGGTTCAAAGACATGCCTAAGTGCGTAGACTTCGAGTGCAATACGCAGTTCGTAACACTCGCGAATGTCCCGCTCGCTGAAGGCGCGGACGTATGTGCCACGCCTCGGACTAATCTCGATAAGGCCCTCTTCTTCAAGTCGAGACAGGGCCATCTTCAGCGGAGTCCGGCTGACGCCCAACTGCTGTTCAAGCTTACTCAGGTTAAGCTGTTCATTCTGGGCAAGGCGCCCAAGCAGGATCTCTCGCCGAACTGCGTCATAGACAAGACTCGCCACGGAAGGCAATTGGATCTGATCGAGCGACGTTTCGTCGGCCATCGAAGAAGGGCCCAGTCTTCAGTGGAAAATCTAAGAATCTGAAATTTCAGATGTCAGTTACTGTATCGCGCGATACAATCCGTGTCAAACACCAACTGACTGGCCCTCATTATCTGCGATTCGAGACACCAATCGGCGCTGCAGTGAGCGCCTCGCCAGGCCAACTCCGTGGTATTCAGCCGACCTTCACGAGGAGAATGAATGTTCTTGCACGCGAGCTACTCCCCTATCAACCCGACTACACGCGCGTTCATAGAGCATGTTCCGGGGCTATACATCAACGGTCAGTATGTACTGCCCAGCTCCGGCGAGACATTCGTCACCTTCGATCCGTCGACTGGCAAACCGCTTGGAGACATCCCGCGCGGGACACGGAGCGACATCGACGATGCGGTACAGGCGGCGCGCGCCGCATTCGACCGGGGGCCCTGGCGCTGGTCTCTGAGTCCCTCGGAACGTGGTCAGATCCTGTGGCGATTCGCCGAGCAGATCGAGCGCCACAGCGAGGTGCTTGCTCAGCTTGATTCGCTGGACAACGGCAAACCGGTGTCAGTTGCGCGGACCAGCGACGTTCCGCTGGCGGTTGAGCACTTGCGCTACTTTGCCGGATGGGCAAACAAAGTGCAGGGCGCGACGATCCCGGTCAATGAGCCCAACACGCTGAATTACACCTTACGCGAGCCGATTGGCGTCTGCGCCTTAATCGTCCCGTGGAACTACCCCTTGCTGATGGCGGTCTGGAAGCTCGCCCCGGCCCTCGCCGCCGGCAACTGCATCATCCTCAAGCCGGCCGAACAAACCTCGCTCAGCGCGCTTTACCTGGGGCAGCTCGCCGCGGATGCAGGCTTTCCGCCGGGGGTCTTCAACGTAGTGAGCGGGCTCGGTGAGGAAGCAGGCGCAGCACTCACCGAGCATTCGAGGGTCGACAAGGTTGGCTTCACAGGCAGTACCGAGGTGGCACGCCGAATCCTGCACGCATCGACCGGCAACCTCAAGCGTGTGTCGTTGGAATTAGGGGGCAAAAGCCCCAACATCGTCTTCGCCGACGCCGACCTTTCACAGGCGGTCCCAGGGGCAACGTGGGCGATCTTCGGCAACAACGGCCAGTCGTGCACGGCCGGATCGCGGCTGTATGTCGAACGCGCCGTCTTCGAGGAAGTTGTCGACGGTGTCGTAAACGCGACGCGCGCGATCACGGTTGGACGCGGCATGGCGATCGAGCAGGCCGAGATTGGGCCGGTCGTAAGCGCCGAACAGCTGGATCGTGTTTTGGACTACGTCGATCAGGGAGTCAGCGCCGGAGCACAGGCCGTTGCCGGTGGCCGGCGATTTGACGGGGCGCTCAGCGATGGATACTTCGTTGAGCCGACGATCTTCGTCGGCGCCCACGACGAGATGGCAATCATGCGTGAAGAGATCTTTGGGCCTGTGGTGTGCGCAGTGCCTTTCGACGATCCCGATGAGGTTCTTGCGCGCGCGAATGCCTCCGAGTACGGCCTGGCAGCGGGGCTCTGGACGACCGATCTGCGCAAAGCGCATCACTTCGCCGCTCGGCTCCAGGCGGGGACGGTGTGGATCAACACCTGGGGCAATGCCGAGGCATCGTCTCCCTTCGGCGGCTACAAGCAGAGCGGACACGGTCGCGAGATGGGTGAAGAAGCGATGGCCTTGTACTCGGAGGTGAAGAGCGTGTGGGTGACGTACGGATGACAACGCCGACCAGTCTGGGTACGTGGCGAGCGCTGCAGCGGTCATGGACCGCGGATGGCGTACTGACCGCCCTTGCGATCGATCATCAAGGGGCGTTGCGGCGGGCATTGCATCCCCATGACCCTGAGAGTGTCCAGCAGTCCGAATTAACGACGTTCAAATTGGATGTCGTCGAGGCGCTAGCGCCTGACTGCAGTGCCGTACTGCTTGACCCGGTGTTGTCGGCTTCGCAAGTCGTCGCAAGCGGTCTGCTTGGCAAAACCGGGCTCTTGATGGAGCTCGAAACAGCCGACTATGACCTTAGGCCGTTGCCACGGCACGTGAGGATCGATCCGGACTGGAACGTCGCCAAGATCAAGCGAATGGGTGCCGACGGTGTAAAACTGTTCTTCTACTATGACCCGGACGATCCGGATTACGCAGAACAACAGGACGCAACGGTCTGTGCCGCTGCTAGAGCGTGTGCACGTCATGACATACCCCTGTATGCCGAACCGATTCTCGTGGGCGGCGAACCGACGCGGGTTGGCGAACGGGTCGTCGAGGCGGCACGTCGCACCGAGGCTTGCGGTGCTACTGTTCTGAAACTGGAGTTTCCTGCCGCAGCCGACGCTGCCGATCCTGCCAAGTGGCAGGCCGCGTGCGAGGCGGTGAGCGGCGCGGTGTCCATCCCGTGGGTGCTGCTCAGCGCCGGCGTGCCATACGACGTGTTCGTCGCACAGGTCGAGGCAGCCTGCCGCGGCGGTGCATCCGGGTTCATCGCAGGTCGTGCCGTTTGGGGGGATGCCGCAGGCATAGCCGATCCGTCAGCGCGAAAGGCGAAGCTCGACACGGTCGTGCGCCGCCGACTCCAAGAACTCGCTGAAATTGCACATCGCCATTCAAGACCATTTACCCAGATCATGGTGCCGCCGGATGCTCATCCTGACTGGTTCCGCACATACGAGACCATCGGAGACATAAGATGAGTTACGCGGCCCGCATCGACATTGCGCCCAACAAGATTATCGGCTCGGTTCACCCACACCTGTATGGAGCTAACCTCGAACATATCGGCAGGTCAGTCTATGGCGGCGTGTGGGCCGAAATGCTGCGCAACCGCAAGTTCGCCGGCCACGACCGCATGTACCGCGGATTGAGCGAAGGGCTTAGCCATCAGTACCCGGGCTTCGGTGTCGTACAACCGTGGGAAGCGGTCAACCCGTCGTATCATGACGTCCTGTTCGTTCATGACAACACGACCTTCTACACCGGGGAGCAGGCGCAGCGGATCACGATACGCCGGCCTGACGGACAGTCGCATGGCATCATGCAACGTGGCCTGTGGCTCGACACGGGCCGCGCCTATACGCTTCGCGTCGTGCTGAAAGGCGAGAATCAGCCGGTTGCCTTCAGGCTGGACAATTCGAGTCACACCCTGATAGCGGGGCCGGAGTGGACGACATCGGTGCTGAATTTCACGCCTCAACTGGCGAATCCAGACGGCGCCTTACACATCACGATCGAAACCGGATCGGTCTGGATCGGGTGCGCTTCGCTGACCCCCGCGGATCACATACGCGGGTTTCGTCGCGACGTGATCGACGCAATCAAGGAGTGGTGCCCGACCTTCATGCGGTGGCCGGGCGGCAACTTTGCCTCGGCGTATCATTGGCAGGCCGGCCTTGGCGACCGCGACCGGCGCTCCCCCTATTTCGATCCTGCCTGGAACACCTGGGAACCGCACGACGTCGGCACCGATGAGTTCATCCAGTTGTGCCGGCTGATCGGCACTGAACCGATCCTCACGATCAACATGGGAGACGGCACGGCAGACGAGGCCGCAGCGTGGGTCGAATACTGCAACGGGGACGCGACAACGCGTTGGGGGGCGGTGCGCGCCGCGCATGGTCATCCCGAGCCTTATGGCGTGAAGACGTGGTTTGTCGGCAACGAGCAGTTTGGCAACTGGCAGGTCGGTCACTGTGATGCCGAGACGTACGCGCTCCGCTTCCTCGAGTTCGCAGCGGCAATGCGCGCAGTCGATCCCGACCTGCGGCTCATCGGCGTCGGCGTCCCAATCGATCTCTATGGCCATTGGAACGAATTAGTCCTGCAGGGTGCTAGTCACGCGATGGATGCTCTTAGCGTGCACTACTATTCGATTCGCACCGAGCTTTGGACCGAACCCCCACCAGCAGATACGCTGTATTGGCCTAAGGTCGCGTCCGCGCACGAAATGACCCTCATGCTAGACCGGACTATCGAAATCATCGCCGCGCACAGCGCCCCGCCTGTGCCGCTCGCCTTCGACGAGTGGAACACCTACGTCGCCGGCAAGGCCCCCGACTTCTTCGAGGAGTACGACATGGCGGACGCACTGTATGTCGGCGCACTCATGAACGCATGCCTCCAGCGAGCGGACCGGATCGTGATGTCCGCCGTGTTTAACCTCATCAACGTAATGGGCAATTACCGCGTAACGCCGTCACAGATCTGGAAGACGCCGTCGTCGCTTGTGCTCGAGCTGTTCACGCACCATAGGGGATCGCAGAGTATCCGCTGCGACGTCACGGCACCATCGACTGCCACGCCCGGCGCGGGGAATCTGCCCCCGTTCGACGCCGTGCCGCTCATGGATGCGGCAGCCACCCGCGACCCCGTCAGCGGAAACATCTACGTGAGCATTGTCAACCGTGATCCCGAGGACGAGCTCGAGCTGACGATTGCAGGAGTCACGCGGAAAGCTCCATCGCCGATCACATGGGTCTGCGGCTCCTCGCCACAGGCGACGAACTCCGAGGACGACCCTAGAGCCGTCATGCTCGAACGCGGGATGTGGACGGCAAGCGACGCGACGCTGCGCGTTCCAGCCCATTGTGTGATGATGGTCGAGATTTCATCCGACTAGCTTATTGCCTTTTCGGCGCTCAACGTTTGGGGTAGAGCTGTTTCAGCATTCGCTCGACTGCGCGTCTCATGCGGCGTGCATGCAGCGTATTCCGGGCTGAAGTCCCGTTGGGGTCACTGCTTTACACTCTCTTGAAGACGCAATTCGCACGATTATCACCCGCCTCTACGCGGGTTTCGTGTTTCAGAATCCTGCACACAACGTCCCGAAGCCGGACCGCAACGCCCAGCTCATCGAGCGCCATGCTGCTGGCGAAGGACTGTCCGACCTCGCGCGCGAGTTCGGGATTTCGCCTCAGCGTGTCTGGCAGATTGTGCGAAAGGATCACGTAGACAGAACCAGAAATGTAAAATAGCAACGGTAACTGCTGAAACTGGAACACTGCTTATCACGTGGGACTAGGATGTAGGTTCAATCCACGGTACTCTGCTGTCGGGATAACCCTCACTAACATAACCCTGGTGTCCGGAATCCGTCCGAACGTACCACCATACTAGGTTTCCTCGTTGCCCGCCTGTGCATATCGGACCGCCAAGAATTATCCCCTCGGAACGCTCTGGTACTCGCGTAACTCTGGGAGGGCCATTTGGGTCTGTCCAAACGCTTGTGGGGCCATCGCCGACAGGCACGACATAACGATCGCCAATTTTGAAGTGCGGACCGTATGCTCCTGAGCAGCTGAACCGCAGCCGCACTTGTGAGACGGGAAGAGGTTCGCTGCCTGAGACAACTCTCAGGCGACTTGTGTCCTGATTCGGTTGTATCCAATCCGCACTAACCCAACCGATAACCCCAACATCAACTTGAAACCATGTTCCGCTAGAGTTCTTCGCGATGAGCCGCACGGTCTCACCTTCAGATAAGCGAAAAACTATGTAGCTGCTGGGATTAGCCGTTCTTCGAACGTTAAGTCGTGCTGCTCGAACAGTCCCGGATACATAAGTCGAGTAGACATTGCTCGGTGGGTTTGTCTCTGTCGCTGCACTTGTGGCACTTGCAGTGGGCCGTGACGCCCGTGTAGGAGAATACGTATTGGTTCTCGTTGGTTGTGGAGGCATGGTGCCTGTAACAACTGAAGCGACCTGAAGAGTGGGTGAAATGACCGCTTGCAAGGTATGCGCCGTTGCTTGGGTCGGGGCAGGGCTTGCGGCATCGGCAACGAGTATAGTCGCTGCTGGTGCTGCGGTCTGCGTGTCTACCTGAGTAGCCTGTGCCCTATGTAACGCGCTAACAAAACCCGACGAAACTTGGTATAGGAACGGAGAAACTAGAAGCAGGACTATCATCTGATAGGGCTTCAAGCGCAGGAACCGATGCCGACGACAGTAGGGACAGAAATGAGAACCACTGGGAATTATTGGCTTTGGCTCACCCAGATGGTACCTGCACTGGACATCGCGGCGCGCGAACAGTCCAACCATGTTTCAACTTCCCTCACGGGTTCCTCTATCCTTCCGACAGATCGAAACCGAGGTCGGCAGCCACCTTTTTGATATTGTCAAGCAAGGCGTTTTGTCTTGTCTCGAGCTCATCCCTCTGAACAGGCTCGTGTATGGCAATCACCTTTCCTCCACCGACAGCACGATCCAGCGCATCAAACTGGAGTTCAAGAACGTCGAGATCCTTCTGGAGCTGCTCCATCCGCCTAAGGAGTTTCGACCGTCTGTCGGCTTCAACGGCTTGCAGGGTGCCAGGGGCTCGGTCAGTAACCAAACGTCGGTCATTCAAGTCGAGTGGCGCTGCCTGGACTTCTACTCTTGATTGAGCTTTCCAGGTCTTCTTCAATCGCTTCATTGCAAAGTCACCAACCCGGATCAAGAACTTTATGCCTTCAGGCAAGAATATGCTCTCCATTGCGACCGGCTCCTTGGGTACTGAACTAGAACGAGGCATCTTGTTGCGCGGGCTTGGACGTAGTCTGGGAGTAATTGCGAAGTGCATTAGTAGCGACGACACAAGAAGTGCTCCCGACGTCACAACTAGCCCAGCGTTGGTGGTGATTGGATGAGGGGGCACCACGAGATCGGTCCCTGGCGTGGCCGCTGGATCGACAGTCACGATCACATTGTTCACCACGACTGTCACTGGTTCCGGCATGTGTACGCGTCCGACATCAACGACTATGCTCTCCCCTGGAAAGTCGTTCGCGAATCCAAAACTATTCGCAACTCGAAATTCGAACTCCTTGGCCTCTCCAAGATCGGCCGAAGTTGTAATAAGCCCAATCATCGATCCATTTATGCTGATTCCAAGCGTTGCTGTTGTTGCTGTAGCCATGCTGTCGATATCGTCGACAACAATCCCTCTTATAATCACTTTCTCGAAAACCCGCAGTGCCGCGACAGCCCCAGTCAAGATTGCCGCGAGGAAGCAGAGCGCAACGAGCGTGTTGGTCCAGGTCTTCATCGGATAGTATTTGTGGCCATCCTTAAACCCTCCCCGCTGCGGTTACTCTTCGCTAGCGTCCGCGCCGTATGGCGATCCCAGACCAACTACGTACATTATTACGCCTAGCGTAAAACCAAGGGTCATATACACGAATATCTCTCGGAGATCAGTCAGGTAGACGTATACGATTGCCGTCACGAGGGCAGCCGCATTTGTGAAAAACACATACCAAACAAGCAGATTACTTGATACCAACATGCGCACCACCAGTAGAGACGCAAACCCGACGACGCCTCCAACAAGCAGTACCAGAGGTATCGACACGAAATCGAGCGTATCCGGAACAAAGCGAAGTGCTCCAGTTTGGAGCATGACAAAGGCGATGCTTGCTGGGATAAACGCCCCGTAGAACGCGATCCAGCCTCGCATACGTGACGTGCTTTCACCCGAGATGTTCCGCCGAATCTGATAGTGGTTGATAACTAGTATCGCGATAATTACGAGGTATGGAAAAATCGAGAGAACTAAGGACAGAATAAATCTCAGAACTTCACCTACTATTTCGTTCATTTCACGTACTCCTACCCCAGAATCGACGACGTCGATTGCGGTTTCGACTGTTTTCCTCGTTTTCGCTACTCTGATTACCGCTCACCTGGTTCCAGTTCCAGGCATAGACCGATTCAGCAATTCTTACCAAATCTGGTGACAATCTGCCACGAGAAAGTACTTGGACTACGCTGTGTTGCGCGTCGAGACTCAGATTCCTGAATTCAGTAGCACACTTGCTGCGAAGCATATCCTCGAATTGAGAGTATAGTCCGTCAGGATCACGCCGGCCAATTGCGTCGGCCAGCTCGCTCAGTCCGTCAATTACTCTGTGGTCACCATTTGCCAGGAACCGCACGGCAGTTTGCAGGTACGTATCTAACACTGGCATGAAGAATGGAAGGAAATCTCGTTGATCACCATACGACACTACTGTTTTGAGAATCGGGGCATAGAAGTAGACGTTGCCTCCCAAGACCGGAATAAGGCGCAATAGTTCACCAGCGATTTCAGTGCCCTCTGATCCGAAGGCATCAAGCAATTCCTTGAGGAAAAGCATCCTGGGCAACTGCGGTGTTCCAAGCGACAACGCCCTAGCGGTTCCCACGATTTCCGACTTCTCTGTACGAAAATCGGCGATCAACTCGCGTACGGACTTCAAACTTGGCGACCCTAACGAGAAGTGCTCAAACGTCAGTCCCGTAGATTGAAGTGCATTGGAATAATTGACCCATACGACAGTCGTGGCCAACTTCACATTGCGCCGTTCGGCCGCAACACGGTATATCGCGTCAAGCGCACTCACGGAGAGACTACGAACTAGACTGGGCTCTTTTTCAAGTTTGTCGAGCCAACAGTTAGCTACGGGTTCCGTCGTAGGGTCACCCCTAAATACCAGCCTAATCGAATCGCGTCCAGCGATGTAGAAGTTGCTTTGTTGGCAGGCGAGATCCGCAACCCAAATCAGCCAGTTGTAGTGTTTCCCCATCCACTCAAACGACTCATATAGCAGATCACCTCCACCAGTGTAAACATCTGAGCGCGCCCCGGAAACCAGGTTTGTCAAGACCTTCTGTGGGCGGCTTGGTGCAACGTTGTTACGCCAGAGCCACGACAAGCGTGCAACCTCTTGAACGGTCAGCTTGGCACTCGCCATCGCAGCAAACAACGCTTTGGCACGATCTGTCGTGGTCATGCATATGTCAAGCAAGAGTCTGTGGGTATGCTCGTCCATGTGTCTCGGCAGTATGTTTGACCTACTAAACATCTCAACAATGTGTGCCATACCAACATGTACCGATTGTTCCCTTACGGCTCTCTCAACAAGATGGAGAATAAGTTGCTGAACAAACGATTTCGACGGCGAGATCGCTAGGTCTGCGATAACCTCGATTCGCCTCGTAACTGTTGTTGGATCGGAGAATTCGAGGAGACTTCCTGTCAGCACTTCCAGAACAGTGTTGTGAATTGACGCGCCAAATTCACTTCGAAATAAGTCCCTATTGCCTTCAAGCAAGGACAGCAGCTGCAAGTCCGGGTTTGAATTCCCATATGAGTTTTCGCTCGATCCCGCGTAAACCGCGGAGATCTCCTTGCGTAATATCTTGAATCGATCTTGTGGCGATAAAAACCTCTTGAAGCGCACCGAGGAACCGATTTCCTGCGCATTGACAGGCAAGCGAGCGTCAGAGACAACGCTTTCCAACCTGGGTTGAACATCAGCAAACTCGGCAATCACGTCCAGAAATTCACCTACGCGCTCTAGCTCAGACACGTCCTCCGAGGGAAGATGCAGACGCTCGACGACGGTACGAAGATTGCCACCCTCCTCACGATTCGTCTTTCTGTCTAGCCAGAGCACATAGTTCAACCCTTGAGGCTGTGTGTTGAGCTTTGCCTCGGGCACAAGTTGGATCTTGTATTCTGCGACGACGGACCCGCCGTCTACAAACGACAAGCGTGTGCGATGCCGGCTTTGAGGCTTGGTAGTAGACGTCGCGAACGAGAGCAACTTGCGATATGGTGGGGGAAACAAGGCGTATACCGTATCAATGTAGTCCAGCCGAGTCTGAAGATCGTCTGTACCTATGATTTGTGCGTAGCCCTTTTCCACTAGCTTCGCGAATAACGTAATCGACTCGACGGGCCGCTCGGTAAACACACGACCTGCAATTTCCGATATCTTCGTGAGTCCTTCACTTACGTCCAGAACGGCATCCTCCACAGGGACGGATGGACGGGATGTGCGCTGTCGCAATGGAGCGACACCTTGAAGTTCACTTCGGATCAGAAGCGTTGGGTAGCCCGAGAGTTGTTCAAAGGTCTCTGACGAAATCCAATAGCACCTACGCAGAAGAGGATAAGATCTCCCTTCGTTGTCGTACACTTCGCCAAGCGCGGACTGAAGCAAGACATACGAATCATTTATCGCTCGCAAGGCGAAGCAGGTATGAGGTGATGCCTTGGTAAGCCCGCCATCATCAGACTCTAGCAAGAACCTGCGTGCCAATTCCGCCTTCGTGATCTCCATGTTCCTTGAGATAGCAGTAATTCCGGTAACCTCGGCAGATACTCGATCCCCTGATTGCTTCAGTATCGGACCGATCTCGAAGTAAGGCACGTGAATGTGCTTGCCACTCGTTTCCATCAGCTACCTTAGGCGACCCAGTAAACGCGACCAGAGTGGTTTGCGTCCACGGTCTTCGCTGGCCGAGTTCAACAGCCACTCAAGAGCATCGCGGATCCCGTAGGGCTCAATCTTGTGGGGATCGATGACTCGGCCTGTATCTGTATCAAGTCTTGAGACTAGTCTTCTATCGTGATTTCGCATTACACCAATCGCACTAGTTGAGAACCAACGCTCACTGATATGTGGGTTTGTCCTGCAAAATTGTTCAATACGGCGAATCGCGAAGGTGCCAATAATCTTCTTGGCAAATGCCTTCACGTCTACTTGTTGTAGACCATACTTGTCCATTTTTGTCAGGCAGAACGCAATATAGACCTTAGTTGGCGTCGCGCCCTTTTCACTCTTGCGCTGGATCTCAATTCGATTGAAGATGGAATTGATAATTGTGTAGTATTTTCCTTGGCGCTCTCCTTCGAGATCCTGACCACCAGTCACTTCCTCAGCTCTCGTCCAAGTCTCATCCGGATCGATCAGAAACATGATTCCTGTGCACCTGCCGATGTAGTCTATCGTCTTACTAGTGAATGCATCGTTAGCGCCACCCGGCATTGAATCTCCGCCAGGTGCGTCAAATACCTGCAATCTCATGGGGGGATAGATGCCTTCCACAAAGCCCAAAGTACTACCATAGGTTGATACGTCAAATGCAAGCTCTAAGTACGTTGGCGTAGCCGGCGGCAGGATTCCGTTCTCATAAAGATCTTTTTGGAGGGGTTCAATAAGGTCAAGGGTCGCGTAATTCGCGGGAAGGAACTTCCATCTGGAGTTCAACATCGCTCGATCGAGAGTAAGAAGTGAAACGGTCTTTCCCGAGCGCGGGAAACCCAGAAGACCCAGGTTAATTCGGTCATGAGCATCATCTGTAATCTGCGTCTTTTCAATATGATTGGCAACAAGTTCGTCAACTGAGAGACCCGGGCGTACTTCTTTAGACATTACTCACGTCCCCTAGTAAGTCAATTTTCTAGAGAATACCATAGTCGACTAGAGTCCCCCAACTCAACATTCCGGGTACAGGTCACCGTATGTCCAAGTAGTCTGCAAAAGTCACCCAACGGTGTGAATCTTGTGAGAAGAATGTGTGTCGCCTTGTACTATTACCAGTCCGATTGACTTCGCTGACCAGTTTGCTACGATGCGGGTATGGCATCACCCGAAGTCCCGCTTCAAATCGACCTGTTCACCGGCGAACTCGCCGATACCCGCAGCGATCATCAGAAGCGGAGAGATCGCGACCGTACAGCGCCGCAGCAGATGCAGATGTTTCGGGCGGCCGAGATCGTCGGAACGCGGCCCCGGCTCAAGCCGGCGTATGACGACTGGAAGGAACGGGCGACGATCGCGCCGCTAGTCCTCGAAGCAGAAGACACCCGTACACTCGAAGAAGTCGAGCGCGACCTGATGCGCGAAGCCGAACGGCTCACCGCTCCGATGTTCGGTAAGGAATCCGCAGCAGACGTTTCAGCGCCTCAACAAAGCGCCCTCATCTTTGATCTGCAAGCATATCGCCGAGCCGTTGGACTGCGCGAGGCAATCCGCATGTCGAATCTCCCCGTCAGGAAGCGCCTGTACACCACCCATGACGAAAGAGGCACCCGATAGACTGCGGTCGAGCGAATTCGATCCGCAGCAGATCGAAGCGTTCGCGCGAACGTTCGTCTCGCGGCGAGACTGCTACCCAATCCAGAAAGCAGATGGAAGCTACCGCTCGGTCGCCAATCCGCTGCTGCCGCAAATCATGTCTGCACACTTCGCTGGCCTGATCACATTGGGTGCGTATGCGCTCGACCGGCGAAGTCACGCCCGATGGCTATGCCTCGATGTAGACGACGATGAAACGTGGTCAAGGGTGACGGCAATGGCTAGCTCACTCGGCAGCGAAGGCGTCGCAACCTACCGCGAGTCGTCACGGCGCGGCGGACATCTGTGGTTCTTCTTCGAGTACTCGATTTCCGGCGAAAAGGCGCGGCGATTCGCACGCGAAGTACTACGCCGGCACGAGATCGGAGGCGTGGAAATCTACCCGAAGCAGGATCGATTGCTCACAGGACCGGGTTCGCTAATGCGCCTGCCGCTAGGTGTCCATCGCGTAACGGGCCAGCGGTACCCGTTCGTCGACTCGGAAGGCGAGCCAATCGCTACTACAGTGCGAGACCATGCGGAGATCCTCTCTAGTCCCAAACGCGTCCCGATCGCGTTCGTCGAGCAGGTCATGAAGGATGCACCCCGCGCCGAATTCGTGCGTCCGTCGAAGTCATTCGAGGCTCTATCGACCGCGCCAGTGGGAAATACGCCATCCGAACGCATCAAGAACCGGATATCGGTCCGCGACTTCGTAAGTCATTATGTCGATCTGGACGCAGCCGGACGCGGCTTGTGTCCATTCCACGACGATCACGTCTACAGCTTTGGCGTGAACATCAAGCACAACTTCTGGCACTGCTTTGCCGGCTGCGGCGGAGGCAGCGTCATTGACTTCTGGATGCGCTGGCGACGGCTAAACAATCAGGATGACAGTTTCATCGCGACAATCCAGGACCTGGCGAAGATGCTGCTGGACTGACTCAGGGCACTTCACGTGCCATGGTTCGAACCCCTACCCTGCCCACTCCTGCCTATTGACAGCGACCGGTCGGGTATGCTGTGATGGACTCGGTACCAATTCGGTACCACCTATGTCCCAAACCCAACGCACACGACAACCGAATGAAAAGCAGGTCAAGTTTCTGGTACCCGCGCACTTGAAGCGCGAACTGGAGAACTTGGCTGTCGCACGTAACGTGGCGCTATCGGCGCTGCTGAGGCTGATCGTGACCGAGTACGTGCGTCGGTCCAGCTAGAACTATGGTCATTTCAATCGTCAACCAAAAAGGTGGGGTCGCGAAGACGACGACGGCCATCAATCTTGCAGCCGGTCTGGCCGAGCACGGCTGCCGCGTACTGCTCATCGACGCCGATCCGCAAGCGAACGCATCGCGCGTATTCACGCATCCCGAGCATGAGCTCGAACTTGAACGCACGCTGTACAGTGTCATCGTGAAGTTCGCTCCGCTCGCCTCCATCGTGCGGCCCACAGCGATCCCGAATCTGTCCTTGGCTCCCTCACATATTCGACTTTCAGGCGTCGACCTCGAACTTGCACAAGCGCTCGATAATCGCAGTGCGCGCCTTAGGCAAGCCGTAGACGCGATCCGAGGCCAGTTCGACTACATCCTGATCGACAACGCGCCGTCGCTGGGCTTGTTGGCCATCAACGCACTCGTCGCCAGTGACCGGCTGATCATCCCGGTTTCGACCGCGTTCTTCGCCTTGACCGGTCTGGTACAGCTTCAGGAAACGATCTCGATGGTGCGTCAGACCAATCTCAACCCCAAGCTGGACATCCTCGGGGTCCTCTGCACGTTTGCAGATCACACCAACGTCTCGCGTGACGTCGAGAAGCAGCTGCGCGAGTTCTTTGGAACCACGGTATTCAAGTCGGTCATCCCGAAGAATGTCGCGCTTGAAGAGGCGCACTCCCATCACACCGCGATCTTCCAGCATTCCCCCCGCAGTGTGGGTGCCCAAGCCTATCGTGCGCTCGCAAAGGAGGTCATCACCCATGAGTAAGTCTGGCCTGGCTGACAGTCCACTGTTCACCCGCACGGATCAACCGCAGGCCGTGCGTCTCGTCCAGCAGCAAGTCGGTGAGCGTTCAGTTGATCGTTCGAACGAACGACCGGTCGAACGACCGAACGATCCATCGCCTGAGGTACAGATTCACACGCCGTCGCGTCCCTACCATCGTTACAGCTTCGACATCTACGACGATCAGGTGGCAGCAATCGATGAACTCGTCTTCCGTCGCCGTCAGAAGGGAAAACGCATGACAAAAGGGGAAGTCATGCGAGAGCTCCTGGACCGTGCGTTGCAGTCGACCGAGTGAACGATCGAACGAACGAACGACCGTTCGAACGATGATCCGTTCGTGTGTTCGTTCGAACGCCTTCGGCGCCTCTTGACGCCCCAATCGGCCATGTGTCAGGATATCTTCAGAAGCCTTTCCAGTCAGTATGAGATGCGAACGGTACCGTGGCAGGTGCTATCGCCTAGGGGAAGCCCGAACGGAACGCTGGAAAGCCGGTCGCTGCTAGAGAAAAAAGAATAGCCGGAGATTGCCGAAGCGCCGCTTTCAAGTTCGACACGATTTCAGATTTCTGGACACGCATCGCAACTAAGGCTCAGAAATTGAAAATTACGGATTTGCGCCAGCAAATCAAAGTGTTGAATCCCCGCCTGCCATTGGTCGCCGAGCACGGGGTTAGCCTCAAACGAATAACACGGAAACCCCGCTACAACCCCCAAATCAAAGCCCGCAGCAGGACAACGGTCTCAGACTGTATCAACCCTGTGCGGTTGCGCTGGTGTGTGCGAATTTTGTCGCCCTCCTCACAGAGACTGCCTGCACACGGCTTGCGGCTGGCTCTGAAGCGCCATCCCCTTCGCACGTCGTGTCATTGCAGCCCCCGTCGTCGGACGACCCCGCGTCGGTCTTTGTCGGCCTGGTGAACCGTCCGCCAAATCCCGACTGCGACGGTTTCCCCGCCACCATCTGGTGCCCGTACCGGGCTTGATGGTGGCGGCCGCGGCTCGGCACGCTGCGCCTCACACGCTGTAATCCGTCGCAGTCGGGCTACGCCCGACGCGGGGACGGCGAATATGTGCTCGATCGCGCGCATTCCGGCCGCGCTTATATGGTGTCGACGCGACGAAATTCGTGACTCCGAAAACAAACAACCCAAGCGAAAACTCATACCTATCCAAGCTCGATGCCTGTCGATTTGGGTACGGTTTCAGAAACCGCATTCTGAAAACTGATGTGGTTCTGATGGATAAAATCCGTGATACGATGTCACGAAATCTTCGAGTGGGGAGATCAATACTGTGCCGCGCCGCTACTACGATGACGACTACGTGTACGGTGAGTTCGTCGGTTGGGCATTGGTCCTGACTGGATCGGCACTGGCCACGCTTGCCAAGGCTCTGCGCCTGAAACCGGAGCGGTACCGGCCCGTTGCACCGGACGTGCCGCGGCACATCGGGCGCGTCGAGGGTCTGCTCGGCAGTATGGGTATCGATTGGTCGAACGCTAAACTTCCCAAGATCGACATCACCAACCTCACGCGTCCACAAGTATCTTGGGATCCCGGCGACCGGCCGCAGCTGGTCAAACACGATACGGGCGAAACATTCGCCTTTCCTCGGATCAACGGCAAGCCCGCAACGTATTCCGTATCCGTTGCGAAAGGCCCGTTTTCGGAAGCGGCAAGTCTTGGCTTGATTCAGACACTGGCTGGAATCTGTCCACGCCTCTCGTATGAGATCGTCGCCGATGGCAAGTCGCTGACCTGGCAGATTGTGGATTACGAAGGTAACTACAGTCCGTCAACGATCATCGATACCATCAAGACGAATGTGCCGAGCGCGGTCGTCACGGTCGGTGATCCGTTGCACGAGATAGAGCGGCAATATCCCTTCTACCGCCAGCTCATCACATTTGGATTGGCCAATGAGTATCCCGCGCCGATCCCGTATCTCGCGGACCTCAAAGACGGCGACCCGCTGTTGACGCTGACAAGCCGCATGAATCTCCTACGTGCTGACCTCGAAGAGCGCGTGAAGCTTCAGCTGCTCGTGTTCGTGGCCAGCGATGAAGCTGTCGATCGCAGCACGAAACGCCTTGTCGAAGGGATCGTCAAGCCGCTCTCCGGCTTGTACAAGACAAACGATCCGTTCAGCGGCATGGACAAGACCAAGCTGAACACTAAGCTCGCAGGACCGCTGTATCACTGCTTCCTCGCTGTCACGCTTGAGAGCCGCGAAGAGCGCCGCCTTAACGAACTGGCGGCGTTCGCACACGACCTCGGCCAATTCGCGCTGCCACAACACAACCAGGTCCAGGTCAAGGGAGCCGAAGCACTTCGCCGCGTTGTTCCATCGAGCGAACATGCCGGACTACCCTGGTTCGAAGGAATGCTCACCGGCTTTGTGCAGACGAAACATGACGAGTGGCGACAGCTCTTGATGGTGTTGTGCCCCCAAGAGATGGCAGGGTTGTGGCATCTGCCTCATGAGAACTTTGCCGCAACACGTATCGCCTGGGCGACGGCAGCTGTGCCTGAAGCGGTGACCACGGCGGAGGCGGGCAAGATCACGATCGGCATGACGGTCGGTCCGGGTAAACCACATCCAATCAGCATTGCCCCGAAAGACCGATCGTATCATCACTACATCACAGGGAAAACCGGCATGGGCAAGACCACGCTCATGCACAACCTCATTCATCAGGACATTGCGGCCGGTCACGGGGTCGCGCTCATTGACCCGCACGGTCAACTGACAGACGCCATTTTGGCGCGCAGTATTCCGGAGGATCGGCACGATGACTTGGTGTTGTTACTAGGAAGCAGCGCTGAGGCGCCGATGCCCCTCAATCCGCTGCGCGTCCCGAAGGGTGCATCACGCGAGACCGCATTTACCATGATCTACTGGACGATGCGGAAGATCTACGAAAGCATCTGGCGCGAAGGACAGATGGACATCACCATGCGGAACGTGTTGTCCGCGCTGCTGACCGACCCGGACGCAACACCGCTCGACATCGAGCGGCTCTTCTCCGACATCGCCTATCGCAAGAAGCTCACCGCGGCGATGGAGGATAACGACGATACTTCCTTTGCGACACTTCAGTTCTGGAAACGCTTCGGCAAACAGAGCGAAGCCGAGCATCGCGAGCTGGCACGTCCCATTCTCAACCGCACGAGCGCGTTCTTGGGCAACCAGCAATTGGAGCTGATGACGTGTCACCCGAACACGCTCGATATTGCCGACTTTATCCGCAAGAAGAAGATCGTTCTGATCAACTTGTCTGGAGACGCGATCAAGAGCGAGGTGGGTGCGCTGGGCGCAATCCTGATGTCAAGTTTCTTCCTCGCATCCGAAAGCATCGGCTATCAGGATGGTGGCGAGCCGCCCCGCTTCTACCTGTACGTCGATGAGCTGGAGAAGTTCGTAACGTCCCCTGTGGACGACATTCTGTCTCAGGCCCGCAAGTTCGGCCTTTCGGTCACACTCGCCAACCAGTATCTCGGTCAGATGTCGCCTGGAACGCTGGAGAGCATCTTAGGCAACGTTGGCCATCAGTTCATTTTCGAGATCGGTGACAAGGACATTCCGACACTTGCGCCAGTGACGGAGCCGGACGTACCTCGCACGCAGCTCCTGAACTTGGGCGCGCACCACATGGCAGTCAAGACCCGCGCAGACGGCCGCACGCTGCCGGCCTTTGTTGCCAGGACTAACCCTGAGCCGAAACCAACGGGGTTTCCCGTGACAAGTGCAAGTGCGCCGCCTTTCGATGGGATTCTGCCACGCAAGGCGATCCGGGCATGGCTGAACAAGCGCTATGCGGAAGCCGATGAGACGGAAGTGGACTCGAAGAAGAGAACGCCTGGCAAGCGCAAGCCGCCGGCGAAGAAAACGACCAATGACGGATTGACCGACTACGAATGAGCGACAAACGGACCTACCTGCCTCGCCACGTGCGAGCCGAGCCGGAGAAGCGCCCACCAATGGCGCTGACCGAGCGAGATATCGCCCTGCTCAAGACCGTCGCAGACTTCCGCGTGATGACAACCCAGCAGCTTGAGAACCTGTTCTTCAATTCACGGTCAACAGCACAGTATCGCCTTCAGCGATTGTTCCAGCATGAATACCTCGAACGCCAGTTTCTTTCCGTTGTCGGCGCCGCGCCGACTGGCAGCCAAACACTCTACACGCTAGGCGAGCGCGGTGCCGTCATCGTCGCTCGAGACACTGACACCGACCCGCGCGACGTATATCGGCCGAAGCGCGGTGTCTACGCGTGGAAGTTCATCGAGCACACGCTGGCGATCAACGACTTTCGGACGGCGGTTTCGGTGGCTGCCGTTCACAACGGATTTCACATTGAGGAGTGGCTGGACGAGTTCAGCTTTCGCGCAAGTCCCGACTACGTCGAGATTCGAGGCGCTGGGAACCGGGTAACCAGGAAGCCTGTCTACCCGGATGCGTACTTCTGTCTGGTGACACCGCGCGGTCGAACCCGATTCTTCCTGGAGCTCGATCGCGGCGTCGAACCGCGCGCACGGCTCAAGCCACAGTTTGCCGTCTACGAGGCGTATACCGCTGGCGAGCTGTATCAGCAGCGATTCCAGGCCCGTAGCCTGCGTATTCTCGTCGTGACCACTTCACCCCAACGCCTTGCGAGTCTCAAGCATGTCGTGACCGATGTCGGTGGCGACCGCAAATACTGGTTCACCACGATGTCGCTAGCAACGCCTGAATCAGTCCTCTCCGCACCGATCTGGGAACAGCTGGGAGACAGCGAGAAGCAAGCTCTGATCAGCTGATCGGCGCACGTTGCATCCGATGGTCGAATCTGCTAGGGTGAGTAAGCATGTACGTTTCACCGACCTCGGAATTGCGCCAGAGCCCCTACGATCGCCCACAACGCCTCGTCACCCGACTTTCACCGTACCGTAGGGCATTGCCATCAGACAGACCTCCTATGCGTCTTACAGACCGCGACAGGCGCATTCTGGAAGCGATCCACACCCATGATGGTTTTCTCTCTGACGATCAAGTGCAGCAACTCTTCTTCTCCGGTCGTTCGCAGATGTTGCTGCGCATGCGACTGCTGTTTCACCACGGCTACATCAATCGACCGAATCTGCGTCAGCGTATGGGAACAGCGCGAACGATCTACTGGCTGACCGAACAAGGCGCAGCGTTCGTCGCAGGCCTATCGGGCACGCCGCTCCGCGACTTTTCGTGGCGGCGCGAGCCGCGCTGGGCGCAGCTCGACCACGACATCGCGGTTAATGACGTGCGTATCGCTGTTACCCGAGCGTATCAATCAAATGACCAGTTCCGCCTTCGAAGCTGGATCTCGTCTGGAGAGTTCTGGTCACATCCTGACAAAGTCGAGTTTCGGCTGCCTGACGGGCGATTGGCCAAGCGCTATGTGCGTCCCGATGGGTATTGCGTCGTGCAGCAAGGGCAATACACCTCGCGACTGCTCTGGGAGATCGACCGCTCGACTGAAGACAATCACCGCTGGGCACATGAGAAAGCGCTGCCTTCCGTCGCGTATGTTCTGAGCGACGTTTATCGCCTGCGGTTCGGATATAACGCGGGTCGCTGGCTCGTCGTGACAACCGGAGATCGACGTCTGACGAACCTCAAGGCGACGACCGAGCAGGCACTCGGCAAACATGCCGCAATGTTCATGTTTTCGACGTTTGATCGGGTGAACGCAAAGGCGATCCTCACGGCCCCGATTTGGCTTCAAGGCAATCAACCCGGTCCCACAGCGCTCTTCAATCTGCTATCCTGAGGATAACCGCACGGGGCAGTGTCCTTGCCGCGCACTCGCAGGCACAGAGCAGGCGGTATCCGGACAATTCCTGCCGCGCCGGAGATCGAGACCAACAGATCGCCGCAGGAGGCGATTCTGCTCGCATCTGGACACGCCGTCTGTGCGGTCGGTGTTGTTGACTTCGTCTCCCGCCGCATGCTATACCGTAACAAGCTATGCCTTGGCAGGAGACCTCACAACTCAATCGCCCCATCCAAGTCGCCGAAGGACTGTACTACCTTCACGGCGACATTCTCGCTCGACAATACAATCAAGCCCAACTGCGCGGTAAAGCTTATCCGGCCGTGGCCTTCCCGTCGGGTGTAGTGCGCGAGCTGATCGAATCTCCGCACAAGGTGCCTTATTTCAACCTCTTCGGTTTCGTGAAGATTCCGCTACTTGCCTCGGTCGAGACTGTGTTGGCACATGCACTCGCCGCGGGTGACGTCGACCCTACGATTGCGGTCACCAGGCTGGGCCGCAATACGATCACGATTGCAGATCGCGATACCATGCGTAGTTATCGGCTCTCTTTCAGCCACGATCAGGTGAGCGATGTTGCGCTGTACCCGCGCGAAGCCATGGAGCTGCTGCCAGGTGAGCTACGGGCTATTCTGCCGCCACTTCGGAGTACGGATGGTAAGGGCTGGGAAGCGGTTGCACCAGTGAAGTTCTTCACACCAGGTTCCAACTGGACATGGTATCCGACCGAGTATGACGGCGAGGATATGTTTTTTGGATTGGTCGTCGGATTCGAGGCGGAATTGGGGTACTTCTCACTGCGTGAGCTTGAAGGCGCGCGCGGGCCGTTCGGTCTGCCTCTTGAGCGCGATCTCTATTTCGACCCCACCCCGCTCAAAGTGTTGTACAGCGCACACCAAGACTCACTATGAAAGAGGCACATCGATCATCAACTGAGCAACAGCCCAGTTCGTTTTCGTTCACGAAAGAAGAACAGCTCTATTCGCGCGTCAGTCACGACCGGTTCATTGAGTACTTGTCGCATCCGGAACACACAATCTATCGTGCCGGCATTGACACGAACTCCTATGGCGAATTCTTGTTCATCACCGCAGGGCGCGCTAACGAACTCCAGGGACGAATCATCTTCACGTTCTTCGGATTGGGTCTCCACGAGTACCGAGATCGATACGTTCACGGCGAGTGGCACTTCTACCCAAGTTCGATTCGACCCGAGCCAGACGCTCCGATCCAGAACCCGAACGACGTACTTGAGATGGTGCACGTTCGACAGTCGGAAGTGACAGCCGAGCTCCAGCGCCATACGCAGTCCAGCCGTGGCAAGTTGTTTGAGCAGATCGCCGATCTCACGGACGACGACGGCGCAATTGCCGACATGGAGGATTTTCCCGACTGGTTTGACGACCTGGGCGCAGAGTAATCTCGACACTATGCCTGATCCATACCTCTCACTGCCAACCACCCTGCCTCGTATCGTTCAGCTTCTTGGTGGGTTGCCACTAGGCGACTGGGCAAGTCGGTTGTGGCAGCACTATCGGACAAACCGATTTCGAGGCCTTTACCGAGTGGAAGACCATCGTGTCACTTTGCGGGTGTGCGATCGCCGTGGGCGAAAGGCGATACACGAGAAGGTTCAGGAGGTCGTGTATTTGCGGGATGATGTATTTGCAGTACAGGATCAGGCGTGGGGGGATGGCGACATCTTCGCCGAGTACTCGTGCTCGCCAGGTGTTGTCGTGGATCGGTACAAGGAAGGTTTTCGCTGGAAGACACTGATCTCGCTGCGAGCGACGCGCCATGCGGGCGACCATGACGTGATCCGGACGCGCCGCGTCATCCTCAACGGATTCACGACGTCGGTCTGCAACTTCCAGACACAAATCGATCATCCGCACCGGTCGCTGTCGATTGGGGTTGTCTTTCCGTCAGGCCGTTTGCCTCGGTCAGTCTCTCTCGTTGAACAGAACACCCGCAGAGTGGTAGAACTGAGTAGCGTGCATGAGCATCTGCTACCAGGCGGTGACGTGGAGTACCGATGGTCGACGCAGAAGGTGAAGCTCTTTGAGGCGTACATCATCCGCTGGGAATGGTAAACGGAAACGGCGGCACCAATGTCATAGCGCCGCCGCTTCGCCTTGCGTGAACCGAACGATTAGGAACCGCCACCCCCGTCGAACATGTCGACGCCTCCTTGTGCTCGCCTCCGGTCGATACGCTTATGCGATTGAGTCGTATCACTTCACTGCATAAACGTTATAAACACAATACACCGGATTTGTAGAATCGCAATACACTCTCATCTTCTTGAGGCATCTGATGACCAACGCCTTGGCATTGATTGGCGCTCGAATCCGGCAAGCACGCGAGAAGATCGGGCTGTCCCAGGAAGCATTCGCCGAGGCGGTCGGCAAAGACCAGACGGCGATTTCGCAATACGAGAACGGCCTGCGAAAGCTGCCTGCTGTGGAGCTGATCCGGTTTGCTGAAGTTCTGATCGTGCCTGTCAGCTACTTCTTTGGCGAAGACATGACGCTCGACAGCCTCGATCAGCTCATGCTGACCGAGTTCCGAAAGCTACCGACTATCGAGGCGAAGCAAGCGGCAGTGCAGATAGTGCGGTTGCTGCGCGAATCCACAGATACAGACACCCGTTGACGGATAGCGGTCAGTTTCTAGACACAAATGGACCCATCAGTGCTGGTAAACTAGGGTTCTGTTAGCTGGGCTTCAGCAACACACACGCAATGCACCGACATGCCTATTCAGATCTGTCAATTGAATGGAATTCCAACTTGGCACGAGCAGGTCATCGACTAGTTTCGGGAATTGTCCTAAATCGAAATAGCAGCCACACGGCTCGCACAATAATGTTGCGCGAGCTGACTATGTTGCTCGACTCTGTAGGTGAAGCATCCGCGCCTCGAGGCGAGTATATTGAGGCAATCGTGGATCAGAACTGCCTCAATAAGCGGTCCGCAAGCAATCGTCGAATTTCAGCTAGGCATCTTGTCGAGTTGTATGGCCTTGAACCGTCAATTGCCGTCTTCCGTGGCTTACGGCTCGTGGGACTGGGACGTGCAGGCGCGCCAACATGTAGCGATCCTTTGTGCCTGTGCACGTGACTCAATCCTGAACTCCATAGCGCCGAGAATTGTTGACCTTCCCATCGGTTCGACAATGACCCGAGATCAGACGGCAGACTGGATCGACAGTCTGGAACCCAATAGGTTCAGCGAAACCACGCTTATGTCGATCGCGAAGAATATCAATTCTAGTTGGACCCAGGCAGGCTATCTGGCGGGCAAGGTCCGGAAAACTCGAATCTACTCCAGCCCTACGGTTGGAAGCGTCGTGTATGGATTATTCCTCAATTACATTGACGGCAGACGGGGATTGCAGCTGGTTCAGGAAGGCTACGTGAAACTCTTGGACTGTACACCACAGGATGCAATCGAGAAAGCACGTCAGGCTGCGCAACGCGGATGGATTGTCCTTAAGCACGTAGAAGGTGCTTTGGAAGTTGGTTTTCCAAGGTTCCTTTCCAGCCAGGAGATGTCGCAACTCAATGAGCAAAATTGACAGACTCGTAGAGTCATACAGAACGCACTTGCGGGTACCTTGGCGTGACGATGCTTCGCCTGAAGAGCGGGTGATCTTCTGCGTCTATAGCGAAACCCAGGAGCTACATCTTCGCGCAAAGATTCCGGAGTTCGACCTTGCGACCCACAGCGTCAGCCATGGTTGGTTTGAATTCGACTTCACGGACACTTTTGCCGTATGGCTGTCACAATTACGGTATAGCGAGCATTATTTTGAGCGGCCTGATCTCATTTCGTCGGCGCTTGATGGATACAGTCGGTTTCTCCTTGGGAGATTCAGTTCATTTCTTCAGAATCCCGACATTGGAGCGGATTCCGTCGTTGCGCTGACCGGTGTCGCTGCGCTTTTCGGCCTCGTAAAGGTGCGCGATGTTGTTGCGACATTCGCACCTTTGGTCCGTGGACGACTCGTAGTATTCTTTCCTGGAAACTACGAAAACAATAATTACAAGCTCTTGAACGCTTACGATGGCTGGAATTATCTTGCGGTAGCCATCACCGCAGACGCGGATCTCTGAGAGGCAATGGAATGAAGAATCGCGACGTATACAGCTCGGACCCCTCAACCAGTAAACTCGTCAACGAAGGCGTGGCCAACGTCAATGATGACCGGACCCAGCACGCACTCAATATACTGAAGTATGAGCTTCAGACGTTTGTGTGCGACGGTCAATATCAAGATGGGCTAGAGCGCATACTCGACACCTACCTAAGAAACCTGAATCAGGATCGGCAACCGGCTGTGTGGGTCAGTGGTTTTTACGGGTCTGGCAAGTCGCACCTCGTCAAGATGCTCCGTGCGCTATGGTCAAATGCGCCATTCCCCGACGGACAAAAACCGCGCGACATTGCGGTCCTGCCGGACGCCGTCCGCGAGCGATTCACAGAACTTACCAACGCTGGGCGCCGGTACGGGGGCTTGCACGCGGCGTCGGGAACTCTGGGCGCAGGAAGCAGCAACAGCGTCCGACTATCGCTTCTGCGAATTGTGTTCAAGTCCGTCGATCTGCCACACCAGTACCCACAGGCACGTTTTGTACTCTGGTTGAAGAGGGAAGGCATCTACGAACAGGTTAGGTCACTGGTCGAGCAGAACGGCTACGACTGGTCTGAGGAGCTTGAAAACCTCTATGTTGCAGAGGGTCTTCACGCAGCGCTTGTCGAGGTGCGCCCTCACACATTCGCGTCTCCGGAGAGCTGCGCCGAAACGCTTGGTGCACAGTATCCGCCAGTCAGGGACATCACCACAGACGATCTCGTTGCTTCTCTCAAGCTCGCGCTGAGCAAAGACGGGCAGTTCCCGCTAACACTCATCGTTTTGGATGAAGTACAGCAGTACATCGGCGATAACCCGGATCGCTCGCTCGACATTCAGGAGGCGGTGGAAGCTTGCAGTACGCAACTTGGCAGTAGGCTTCTGTTCATAGGAACGGGTCAAACCGCGGTAACCGCAACTAATAATCTCAAGAAGCTTGAGGGGCGATTCACAGTGCGCGTTGAGCTATCAGACGCGGATGTCGATTCGGTTATTCGCAAAGTCGTGCTTGCCAAGAAGGCGACCGCAAGAGAACAGATCCTGGCGGTGATGGACCGCAGTATCGGTGAAATCTCTCGGCACCTCGCCAATACTACATTCGGGCATCGCCAATCGGACAGAGAAATCTTCTCGCAGGACTATCCCATCCTCCCCGTGAGGCGCAGATTCTGGGAGAACACGCTGCGCGTTCTGGACCAGACCGGGACCGACAGCCAGCTTCGCAATCAGCTGAGCATGGTCCACAAGGCAATCCAGACCAATCTGGACGCCCCGGTCGGCCACGTCATCCCTGCCGACTATCTTTACTTCGATTCGGCCGACAAGCTGCTGCAAGCACACGTCTTGCCCCGGAAAGTCCACGAGCGAACGATGACGTGGATTCGAGGGTCGGATGACGAGCGCCTGATGGCACGCGCTGTCGGATTGGTGTACTTAATCAACAAGATTGCCGACACGAACACCGAACTCGGCCTCAAGGCAGACGCCGACGCGATTGCAGACCTACTCGTGGAAGACCTGAATGGCGGAAGCAGCACGCTACGCGGCCGACTTGTCGGCGTGTTGGATCGCTGCGACCTGCTGATGAAGATTGGCGATACCTACCGCATACAGACCGAGGAAAGCGCTGCCTGGAACGACGAATTCCAGAGCCAGCGCAGCCAACTGTCAAACGAAAGTCAGCTGGTCGACGCGGAACGCAATGCCCGAATTCGCTCGAAATTTGCAGAGCTGGTGCCAACCAAGAGTCTTGCTATCACGCATGGCAAATCGAAGACACCGCGTGACATCTCCCCGGCCTTCGAGCAGCTCCCGCGTGATGCGGACAAGCGAATACATGTTTGGGTGCGCGATGGCTGGAGTGTCACCGAGGCATCTGTGCAGGCCGACGCGCGGGCCGCTGGGCAGCAGTCACCCACCATCTTTGTCTTCGTCCCAAAACGCACAGCCGACGATCTGCGCACCCAACTGATCAACCACAAGGCGGCAACCGCGACGCTGGACAAGCGCGGTAATCCAAACACCCCCGAAGGTTCGGAAGCCCGTGCTGCCATGCAGACCAATCAGCAGCGCGCAGACGGACGGATCCGTGAGCTGCTTGGTGAAGCATTCGCTCACGCCAAGGTGTTCAAGGGCGGCGGCGATGAGGTGATCGGAACCGATCTGGCCACTGCCATCCGTGAGGCAGCCGACAGTGCGCTGTCACGCTTGTACCCGAACTTCAACACGGGCGACAACGAAGGGTGGGCCAAGGTTTACGAACAGGCGGCAAAAGGAGCGCCAGACGCCCTTAAACACGTCGGGTTCGCCGGTGAACCCGGCGATCACCCGGTGTGCAGCCAAGTGCTGCGGTTCATCGGAGCCGGCAAGTTCGGCAGCGACATCCGGAACACGTTTGATTCCACACCGTATGGCTGGCCGCAGGACACGATCGATGGCGCCTTGCAGGTCCTGCTTGTGGCTGGATTGGTTCGCGTTCATGATGACAAGGGTCAACCAGTCTCCCCGACCGAACTGGAACGCCGGCAGATTGGAAAATCGTCCTTCAAAATCGAATCGACGACGATCTCAAAAGTGCAGTTGATCGAAATCCGCAAGCGGTTCCAGAGTCTTGGCATCAATGTCAAGCCGGACGAAGAGAAATCGCGAGTCAGTGAGCTGCTGGAGAAACTGGAGAAGCTTGCCGATAGCGCGGGCGGCGATGCGCCACGCCCCACCCGGCCCAGCACGGCGTTCCTGGAGCCGATTCGCATCAGCGGAGGCAACGAGCAGTTGGCGGCCCTGTACGACCGCCGCGACGAGATCACCAACGCCATCAATGCATGGCGCCCCATTGCGGCGAAGATCGATGAACGCATGTCGATCTGGGACGAGTTTGTTCACCTGCTCCGGTTTGCGGACGACCTGACTGACGCCGACCCAATCCGCGGGGAAGCGGATGCTATCTTCAATCAACGACTGCTGCTGCACGATCCTGATCCGGTGCGCCCACTCAATCAACAGCTAGAAGACCTTCTGCGCAAGGAGCTGCGCCAACAGGAGCAGCGGTACAACCGGACCTTCGAAAGCGGCTGGCAGCTCCTCAACGCTGATTCGTCGTGGCAGGCGATCTCAAACGTTCAGCAGAGCGAGTTGGCTCGCGACAATCAGATCGAGGCAGAACTCGAGCTCGCCCTTACAGACTACAGGGACTTGCTCAACACACTGGAGGTGTATCCGCTTACCAGCTGGAACGACCGCATCGACGCCCTCAGCCGGCGCTTTGAGCGAGCACGCGAGGAAGCCGCGCGCTTATTGGCACCTAAGGCGCAGACGCTCACCGTGCCGCGCCAAACGATTCGCGATCAAGCCGAGCTTGAAGTGTGGTTAGCCAGCGTAAAAGCGCAGATCACCGCCGCGTTGAGCGACGGTCCCGTGATTCTCAAGTAACCGATGGAGCCGACCCGAATGCAACCTCTGGAGCGCAGCCTGCGTCGCGACCTCGAACGCACCATCCAGCAAGCCCGCGAGGTCGCCGAGGCCGCCGCCAAAACCGCCATCAATCAGGTCGGTGTTGTCGAAGCCAAGCCCTACGACTATCTCTCCGAATCCCAGCGCGACCTGCGTCGGCGACTACGGGCGCATGGCCGTCAACTGGGCGACGAACGCAAGGGCACCGGCGAGCAAGCTACCGACCGCCTGTGCGAAGAGGTCGCCTACGAACACTGGCACCGCATGCTGTTTGCCCGTTTTCTGGCTGAAAACAACCTACTGATGTACCCGGACCCGCACCATCCGGTGCCGGTCACCTTGCAGGAGTGCGACGAGCTGGCCGAAGGCGAAGGCGCCCGCAACGGCTGGGAACTGGCGGCCCGCTTTGCCAGCCAGATGCTGCCGCAGATCTTCCGCCAGGATTCACCGGTGCTGGAACTCGTTCTCCCGCCGGAGAACCAGCAGAAGCTGGAAGGGTTGCTCGCCGATCTGCCATCGGAGACCTTCATTGCGGCCGACGCGCTCGGCTGGGTCTATCAGTTCTGGCAGGCCAAGAAGAAAGACGAGGTCAACAAGAGCGAGGTCAAGATTGGGGCCCGCGAGCTGCCGGCCGTGACCCAGTTGTTCACTGAACCGTACATGGTCAGCTTCCTGCTCGACAACGCGCTGGGGGCGTGGTGGGGGGCGCGACGCCTGACGTCCGAAGACCTGCAAGATGCCCAAAGCGAAGCCGAACTGCGCCAAAAGGCCGCCATCCCCGGTGTGACGCTGGAGTACCTGCGCTTCGTGCGTGACGAAGAAAGCGGCGCGTGGACACCTGCCGCAGGCACGTTCGACGCGTGGCCGGAGCACCTGAGCGACTTGAAGGTCCTCGACCCGTGCTGCGGATCGGGCCACTTCCTCGTCTCTGCCCTGCTGATGCTGGCGCCGATGCGTGCTGAACTGGAAGGCCTGACACCGCGCGAGGCATGCGACGCTGTGCTGCGCGACAACCTGCACGGACTGGAGATCGACCAGCGCTGCGTCGAGATCGCCGCCTTCGCGCTGGCGTTGACCGCATGGCGATTCGCGGGGTACCGCGACCTGCCCGAGCTGCATCTGGCGTGTTCGGGCGTGTCGGTGAAGGCCGCCCGCAGCGAATGGCGCAGCCTCGTATCTGGCAATGCCCGGCTGGAGTTCGGCCTTAACCGGCTGTACGAGTTGTTCGAGGACGCGCCGGTGCTGGGCAGTCTGATCAACCCGGCGCGTGCCGGCACCGACTTCATCGCGTCGTGGGACGAGCTGCGCAATGCGTTCGACGCGGCACTGGCCCGCGAGCCGGAAGGCGAACGGCATACCGCCGGCGTGGTGGCACAAGGCATGGTCAAGGCGGCGTCGCTGCTGGCCGCCAAGTATCACTGGGTCATCACCAACGTGCCGTATCTGGGCATTGGGGCACAAGACGATACGCTTCGCGCTCATCTCGAATCGTATTATTTCAATGGACGGCACGATCTGGCGACAGCATTCCTAGAACGCGTCCTGGACTTCGTACACGAAACCTGCGTTGTAAGTGTAGTGGTACCGCAGAACTGGCTCTACCTGAAGCGCTACACCGCCTATCGGAAGCACTTGTTGACTAACCACACGTTGCGGCAAGTAGCCAAATTGGGTTCGGGAGCATTTGAGACAATCACTGGTGAGGTTGTCAAAGTGATCCTCGCAGCAATTCTGCGAGGAGAATCTGCATCCGAAACTGTATTTTCTACCGATCAAACTGGACGCGAACGTCTGTGGGGCCTAGACGTTTCATCGTCTTCGTCTGCAAGTGACAAGTCGGCAGCATTGCTTAACGAACTTGGCTCATTAACCGCCTCGCGGGACAACCTGAAGAACCCAGATAGCCGGATAGAGTTTGAAACCAACTCCGGGCGAGCATATCTCTCTGACTATGCTTCGGCGTTATCAGGTATATCCACGGGAGAGCTAAACCGGTTTGTCAGACAGTTTTGGGAGATCCAGCTTTTGCAGCCTGATTGGGAGTATGTCCAGTCAACAGTTGCTTCCACGGAACATTACGGTGGATGCAGCGATGTGATTTTCTGGGAGCAGGAACGAGGGCAACTATACGCTTACGCGCAAAGCATGCGCCACACAAACCACGCGGTCCAGAACTGGCTTCGAGGAAAGCCAAACTGGGGGAAGCCGGGTGTATGTGTAACCAAGACCGGCCAAATCCGCGCGAGCAAATACACTGGGAATATCTATAGTGAGAACTGTTGTGCGTTGATTCCACTCAACACTCACCACCTTTCGGCGCTTTGGTGCTACTGCTCTTCACCCGAATATCACGCGGCCGTACGTGCTATCAATCAAAGCCTACTTGTTCAGACCAAGTATCTGATTAAAGTCCCCTTCGATCTCCAGCGGTGGCAGAAGGTCGCCGAGGAACAGTACCCGCACGGACTGCCTAAGCCGTACTCCGACGACCCGACGCAGTGGATCTTCCACGGTCACCCGTGCGGCAGCGTCGTCTGGAACGAGACCACCAAGTGGACCGATCACGGGCCGCTCCGCACCGACAGCACCGTTCTCCAGGTCGCGGTCGCCCGCCTGCTCGGCTACCGCTGGCCGGCCGAACTCGACAAAGACATGGAACTCGCCGACGAACAGCGCGCGTGGGTCGCCAAGTCCGTCGATCTGCTGCCTTACGCTGATCTTGACGGTATCGTGTGTATCCCGGCCGTGCGCGGCGAACGTCCCGCCACCGACCGCCTGCTCAACCTACTCGCCGCGGCGTATGGCGACGCCTGGAGCACAGACGTCCTCGCGCAACTGCTGGCCAGCGCCGATCATGCCGGCAAGTCGCTCGAGACGTGGCTGCGTGACAAGTTCTTCAGCCAGCACTGCGCATTGTTTAGCCAGCGCCCGTTCATCTGGCACATCTGGGACGGCCTTCGCGATGGATTCTCGGCGCTGGTCAATTACCACAAGCTCGACTACAAGCTGCTGGAGACAGTGATCTACAACTACCTCGGCGACTGGATCGCGCGTCAGAAGCAGGACGTGGCCCAAGGCGTCGATGGCGCGCAGGAGAAGCTTGCGGCGGCCGAAACGCTGCAGAAGCGCCTGATCCTGATTCTGCACGGGGAGGAGCCGCACGACATCTTCGTGCGCTGGAAGCCGCTGCACGAACAGCCGATCGGCTGGAACCCAGACCTCAACGATGGCGTGCGCCTGAACATCCGCCCGTTCATGTCCGTGCCGGACATCGGCAAGAAAGGCGCCGGCGTGCTGCGCGATAAGCCCAGAATTGAGTGGGGCAAAGACCGCGGCAAGGATGTATCGACCGCGCCGTGGTATCACGTCCACAACGGAGATCGCATCAACGATCATCATCTGACTCTGGCTGAAAAACAGGCCGCGAAGCAGTCATCGAGGATCGTTTAGAGTGCGAATCGACCCACAACACAGCTTTCCCGTGATCCTCAAGTAACGGACGGAGTCGACCCGAATGCAACCACTCGAGCGCAGCCTGCGCCGCGACCTCGAACGCACCATCCAGCAAGCCCGCGAGATCGCCGAAGCCGCCGCCGCGACCGCCCTCAATCAGTTGGGCGTTGCTGAACCCAAGCTCTACGACTATCTCTCAGAATCCCAGCGCGACCTGCGTCGCCGCTTGCGCGCGCATGGCCGTCAACTGGGCGACGAACGCAAAGGCACCGGCGAACAGGCCACCGACCGACTGTGCGAAGAGGTCGCCTACGAACACTGGCACCGCATGCTCTTTGCCCGCTTCCTGGCTGAAAATAACCTGTTGATGTACCCGGACCCGCACCATCCGGTCCCGGTCACGTTGCAGGAGTGCGACGAACTGGCCGAAGGCGAAGGCGCGCGCAACGGCTGGGAGCTGGCGGCCCGCTTTGCCAGCCAGATGCTGCCGCAGATCTTCCGCCAGGATTCGCCGGTCTTGGAGCTCGTCCTGCCGCCGGAGAACCAGCAGAAGCTGGAAGGGTTGCTCGCCGATCTGCCATCGGAGACCTTCATTGCCTCGGACGCGCTCGGCTGGGTGTATCAGTTCTGGCAGGCCAAGAAGAAGGACGAGGTCAACAAGAGCGAGGTCAAGATTGGCGCCCGCGAGCTGCCGGCCGTTACCCAATTGTTCACCGAACCGTATATGGTCAGCTTCTTGCTCGACAACGCGCTGGGGGCGTGGTGGGCGGCCCGCCGCCTAACTGACGCCGACCTGAAGAATGCCCAAAGCGAAGCCGAACTGCGCCAGAAGGCGGCCATCCCCGGCGTGCCGCTGGAGTACCTGCGCTTCGTGCGTGATGAAGAAAGCGGCACATGGACGCCTGCCGCCGGGACGTTTGACGCCTGGCCAGAGCACCTGAGCGACTTGAAGGTCCTCGACCCGTGCTGCGGATCGGGCCACTTCCTCGTCTCTGCCCTGCTGATGTTGGCGCCGATGCGCGCCGAGCTGGAAAGATTGTCTCCGCGTGACGCATGCGACGCCGTGCTGCGCGATAACCTGCACGGATTGGAGATCGACCAGCGCTGTGTCGAGATCGCCGCCTTCGCGCTGGCGCTGACCGCATGGCGATTCGCTGGGTACCGCAACCTGCCTGAGCTGCATCTGGCCTGTTCGGGCGTGTCGGTAAAGGCCGCCCGCAGCGAATGGCGCAGCCTCGCATCCGGCAGTGCCCGGCTGGAGTTCGGCCTCAACCGGCTGTATGAGTTGTTCGAGGACGCGCCGGTGCTGGGCAGCCTGATCAACCCAGCCCGTGCCGGCACCGATTTCATCGCATCGTGGGACGAGCTGCGCAATGCGTTCGACGCGGCACTGGCCCGCGAGCCCGAGGGCGAACGCTATGCGGCCGGCGTGGTGGCACAAGGCATGGTCAAGGCAGCGTCGCTGCTGGCCGCCACATACCACTGGGTGATCACCAACGTGCCGTATTTGACTCGAGGTAAGCAGGACGAAATACTTTGTAGTTTCATCGATGACCACTACATTGATGGGAGAGCTGATCTCGCAACCGCATTCCTTGAGCGCTGCCTGGAGTACTGCACTGAAGGTGGCACGACCAGCGTTGTCTTGCCGCAGAACTGGTTGTTCTTGACAAGTTACACGCGCCTCCGCAAGAAGCTATTGCAGAACGAGCGTTGGCACGTAGTCGTGCGGATGGGTTCTGGTGCATTTGAGACTATCAGCGGCGAAGTAGTTAAGAGCATCTTGCTGTGTATTAGCCGAGACAACCCTCAGATTTCAGCAGACCTATTTGTGCAAACCTCGATCCAAAAGATCGGGGGCTTGGACGTATCGGAACTACGCACAGCACAAGCAAAAGCCGAATCACTCCAACTAGGGACAGTTAGAGCTGTTACGCAGCTGATGCAGCTGAAGAACCCTGATGCGCGGATAATGTTTGGTGCAGATCAGAGTAGATTGTCGGTTCTTGGTGAGTATGCGAAAGGTATACACGGTCTCGGGACCAAAGACGCTCTCCGGTTCATTTTTCAGTTCTGGGAAGTACAAAACAATGGCACAGACTGGGAGTTCGTCCAAGGCTCATTCAATGGTCACGCCGATTGGACAGGAATGCACAGTATAGTCTATTGGCAGCAAGGACGCGGCATCCTTCATGAACGTGCAAAGAGAGGTCAGGCGGTCCTTGCCGGTGCATTAGCGTATGGAAAACCGGGTGTACTTGTCTCTCCCGTGGGAGACATGAAGACATCCATCTACCACACAGCTTTGTTCGACAAGAGCACAGCTGTAATTAGCCCCGCGAACCCCGAATTGCTGGCTGCAATTTACTGCTTTTCCAAGACTGATGAGTATGCTGCTTCGATTTCCCGGCTAGATGACAAAGTCGCAGTAACCAATCATACTCTGGTCAAGGTTCCCTTTGACCTGGAACGCTGGCAGAAGGTCGCCGTGGAGCAGTATCCCAACGGCCTGCCCAAGCCCTACTCCGACGATCCGACGCAGTGGATCTTCCACGGTCACCCGTGTGGCAGCGTTATCTGGAACGAAACCACCAAGTGGACCGATCACGGGCCGCTTCGCACCGACAGCAGCGTCTTGCAGGTCGCCGTCGCCCGCCTGCTCGGCTACCGCTGGCCGGCCGAGCTCGACAAGGACATGGAGCTCGCCGACGAGCAGCGTGCATGGGTCGCCAAATCCGTCGATCTGCTGCCCTTCGCCGACCTAGACGGCATCGTGTGCATCCCGGCTGTGCGCGGCGAACGTCCGGCTGTCGACCGCCTGCTCAACCTGCTCGCGGCAGCCTATGGCGATGCGTGGAGTGGCGACGTCCTCGCGCAGCTACTGGCCAGCGCCGATCACGCCGGCAAGTCGCTGGAGACGTGGCTCCGTGACTCGTTCTTCAGCCAGCATTGCGCATTGTTCGGCCAGCGCCCGTTCATCTGGCACATCTGGGACGGCCTGCGCGACGGCTTCTCGGCGCTGGTCAATTACCACAAGCTCGACTACAAGCTGCTGGAGACGGTGATTTACAACTACCTCGGCGACTGGATCGCGCGTCAGAAGCAGGACGTGGCCCAAAGCGTCGATGGCGCGCAGGAGAAGCTCGCCGCGGCCGAAACGCTGCAGAAGCGCCTGATCCTGATTCTGCACGGCGAGGCGCCGCACGACATCTTCGTGCGCTGGAAGCCGCTGGGCGAACAGCCGATCGGTTGGAACCCGGACCTCAACGACGGCGTGCGCCTGAACATCCGCCCGTTCATGTCTGTGCCGGACATCGGCAAGAAGGGCGCCGGCGTGCTGCGCGATAAGCCCAGAATTGAGTGGGGCAAAGACCGCGGCAAGGATGTATCGACCGCGCCGTGGTATCACGTCCACAACGGCGATCGCATCAACGATCATCATCTGACTCTGGCTGAAAAACAGGCCGCGCGAAATTCACAGAGGAATACGCCCTGATGCAGGACGAAAAGTATCGTGGGATGCGGTGGTTCAAGTGCGATCTACAAATGCAGACACCCGCAGATGCGCAACATTGGCAAGGCGAGAAGCTCGCTCAGGATAACTCCAATCTGGAGAAAGTGGCTGAAGACTACGCGCGCGCCTGCTACGAGGCCGGTCTCGACGTGATCGGAATCACGGATCACAACTTCCAGAGCAAGGAATTCATCCCTATCCTGCGTTCGGCGTTGGACCGCCTCGCAGGCGAGTACGAACGGCGAATTACGCTGTTTCCGGGCTTTGAACTGGAGGCCGACGTTGGAAAAGGCATTCACGTACTGTGTTTGTTTGACCCCGACACCGATCTCGACACCATTGATCATGTGTTGACCGAGTGCGGTGTTAGCAAACCTAGGGTCAATAAGCATGGACCAGCTAAGTCAACACATCGGTTACCGGAGATTCTAAAGACGATTCAGAAAACCCAAGATGACGGTACGTGGCGAGGCATCGTCATCGTGCCTCATGTCTTCGAGGACAGTCTGTTCGACAGCGAGCGCTTGAGCGAATGGCTACAACGCGAGGAGTATCTCAATCTCGACTTGTTGGCGGTTGAAGTTCCAAAACCCGTGTCAAGAATGAGCCAGAACTTCCAGAAGCTGTTTGGCGCGGGCGACGATTGTGATGCAAATTGGAAACGAGCTCGCCCAATCGCAACGATCATGTCATCCGATAACAAGAAGCTCATGGAGACAGATACGACCGGGCGTCCAGTAGCGAATAGCATCGGGTTTCGCTATACGTGGATCAAGATGTCGGAGCCATCGATTGAATCGTTGCGGCAGGCATTTCTGGACAACGAGTCACGCATCCGCCTGCCGGACGACGTCGTGAGCGACGTGAATCCGGCCGAGAAAGAGCGGCACGCTCGCATTCTGTCCGTTTCAATCACGAACGCCGATTTCCTCACAGATCAGGAGATCACGTTCTCTCAGAACTTGAATTGCATTATCGGCGGGCGCGGCACCGGCAAGTCGACCATCCTGGAAAGCATGCGCTTGGCGCTTGGCAAGGATGGCGACAGCCGTATAGACAAAGAGACAGAGAGCCGCATCGAGCGCATTCGAAGGCTGCACCGAGAGCCCGACACCGAGATCCGTGTGCGCTGGCGCGGTGTCGCCGGCGAAGAAGATACTTTGGTCTACAAGATACATCGTGGTGAAGCTCAGATTTCGGTTGACGAACGCGAGATAACCGACTTGGCATCGTATCTGGCGAACATTCCGGTGCGATTCTTCAGCCAGCAGCAAATCAACCAAATAACCAGCGATAGTGGAAACATGCTCTTGTCACTTCTGGATGATTACATTCAGGACGAGTTGACGAAGCTGGAGCAGGAAGAAACCGAGGTCCGCAACGAGATTGAACGTCTATTCGCGGTAGGCCGCCAACTTGAGCAGGTGAATGCCGATATTCTGCGCATCACTCAAGAGATCTCTGATCGTGAGCGCCAGCTTGCAGCGCTTGTGTCATTGCAGGATCATTCCAAACGTCACCAAGATCTCAAGAAGGCAGACGCCTACATCACTCAACTACGAGACGGCATTGAAAGTGGAGTTGAGCGCATCAACGCAATGGCAGTAGCGGTGACAAGCGATTTTCCAGAACCCAATGCAGTTGAACAGGGATGGCCCGAAGGAGAATGGTTTGATCGCGTCCAAGAGTACGTTCGCGATGAGAACCAGAAACTGTTGGACCGGATTCAGGAAGTAACAGACGAGTTTCGCAACCGCGTAGACGCTACTTTGTTCACCGACGACAAGTGGCAGACAGTACAGGCATTACTTCAGAACGCTGATAATGAGTTTGAGAACGCGTGTGCCGAAAAGGGAATTAGCCCTGACGACGTATCGCGAGTTCAAACGACCAATCAGGCGCTGAATACCAAGAGAGCTGAGCTCACCCGTAAGCAAGATGAACAGAGGCGTCTGCGTTCCGAACACGACAATCTACCCGACCAACTTGAGAAACTGCACAAGACCTGGCGAAGCGCATACTTGGCTCGAACTTCGATTGCCAAAGAAATCGTGGAACTGACAAAGAATATCATCAGTCTCGAGGTGGACTTTGCTGCCGATGAAAGATCATTCGACGAGGCATGGGGGGAGATCGCCCCTGACGGGCGTACCCGACTTGGGCGTATCTGGCTGGAGCTGGGGAAGGCAATTCGCAAGCAGTTCCTAACCAGCCTAGAAAGAGCGGTCGAATGTGATGACGATGCTTGCTGGTCAATCTGGCAGATGATGGAAAACTGGTTCAACGGCGAACCGGTTCCCGCAGAACTCGAAGCTTTCCTAGAGAAGACGGAAACCGCACTCTCAGAGATAAAGACTCAACTTCGGTCGAGCACTAGTGACGAGTGGCAATCCGTAAGGTTGACTCGAATTGCTGACAGGGCAGACCTAACCCTGTTTCGATCAAATGGACAGGACGTGGCCGGGCGCATATCGGATGGTAGTCTTTCAGATGGCCAAAGAAATACCGCCGCTCTTGCACTGATTCTTGCCAAAGGCGACACACCCCTCGTCTTTGATCAACCCGAGGATGAACTTGACTCGAATTACATCTTCGCGGACTTGGTCCCCATATTGCGTCGCATGAAGTCCAAGCGTCAGATCATCGTAGTGACTCACAACGCGAACGTACCCGTCAATGCCGACGCAGAGTTCGTTTACGCTTTGCAGACTGAGGCAGGACAAGGCATAGTTCGCGCTCAGGGTGGTCTTGATCAAAGGCCCGTGACAGAAGCGGTGCTAGAGATCATGGAAGGTTCAGAGCAGGCCTTCAAACGCCGCGGTGAGAAATATCATTTCTAGGCGGGATCACGGAATGAGTACAATACTCGACCACCTTGTTGACTCGCTTAGGCGAGCAGCGAACTACAATCCGGATGTTCAGGCCGCGCCAGCCTGCATCCTGTGGACGGATGCCGACCGGATGTGGGAAGTCATCATTCCCGCGCTGCAGGAACACATGCCGGAGCTGTTCGTCCTCGGCGAGTATGATCCCGCGGTGCGCCGGGGACCGGCCATTTGGTTGCGCTGCGTGCTGGCGCGCACGCTCGAAAATGTCATGTATCCTGAAGACGCTACGCCCGTACTTTACCTTCCGGGTGTCAGCCGGCAGGATTTGCGCGCCGTTGACAGCTGCCCTGATCACCTGAAGCCGTTAGCAGAACTTCAATATCGCGGTGTGATCTGGTCGCAGTCCAACGGCAAGGACTGGACCATCCTTGCCTACCTGCATTCAGCGCAAGGCGGCCTAGCGCTTGACATCGCGCAAGACAGAGAAACGCTCAGCGCGATGTTGATCACCTTGCCCAACATTATGGATACCGACCCGGCAAGCCTGCGGGGGCGCCGCCTGGATCGAAGTGACTTCTACGGGCTCATCAACAATGACCCAACAGGTGAGTTGCTCAAGTGGTTGAACGATCCAGAAGGCTATCGTGCCGAGAAGTCCGAAACGCATTGGAGAGCCTTCGCCGAGCTGTGTGACTATCAGTTCAAGTTCAATCCAGCCACGGATGGCCCGATTAGTGCGGCGCAAAATCTGGCTGAGCGCGTGGGGACGTGGCAGGCAATCTGGGATCGATTCTGTGAAGCGGCCAAGCGTTATGCGGGTATCAAGACGCAAATTGAGAGAGCATCGCCACCATCAAATAAGCTCGATTGGCGTGAACCAAGCCACGACGAGTATGACAGCTGGCCCCAATGGACCGCTTTTCACGAAGCCGAACTGCGTACACAGTTAGGTTTGCTGCTGGACAAACCGGCAGTAACCGTGCAGGCAGCCGTGATTGACCTCGAACGCCTTCACGGTCGTCGGCGCGAGGCGATCTGGGCAACTCTTGGCCACGCACCCCTTGCACACGTCCTCGAACACGTTGCGATCCTGGCGAAAACGGTCAGCGAAACCCCGCTCAATGGCGGTACGCTCGACGATCTGGTCGCGCGATATCAGACATCCGGATGGTTGGCTGATGATGCAGTTATGCGGTGCATGGACGCCGCTGCCGCGGTTGATCAATCCGACCGAAAGCTGGTGACGTCTCTCGTCCGGTCGCTTTACGTTTCGTGGGCAGAAGAGGCCGCAAGGTATCTCCAACAACTGGTACTCGATGTCGGATACCCAGCCCCGAATTACAGTACAGATCTCGCTGACGGGACGTGTATTGTTTTCATCGATGCGCTGCGTTTCGACGTTGCCCAACGCTTGTCTGACTACCTGAAGCAAGCACGTCTTGATGTCCAACAGCGAGTAACATGGGCTGCGCTGCCTTCTGTCACCGCGACAGGTAAGCCGGCGGTTTCTCCCGTGAGCAAACTGATATCTGGAGCTGAGACGAACGTCGATTTCCTCCCGAATGTGACCGAAACATCGAAACCTGCAAATCATCACAACTTGCATAAGTTGCTCGAACAAAACGGATGGCAGCTTCCGAAGTATCCGGATGATCTGGGCTCCGGATCGGGGCGAGCTTGGGTCGAGATCGGCGTTCTGGACAAGGCTGGCCACGACGGTGTCTTATCGTCGACACTTGCGTCGCACGTGAAGGACATAGGCGAGTATCTTGTTCGCGTAACGAAGGCGTGGAAGCGCATTGAGATCGTTACCGATCATGGGTGGCTTTACACACCTGGAGGACTTGAGAAGACCAGCCTGCCAACGGCTGTAAGCGAGAATCAATGGGGCAGGTGCGCGGCAATCAAACCGGGCGCGGGTTACACGGGCGATTGGTTTCCGTGGCACTGGAATCCGAACCAGCACTTCGTGCTCGCACCCGGCATTAGTTGCTTCAAGAGCAATATGATCTATGCGCACGGTGGGCTGAGTATGCAGGAGTGCCTTACTGTAAGCCTCGTACTGGGCGACAGTAGTACTGTGAGGGATCACGGACAAATCGTCTTTGTCGACGTCGAGTGGAGCGGACTTCGGTGCAAAGTCAGGTCCAATACGTACTCGCCTGAGTTGACGATTGACATCCGTTTAGCACCGAGTGATCCCAGCACTTCAGTCGTGTTTAAGGTAAAACCGCTCCCACAGAATTGTCTGGTGTCTCTGGCCGTCGAGGACGAAGAGCTCGAAGGGCAGCCCGTCTATATCGTGGCGATAACCAGTGCCGGTGAAGTAGTAGCCCAAAAGCTCAGCAGCATAGGTGGACAATCGAATGCTTGACCTAGACTCTATCGACAAGCTCGCGGCCGCGAACTTCGACGGATATCTCGTACGGAAGGACCTGGTTCGTACGTTCAGCCGGCAGTTTCCGGTTCCAACTTATGTCGTTGAGTTCCTACTCGGCAGGTACTGCGCGAGCGTGAATGAAGAAGAAATCGAAGAAGGTCTTGAGATTGTTCAGCGGCAGCTGCAATCGAAAACTGTCAAGGCTGGCGAACAGGAGCTCTTCAAGTCTCATGCCCGGGAACAGGGCCAGATCAAACTCATTGACATCATCACAGCGAAGCTCGACTCAAGGACGGACACATACGTTGCGACCCTTCCAAGCCTTCAGCTCAAGGACGTTCGGATTGACCCAGAACTGGTCAGATCGAACGAACGAATGCTCACTGGAGGATTCTACGCTGAGATCACCCTCGGTTAT
The DNA here is from genome assembly GCA_016716525.1 of Candidatus Flexicrinis affinis. NCBI lineage: Bacteria > Bacillati > Chloroflexota > Anaerolineae > Aggregatilineales > Candidatus Flexifilaceae > Candidatus Flexicrinis > Candidatus Flexicrinis affinis. Next base: position 329,886 of record JADJWE010000002.1, read on the forward strand.
GACGCTGCAATAGCTCAAGAAAAGCACGGACGTCCGTTCAGCATAGACAACCTTCGCGAGATTCAGCTCTCGAAGCGTGATGTGCTTGACGTTGTGGCAAGAGGACGCAGAGCCTTCAGCACATCAGAGTGGATCGATTTTCTGCTCAGGAGCATTGGGATCGAACCCGAAGGTCTAGGTGAGCGAGCAAGAACCGCATTCTTGTTGAGAATGGTGCCATTTGTTGAACGTAACTACAACTTGATCGAACTTGGGCCACGCGGCACGGGAAAGAGCCACCTTTTTCAACAGGTCTCTCCATACGCGCACCTCGTATCTGGTGGGAAGGCAACGGTTGCGCAGATGTTCGTGAACAACGCGTCTGGTCAACGAGGCTTGGTTAGTCAATACGATGTCGTCTGCTTTGACGAAATCTCGGGAATTTCGTTCGATCAGAAGGACGGCGTGAACATTCTCAAGGGCTATATGGAATCAGGCGAATTCAGTCGCGGCAAAGAGAGCATTCGGGCCGACGGCAGCATCGTTATGGTTGGCAACTTCGATGTTGATGTTGAGCATCAGCAACGTGTGGGCCATCTCTTTGGTCCGCTCCCGCCGGAGATGCGCAACGACACCGCATTCATGGATCGTGTTCATTCGTTTCTTCCGGGTTGGGATGTACCCAAGATTGGGAAGAGCTTGCTCACAAACCACTTTGGATTGGTGAGTGATTTCCTCTCGGAGGTTTGGTCGTCGCTCAGAAGCCATAGCTACGTGTCCGCGGTTCACAGTCGCGTCCACTTTGGCGGAGCATTAAGCGGGCGCGACACAAATTCAGTCAACAAGACGATCAGTGGACTGCTGAAGCTTGTCTTCCCTAGCTCAATAGACCTTCTGAGCGAAGAAGATCTGGAGTGGGCAACGCGCGTCGCGTTGGAATCTCGGCGGCGTGTGAAAGAACAACAGAAGCGAATCGGTGCAACTGAGTTTCGAAACACTCATTTCAGTTACGTGGTTGGGTCGGACGGAATCGAAAAGTTCGTGAGTACCCCAGAGCTACAGAGCGAGAACAGCATAGGTTCAGACCCGTTGGAACCTGGCCAGGTTTGGGCAATTAGTGATGGTGGGCCTGATGAGCATCCTGGTCTATTTCGAATTGAGGTCACAGAAGGACCTGGGACAGGTGTCAGGATACTGAACAAGCCCACGCCACCGGCTTTTCGAGAGAGTATCGGCTATGCAGAGCAGAACCTATACGCACGTGCGCGGCAGTTGGTCGGTGATAAAGACCCTCGGCAACACGAGTTTTCGGTACAGTTGAGAGGATTTGATGCTGCCAAGTCCGGTGCGCGGACCGGTGTCGCGTCTCTTCTCGCCCTGTGCAGCGCGCTCTTGAGAAAGAGCATTCGCGGTGGGCTTGTTATGGTAGGAGAGATTAATCTAGGGGGTTCGATCGAGCCGGTGGTAAATGCAGTCACCATCGCAGAAATCGCCGTCGAGAAAGGGGCGACGTCTCTCCTTCTGCCCGTATCTTGCCGCCGACAGTTGCTCGATCTCTCGGATGAAATGGCTACTCGAATCGACGTTCAGTTCTACTCTGATGCTCGCGACGCACTTCTTAAAGCATTGATCGAATAGACGTTGCGCTCTGCCCCAAGAGCAGGCTGAGTCACTTTGGCCAACCCATGCGCCAAGGCCGCGTCATCGCTACTACAGGTCATCTGTAATGCATGTAGCAGCCTCAATCTCGAAACTATAGCCGTCCATCCCCGCTTCCCAGCCTCGAACTCGCGTCGCACTACATTTCTTGTGCGACGTCAAAGACGGTTTTCGGGTCTTTGGCAACGATTTCCCCTTGTTGACTCCCCTAATGTGACTCTGATAGACTCATAGCAATTCTTATAGTACTTATGCAATTCATCTCAACCACACTGCAAGCACTTTGGCTCTTGAATCGTAGCCGCGACCTCATGCGCCTGCACCGATGGGCCCTACGCAAGCGGCTTTATCCTCAGGCGAACTACTACGCATCACTGGCTGCCAGTTCGGAGTCTGGCCTCATCCGGATTCAATCGGCGGCGCCCTCAGCCATTGCGATCGCTCGTGTAATTCACTGGATCAACGGGCTGCTGTTTCCTGCACCGCGCTATCCGAGACGGGGCCTTGCCGACTTATATCGAGTGAAGCGTGGGTTGACGAGAATCCAAACACCCTATAATAGTGAATATACAATCGCACGAATGCGGATCGCGTCATTGCGTTCGGCTGAGTCGATCGGCACGGCAAAGAAGATTGCCGGGAGCAATCCTGGCTTGGCTCATCGCGTGCTGCGGCGCTTGCCGGGCGGTCAGGCTGTACGCACGCAGTAGGCAAATTCGACCATGAAGACTTCTCAACCAAGACGGTCACACCAGCGCATCTATCTGCCGCCGAAAGCAGCGGTGTTTGACGAGCTCGCACGCCGAACCTGCCTTGAGCTCTCAAGACAGGGTAGCGTCGCCTACTCGGAGCCAGAAACGATCGATGATCTCAGTCGCTTTTTGAAGTCAGTAGCGCAAGTCACGGCCAATACGCTGTCTTCGAAACTACATCAGTGGAAGGTAAACCGAGTATGTCCCTGAAAAAGACCTTGAAGTCAGATGGTCGTACTACTGCGCTGTGTTACGTTCGTCAGTCGTGGACGCGCACGCCTGAAGATCAAGACAGTCCTGACCGTCAGAAGTCGAACATTCAGGCGGTATGCGACCTACACGGTTGGACAGCTGAATGGTATGTCGACGCTGAGGGGCACAAGACAGGAACAAAGGTCACCAATCGGCCTGGCTGGCTGGCGCTTGAGGCGCGGCTCAAGGATGCTGATGTTGTAGCGATCGTTGCTAACGACCTGGCACGCCTTCATCGCAAAGGCTGGCGGATTGGAAACCTGCTCGACTTCGCCGATGAACACGGAGTCAAGCTGGTTCTGGCTGCTCCCGGCAAGCAAATGGACTTCTCGACGCCGCAGGGCCGAGCATTGGCTCAAATGAGCGCTATCTTCGATGAGTGGTATGCGATCGACATTTCGCAGAGAGCGAAGGACATGATCGCCCACCGCAAACGGAATGGGAAAAGCATGGGCTTGCCGCCTTTCGGTACGATCCGCGACAAGGACGGCTATCTTACGCCGTCGCCTGATGGTGCATGGCTGCTTCCAGACGGATCGTTTGTCAATGCAACCAGCGATGCGCGGCCCGATCCGGCTGCGATCTGGCGAGGATACTATGATGCGGCAGGGCGTGTGCTTGATCTCTACTCCCAGGGCTCAGCCGGTCTCGACACAATCGCCTACACAATGCAGATCGAGGGCTGGGCGTTCCGGGATCGTGAAGGCAGCCCTGCTCCGTTCGAAGGGGACGATGTGCGCCGCATCGTTGCCAACTGGGCCGAATATGGTGGATACGTTTACCAGGCGCGTGCTAGGGAGCGTCACCCCCATGATCACGATTTGTCGAAGATCAACCTGATCGAAGAGCGTGCGGTCTTCCCCATCGAGCTGCTATACAAGGTCGGTGAAATTCGACGCCGGCGCACAATGCGACGAGTCGGAAGCTATGGTCTGAAGAAGAATGCCCATCCCTACCCGCTCCAGGGCCTCGTATACTGCGCCCACTGTGAGAGGAAAGCCACAGCCAAGCAGAATCCGAAACTTCGTTCGCGGCTAGGTGGCCATACCAACAATGCGGGTACGGTCCATCGATATCGCCATAAGCCTGGCAGCTTGTGCGGATGCAAAGCGCGGACGGTCAAGGCAGAATTCGTCGAGCGTGACTTCCTTCGACTCCTCCAGATGCTGACGGTCGACACTGCCCAGATCGATCTCATGACCGAACTAGGTATCCAGCTCATGCGGCTCGACACACCCTCAGACGAACTCGATCTCGAAGCCCAAAAGCGGGCCGCGATCGCCAGGTGTCAACGTAAAATCGACGCGGCCGTGACTCTCTTTGGCGAGGGACGCATTGACAAGGACGAATATCATCGGCGCATTGAGCAGAACGAGCGCGAAATTGCTCACTGGGAGGCACGTACAACCGATACCGAGAAGATCGGCCTAGAACTAGCGGTGTGCATCGAAGCTGTCAACAAGATCGCGACGTTGTGGGAAGCAGGGAGCGACGAGGACAAGCAGGGCCTCGTGCGCTCGCTGTTCCACTACATCGTGTACGACCTGGATGCCCAGCAGATCGTCGGCTTCCGCCTGAAGCCGTGGGCAGATCGGTTCATCACGCTACGCGGCAACCTTGATGACGTCAAGGTCAACGGTGGAGCCGGCGTGGAATGTAATGCAGAGGGGCAAAGTCCCGTTGGGGTCACTGCTGTACCCAGCCCTTGATTCCCCTCAAGGGCTGGTTTTTTGCCCCCACCCTGCTCCTGATCCGCATACAATGCAGCCCGCAGCGCGACAAACGTATCTGCCCAAGGCTTCAGCTTGAAGCCGGTGATGCGCTGCGTATCGAGATTGACGACGACTTCCTCGAATAAGCTGCGGACCAAGCCCTGCCGATCCTCGTCGCTGCCGATGCGCCATGATTGGGCGATCCGCTCGACAACTTCCTGGCACATGGTCAGCTCTAGCGCGACCCTGTCCGTTTCCGCGGTCCGTGCTTCCCAGTGCGCGATTTCGCGCTCATTCTGATCCTTGCGCCGCAGGTATTCCTCGCGAGAGATGTCGCCGTCTTCGAATAGGTATTGCGCTGCTGCGATCCGGCGATTGCACTTCGCGATCGCTGCCCGTTTCTCGGCCTCCACCTTCTCCCCGTACTGCGAGTCTTGGATACCGAGTGCCCGCACGTTGAGCAGCGCCATTGCCTCGACCTGCTCTGTATTCACCCACAGCAGCTCAATCAGCCGCCCGAAGTCATTTTCGATAATGTCGCGTCTGATTGACCGATTCTTGCAGCCACAGTTTAGCCCGTGCTTGTGCCGGTAGCGTCCATCCTGCGTCTTGTTCTTGCCACCGAGGCGGGTGCGCCGCTTTGGGTCCCTCGCAATTCCCGCCAGGAGATCGCAGTGATGACAGTACAGGAGACCGAGCAGTGGATAGGGATGCGTGTCCACGTGCTGACCATCGTCAATGGTGCGCACCAACGTTCGGTCATACCGTGCTTTTCCGACACGGTACAACAGCTCAATCGGATACACTGCTCGATCAGGGTTCAACACGTAATTTTCCAGAGGGTATTTGTACGGGTGTCGTTCTTTCGCCCGAAGGGTGGAAACATGTCCACCGTACTCCGGCCAATTGGCGACAACACGACGGACCGCGTCGCTCTCGAATGCGATCGGATCTCCAGCCCGGTTGCGATAGGCCCAACCCTCCTTCTGCATCCGATACGCGACCTTATCAATGCCAATCATGCCGGTCGCGTAGAGCTCGAGCACCCGATATGCTGCCTCATAGAATCCGCGCCAGACCGCACTTTCGGCTGGAGGCGCTTCGCCCGCTTTCCCTCTGACGAATGCTCCATCTGCGAGCAACCACGCCCCACTCTCTGTTGGAATCAGATATCCTTTTTCATCGCGCTTCGTTCCGAACGGCGGGATTCCAACCGTCTTGCCTTCGCTTTTGCGATACTGAATACTGTCTCGCGATCGCTGGCCGATATCTTTCGCATACCATTCATCGAACAGCGCGCCGACCTGCACCATCAAACGCCCCAACGGCGTCGAAAAGTCTATCTGCTTGCCCTGCGCCGCCAGCACCAGCTTGACTTCATGTTCATCCACGAAATCGAGCAGATCGCCGATACGCCAGCCCTTGCGGTGTAGCCGCGACAAATCGTTCGCAACCAGCGCGGCGATGTCCGGGTCGGCGAGGCGCGATTTCAGCGCAAGCCAACCCGGGCGGTTCTTTTCGGTCGTGCCACTCTTATGCCCTTCAGCATCCTCGTAGAACTCCGGTGTCCAGCCATTCTGTTCGCAGACGCGCAGAATGTTGGCCCGCTGCCGATCAGGGCTTTCTGAGTCCTTTGCTTCGCGTGTCCAGGACAGCCGGATGTAACACAGCGCGATTGTGGGATCTTGTTTTGTGAGTTTAGTGGATTTGCCAGACATGGAAGCAGACTCCTAAACGTATACCAGCAGGTTCAAAATAGCGACCGGCCTGACGGCATGATAGAGTCTGCTGCAGGTCGTTGCGCTAGGGACATAGTGCGGCGACTAGGACGGTATGGTGTTCGAGCATCATGCCGTCCGTTGATTTCCACACTGTACAGCCAGTCAACGACTGCTGTCAAACTGCGCCTTGGTTCGTCGCTTGGCTTCGATCGTCAGCAGGACATACAGGAATTCTGCGAAGCCAGTGACCGTTTCGGACTTCGTGAAATCGGCGTTTCTCGTCGTTTCCGCTAGCTTGTTGCACACAGCTTGCGCGAATGCCTTGACGTCATCGAGCGGCGGCGGGACATATTCGACTTTCTCTGGATTCGGTTGATCCACTGCGCCTCACTGTACAGCACTCTCAAAGCTGCGGTTGACGTCATCGCTTAGCGCAAGTGACATCAAGACCGCGGTTTCAAGTGTTGCATAGTGAGCAGCCAGACCATGCGCAATTTTCGAGGTCCCGCTTAGCAGAATTGCGTCCCGGCTCTACGCGCCGTCAATTCCTCTGAAAGGACCGAAGGTTGCTAGCTGCCGCGGAGCGGTCCAAGACTGTCCCGAGTGAATGGTATCGAACCTAGCAGGGTTACGCCCGCTGTATATTGACACTGTGCAGAGCGCGGCGGAGTACAATGCTTCCGCGCCGCGCATGTGGAACGGCTACGCGTAGGTCGAGGGAAACGTGGTCAACCGGAGGATTCGGGTGGGATGACAGCCGGCATCGCGGCGTGTTGAAACTGAACCATGTGGGTACAGTAGGCGACGATTGGTATCACACATGAAACCTCCCAATGAAGCTGACGAACGCTGAACACGCCATCGTAGCGGCGCCCAAGATCCTATACCTGTTATCTGCGGAGAAGTCCGGCGGTAAGGACAAGTTCTTCGAGCGATCGGGCTTTTCTGTGGCACAATGGGAGGTGCTGCAAGCGGCAGTGCTGCAGCACGGTCAGGCGTACGACACGGTGAATGTCGTCACCACGGATTTCGGCGTGAAGTATGTTGTCGAAGGCAAGCTTTCGACCCCGGATGGACTCAATCCGTTCGTGCGTTCGATTTGGCAGATCGACCACGGGGAGACGGTTCCACGGTTTGTAACCGCCTATCCAGTGCAGGAGAAAACACGATGATCCCGGAGTTTGAGCGTGCCGTCCTGCTTGAGGACATTCCCGAACTCGGATTCAAGGCTGGCGATATCGGCGTAGTGGTCGATATTCACCGTGGTGGCGCGGGCTATGAGTTGGAAATGATGACGGCAGATGGACATACGCTGGATGTGATCACTGTTCATGCGCATCAGATCCGCGCTGTCACGCGTCGGGACATGCTGCACGTACGCGAAGTGGAATCCGGCGCAGCTTAGATACATTCGCCCAACGCAACCCGGACGCGTCGTGCGACTGGATGCTGCAACACGGCTTGGGGGAGCGTACGCGGCGTGTTCGACGGGATGCTGCAGAGCGCGGTGGAGTACGATCCGTCCGCGTCAGCGCTTGTGGCGCTAGCCGGAACCGCGTATGGCTTCACCTGCGAGCTGACCGACGGCAACGGGTTGGTGTATCTGCGTGCGCGGTATCTAGCGCCGGGGCTCGGCACATTCGCCTCGCGCGATCCGTGGCGGGGGAGAGCCGTCAATCGGGGTCGTCCCGGCTAAACAGTGCTACAATCTGAGTCGTCCGCTTTGGATGAGGATCACGTCTATGCAGACTGCACCGCCCAGATCGGCATTTGGTGAAGTGACCGATTTCCTCGCCACCAATCCCACGCCTGAGGAAATTCTCGCCTACACGCTGTCCGATTCGCTCCAAGCGCGTGCGGAAGAACTGCTTGAACTTCATGGTGAAGGGCAGCTGACGCCCGAGCAGCACGACGAGATGATGGACTTGGTTCGGATCGATACCATTCTTCAACTGCTCAAAGCGAAGACGAAACGTAGACTTCAGGCTGCATCTGAATGACGGTACCGCGGGCCGTTCGAGAGCGCGTGCGCGAGCGTGCACGCGGGTGCTGTGAGTATTGCCGCCTTGCAAGTGACAGTGCACCGGTACGCTTCCATGTCGACCACATCATACCTGTAAAGCACGGCGGCACGGATGCCATGGACAATCTGTGCCTCGCTTGCTTCAGTTGCAACGCGTACATACGACACGATCTTGCCGGCTTCGATCCCGACAGAGGTCAAGTCGCACGCCTGTCTGATCCTCGCGCATCACAATGGACTGACCATTTTCGCCTTGAGTTGGATATGCGAATCCTTGGTCTGACGCCTCATGGCCGCGCAACGGTGCGAGTGCTTCAATTCAATCTGCAAGAACGCATTGAGAGTCGACAGGAACTCGCCCTAACCGGCGAGTATCCTTGCTAAGCGCGATCAGCACGCCCGTGACCTCACCTACGCCCTGACCGACGGCAACGGGCTGCTTTACCTGCGCGCGCGGAATCTGGCGCCGGGGCTGGGCACGTTCGCCAGTCGCGATCCGTGGCGGGGGATGGCATCCGCGCGAGGTGATGCTGCCCGGCGCGGCCGACATGCCAAATGGACGCAGCGCTGGTATTATCCCCGGTGTCCTTGCAGACTTCGCCATTAACGGGGGTATCCCATGCGCAAGTTCCTGCCATTGAGCCTCGCTTCCGCGCTCATGCTGCTGACGCTTATCGTCGGCGCCATCCGCGTCGACTCAATCCCTGTGCTCGCACAGGATACGGTGGGGTCGCTCCCCGATCTCTCCGGCGCCAACATCTACTTCTCCGAGACCTATCAGGAGATGAGCCAGTTCGACCGCAGCGACGCCGGCATCTCGCGCTTCGCCGGGTTGCTACGTTTGGCGGGCGCTAACCTCTTCACGCTCGAGTGGCGCAAAGGCATCCCGGACGACGCCGATCTGATCGTGATCGCTAACCCGAGCACCGACATCGCGGCCGACAACGTCGCGCGGCTGTGGACATACCTGCAAAGCGGCGGGCGAGTCCTGCTGCTGGCCGATGCCTTCGACCGCGCTGGCGCCATCACCAAGGCGCTGCCGCCCACGACCTTCTTTCAGCTTGCATGGTCGGACCTCGGCCTGCAGGCCGCCCCGACCGTCATCGTGCGCGAGGACGGCACCGCGCCGCTCGAATTGAGGGAGACCAACGCGCAGGGCGATGTCACTTTCGAGTTCTCCGGCGAAGTACCCGTGCTGGCGATCGATTTCTACACGCGGCGGGTGGATGTCTCGCACCCGATCACCAGCGGGCTGCTGCCGCTGTTGGGTGCAGGCGCCGAGGACGCCACGCCCAATCTGAACAGCCTGTTCTTCATGGGGGCCCGGCCGCTGCAGATCGACGCCTCGATCCAGGACTTCAGCGTGACGCCGCTCGTGCTGTCCGATATCCCCAACATCTACGCCGAGACCAACTACGCGCGCTATGCGACCGCCCGCTATTCCGAATACAACATCGGGTCGGACAGCCAGCGCGGCGACATGATCCTCGCGGCCGCGTATGAAGACGGCGACTCGAGCGGGCGCATGGTCCTGATCGGCGATGGCGATGTCATCCGCAATGGGACCGGGTTTGTGACGGCACCATCGTACAGCGGTGCATTCGTGTATCCGGTAAATGTGCAGTTCGCGCTGCGCAGCGTGTTCTGGCTGCTTGACTCCGAGCAAGCCGTGATCGACCTGCCGACGCCGGGCCCGACGGCGACCGCGACTATCACCCCCAGCCCCACCCCATCGCCGACCCCGACGACGGTGCCGACCGAGACACCGACGGGCGGTTAGCACAAGAGCATCCTCTCCATGAATCGGTCGACGCGGCGACGGTTAGTCAGTCTCGGCGTTGCGCTGCTCCTCGCATGGGTCGGCGCTTATGCGCCTGCCGCTCCAGCGCAGGACAGCGCGGAGGCCGTGCCTGCGCGCGTGCGCACTGTCGGCGTGATCGCCGGTCCGGAGCTGAACAGCGCGTCGCCAGACGATACGGATGAGAACGGCCTCTCGCGTCTGGCAGAGACGATTCGTGAGCTTGGCGGGTCGGTGACGGTGATTCCGGCCAATCGCGAGATTCCGGCGGATGTCGAGCTTGTGCTGCTGATCCGCCCACAGCGCGCGCTCTCGGTCGCGCAGACGGCGCACCTGTGGGACTTCCTGCAGCGCGGCGGGCACTTGCTGCTGGCGCTCGATCCGATCGGGCATAACGGAGGCTCGCCGGAGTCTGCGGCGTCGAGCGGCTTGATCCGGTTGCTTCAAGCCGAGTACGGTATGGGCATCGTCGACAATTTGCTGGTGGAAAGCTGGTTCGGGATCGAAAGTCTCGGCGACGTCGAGACGAGCTGGTCCGACATCCAGACCGAGGACTTGTTTCCGCATGCGATCACCGCGCCACTGATCCAGTTCGACCTGCCCCTTCGATATTGGGGCGCGCGGTCGATGCTGGTCGACGCGCTGACCGGCACTGCCGCAACCGAGCCGCTCATCATCGCCGAACGGCCGTACGGCGAGACGGCCCGTATCAACTTTGGCAGCGGCGACGCTGCTCAGCTCACGCGCAACATCGGCCCCGATACACAGGGCCGGCTGCTGTTCAGTGGGATCGCGACGCACTTTGCGACTGGATCGCGCGTCGCGCTTGTGGGCGACGGCGAGATCTTCCTCAACGTGTTCGGGCAGCGCGCGCGCGCCAGTCAGGACGGCCGGCCGCTGTACATGGGCGACGACCTGTTCGCGCAGCGCCTACTCGCGTGGCTGATGGCGGTTCCCGAAGCGGAGTACCCGGCACTTCCGGACGGGTACACGTGGATCGCGCTCGACGGCGACAGCGCCGATTGGCCGGCGGACTTGCCTGCGCAGGGCGGACCGCCACCCGCGGACTCGGCTTACGCCTTGCAGCAGATCCGCGCCTTCCAGAACGATCAGTTCGTCTACGTATTGCTGGAGACGGGCCAACCTGTCCCACGCGGAACGCTCGTTTACCTGTTTGTCGACGATGCGGACGGGAATCGCCAGTTTTTCAGCGCCGACCCCGGCGGTGTCGTTCAAAGCGGAGACGCGACGATTGCGGATGCGGATGCCAAGGCCGGCGCTGGCGTTGAAATCCGCCTGCCGCGCCGGATTTTCGCCACGACAGACAGCGTAATCGCCCGGGTCTGCGTCGGCGATTTGAGCGGGAGCGCTGTAGAGTGCTTCGAGGAACCGGTGCGACCGGTCAATACCAACGCGTTGGATCCGGTCCCGGTGCGGTTTGGGGCCGGCCCGCAGGCCATCACACAGGTACAGGACACAAACCTGCGCGCGCAGCCGACCACACGCAGCACGTCCTTCACACGGCTGCCCACCCGTACATTGTTCGCCGCGGTCGGCCGCAACACCGCCGGCGATTGGGTGTATGTTCAGAACGGACGCTATGCGGGCTGGATCAACCGGCCGCTGCTGGCGATCAACGCCGACGTCAGCCGTTTGCCCGACCTCGAAGCAGCACCCTAGCCGCGCGCGATCACAGACCGTGCTTGGCGCGGATCTGCTCCAGCAGCACGCGACAACCCGTGTGAATCACTTCGAACGTGTATTCGAAGTCACCATACGGGTACGGATCTTCAACCTCGACATGATCGACCAGGTCACGGTTATAGGCGTCGTGTAGAAACTGCCGGACTTCTGCTTTGGCGCTGGCGGCGTTGCGCAGCAGGAACGCGAGGTTGCGGCGGTCCATCGCAAGGACGTAATCGAACGTGTGCAAGTCCTCGAACAAGACTTGACGCGCGGCGCTGTCGACCGGGATACGGTTGCGTTGGAGCACGTCCTCAACGAGGTCGTAAGCGGGTGCGTCCGGCTCGAACACATTGGTGCCGGCCGAGTCGACGAGGATTCGATCGGAAAGGCCCGCCTCGGCGACGAGGTGACGCATGATGGCTTCCGCCATTGGCGAACGGCAGATGTTCGCGTAGCACACGAAGAGAATTCGGATCATAGGAAATGAAAACGCTTGGCCTGAGACATCAGGCCAAGCGTATAGGTCGAATAGGCTTTCTTCAATCCCTAGGGGGTCGGGAAACCGAATACCTGACAGATCGCGACCGGGATGATCCCCTGACTGCACAGCTGCTGGATCTGGGCGAGTGCGCCGGGGTTGGTGAAGATCAGTTCGATGATTGGCCCGCCGATGCCGGAAGGCGTAATGATGATTGGCGGCGGCACCTCGTAGTTGAACAGGTCGGCCGGCAGCTCTTCGATAATGCCGATATCGTCGAGAACGCTTTGGTCAACCACGGTCGGCTCGCCAATCGAAAGCGGCCCACTGCGTTCATCGTCATCACCCTCGATACCCTTGCTGACAAAATCGGGCCCGTAGCCGACGGTGACCGTGTAGCCCGGGGGGATGATGATCTCTTCCTGCGTGTCCGGGTTGGCGCGGGCAACGCCGTACAGCACGAGGACTTCCATCTGCAAACCAATCGGTTCGCCGGCTTCGAGCGTGCGGACGGCGATCGTCGACTCGATGCGAATCGGCACGTCGTTGATGACGACGTCAACGGGAGTCGCCTCCGGGCCTTGCACGATCACCCACGACGAACGCGGCAGGCACGACCCGGCGTCAATACCGGTGCGGGTATAGAACGATTGCAGGGCGGTCAATTGGCCGTCGTCCATCGCAGGAAGGGCGGCAAGATCGTCAGAATCCACGGCAGAGGCTGCCAACCAGCCCGGCGCCTCGTCGACGATGACGCGCACCCATGCGCCATCCTCGCTGACTGCGTCCGCCAAGACCGCTGCACCTGCCGGGACAGTACCCAGTACCTCGGACTCGTCAGGGACGGTGAACGTCGTCGCGACGCGCAATTCGCCGGCGCCGATCGTCGTCAATGACACCGGTTCCTCCAGCGGCACGAACGCGTCCGCAATCGGCACGCCTGACTCGATCTCGGCGCCACCGAGCCCGACCACGATCACATTGTCCTCAAATCCGCTCGGCAAGCCGGCCTGAAGATGAAGGACGGTAATCCCCCACGTCTCGTCCTCGGTGTTGATGGCGGACGGGCGCAGTGTGATGACATCGGCGGTTTGGATGACGTCGCCCGGTTCGCTGAAAACTTCGTCGTCCTCATTGAGAGGATCGACCAGCACACGCTCGATCTCGTCAAAGGCATAGCAAGCAGTATTCAGGCCACTGCCGCTGCAGTTTACAAGTGTTTGAGTCGCCGCTTCGCGGACGGTCGCGGTGCAGGTGTTGACTTCTTGTGCGTAAATCTGGGAGGGCGCGGCGAAGGCTGCGGCTAATAGAAGGCAGGTAACGGTCATTCTTATGACGCGGCGAAAGTCCATGGTACATCTCCCAGAGTTTGGGGCGATCGAAACGAGCTCCGATAATGCTCAGTAATCTACTGGAATCCATTATAACCGCAGATATGCAAGTTGTCGTTTCCAGAACAACAGTCTTAACAACTTGTCATCAAGTCGGTTCGTCAATCGCCCTCTTTGAGGCGCGTCAACTCACCAGCCCCCCGACCGTTACGGGGTCGGGAAGCCGAACACCTGACAGATCGCCACTGGCAGGATGCCCTGCGCGCACAACTGCGCAACGCCGGCGGCAGCCACCGGATCCTCGAAGATCAGTTCGATGATCGGGCCCCCGACACCTGACGGGGTAATGATGATCGGCGGCGGCACGACGTAGCTGAGCAGCGAATCCGGCACGGGCACAAGCGCGATATCGTCCAACTGGTCATACGTCACTGTGACGGGTTGGCCGTACGCACGCGGCCGGACCAGGTCGATCCCGCCGGCGTCGACAACTTCATCGGTCAGCTCGACGTCGTAGTCGATGGTCAGCGTAAATCCGGGTGGGAGGATGATCTCGGCGTCGGTATCGGGGTTGATGTAGGTCAAGCCGTACAGGTTGACGATCTCCATCCGCCGGCCAACACGGCCGAGGTCGATCGTGCGCAGGACGAGGGTCGACTGCAAACGCATCGGTACGCTGTTGATCACTAGGTCGACCGAGACCTCGCGGGGGGCTTGCACGTACAGCAGCGAGTCGACGGTCGCGCATGCGGCAGTCTCGCTGCGTGTACGGAAGAAGAAGGCCTGCATCGGCGCCAGTTGGCCCGGCGCAAGGGATGGCAGGACATCGAGGTCGTTGGACTCTAGTATGTCGGATTGCACCCAGCCGGGCGCATCGTCAACCGAGACGCGCACCCAACGCCCGTCGGCGCTGATCGCATCGGCCAACACACCCTGCCCTTCTACGACCGTTCCGATGACGTCGCTCTCGTCGGGCGATGCCAATGTTGACCGCCGCAGTTCGCCACTGCCGATCGCGACGAGCGCGACAGGCAGTTCGATTGGCGCGAACGCTTCTTCGCTCTTCACGCCGTTGGCGATCTCGACCGCGCCCAGCCCAAGCACCAGCACGTCGTGCGGCGAACCGGTCGGAAGGCTAGCGTAGAGGCGCGTTACGAGGACGCCCCATGAATCCAGCTCGACAATGTCAGCGATCGATTGTGCGTCGACGCGAACCGGAGTCGAAAGCAGCGCATCGCGGCTCAGGGTGGCAAGATCGGACGTGCCGACGTCGGCGACATCCGGCGCAACCGAGGCATAACAGGCGGTCCCGACCGTAGTCTGGGCGCACTCTACCCCGGCCTGAGTCAGGAGGTCGACGTAGGACGCCGTGCATGCGGACGGGCGCTGTGCGGCGGCAGGCCACGCGGCCACGAGGACAAAAGGGAGGATCAGCAAAACAAGAGTGAAAGCGCGTCTTCGGTTCATCCTGTACTCTCCTAAGAGCCCACACAGGTGCTTGACGCCACGACTAGCGATAGTACACCGTACTGCGTGGATGGGATTAAGTGGGATTATAGCCATAATGTACTAACCGCAACAGTGTTTGAGGATATTGCTCTAACAACAAGCGAGGTTGCGCTGATGCGCAAAATAACATTACATCTCGTATGTATGGGGCCAGAGATGGTATAACCGTCGTCGCGCTGCGATCACACCCTGTCTTTGGCTATGCCGGACAGCCGACAGCGCACCGTCCTAGATGCGTTGTTACCATCAATCGGAGCGTCGGATTGGAACTTAACCAGTATCTCCGTCTGATTCGCAAGTGGTTGTGGCTTATCCTGTTGGCCGCGTTTGTCGGCGGTGGCCTGTCATTTGTGATCAACGTGCGGCGCCCGCCGTCGTATCAGGCCGAAGCGACGGTCGCCATCGGGCGCTTCATCGAAAGCCCCAACCCGAATTCGTCGGAGATCTACATCGGCTTCGACCTCGCGGTCACGTATGCGCAGCTTGCGACCACCTTCAACGTGATGCAAGGCGCGGTAAATACCCTCGACTTGGACATCGCCCCGGAAGACCTGGCGGGCGTCATCACAACGCGTGTCATCAGCGGTACGTCGCTGCTGGTGATCGGTGTGACGTGGGACGACCCGGTGCTGGCGGCCGACATCGCCAACACGGTCGCCGAGCAGTTGATCGCGCAGAGCCCGACCAATTTGACTCCGGAACAGCTTGAGCAAATCGCGTTTCTGAACCTGCAAATTCAGGACCTGACCCAGCAGGTACGCGACAGCCGGGACCAACTGGCGACCCTCAACGGCCGGATTTCCGCCGCCGAGACCGAGCAGGACGTCGAGCGGCTGACTGCCCAGCGCAACGCGATCATCCAGCAAATCAACGAGGCGCAGTCTACGATTGCCTCGTTCACCGATACGATTGCGTCGCTGCAGCAGCGCACAAACGCCATCGACATCGTCGAGCGCGCCCGCGTCCCTGCCGGGCCAAGCGGATCGCGCATCGAGACGTCCGTCATCCTCGGCGCTTTCGTCGGCGCGTTTCTGGCCTTCGGCGTCGCGCTGCTAATCGAATACCTCGACGACTCGATCCGGTCGACCGAAGAGTCGGCGCAGCTGCTGGCACTGCCCGTCCTCGGCGCGATCGTGCGACTGGGCCGGCGCACACGCAAGTATCCGGACATGTTGGTGACGAGCCAACCGTCGCTCTCGCCGTTTGTCGAGGGCTACCGCACGACCCGCGCAAATCTGTTGTTCATGCGCTCGGCGGCCCGCAAACGCACATACATCATCACCAGTGCCCAGCCTCAGGAAGGCAAGACCGTAACGGCGGTCAACATCGCGGCCACGATCGCGCAGTCGGGGCTGCGTGTGCTGCTGATCGACGCCGACCTGCGCCGGCCGCGCGTGCATGAGATGCTCGGGCTGGAGAATCAGGTGGGCCTGACGACGCTGCTCTTCGACGACCCGGTTGCGTCCGAAGTCATCAAGTCGGGCGAAGACGCCGGGCTGACGCCGGCGTTCTTGCAGTGTCTGCAGCCCAGCGGGGTCCCGGGCCTGCGCGTGATGACAAGCGGTTTCGTGCCGTCCAACCCGTCCGAGGTGCTCGGCTCCCGCACGATGCGCAGTTGGTTCGAGGTGATGTACAACGCGGCCGCCATCGACGCGATCGTGATCGACACGCCGCCATGCCTTGCTGCAGCAGACAGCATGGTCCTTGCCGTGAGCTCAGGCGGCAGTGTCGTGATCGTGTTAGATGCTGGAACGACCCGGCGTGGGGCGGCCGTGCGCGCGAAGGAGCAGTTCACCAAATTGGGCATCGAGCCGGCTGGGGTGATCGTCAACCGTCTCAACCCGCGCGACGAAGAGTACGGCTACTACTACGGCTACTATACGTCCGACAAGCCCAACACCCAGTCGCGGCGCCCGGACACGATGTCCAAACGGCCGGACACGCTGTCACGGCGGCCGGCTGCACCGGAGACGCAAGCCGGACGGTAAGCGCGCACAAGCCCGCAGCACATGACGAGGCCGCCTTGATTGGCGGCCTCGTGCGTTCCGTGTAGCGATCTGCGTTGGATTACTTCGGCGCGGGGACCGGCAGCAATGCCGGCGTCTCGCCCCCGAAGTTCACCTCGCCGAACAGTGGGATGTTGACCGGACCGCGCAGGCTCTCGCCGACGCGCAGGGCAGCGACGACAACGCCGTCGACCTCGATGAAGTCGCCGTTGTCCGTATCTTTGTTCTTGAACTTCAAGACGGCTTTGACCGGCTTGAGGTTGGCGGGAACGACCGCGGTCAGGTTCGGCTCGGTGTTCTGATCATCGGTCACAAAGAACACGTATTTCTGCTTGTTGCCGAACGCGTCGCGTAGGACGAGTTTCGCCTGCAGGTTGGGCAGGCCGGACACGTCGTTCAGGCTGGGCTGGAACCGGATGACATCACCCGCCTTGACCTTGACATCGGACAGGTCGACCGATGTCTTGAGCACCGTGTTCTCTCCCGCGCCCGAACTGATGAACGTGAACGAGCAGATGTACGGCGGCGCGGCGTCACAGCCGACATCGTCGCCGGCAGCGTTCTTGACTGTCCAGCCCGCAAGGCTGGGAGCGGCGCTGGAAGTGCCTTCGGTCAAGCCGACTGAGAAGTTGTAGTTAGGTGGCATCAGGTAGGCGATACCGGTAAAGGTGATAAACGTGCTTGACGTGCCTTGCGGCTGGCCGACGATGCCAATCCGGAGGTAATACTCACCGGGGTTGAGCGTCGCTAGCGATCGATTTGAGCGCAATTTCGAGGCAATCGCGTATGCCCGACAGTTAGTGCTTCAGCAATACCAGCTATTCCCATTCCTAGCCAACTGGATTAAGTCAAACCAGATCGATGGCGCTGCGCCCCGCAGACCTCGGACCATACGACCTCCGAGAATGACTCACATCGGTCACACTTTTCGAAGAGTCAAGGCGAAACTGCTTTCAATTAAACGTCGGTTCGATTAGTGGCATGCCCCCGTACATTTCGGTAGTAATTTGTACTTTCAATCGAGTAGACCTCTTACGGAAGGCTCTGGAGAGTCTCTCAAGACAAGATTGTGATGCCAATCGGTACGAGGTTATCGTCGTTGACAACAACTCGACAGACCTCACAGGTGAAATGGTGAGAAGCTGCTCTGCGCCGTTCGATGTACGCTACGTATTGGAGACGACGCAGGGCCTCTCCCACGCACGCAATCGAGGATGGAGAGAGGCACAGGGCGAATATATCGCCTATCTCGATGACGATGCGATCGCACCGCCGCATTGGCTGAGCCTTGCATCACAGATCATTGAGGCGCATAGGCCCGCGATGTTCGGTGGTCCAGTGCGTGAATTCACCGAGAAGGATCCGCCATTCTGGTACAAGCCATCTTACATGGTAGCTCTCGATCTAGACGAACCCCAAGTCCTCGGACCGACATATCTAGTTGTTGGATGTAATATGTTTTGCTCGAGGCGGATACTCGAACTTACTGGGGGATTCCACCCCGACCTTGGAATGCTTGGCAATCGAATCGGCTACGCGGAGGAAGACTTTCTCCAAAGCCAAATCAGATCGTTAGGCGGAGACAATGTTATCTTTGGACATCCTAACCTGTATATAGGGCATCTTGTTCGGTCGGAAAAGCTTACGTGGCATTGGATCATGCGCGATGCATGGTCGAAGGGGCGATATGCATGGAGACATCGAACACTTCAGTCAGGCGTTACTGTTATCACGCTTTCTTCGAGAGCAGCCCATTTCCGCTCGGCTGTGTTCAACACACTGAAGGCACTTTACGCAGCGGGTATAGGCGTATGGTTTCGCGACACAGGCCGATTTCAGTTTCCTCAGAACTACTTGTTCGAAAAGCTCCGGGTTTACTTGTTCATGATCGGCTATCACTTCGGAGCAGCAACATCCAGAGCGCGCGACTCGAAACGTCCAAACCTGCTGAACCTCGTCTAAATGGTGCGCATCCTCTACTTCCAATCGCATCCTGTATTTGGAGCTACGGAGAATTATCTAGCGCAGCTCGCCGAAGGCGTCGTCCGGCTTGGCCATGAGGTTCATTTGCTGCACCCGGATCATCCTGATGCGATTGCCGGTTTTGGTCACCTCCCAGCCGACGTCGTTGTTCTGCACAGGACGCAGACACAACAGACCAATGCATCTGTCGTCTCGTTGGTCAGGTATTGGAGCGGCGAAATCCGGCGGCTGCACCCTGAGATTGTCCACGTGAACGACCCATCGATCACAGGCGTACTCGCTGCGCGGCTTGCAGGCGTACGAAACATCGTCGTCACACATCATACGCCGGAGCTGAAAAGACGCTACAACACTCTAGGCAGGTTGCTAGAATGGCTCGCGTTCCGGTTCACTCGTCGGGTGATTTTCACCAGCCCGCAAAGCTTGGAGGCCGGAACGCAGTCGGATCGCATCCCGCTTGCGAGGGCGCACGCGATCCCATACGGTCTGGACTCCAAGTGGCTGGTTCCCGTCTCGTCGGTACAACGTGTGCGATGCCGAACAGCGCTCGGCGTTACAGGCGACGAACTACTGATTGTCAACCCGGCGCGGCTTGCAAGACAGAAGCGTCAGGACCTCTTGATACAGGCGGCTAGGCGTGTCGTCGACAAGTTTCCGCAGTGCCGATTTGCGATCGCAGGTGAAGGCGAGCTACGGACGGAGATCGAGCAGCTCATTCACGAATACCAACTTGTCGATCATTTCCGTTTGCTAGGGCATCGGCAGGACATTGTTGACGTCATCACCAGCGCTGACATCGTCGTAATGACCAGCGATTTTGAAGGCCTGTGTTATGCCGTTATCGAGGCAGCCGCCCGCGAGGTTGCGGTCGTTGCCACCGCTGTCGGTGGGATGAGATACTCAGTGTCCGACGGCGTCACGGGAAAACTTGTCCCTGCAGGAAGCGTAGATGAGATCGCTGCAGCCCTTGTTGAGCTGGTCGAAAACCCCCAGCTGCGACGGAGCTTTGGCATCAACGGCAGACAAAGGGCGGTCGAGTTGTTCAGTCTTGAGCGGATGATTACCGATACGGATGCAGTCTATCAGGAATTGCTGAGTGAAGACCGTTAGCCTTGATGTCGACAAGTCGTTGACCACCCCCCTCGTCAGCGCGATCATCGCTACGTATAACCGCCGCGACTACGTGTGTGTCGCCATCGACAGCGTACTTGCACAGACGTACCCGAGTGTCGTGTTGATCGTCGTGGACGATGGCTCAACCGACGGAACTGGCGACATGCTGCGCGAACGCTACGAAGATCGCATCCGTTATGTCTATCAGGCCAATCAGGGGCGGTCCGAGGCGCGCAACCACGGCATGCGCCTTGCCGCCGGCGAATACATCGCCTTTCTCGACTCGGACGATCTCTGGGAGCCGGACAAGCTCACGCGGCAAATCGCGTTCATGCGCGAGCATCCACATTATGGGATGACTCACACATTCACGTCGATCATCGACTCTGCCGGGGTCGGGGTGCCGGCGGACACGGCTGTGCGCTTGCAGGTGCACGGGGCCGGCCTGCGTTCCGGTTACGGTTACGAAGCGATGACGCGCCAGTGCACGATGTTTCTGTCGACGGTGGTCGTCCGTACCGAAGTTGCGGCAAGAATTGGTGAGCTTGATCCGTCGATACCCGCGTTTGAGGACTGGGACTGGTACCTGCGTGCGGCGCTTGAGACAGAGATAGGGACGCTCGCGCAGTCCTTGACGCGCTATCGTCGGCATGAAGGCAATTCCACCATGACCGAGTTCCTCTGCGGAGAGCGCGCGACGTCGCAGAAGCATCTGCGGCTGTGCGAAGACCTGCCCGAACCTGTCCGGTCGCGGGTCCAGCGCAACCTGTACGTGCATCTGGCCAGCGTGGCCTACAAAGAAGATGACCCGGACACATGTGCCGAATACATGCGCAAGGCCGCACAGTTTGACCAGCTCGTGTACGTTCGACCCCCGAACCTGCGCTACAGTGTGGCCGCGTTTGCGCCGCGCGCGCTTGTACGCCGGCTCAGACTGCTTAAACGATCGGTAGCTTCGTGACACTCACGTCCAATAATCCATCTCAAGGACTGACCAATCAGCAGCACGGCCACCCAGAACGGATCGTGCCGGACGAAACCGCCCCCGGAATCGTCGCAATCCACCTGAAGCGCTACGACTTCGCCCGCGGGTACGTCGCCGGAAAGCACGTTCTCGATGTCGCCTGCGGCGTGGGCTACGGATCGCACTATCTGTCTGAAGCCGCGGCATCGGTCACTGGCCTTGACCTCGACACGTGGTCCGTCGAATACGCCCGCGAGCGCTACGGCGATCGGCCGAGTGTCACGTTTGAGGTGGGCAATGCGCTCGATATGCCGTTTGAGACTGGACAGTTTGATGTCGTGTGCTCATTCGAGACGATAGAGCACGTGCAGGACGCGGATGCGTTTCTGCGTGAGGTCCTTCGGGTGCTGAAGCCCGGCGGGGTGTTCATTGTCTCAACTCCGGCCGCTCGGATCAGCACTCAGCGGCCAGACAACCCCCATCACGTGCAGGAGTGGTCTCCGAAGGATTTTGAACGCCTGCTTCGGAATTACTTCGCCGATGTGACGATTTACAGTCAGGCGAGGCGGACCACCCGGCTGGCGGAAGTCCTCAGGCGGCTCGACGTCTTCAAGCTGCGCGCACGGGTTCCGTTAGCGGTAACTCGTCAGGTTGCTGCGAGTGCCGGCGTCCGCACAATGGGCGATGTCGATCTGAACGACATTGAAATCCGCAGCGGGGTCGTTGAAGGGGCCAGCGAGTCCGTGGTAGTGTGTCGGCGAACTGGTGACGACACTCCGTATCTCTACGAAACGTTAAGGTGAGGCTGTGAGCTTGCGCAAGAAGATTCAGTACATCCTGTTCTCGATACGCTTATTCAAGAACTGGTGGGGAGCAGCTAGGCGCGCACTTGCGAACGAGCCGATCACACTACATATCCTGAGGGACGGCACGGTATTACACTCTAGTGACGACGTATTGGTTGTAATCGATGAGATCTTTGACAATCAGACGTATGGACATGCTGCAATACGTCCGACACTACAGGACCAGGTTATCGTCGATATTGGCGCGCATATTGGCTGCTATACCCTATGGGCGCGGAAGCACTCGAATGCTAAGGTCATTGCGTATGAACCACTCCCAGGTAACTTCGAATTGCTGAAGCAGAATATCGCGGACAACAATCTCGCTGATGTCGTTGCTCTAAACAAGGCGGTGTCGGCGACAAGGACGCCGGTTTGGATCTCTGTAGACAGAGTATCGTCAGGCAATCGAACGAGTATTGATCGCACAAGTAGCGACGACGGTATCTATGTAGACTCGGTGACATTGGACGATATTCTGAGAGACAACGACATATCCCATGTTGACTTGTTGAAGATGGACTGCGAGGGAGCCGAAGGCGCGATTATCCAAGCTGCCACCTGCGAACTTCTTGGAAGGATCCAGCGAGTTGTTATGGAATTTCACGACGATTGCTCGGTGCTGGACCATACTTCGTTGGACCAGAAGCTAAAGTCTTGCGGGTTTCACACAGAGATCCGATGGGACGGGCACTCACCTTACGGCTACATATTCGGAACTCGATAGCCGGGATTGATGAGAATCGCCTATCTGGTTCTCGGCAAGGACATCGCTGGCGGTGAGACAGTTTGTCTTCAGCAGATGCGAGCCGCACGGGAGCGTGGGCATGATGTCTGCATTCTGGTGCCAGAGCGCGGTACGGTTGCGCAAACCGCTACGGCTTCAGGGTTCGAAGTTTACGAGCTGGGGCTTCAGCGAACATTTCATTTACGCAGCGCACTTAAGCTGTCGCGGTTTCTCAAGAATTGGCGTGCCGACCTCCTTCACACACATACAATGGTTTCTGGAATGATTCTCGCCCGACTTGGGGCGAGGCTAGCGCGAGTTCCGCTGATTTCGCATGTACATGCACCAAACGTCTTTAGCCATAGGTTCATAGTGCGTTCGTTTCAGAGAATGCTCGATAGACTCACGTTGCCGCTATGTGATGCATTCATCGCAGTGTCGGAGGACACCTTTCGACGATTTGTTGCTCAGGGCGGGCCGATTACAACATGTGTTATTCCGAACGGAGTGACACTCCAGAAAGTCCAAGAGGTTTACATTTCGGGCGAGGTCCGCAGGCGGTGGAGTATTGGCTCTAAGGCGCAGGTTATCGGCTGTGTTGGCCGCCTAGAGAAGAACAAAGGGCAACTCGATATAGTCCGAGCATTTGCCCAAGTACAAAGAGCGGTCGAACAAGAGAAGCGCCTGTTTGTGGTCGGTAACGACACTAATCCCGAACAGGAATACGCAACTCAACTGAAACGTGTTGCGAAGGTCGAGGGTGTCTTGCAGGACATAGTTTTCGCGGGCTACCAACCTAACGCGGCCGAACTCATGCACGGCTTCGACATCTTCGTCCTGCCGTCCTATCGCGAAGCCATGCCGATGACGATTCTTGAAGCGATGGCAGCCGGCAAGCCAGTTATCGCGACGTGCGTGAACGGCGTCCCAGAGGTCGTAGCCGATGGGGAGACAGGTATTCTCGTTGAGCCGGGCGATGTAAAGGCGTTAGCTGACGCGCTCCTCAGGTTGCTGCGCGATAGAGATCTTGCTCTGCGTATGGGCGAAGCGGGCCGCCAAAGGGTCCGAGAGCACTTCTCGCTTGAGAAACTGCACGAGAGGCTGTTCGCGATTTACGACGAAGTTGTTGCGAAGCGTCGTGGCTAAGATCGCGATCGATGCGACACCCATATCGCGTACCGGGAAGGGACTTTCCCGATTCCTTGTAGGCCTCTTGGGTGCGGTTGCTGATTACATGCCGCAGCACACATGGATTGTCTTCGTCAACGCGAGAAATGATCATCCGACACTGCCGGATGCATCTCATATCCGGTATGTCAGCGTGCGGCCGCGCAATTCAATCCAGTGGGATGCAATCCAGTGTTCATTGGAGCTCAAGCGTCACAACGTCGACCTACTATTTAGCTGTTCCGACCGCCTGCCGCTACTTCATCGGAAGCCCATGCTGCTGTATTTGTTTGAACATCCGCGTCACCGTCATGAGCTGCAGCGCCCTCGTGCGGCGTGGTATGCACGTGCCAGCATGCGCTTTACCGACCTGCTGTTTCCGCTTTCGGTCAAACGGTCGAAGCGCATTGGGGCAAGCTCGCGTGCAACGCACGATGACCTGTCCAGCAGATTCAGCCTGACATCTGCGCGGATCGATGTCATCTATCCGGGGCGCGAGGAAGAATTCCAGCCCGCTGAAGACCCAATCCAACAGCGTTCTACAAGGGCGCGGCTCAAGTCGCCGGATGGCTATATCCTCCACTTCTCGTCTGTCTCAGACCCCCGTGACAACACCGCAGTTGCGCTGCGGGCGTATCACCAATCCCGTTCAAGGCACCCACATAACCTGAAGCTGGTCGTAGCAGGCAGCGCAGACCCAGCGAAACAGGGGCTATCCGAGGTCATCAGCGTGCTGGGTATCGAGAACGACATCATTTGGGCAGGGTTCATTCCTGAGTCTGAGTTGGCAGACACGTATCGCTATGCAACGATCTATCTCGATACGTCGCTGTACGAGGGGTTCGGTTACCAGGTGATTGAGGCCATGGCGTGTGGAACGCCAGTTGTATGCTCCAATGTGACTTCGCTCCCTGAGGTTGTAGGGGATGCTGCGATTACGACCGCGCCCGATGATGTTGAAGGCTTTTCTGCTGCTATCGCACGTATTCTGTCTGAGCCGGACCTTGCGTGGTCAATGCGCGAGCGGGGGCTAAAACAGGTTGAAATGTTCTCTTGGGCGTCGTTTTGTGCGTCGCTCCAGCAGTCGATAAATCGGGCACTATGCGAGTAGCAGTACTGACTGAGATTATCTCGCCATATCGGATTCCGCTGCTCAATCGACTGGCGGAGTATCCCGATATCGACCTCACTGTGATATTTCTTTCGGAGACGGAAAGACTTCGCGAGTGGCGAGTTGAGAAAGAGAAGATCAGGTTTAAGTACGAGGTGCTGCCCGGTCGCGTAGTGACGAAAACGTATCAGAACGGGTCGTTGTTCCTCAATCCATCCATTGTAACTGCGATCAGCCGCGGCAACTTCGAGACTGTAGTCATTGGTGGTTACCATCACCCTTCATATTGGCTTGCCCTTGCATACTGTAGGCTCCGGAGGAAGACCACAGTATTGTGGAGCGAAAGCACATCACGCGACAAGCGGAGTGGTAGTCGCAGCAGGGAGATGGTGAAGCGAGGGCTAATCTCGGTATTTGATCGATACGTGGTGCCGGGTACTGCTCAGCGGAGCTACCTTGAGGAATACGGAGTGAATCCTTCGTTGGTATGGATCGCGCCGAATGCCGTGGATTCCGCCCACTTCGAACAGCGGAGTGTCGAGTTCGCAGCTGAGAGGAACGAGATCAGGGGCGCTCTTGGGCTTTCCGGTGTTGTCATACTCTTTGTGGGACGCATCATTGACGAGAAGGGTGTTCAGGACCTCTTGAGGGCGTTTCAGAGTCTTGTTGATCAGGGTCAAGTAGCGACACTCTTGATTGTCGGCGGAGGGCGTGATGAGCAGAAGTACCGCGAGTATGCGAAAACCTACAGTCTTCCGGTCGTCTTTGCTGGCTTCCAGCAACAAGAAGACTTGCCGAAGTTCTATGCAGCTGCGGACATATTCGTCCTGCCTACGCATTCAGATCCATGGGGTCTAGTAATTAACGAAGCGATGGCTTGTGGTCTGCCGATCATAGCGTCCAGCGCTGCCGGTGCGGTCCAAGATATGGTTCATGCCGGTGAGAATGGGTATGTTCACGAGCCTCAGGACGTAGTCGAACTCGCGAGGCACCTAAATACGTTGATGTGCTCACCGGAGCAGCGGGAGCGCATGGGCAAGCGATCTAGGGAGATCATTCGGTCGTTCACACCAGAGCTTTCTGCAGCGGGATTTCGTGATGCAATCCTAGAGATGAGACACAAATCTTGACAAATCAGATCCGCTCCGGTGGCACATACCTTAGGTTGCTTGCAGTGCCAATCGCGCTCGTCCTGCCGGTCGCTGCCGTCATTGCTGCCGGTGTTATAGGGTGGGAGTATGTGATTGGCGCAATTGCCCTTCTGTCTTTGGTGACCGCTGGTTTGACTGACACCCGCTGGATCATTCTGTCGATTCTGGCGGTGTTTGCGATCAATCACACGTCACTTATTGGGGGTTCGCCCGCGACACAGATTGCCCGCTGGCTTGTATTGGGATTCGCAGCCGTGGTCGCACTCCTAAGGATTCTATCTGATCGACCTCCAAGGCGATTCCATTCTTTCGATTTACTCGCAATCATGTTCTTGGCCCTTTGCCTCGCCTCGACATCTTACTCGTCCGATCCTTCACTGACCTTTCAACGTGCGGTCTCGCTGGTTCTCCTATACCTCGCCGTGTTTTGGCTGGGCTGGGACTATGCCAATCGAGACGGGAGTGAAGCAGTTGTTAGACTGCTGATTATATCGGCAACCTTGATTTTTGGGGCGAGTGCGCTTTATGCATTTTTCCCTGCCGCTTGGCAGTCAAACGGTCGCTTCATGGGAGTATTGCCGAATCCAAACACAATCAGTCTGCTTGTTGTTACGTATCTGCCGTTGCTCATCTGGGGTACTTTCAAGTATCGATCGTTCTGGACGCTGATGGTCCTCATTGTTGCTGCCACCGCCCTCGTGCTGTCACAGTCGAGGAACGGCCTGATAAGTGCCGCATTCGGAGTGGTATTTCTACTGTGGCAGGTGCGTCCAAAACGACTCGTGGCTATTGTCTCCATCGCATTGCCTATATTGGTGATCGTAGTTGCGACAACGTCGATTGAAGAGATTGTGCTTGGCGCACCTGTTATTGGACGATTTCTGGACAATGCTGGTGGAGATATCTCGAGCGGTCGGTTTCAGAGTTGGGGCTCCGTGTTAGCACAGATCCAAGTCCGACCACTGTTCGGACACGGATTTGGCATTGATTCACTGGGTTTGGTGCAGTGGTCCCCAGGTGTCACCCAGTTCGTCGGCGTGCACAACACGTATCTTCAGATTCTTTACCAAGTCGGTCTAGTGGGAGTAGCATTTGCCTTTGGGCCGCTTCTGGCCCTGCTAGGCTTGAGTCTGACGCGTTCGGGGATCGAGGAACTTCGGTTGGAGCATGTGCTTCTAACGGTTCTTGCATCAGGGCTTGTCGCTGCAATATTCGAGAACTGGATATTTGCTGTGGGCAACGCTTTTGCATTTCCATTCTGGATTTGTGTAATGCTTCTGCTGAGAGTGAAGTGGTACGCAGACGGTGTCAGTTGATATGAGAATCCGTACTTGTCGGGTGCTCATCTTGATCGACCACTACCTGCCCGGAACGCGGTCGGGTGGACCTGTACGCACCATCAGCAATCTCGTGGAAGCTCTTGGTGACGTTATTGAGTTCAAGATCATCACACGTGATCGCGATCTCGGCGACTCGAAGCCATATGATTCAGCAGGGCTTAGTCGCTGGCAACGCCTTGGTAGATCCAGTGTGCTTTATCTACCGCCACGAGATCTTGTGCCGTGGCGAATCGTGAATCATATTCGAGCGACTACCCACGACGTCATACTATTGAACGGCGTTTTTCCGCCCAGTGTGCTCAGCGTATTGTGGGGTCGAAGGTTTTTCTGGTCTACTGTCCCGGTGGTGGTGGCTCCACGCGGACACCTTGAAACGGGTGCTCTCAGCCTCAAGTCACGGAAAAAGAGACTCTTCCTGCTCGCAGCACGGACGCTAGGAATCTACTCGAACGTCTTATGGCTTTGTGCATCGGAGTCAGAGAGGCAAGATGTGATCCGTGAGTTTGGAACCCGAGTGAGACCTCGGATTGTCGTGATTCCCAATTTCGCTTGGAAAGCTCCCGAAGCCAAAATCGTGGGCCGCTCGCAAAAGATCAAGGGCGCGTTGAGAGTGGTCTTCCTGTCGCGAGTATCCCGAAAGAAGAACCTGACACTCGCATTGGATGTATTGAGTTCAGTTGCGGGCAATATTCAGTTCGACTTATACGGGCCGATCGAAGACGAAACCTACTGGTCGGAGTGCCGCGAGATGATCAAGCGTCTCCCAGCCGGAGTAGTCGTGAACCACAGGGGATCGGTCGAACCAGACAAAGTAGGCACTGTATTGGCGCAGTATGACCTATTCATACTGCCAACGCTCGGCGAAAACTTCGGCCATGCGATCCTTGAGGCGCTATCTGCAGGATGCCCGGTTCTGATCAGCGATCGAACCCCGTGGAACGACGTGAACCAGCACGGCGCCGGATGGGCGCTTCCGCTCAACCAACCCGAGAAATTCCGCGAGGTCGTTCAAATGCTGGTCGATGCTGACGACGAAACGATGAGTAAATACCGTCAGAATGCTCTGAATTACGCCGCCGACTACCTCGCAAAGTCTACCGCCGTGGACGACATGCGGAAGTTCCTCCTCGAAGTAGCCGCTTCAGGTCGACAATCGTGAATCGACCCGGTTCGATCAGCCAGGCAGACCCCGAATTCGCGTCAGGAAAACAGGTCTTGCGCGAACCCAATTGCCCAACACGACAGGAATATGACGGTCGATGGCTGTAATTCTCGGAATCAATACGCACCACGCTGGATCATCTGCCGCGCTTGTCATCGACGGCGTGCCAGAAGCTGCTGTAGCGGAGGAGCGCCTCAACCGCGTCAAGTACTACGCTGGGTTTCCTCGCCAGAGTATCCTCAAGGTCATGGAAATGGCGGGTGTGCAGTTCCGTGATCTCGATTACGTAGCGCTCGGACGCGATGCCAGCGCGAACCTGAACAAGAAACTCGAATACGTGATCCGGAATCCGAGCAAACTGCTCAACCTCGTGCGAATTCGCGGCGCTCGCACCGCCCTTGGGGATTTGAAGAGTCTGATCGCAGCAGAGTGCGCCGTGCCTTTGAGTGAGCTCCGATTTGAGCAGATCAACGTCGAACACCACCTCGCTCACATCGCGAGCGCCTACTTCATCTCTCCTTGGGACTACGCCGCGGGCTTCAGCATGGATGGCTCTGGAGATTTCGTGACCTGCATGTTGGCCGAATGCCGCGGACACGACATTCACGTCAAACAGCGCGTCTATGTCCCGCACTCGCTCGGTTCGCTGTATTCGATGGTCTGTCAGTTCATTGGCTATGGCAAGTACGGTGACGAGGGGAAGGTCATGGGCCTCGCGCCGTACGGACAACCGGCCTACCTGGACACGTTCAGAGATATGGTGTCAGCGAACGGCAAAGGGTTCGAACTTAACCCTAAGTACTTCATGCCTTTCGGTTCAAATCAAGGTGTGGAGATGACCGAGAGCGGTGAGATGGAGGTCCTGCGACATTATGCGGACCACATGGTCGAGTTGTTCGGTCAGCCGCGCGCGCCGTACTCCGAGATCACCCAACGTGATATGGATCTGGCGCACAGCCTACAAGCAGTGTTTGAAGATGTGTATATGCACATGCTCAACGCGCTCCACCAGATGGTGCCGTCGGATCGAGTCGTCATGGCGGGTGGCGCGGCTCTCAACAGCGTCGCTAATGGCAAGCTGTTTGAACATACGCCGTTCAAGGAGACGTGTATTCAACCTGCGGCGGGAGACGAAGGGCTCGCGCTTGGTGCGGCCCTTTACGTGAGCCAGTCCGTCCTTCGCGAGCAGAGCCGGTTCGTGATGACCAACTCGTATCTGGGACCGGAGTTCTCACGCACAGAAATGAAGGCCGCCCTCGACCGTGCCGGCGTGGAGTACCGAGAACTCACGCGAGACGACTTGCTTTCAGCAACCGCTGCCGAAATCGAGCAGGGAAACGTCGTCGGATGGTTTCAAGGGCGAATGGAATGGGGACCAAGGGCTCTTGGCAACCGGTCTATCTTGGCGCATCCCGGCCGCGGGGACATGAAAGACATCCTGAACGCCCGGATCAAGCGGCGTGAGTGGTTTCGGCCGTTTGCGCCGGTTGTGTTGGCTGAGCGTCAGAATGACATCTTCGAACACACGCATCCGTCGCCATTTATGCTACACGTGTATAAGATCAAGCCGGAATGGCGTGAGCGACTGGCTGCTGTGCGTCATATAGACGATACGGGGCGTCTCCAGACGGTCTCCCGGGACGAGAATCCGCTGTACTACGACCTAGTAAAGATGTTTGGCGAACGAACCGGCATACCGGTACTGATCAACACGAGCTTCAACGAGAACGAGCCGATCATATGCACGCCTGATGAGGCCGTCGACTGCTATTTGCGGACTCGCATGGACGTGCTTGTACTCGGTGACTTTTTCTGTGTGAAGCCACATGTCCACGTGTAATGCACTCGCGTGACTGCGTGACTGCGGCCTCCGGCGTACCCCGGCTGATCGTCATCAGCCAAGTTGTCTCTGACAACTTTGTTGATTGGCTGAGATCGTACGCACGTGTCGAGGGGCCGGTCGAACTCTGGACTGGGTCAACATGTTATCCCGGTGGAGCACCGATACGTGTACGGCCCATGCCGCGTTACGATCGATCATCGAAGGGCGCGCGGCTGGCGAAATGGCTTCACTTCACGATAGTGGCAGGGTGGCAACTGCTTAGGGCACCGCGCAGAGTATCGGTCTTGGCGATTACCAATCCCCCCCTGATGCCACTTATGCTGGTGGTTTTCCACGCTGTTTTGGGCCGCAGGTACGGTGTCATCGAGTACGACATCTATCCGCAGATAATGGCGGCGATGGGGTTGGTACGCGGAAATGGGTTCGTGTATCGCATTTGGTGGCGTTGGCACGCGTGGGCGTTGATGCGCGCTAATATTGTGATCGCCATCGCGGACGAGATGGCAGACGAACTGCGCTCCATGGTGAGGACAGGGTCTGTGAATCTTGTCACTGTGCCGACATGGACCGATACGGACCGTATCCGACCAATACCCCGAACCGAGAATCCGTTCGTCAGGTCGCTCGGCCTCGAAACCGACCTGTGCATCATCTATTCGGGTAATCTGGGTGAGACACATGCGATCGAAACGATTGTGGAGATTGCGGGTAGACTCATCGCCCGTACACATATCCGATTTGTTGTCATTGGCGATGGTTCAAAGCGGCCAATTGTTGAGGACGCGATCGAATCAGGGCGGGCACCCAACATCACGCTGTTACCGCCACAGGAATCGGCTGTATTCCCTCTAGCGCTGGCCAGTGCCGACATCGCGTTCGTGACTCTCGCGGACGGCTATGAGCGACTGTCGCTGCCGAGCAAGACGTACGACATGATGGCGGCAGGCTGCGCGATCATTGGAATCAGTCCGTCATCAAGCGGACTGGCCCAGCTTCTCGAAACTCATGCCGTCGGCCGCAACTTCGAGCCAAGCCAAGTTACTGACATCGTGGCGTGGATCGAAGAGATTGCGGGGAACCGGTCCACGCTGGAGGTTCATCGGCGCGCTGCCCGTAATGCCGCGGAGGCACACTTTGGCGCTACAGTCTGCCAGCCTGCGATGACACGGGCCATCAGTAGAATCTGGCCCATACTTAGGCCTAGGGACAAGAAGCGAAACGGGTTGGCGGGGCAGAGGTGAAATCGAAAGCGGTACGGACTCGAGTTCATCTTCTGAAACGACTGCTCGATCTGGTCCTTTCCTCAATAGGATTAGTCGTGCTGTCGCCTCTCGTTGCGATTCTTTCGCTAATGATCGCAATCCGTCTCGGCCGGCCGATCCTCTTCACCCAACAGCGCCCCGGACTGCACGGAAAGTCGTTCAAGATCTACAAGTTTCGCACCATGACCGATACGCGCGATGCAGACGGGAATCTCCTGCCCGATGGCGAACGCCTCACGCGGTTCGGGCGCTACCTACGATCCACGAGCCTCGACGAGTTGCCGGAGCTGCTTAATGTCCTCAAGGGCGACATGAGTCTGGTCGGACCGCGTCCGCTGCTGATGCATTATCTGGACCTGTACACGCCAGAGCAGGCGCGGCGTCATGAGGTCAAGCCGGGAATCACGGGCTGGGCGCAGATCAACGGACGCAATGCGATCAGTTGGGAAGACAAGTTCAAGCTGGACGTTTGGTACGTCGACAATTGGTCGCTGTGGCTGGACATCCGTATCCTCGCGCTGACGGTGTGGAAGGTGATTCGCCGCGAAGGGATCAGTGGCCAAGGAGAGGCGACGGTCAAGTACTTCCAGGGACAAGGACAAGTGGAACGGAAAGACGAACAATGGTTGAGTTGAAGGTCATCTATGCCGGCGATCGCGATATCAGCGTATGGGTGCTGGAATACCTAATCTCAGCCGGTACTCGGCCAGTTGCGCTACTGATACCCAGTGAAGATCGCGCCAGCCACACGCGTGACTTACGTTCACTGTGTTCCCATCTGCCTCCTAACGCGATCATGGAAGGAAAACGATTCCGCGAGCAAGCCAGTGTGGAGTATCTAGAGGCACTGGCGCCCGATCTGATCATTTCGGTTCATTTCCCATACGTAGTGCCAATAGAGGTATTGTCGATACCACGTATCGGCGCGCTTAACCTGCATCCAGCCTTTCTACCCTACAACCGAGGATGGCATACGCCGTCTTGGGCGCTTCTGGAGGAGACGCCAATCGGTGCGACACTCCATTTCATGGACACGGGGGTCGACACAGGGGATATTGTCCACCAACGCGAATATCAGCCTTCGCCTGCCGACACCGCGCATACACTGTATAAGAAGCTACGAAAGCTGGAACTGGATGTCTTCGTTGAGGTCTGGCCCTCCATCGCTGACGGCAGGTTTCAACGGCGGAAACAGGTCGGAGCAGGTACCGTACATCGCCGAAGTGAACTCTTCGATCCCGCGGTTCAGGAACTCGCGCTTGACGAGTCGTACCCTGTCCGGTCGCTCCTGCGGCGCCTGCGCGCACTGACGACCAATGACATCAAGGAATCCGCGTATTTCCGCGAAGATGGAAAGACCTATCGGGTCCAAGTGAGCATTGCCGAGGAGTGATCGTCGGGTTCAGCTTGAGTACCTCAAGATGATCTACTACTGGATTGCCTACGGCGTCTGGTCGGGTTGAGTCGCGTGACTGACCGAATCTACCTCTCTCCACCCCACATGTCGGGCGCTGAGCTGGAGCTCGTCACGCAGGCATTCGCCGACAATTGGATCGCGCCGGCGGGGCCGCACTTGGCCGAGTTTGAACGCCAGTTCTGTGCCCTCACTGGCGCGAAGCACGCCATAGCCCTGTCGTCCGGGACCGCGGCGATTCATCTGGCGCTGCTCGTCCTTGGCGTCCAGCCGGGCGATGAAGTGCTAGTCTCCACGCTGACGTTTTCCGGCAGCGTCAACCCGATCCTGTATGTCGGAGCCAAGCCGGTCTTCATAGACAGCGAAGAGCATTCGTGGAATATGGATCCGAACCTGCTCGCCGAGGCGATCCGCGCGCGTGCCGCACGAGGGAAGCTCCCCGCAGCGGTGATGCCGGTCCATCTCTACGGGCAATCGGCGGACATCGGGCCAATCCTTGACGTGGCCGAACGATATGAAACTCCGGTCATCGAGGATGCCGCTGAAGCGCTAGGTGCAAGCTATCGAGGGCGTCATCCGGGGACGTTCGGACGTCTCGGTGCATTCTCCTTCAACGGGAACAAGATCATCACGACATCGGGCGGCGGTATGCTAGTGTCGAACGACAAGGCGCTAATCGATCACGCGCGAAAACTGTCGACACAGGCACGTGAACCCGTTCCGCATTACGAACACACCGAGATCGGTTACAACTATCGCCTGAGCAATGTGCTAGCGGCGATCGGATGCGGTCAGCTGACCGTGCTTGAAGACCGCGTGCGACGCAAGCGCGAGATCTACGAATTCTACCGGGAGCGGTTGAGTGACCTGCCGGGATTGACCTTTGTCGATGAAATGCCCTACGGCCGCCACACGCGATGGCTGACCGTCATGCTGGTTGATCCGGCACAATTCGGGGCTAACCGCGAACAAATCCGGCTCCACCTCGAGAGCCACAACATCGAGTCGCGGCCACTGTGGAAGCCAATGCACCTTCAGCCTGTATTCCGGGATTACGAGGTCGTAGGAGGTTCCGTTGCCGAGTCGTTGTTCGAACGCGGTCTGTGCCTGCCTTCCGGCACGGCGTTGACCAACGAACAGCTCGATCGGATCGTGTCGGCGATACGTGAGATGAGGAATTAGCAGGGCGCCATCGTCCTAAGCCGCGCAACCGCTTCAGGTGTGATCATGCCTCGGTGTGAGTAAACTTCATCCGCCGAACTACCCACAACCCCACCCCTACCCCAACGCAATGCGCGGCGAAGTCGAGCACTGTGGCGCCGCGTGAGGGAATCCACAGTTGGGCGAGCTCCAATGCCGCGCCGAGCGCCACCACCAGCACGCACGTCAGCACGAGCGCACGCTGAACGCCCAGAAAGGGTCGCAGCGCGCCGAATACCAACACCGTCTCGACGAACGCCATAAACAGATGCCCGAGCGCATCGGTCAGCTCACTCGCTCCGAACGCGGTAGACAGATCATCCGCCAGCGACGCTTGTCCGGGTGAAAGCATCAGGAAAACGAACAACGCGGTCCATGCCACCGCTGCGGCGATTCGAATAGGGACGGGTATACGATCGATCATGAGCCCGATTGTACGCCACAACGGCATGCACCACCCCCCGCATCACATCCCCTGAGCCACCGCCTGCAATACTGCCGGTCACGTGATCGACGCCTTCGAATCCCCAACTGACATAATCCCATACACCATACCAACGTCCGCGCCTTGCCCGAGACGGATGGGCATTGCTTGCGGCCCTCACATTTGTTACAATCAATATTATGGTGCGGCGCGAATTGTCATCGACTAAGCCGCGACAAGTCACTCTACTGAGTCGCGGTGCGCTCATGATCTCCATCCTCACCGGTAACCACCCCGTAGTTGCTACCAGTCAAAAGTGGAGTCTGGCGTGGCCGATGCGGCGTACTGAGCAGGGGGTAGCCCACCGAGTGCGTCGTGCGGCCGGTCGTGATTGTAGCGGGCGATCCATTCGTCGGTCAGTTGGCGCACCTCCTTGAGCGAGCGAAACAGATGCATATCCAGCACTTCCTCGCGATAGGTCCGGTTGAAGCGCTCGATAAACGCGTTCTGGGCGGGCTTGCCGGGCTCGATGTAATCGATCTCCACGCCGTGCCGCTGAGCCCAGTCCGTCAGCAGACCGGAGAGGAACTCGGGGCCGTTGTCGACCCGGATCCGCAGCGGGTAGCCGTGCCACGCCGCCAGCCGATCCAGCACCCGCATCAGTCGCAGCGTGGGCAGCGAGGTGTCGATTTCGATGGCCAGCACCGCCCGGTTGAAGTCGTCGATGATGTTGAGGGTGCGAAAGCGCTGGCCGCTGACCAGCGTGTCGTGCATGAAGTCCAGCGACCAGCAGGCGTTGGCCCGAAGCGGAACCGTCAGCCGCTGCGGAGACCGCTTGGGCAGCCGCTTGCGCCGTCGCACACGCAGGTTGAGTTTCATCGCACAGTACACCCGATACACCCGTTTGTGATTGATCCGATGGCCGTGGTTGCGCAACCATCCATACACCTTGCCGAACCCCCAGCGCGGATGGCGGTTGACCACCTGCCGCATGAGCTGCGTCAAGGCCGCGTCGTCGCGCGCCTTGCGTCGGTAACGATGGGTCGAACGGTGCAGTCCCACGATCCGGCACGCCCGCCGCTGGCTGAGCGTGTGCTCCGCCTGCGCTTCGTCGGCCAGCTCGCGTCGCCGTTCGACCGTTACAGCTTTTTTTCGACGATCTCCTTCAGAATCTGATGATCCAGGCTCAGCTCCGCGTACATCCGCTTCAGCCGCCGGTTCTCCTCTTCCAGCTCGCGCAGCCGCTTGATGTCGGCGGCGCTCATCCCGCCGTACTTGGCCTTCCAGTTGTAGAAGGTCGAGTCGCTGATGCCGTGCTCGCGACACACCTCGGCCGTCGTCTGCCCGGCTTCCGCCTGTTTGAGGATCTTGAGAATCTGGGTCTCGCTGAACCGCGATTTCTTCATGGGAAAGCTCCTGTTTGGTCTCAGTCTACCGGAACTCTCCACTTTTCACTGGTCGTCTTTTCGGGCTCTTGCTCACTTTGTGTGCTCATGGGGCGTAGAGGATCCTCAAGCGCAAGAGGTCCAGTTTGGCGCGACCGTACATCTGTCGTTTGAGCATCTTGAGCCGGTGGATCTGGCCTTCCGTCTGACCGTTGCTCCACGGCAGTTCGAGGGCAGCTCGGACCGCAGCGAGGTCCTGTGAGATGGAGGCGGCAAAGTGCCGTAGTGCCGCTACCGGGCTGTTAGAGCAGGTGTCAACCCACGCATTCAATCCATCCGGTTGCATCTGGCGGACCATGGTCATGAAGTGCTGAGCCAACGGGTACAAACCCGCCAATCCGGCATCCTGCTGAAGACGGGTCAGAACGGCGGAGTCCTCGGGGGACAGCTGGGTAGGATCGGCGGTCAGGACACGCACACACGTCGGCAAGGTCGGGAGGCGAACCTCCGTCACTGCATCGGACGACACCTGTGGATTGTGGGGGCGGTGGCGCTGGTTGTGCACCCATTTGGCGACTTGACCGGACGCGCCGGGATAGCCGCGGTCGCGAAGCTCGCGCCACAGCTGCTGCGCGTTGGTACAGCCCGCGGCCACGCGCTGTTTCAGATAGCCGATAAACGGGTCCAACATGCTTGGGACGTAGGCGCTGCGGCGTTCCGGAACCGTCTTGGCATGATACAGGCGATGCACCTTACCGCGACTCATCCCCAGTACGCGGGCAATCCGCCGTTCGCTGTGCCCGTGCTGGCGGAGCTGCTGGACCTGAATGTACTCACGCATCCGCCGTGCCCGAACCGCCGCGCTCGTACGCAGATCGGACGCCGCCCGTGGGAACTTCTCACGAGGTGCGTTCGCATAGGCGGAGGACTGGACTTTCAGGGTCATGCGCGGCAGGCGCTCGAGCAGTACGCGCTGCACCATCTCCGACAGGTTCTTCAGCAGGTGCCAGCGATCTGCAACCTGGATCGCCCACGGTGCACCCTCGGCGACCGCCTGCGCGTACTGTTGGGAGCGGTCGCGCGCGACGACTTGAACCTGAGGGCAAGTTCGCAACCAGTCGACCACCGTTTCCGCGTCGCGGTCTTCCAGTAGGTCCACTACGCGGTGGCGCTCGAGATCTACCACAATGGTGCCGTAACGCTGCCCCTTCCGCTTGGCCCAGTCGTCGATGCCGATAATGGTCGGCGACGGCGATGGCGCAATGGGATGTTGGCGCACGATGCGCAGAAGCGTCGCGCGACTGACCGCCAGGTGCAGTTGGCGCGTCAGGCGCGCACCAGCCTGTCCGCCTGCAACCTGTCCGATGTGCCACAACACCGTACTAAGCCTGGCCGTGCGGCGCGCATGTCGGGCCACCACGCCCGGGATCTCTTCCACAAACGTGACTTGTGGACACTCCGGATTGCGACAGCGAAAGCGTTTGGTTCGTACGCTCAATATCACGCCGTGTTCGCCTATGGGCAGATCCTTCACGAACCGCTGACGATAGCTGTGAATGCTCGTTGACGTCACGCCGCAGACCGGGCAGCAACACGCATGTGTCATTGTCTGCACTTCGACCTGGCACATTCCATCCTGCTGCGTGATATGCTCAACTCGACACTGGGGTGCCTGGAGGTAGGGGAATTCGACCATCGTGTTTTCGCATCACGATAGCCCACTTCCTTCTCCCTGCACACAAAGTGAGCAAGAGCCTCTTTTCGGGGATGGTTACCCACCCAACGCGTCCGCATCCCTGAAGGTGTCCTGTTTAAGGATATCGCCGGTGAAGCCGTTCTCCTGAATCTGAATACCGAGACGTACTTTGGCCTCGACGAGGTCGGTACCCGAATGTGGCAGGTCGCGACGACCTCCGAGACCCTTCAGCACGCCTACGACACGCTGCTCGAAGAATACGACGTCCAGTCGGACGTACTACGTGCCGATCTGATGCGCTTGATCGATGAGCTGGTGAGCGATGGCC
This sequence comes from Candidatus Flexicrinis affinis, assembly GCA_016716525.1. Lineage (NCBI taxonomy): Bacteria > Bacillati > Chloroflexota > Anaerolineae > Aggregatilineales > Candidatus Flexifilaceae > Candidatus Flexicrinis > Candidatus Flexicrinis affinis. Next base: position 367,907 of record JADJWE010000002.1, read on the forward strand.
TGCTGGAACTCGTCTTGCCGTAACGGCTGTCACTTCCGAGCGCGTCCCGCCAGCGAGCGCCGCCAACTGCTACAGGCACTGCTGCTGCTCTCATTGGTAGGCGTGCTGCGTCGGGTACTGCGATTCAGCCGGCTGTGCACTCTGCTCAGCCGATGGGCCGCCGCCCCCAATAACGCCCCGCTCTCCGCGGTCGACCAAATGCACCACATCGCGCAAGCCGTGCAAACGGCATCCGCTTGCGCTTGGCCGCGCCCGAACTGTCTCGATCGCTCGCTGACGCTGTGGTTCATGCTTAACCGTCGTCGCATCACCAGCGAACTGGTCTTTGGTGTCTGTTACGCCGACGGTGCGTTGGACGCACATGCGTGGGTCACGGTTCAGGGTTCGGTGCTTAACGACTCGCCGGATGTCGCCGAGCGCTATGCTGTGATTCACCCTCAGGCAATGCCTTGAACGGAATCCTCCGATGAGCGCAACTGCCGCGCTGTTTCGGCGTGACGGTGCGCCGGTCGATCAGGCCGAATTGCAGCGCATGGTGGATGCGATGCGGCGGCGCGGGCCGGACGGTCAGCGGGTGTGGTCCGACGGATGCGTCGGACTTGGCCATGGCGCGCTGTTCTCGACCCACGAGGCCGAGCGAGAGAATCAACCGTGTTCACTGGACGGCAAGGTGTGGATTGCCGCCGACGCGCGGATCGACGGTTGGGACGACCTGCGCCGCGCGCTCGAGGCGAAGGGGCGGCAGGTTCCGCGCGACGTCACTGATGCCGACCTGATCCTTCACGCCTACGCGGTATGGGGCGAGGCGTGCGTCGAGCACTTGATCGGCGAGTTCGCGTTCGTCATCTGGGACGGTTCGCGCCAGCAGATGGTGTGCGTCCGCGATCATATGGGTAACCGGTCGCTGTACGTCCACATGACCGACTCGCTGTTCGCGGTCGCTTCGGACGTCGGCGCGCTTCTCACCGTGACCGGAATCCCGAACCGCATCAACGAGGGCCGGATCGCCGACTACCTTGTCGAGTACCTTGAAGGCATCGACTTCACAACTACGTTCTTCGACGGGATCGAACGCCTGCCGCCTGCCACCTGCCGGGTCGTGACGCGCGATCGCTGTCGTGATCGCAAGTACTGGGCGCAGAACCCAAAGCGCGTGATACGGTTCAACAGGGACGCCGAGTACGTCGAAGCGTTTCTCGACGTGTTCACCAAAGCGGTGAGCGACCGGCTGCGCGCCCCCGAGCGGGTCGGCTCGATGCTCAGCGGCGGAATCGACTCGTCTTCGATCGTAGGCGTCGCGCGACGTCTGCTGCAGAAGCGCGGACTGCCGCCGCTGCCGACGTTTTCCGCGATCTCCGAGGACGAGACCGATGTCGAGACGCAGGTCATCCGTGCGGCGCTGACGATAGATCACCTCGAACCGCACCTGCTTAAGCCCAGCGGACTCGCAGAGCTGTACCCCGAGATGGAACCGCTGTACACCGAGACGCACGACCTGTTCGACACGCAAATGCCGATTCCGCAGGCGATGTATGTGATGGCGCGCCGGCGTGGACTGAAAGTGGTCTTGGATGGCGTCGCTGGCGATCTGGTCACCACGCTGGGCGGCAACCACATCCGGTTCCTGCTGCGATCCGGACGGATTTGGGACGCGATCATCGAGGCGCAAGGACATGGCCGGTTGTACCATCGCTTCCCGGAGTCGCCGTGGAAGATCCTATTCACGAGCGCGAAGGCGACCGTCGCGCCGGAATGGTATGGGCGGTGGCGGATGCGGACGAGCCGCACGCTCCGTGCCGAGGCCGCGCGTAAAGAAGCCTTCATCCGTCCCGAGTTCGCGGACCGGATAAACGTCGTTGAGCGCATGCGTCGCTATGACGAACACCACGTGTTTTCTCGAACCCAGCGCGAAGATCACGTCCGAAGGCTCACGCAGCCCTATCTAACGGCCGCGCTCGAACGCTACGACCGCGTGGCCGCATTCTATGGAATCGAGGCGCGGCATCCGTATCATGACGTTCGATTGATGGAGTTTTGTGTAGCTCTAGACTGGTCACTCAAGGATCGTCGCGGATGGTCGAAGGCGCTGATCCGCCGGGCGATGGAACCGTATCTGCCAGATGATGTGCGGTGGGCAACGCCGCGGCAGAACTTGTCGTCAGAGTTTTGGCGTTCGCGGAATCAAGCGGTGGCTGCCGATGAGTCATCAGTAATGACGCGCGATCATCAATTAGCGTTGGCTCGATACATGGACGTGGACCGTGTTCGCACCGTCTGCGCACGCGGCTGGCATGTCGAATCAGATTCCGATCGGTGGAAGTTGTTCGCGCTTTTGAGTTGGCCGTGCTTTTTACAAAACAGACCCGGCCCAAATATCGCCGATGTCACAGTCCTTGATGAGATCACTACCGGATGACATAATCATGATACGATTGGTAAGTTATATTCGTTCGAACTCCGATGCGGAGGAACATTGATGTCCGACGCGGACAAGCGGTTGCGGCCAAAGCCCACGATGCCCAGAATTCAGAAAGCATACGCTTCGCCTAAGCTTCACAGATACGGATCGATCCGTCGATTGACGCGCTCAGGCAGCATGAATGGAAGCGAAAACACTCCCAGCGGAATGATTGGCCCAGCCTTCATGGCCTGAACGTACCCTTATTCGGACCAGTAGCACTTATTCGACCAACCGTTAACTCAAGTAATTGCCTGGGTTGACTCGAAGTGATTAGAAACGGCGTGGGTATTGGTGGGAGTACACGCAATAAGCAAAGGTTGATCGACGACTCGGTCTGGGCGTCGTTTCACAAGCTGCTAGATTGCTATATGATCCGATTCCCCGAATTGGCGGACTTCGTCATCCACGACAGCGGCGAGATCCAGTGCTCGCCGCAGCCAAACGCCCCCGAACACACCGTCGAACATCTGTTATACGATCACGTGATGCCGCGTGTGTTGTCTCACGAAGGGCGCACGGTGCTGCATGCGGCGGCGGTGGACATCAGCGGGCACGCCATAGCCTTTCTCGGTGACACAGGTTGGGGCAAGTCCACGCTGACAGCCAGCTTCTGGCGTGCGGGACACGCGCTCGTCAGCGACGATTGCGTGGTCGTTTCGAACAGCGAGCCGATCACCGCAGCCGGCATCTATCCCGGCATGCGCCTGTGGCCGGACTCCGTGGAGGCACTCGGCACATCCGAGGACGAATCGACACCGATGGCGCACTACAGCAGCAAGCGGCGCATCGCTGTAAACGCCGAGCAAGACGATGTACGGACCAATCCCATTCCACTGCTGAACGCTTATTTGCTCGCGCCGCCGGACGAGCCCGAGACCGCGATTTCGATCACAGAGATTCCACCTCACGAGCGCGTGATTCATCTGCTTGAGCACTCGTTCCGCCTCGACCCAACCGATCGTGAGCGTAATGCCGCCGAATTTGAACGACTTACAGCGCTGGCCGAGCGGCTCCCCATGTACCGCCTGCAATATCCCCGACGCTACGACGCGCTGCCGGATGTTCGCGCGGCGATACTGGCGCACGTGGCATCGATCGAGTAGACCACGTCTACACGAGCATCTGAATTCGTGCTACCGCCCACGCCGATGGTAGTATGTGAGCGGGATACGTGCCGCGGGTCGCGCAAAGTATGGGATCTGTCCTGCGCATTGCCTGTTGCGACGGACGATTAGGGGTCACATGATTCGGGTCTACTACGTCGTTGATCGCCTATGGAACCTCATGATGAACGGTCTGACGGCGGTGTATCAAGGGGTTTGGCTGGGCCTTCTGTCCGGCACGCATCTTCGCGAGATCACCGCACGGCATTACGCAAAGGCCGACTCGTATCGATCCGACGATCACAATCTGCAGGGGTTCTTTGATTGGGAGGTCGGTGTCTTTCATCGCTTCTTCAGGGACTGTCAGACCATCATGTTGGGCGCGGCCGGCGGGGGACGCGAAATCGTCGCCCTCGCCAGGCTGGGCAAGACCGTGTCGGCGTTTGAATGCCAACCAGCGCTCGTCGAAAGCGCGCGCCATCTGCTCAAGGCTCGCGCCATCGACGCCGAATTGGTGTTAGCCAAACCCGATCACGTGCCCGCGTCGTTCGGCAGCTTCGATGGGCTGATCCTCGGCTGGGGCGGTTACGCTCATATTGCTGGACGCGGCGCACGAATCGATTTCCTCAAGCAGTTTCGTACGCACGTCGACACGGGCGGCCCGATCCTCATCTCGTTCTTTGTGAACAGCGCAGTCTCAAGAAAGATGCGCTGGACATTTCGGATCGCGAGAGTCATTCGCCGGATCCGCCTGAGCCGCGAGCCGGTCGAGCTGCGCGATGCCCTGTGCAACCGCTACGAGCACTACTTTACTGAGGACGAGGTCAGGGCGGAGCTGGAAGCGGCCGGCTTCGAGCTGGTCTACTACGCGGCCGAGCCCTTCGGCCACGCCGTCGGCCGCGCGGTCTGACGCGCCTCGCCGCCTTCCCCATGTCCCGCCAAGCCACGCCCGACCGAAGCTCGCTGCAACTGATCGCCGACGTACTCGTCGGCCGTCGCGTGGCATCGGATGTCGACGCAAACGCGTGGCCGCAGATTCCCCAACGGGCGGAGCATCACGGCCTCGCGCCGATGCTCTATGCGGCGCTGCGTCTGCAGGACCTGCCGGGCGAGGCACAGCCCGCACTTCAGTCGCTCGCTGTGTCAGTTCGCCAACATGCCGTGCACTGGATGCTGCTCGAACGGGCGCAGGTCGAAATCGCGCAGGCTCTCGACCACGCCGGCATCCCGGCGATCTGGCTGAAAGGCGGAGCGCTCGCGCACACCCTCTACCCCGATCCGGCGCTGCGCCCGATGGTCGATCTCGACGTGCTGGTGCCATTCGATCAGCGCGAGGACGCGCTGCGCGTCGTGCAGTCCACCGGCTACGACTTCTACGAGATGGACGAGTCGCTGCTGGGTCGCTCGGACAATGTGCTTCGGCAGAAACTCTCGCATCACTACCACCTGCGCGACGGTCCTGGCGGTCACGTCATCCTCGAGCTGCACTTTCGTCTGCTATCCTATGACGATTCGTCGCTCTCGCTGGACGATCACGCGTGGTTCTGGTCGCAACGGACCCCGGTGCGTCTTTCCGACGGCACCATGCTCGACACGCTTTCGCCCGACGCCCATCTGCTCTATCTCTGCGCACATGCGTTAATCCAGCATGGCCGGGATGACTTCCGCCTCTTGCGCTATCTCGACATTCACCTATTGATCCAGTTCTCCTACATCAACTGGACAGTGGTGACCGAGCGGGCGATCCAGCTGGGCTGGACACCGGCGGTGGAGGAAACGCTGCGGATGTGCAGGGACTACTTCGCGACGGAGTTGCCCGAGGATGTTCTGCACAGGTTGGCGCAGTCCCGATCCGCGCTGGGCGTCGAGCGGGTCGAGCGCATGGCGGGCGCCGGCAACCGCTGGGAGCGCGTGCGGACTAACCTGCGTGCGCTGTCGGTTCGCGAAGCGATTGTGTATGCCGCGCAGATCGTTATCCCGCGGCCACCGTACATGCGCAGCCGGTACCGCGTTCCTGAAGGCAGACCCGTCTGGCCATACTATCTGCGCCGCTGGGCCGATCAGGGAAGCGAGGTCGCAGCCTCGACGTGGAAGTGGCTAACCGGGCGGTATCGGTAGCGCGCGACTCCACGCGGTCGTCTGCAAGACAACGATGAGGACGCGACACGATCGGGACGACGCATGGCTCGGCGAGGCAATGATTCACTATTACAGCAACGGGTGCCGGTTTCAAATGGACGCCCGCACCTCCCCTACTCCGCCGATGCAGTCATCAAACCGCCGACAGGCGCGAACGCACACAGGTGCATTCCGTGGGCGGGGACGCTCCCGCCCACATGCCACATCGCACCGCAAGGCGCGATGTGGGTGCGCCACGTAGAGGCGCACGTCAGCCCCCACCGGCGCCTGAGGTGGCAAGCTTTTAGCTTGCGGGTTAGCCTAAGGTGGTCCGGGAGCCCAGTGACCGGTAGGAGCACGGGTCGAAGCGACGTGTTGCACAACCACCCGCTGGCACCTTAGGCTAACCGACCCCCAGCCTACACGAGCGTTGGCACCCTGCAGGTCAAGCGGCGCCATGGCTGCCGCAAAACCGGCACTTGTGATTGGTAGCAACAATGGGGTTGACACCGCCATGCTTCCGTGTGATCCGTGCCGTTTGCGCGCGTTTACAGCAGCATACTGACCTAAGGGCGGACCTTTCGTCCGGTACTACCCTGACGACTGTCTTTTTCACGCACAATCTGCCATACGCGCGCCGTTGATAATTTGTACTCGCACGAAATCTGTTTGAGCGTCCAGCCCGCGGCATAGAGTTCGCGCATGCGCGCGTTGCGCTCGGTTTTCGGCGCGTTAAGCGCATTGTCGGGCCGTGTTGGTTCTGAAGCCGTATAGAGCCAGCGCAGGATGAATCCTGAGGCGGATCCGAGCGATGGGATACCGCCCGAAAACGCGCCCGTTGGGGTCATAAATCGCTTCATCACTGTCAGGTGTGGTGAAGCGGTTTTTCGTTCCCTCAAGCTCCCCGTGGCCGTTTGATCCGTCCTCAGGATCGTCAGGCCCGTCGTCATCGTCAAACAGCTCTGCTCGCAGACACAGGTATTGGTCCGCCCAGGGATGCAGTCGGAAATCCACGATTCTTCCATCATCCAGGTCAACGACGAGGTACTCAAACAGACTTGCAGCGAGCCGAGATCTTTCGTCGCTATCCGCGTCGGCCCACAGATCGATCAATCGGCTGAACGCCGCCATCACGTGTTCCAGCTCGAGCGCCTTCTTCTGGTGATCCGTTGTCCGCGCTTCCCAGAACGCGATCTGCCGCTCGCGATCTCCGCGATCCCGATAGAACTCCTCAGCCGTGATGACCGCGTTCTTATACAGGTCCAGCAGATTCGCCAATTGTTGCTTGAGTACGGCAATGGCGGCACGCCGCTCGGCTTCGAAGCCCTCGCGTTCTACGTCGGCCTGACTCGTCCGCAGCGCCAGTTCCAGCATGAGCTGATGGGCTTCCGGCTTCAACGTCATGAGCTGCACGAGCCGCAGGAAGTCGCCTTCGATCTGGTCTGCGCGCACCGATCGCCGGGTACACCCGCACCGTACGCCTTCCGCGTGCCGGTAGCGCGGACGATCCATGTTCGTCCCACTCAGGCGCGATCTGCGCCGCAGATTGCCTTCCTCGCGCGCGATCGCTTCGCATCTGGCGCAGTACAGCAACCGGAGCAGTCCGTACGGATACACCCGATCGACCGATCCGGTCGGACGTGTCGTCACACTGCGCTGCTCCTGCACCCGTGCCACACGGCGAAGGAGGTCGAGGCTGAACACGGCGCGCCCGGTATCGTACAGGACCGCGGCGTTGTCTTCCGTCTCGTGTGCCACTCGCTCCTTGGCCCGACCATCCGTCACGATGCCTGCGTACTCACGCCAGTTGGCTACGACGCGGCGCACGTCGTCACTGCTGAACAGTCGCGGAATCCCCCACCGATCCCGGAACGCCCATCCTTCGCGGGTGAGCGATTTGGCGATGCGGCTGTAACCACCCTTGTTCTCGGCGTATAGCTCGAGGACCCGTCGGGCTGCGTCGTGGTAGCTCCGCCATACGGCCCCCTCAACAGGGGATTCGCCGCCGCTCTCTCCACCTTGCCATCCGCCCGCGGGCAGTTTCCACGCGCCGGCCCCCGACGGAATGAGATAACCATGCGCGTTTCGCACCGTTCCGAACGGCGGCATTCCGACCGTGATCTGCCTGCTCTTGCGGTGCCGGATGCTGTCGCTGGCTCGCCGTGATCCGTCTAGCGCGTACATCTCATCGATGAACGCCTGCATGAAAAGACTCATCCGTCCGTCCGGCGTCTTGATGTCCATCATGCGGTCGGACACCGCGACGTACAGTTTCACGTCGCTGCTGGAGAGTTCGTCGAACAGCTTCAACGCACGCCACGTATTGCGCATGGCTCGCGAGGTATCGTTGACCGCCAAGACGGCGACGTCCGGGTCATTGACGCGCGCCTTCAGAAGCAGCCACTGCGGGCGGTTGCTCTCCTTCGTCCCGGACTTGTGCTTCTCGGCGTCGGCGTACCACTCGGGTATCCAGCCGTACTTGTCACAAGCCGCTTGTAGGTTGGCGCGTTGCCGTTCGGGGCTCTTGAGGTCGGACTCGTTCTTCGTCTGGGAGAGGCGGATGTAACAGAGGGCGACGCGGCGTTCGATGTGCGAAGGGGGATTCCGTTTCATGACAGTCTCCGTAGATAGCAAATGGCACGCCCCCTGCCGACCTGCTAGAGTCTGTCGGTAGGTCGTGCGCTAGGACACATAGTGCAGGACCAGAACGCCGGGGTGTTGACCGCACTTCGGCGTTCGCTTTGGATGCACTCACAGTAATCCGATCGCGAATCCGTGTCAAGTTTTCGCGGCGTGCCGATCGCGGTTGAGTTGACGCACGAGCAGCTCGCTCACGACCTGCAGGAAGTGCGCCAATCCATCGACAACCGATTGTTCAGAATAGCCGGCTTCACCTGACAATTCGGACATCTGCTCACCGATATGTTGGGCGAATCGCTGGAAAACTTCGGCAGTGGGGACGAAATACACGGTCTGAACCGATGCGAGATTCGTCTCGTGCGCTGCGCCGTTGTCTTTGTGCTGGTCTGTGCTCGTGCGAACCAAGCTGTCCCTCATTGATATCTGGACAACTCAGTTTGTCATATCGCGGTCCGCCAACCTGTCGATTTTTCGACTTTCTGCAGAGTAGTTTTTCAGTTCCGGGTGCGATTCTTCCGCCGCGTGTAGATGACGCTTTGATCGTATCCCCGTTTACTATGGCGGTACGGCAGCTCTGACTGGCTCGGCACTGCTGGCATAGCTAGACATTGGCCTGAACGGCGAGCCCTTCTGGCTTGTACGACCACGTTCGGCAAGACCCGACAGAAGTTAGGTGCCGACTTGCGTGTCACACGCCGATTCGCGCCACACGAACTTCGAACGCACGCAGGTGCGTCATGTGGGCGGGGACGCTCCCGCCCACATGCCCCATCGCACCGCAAGGCGCGATGGGGGTGCGCCACGTAGAGGCGCACGTCAGCCCCCACCGGCGCCTGAGGTGGCAAGCTTTTAGCTTGCGAACGGTCCCGCCGCTACGCCAACTCCATAGACGGCAATCTCGGCAGCCTCCAATGCACCCGTCTGCGACGGCTGCATTGCGGCGGGAGCGTGGCATCGCGCCAGCGATGCGGCGCTGCTGTCAAGCGGCGCCATGGCTGCCGCGCCACCCATGGCTTACAGGTCTACCAACAGACACCGTTGGCCGTCGCCTGAGCGTCGCTGGTGCGGACGATAAACGTCGTCACCATGTCGTCGCAGTTCGGCACAACAACGCCCCATCCCCGGCACTCCGCGCCATCCTCAATGGCGAAATAGTCTGTAACCGGATACTCTAAGGAGTAGACTTGGTGGGCGGTAGGACCGCGCTTCGCAAGGGTTACGGACACGGTGACATCCAACGCAAACGGCCTGAGCGCCGAGATGAAGGCGACGCTGTGGGCGGCCGCCGATAAGCTGCGCGGCAACCTCGACGCCGCCGAATACAAGCACGTCGTGCTGGGCCTGATCTTCCTCAAGTACATCTCGGATTCGTTTCAGGAGGTGTACGACCAACTGGCAATGGAGCCCGACGCCGAGACGTACAACATCCCCGAGGACCGCGACGAGTACGCCGCGCGCAACGTGTTCTGGGTGCCGGCGGAGGCGCGCTGGAAGACGCTGCAAGGCGGCGCAAAATCGCCGCAGATCGGCGTGGACATCGACAAGGCGCTGGCGGCGATCGAGCGCGAGAACCCGACTCTGCGCGGCATCCTGCCGCAGAACTACGCGCGCGCCGACCTCGACAAGCGGCGGTTGGGTGAGCTGGTCGACCTGATCGGCGGGATGGCGCTGGGCGGCAGCGAACGGCGCTCGGCCGACATCCTCGGCTACGTGTTCGAGTACTTCCTGGAGCGCTTCGCCGCGGCCGAGGGCAAGAAGGGCGGCCAGTTCTATACGCCCCGGCCGGTGGTGCGCCTGCTGGTGGAGATGCTGGAACCGTACAAGGGGCGCGTGTACGACCCGTGCTGCGGCAGCGGCGGGATGTTCGTGCAGTCCGAGGAGTTCGTGGAGCGCCACAGCGGGCGCGTGGACGACATCTCGATCTACGGGCAGGAGAGCAACCCGACGACGTGGCGGCTGGCGCGGATGAATCTCGCGATCCGCGGGATCGAGAGCAACCTCGGCCCGCACGCCGCCGATACCTTCCACGCCAACCTGCACCGCGACCTGCGCGCCGACTTCATCCTCGCCAACCCGCCGTTCAACATGAGCGACTGGGGCGGCAATCTGCTGTCGGACGACGCGCGCTGGCAGTTCGGGACGCCGCCGGCGGGCAACGCCAACTTCGCGTGGGTGCAGCACATGATCTACCACCTGAGCGCGACGGGCCGGGCGGGCTTTCTGCTGTCGAACGGGTCGATGAGCAGCAACACCGGCGGCGAGGGCGCGATCCGGCAGGCGATTGTGGAGGCCGACCTGGTCGACTGCATGGTGGCGCTGCCGCCGCAGTTGTTCACCAGCACTCAGATCCCCGTGTGTTTGTGGTTTATCAACAAGCGCAAGCCGGCCGACCGGCAGGGGCAGACGCTGTTCATCGACGCGCGCCAGATGGGCGAGATGGCCGACCGGACGCTGCGCGTGCTGACCGACGACGAGATCGCGCGGATTGCCGGGACGTACCACAACTGGCGGACGGGCGAAGGCGAGTACGCCGACGTGGCCGGCTACTGCAAGAGCGCGGCGCGCGACGAGATCGCCGGGCATGGTTACGTGCTGACGCCGGGGCGGTACGTGGGCGCGGCGGAGGTGGAGGACGACGGCGGGCCGTTCGAGGAGAAGATGGCGCGGCTGACCGAGACGCTGTGGGAGCAGTTCGCCGAAAGCGCGCGGCTGGAACAGGCGATCCGCGACAACCTGGCGGGGTTGGGCTATGAGTGACGGGCCAGACTATGCCGAACTCCGGCGCATCTTTGAGGCGAAGCGGTACATACTGACGGCGCATGCGTCGAGCCGCGCGATCGAGCGTGATATCGACGATTTTGAGATCGAGGAGGCGGTAATTGCCGGCTCGGTGATTGAGGACTACCCGGACGACAAGTACAGCCCGAGCTGCCTGATCCTGGGGCGCACGCAGAGCGGGCGTATCCTTCATGTACACTTGTGTTATCCACCCAAGGTGAAGGTCATTACCGTGTACGAGCCGTCCCCCGACGAGTGGGAACCGGACTGGAAGACGAGGAAGCCGTGATGGACGAATGCCTGTACTGCAAAGGTCAGTTGGAAGAGAAGCGGGTGTCCCGCGTGCAGGAGTACCACGGGCGCTGGTACCTGATCGAGAACGTACCGGCGCTGGTGTGCCGGCAGTGCGGCGAGACGTTCTACACGCCGCAAGCCCACAGCCTCGTGCTGCGCCTTGTCCGCGAGTCGGCCGAGCCGGTGCGGACGGAGCAAATGGCCGTACTCGATGCATCGTGAGGCTAACCGAGACGCTGTGGGAGCAAGGACACCCCATGAAGTGCGTAATTTGCAGACAAGGAGACACCCAACCCGGTACCGTGACCGTGACGCTGGAGCGCGGCGGGACAACGCTGGTCTTCAAGAACGTGCCCGCGCAGGTGTGCGCCAACTGCGGCGAGGCGTATGTGGACGACGACACCACCCGTCAGCTTCTGGAGGCGGCCGAAGCCGCGCTGAAGGCAGGCGTGCAGGTGGAAGTGCGCGAGTTCGTGGCGGCATGACCACCCGCACGGCTGGAACAGGCGATCCGCGACAACCTGGCGGGGTTGGGCTATGAGTAGTTCCCAAACTCCAGCCGGAGTTGAACCGATTTTCGGGATGCTTCCCGAGAATTGGACGTATTCAACGCTAGGGCAGCTTGTCGATCTTGGAAGTGCAAGTCTTCAAACCGGACCCTTCGGAACAAACCTCCTTGCCTCAGAATACAAGCGCGAGGGGATACCGGTAATTGCGGTCAAGAACATCGGCGTCAACGCGATAAACATTGATGATGATACTCCTCGGGTTGACGAGAAGACATTTCGACGACTCGAGACATATCGCATTGCCGAAGGAGACATCCTTTTCGGCCGGAAAGGCGCTGTCGATAGGCGAGCTTATGTAAACATTTCGCAATCAGGCTGCCTCCAAGGGAGTGACTGCATTCGGTTACGACTCGACGCACGTTCTTTTGATCCTAAATATGTTTCGTATGTTCTCGGAACGCCGCAATACTTGGCTTGGATTACGCAGAATGCCGGTGGAACTACTATGCCCTCATTGAATCAGACGATTCTTCGAAGGGTACCACTTCCCCTCCCTCCCCTCCCCATCCAGCGCGAGATCGCGCACATCCTCGGCACGCTGGACGACAAGATCGACCTCAACCGCAAGATGAACGCGACGCTGGAGGCGATGGCGCGCGCGCTGTTCAAGTCGTGGTTCGTGGACTTCGATCCGGTGCGGGCCAAGGCCGAGGGGCGCGATCCGGCCGGGATGGATGCGGAGACGGCGGCGCTGTTCCCCGACGGGTTCGAGGACTCGCCGCTGGGGGACATCCCGCGCGGGTGGCGGGTCGGGACGCTGGGGGAAGTGAGTGAAAAACCTCAATACGGGTATACAGCGTCGGCCTCTGATTCCCCTATTGGTCCAAAGTTTCTGCGTATTACCGACATCAACAAAGCGCCATGGATAGACTGGCAGAATGTCCCCTACTGCGAGATAGCCACTTTGGAGATGGAGAAGTACCGCCTCAGGTTCGGTGACATTGTGATCGCACGTATGGCAGATCCCGGCCATGGAGCTTTGGTCGAAGAGGATGTAGAGGCGGTCTTCGCTTCATACCTGATTCGATTCCGGCCTCGCAGGACGGAGTATGCCCGATATCTTCAATACTGGCTTCGTTCATCGCACTACTGGTACATCGTCGATGGCTTCAAGACCGGCACAACGAGAGCGAGCCTTAATGCGCAAGTACTGAGCGGATTCAGCTTACTTGTACCGGATGTTCGTGTTGCCAAAGCGTTTGACCTAGCTGTCGGTGAATTGCGTAACAAGATCGTCGCGAACAACAGCGAGTCGCGCACGCTGGCCGAACTGCGTGACGCGCTGCTGCCGCGGCTCATGCGCGGGGAGTTGGTGGGGGTGTAGGGGGCAATATGGGGCTTCCATCTAGTGTTGATGTCAAGATTCGTGAGCAGTTCACGACATTGATCAAAGATGGTCCGGGACTCGTGTCGACGATGAAAGCCGAAAATCGACAATCCAGGTCTGAGCCCAAGACCGTGATGGGTAGACCTGTCCTCGACCTTACCGGAACAGAGTACCATAGTCAGGGAATGGCCTTCGAGGCTTACCGAACGCAAGCAATAAGCCTACTGCGGCTCGTCCTATCCAAAACGGATCGAATGCAGCAGATCACAGCGGACTTCCGAGGATTACCGCAGCGGTCATCTTCTGTCGAGTTCATCACTGGGACATTGATTGGATTGCAAAAGGACTATGAAGCGGGATTGCTGGACGACTTATCCATCATGATCGAGGCGGAAATCGCGTCCGACTACATGGGACAGGCTGAGCATCTTCTTGGTGAAGGCGTTCCCGGTCAAAATGATTATGTGCCCGCGGCAGTACTTGCGGGTGCAGTCCTTGAAGATGCGCTGCGTCGTCTGTGCGAGCGACAGGAACCGCCGATCTCAACCCGCAAGGACGATGGCGAACCGAAGAAGCTTGTGATCTTGGTTGACGGTCTCAAAGCGGCGGGACTGTTCAATGAACTCAAGGCGAAACAGCCTAGAGCATGGGCTGACATTCGCAATGCAGCGGCACACGGCAGGTTTGACGAATTCAAGCGCAGCGACGTGGAGGCGATGTTGAAAGGCGTGAGGGACTTCCTCGCGGACTACTTGTGATGGGTTCTGCGTGGTGGCTAGAAGCGCCGCGTCTCATGCGCGGGGAGTTACAATATGTGCGGTTAAGTCGTGAGGACACGAAAACATGATTGACGACATTTCAGAGACGGTACCACGCATCGAGAGCATCAAAGTCAAGAACTATCGGGTTCTGCGCGATTTCGAATTGACTTCGATAACGCCACTGACAGTCCTTCTCGGACCGAATGGGAGTGGCAAGTCAACAGTGTTTGATGTTTTCGCATTCCTCTCCGAATGTTTTACTGTTGGACTGCGCAAGGCGTGGGACAAGCGAAATCGCTTTCGAGAGCTCAGAAGTCGCGACTCAAATGGACCGATAGAGTTTGAGTTGAAATACCGCGAACAACCAAACACGCCGATCATTACGTATCAACTCTCAATCGACGAGACGCTGCATGGTCCTGTTGTCTCCCGAGAACGTCTCCAATGGAAACGTCAATCGTATGGCGCGCCGTACAGGTTTCTGGATTTTGAGAACGGGCGTGGAAATGTCACTTCAGGCGAGACGCCGGATACTCCGGCCGAACGAGTAGAGGAGACTCTTTCAGCACCGGATGTACTCGCGGTCAACACGTTGGGTCAGCTTGCAAGGAATCCCCGGGTCAACGCTCTTCGCCAATTCATTACTGGCTGGCATCTCTCGTATCTTAGCGCCGATAACACGCGCGGAATACCCGAGTCCGGATCACAAGAGCGCCTTTCCGAGACAGGAGACAATCTCCCTAACGTTATCCAGTACCTGAAAGAACAACATCCCGATAGGCTGTCCGCGATTCTTAAGCTGCTGTCCCGGCGCGTTCCCAAGCTAGAGCGCGTGGACGCAGAAATCATGCCCGATGGGCGACTGCTACTACAGATAAAGGATGCACCATTCGACCGCCCAATAATGTCGAAGTTCGCATCGGACGGCACACTAAAGATGTTGGCATATCTGACCCTGCTTTACGATCCTGAACCGCCGAGACTCATTGGTATTGAAGAACCTGAGAATCAACTCCATCCGAAACTTCTCCGCGGGCTGGCTGAAGAATGCCGTACAGCGTCGTCAAGAACACAACTTATGGTCACGACACATTCACCGTTCTATGTCAATGGCTTGAGACCCTCAGAATTGTGGATTCTCTATCGAGATGATGACGGTTACACGCGTGCCGCGCGAGCGTCTGAGCTCGATGGAATCACAGACCTAATCAGGAACGGCGCGCTATTGGGTGACCTGTGGATGGAGGGCTTCTTTGGGATTGGTGATCCCTTGACAAATTCTGGCGGACCTAAGCGCCGTAGGACCGTCTAGGTGCAAGAGGTCCACAACATGCTTCTACACTTCTATGTTGAGGAAATGTCTGCCGAAGTTGCGCTGCTCGAGTTGGTGCCAAAGGTTCTTGCTGGACTTGACTTCGAGTACGACATATTTTCGTTTCAGGGTAAACCGGCGCTTCTGCGACACCTTCCAAATCGGCTCAAGATCTACAAACATCGACCCGGTGATGATTGGCGCGTATTCGTCTTGGCCGATCGAGATTCCGATGACTGTAAAGAACTCAAGAAGGAACTGGAGCGGATAGCCGCAAGTGTTGGGCTTGAAACCCGTACGGCGTCTCCTGACAGATTCACAGTCGTGAACCGAATAGTGATCGAAGAACTGGAGGCTTGGTACTTCGGTGATGTGGATGCGATTGTCGCTGCGTACCCACGTGTTAGCCGACACCTCGCGTCTCAACGGCGATTTCGGGATCCGGATGCAGTACCCGGTGGAACATGGGAACAGCTTGAACGATTGTTAGTGGACTACCATCCCGGCGGCCTAGAAAAGATCCGTGCCGCACAAGAGATATCGGTGCATATGGATCCACGGCGAAATCGATCGAGAAGTTTTCAAGTCTTCCGTGATGCCTTGCTCGACGTATTCAAGTGACCAATAGTAGCCGCGGATTGCTGCAGCACGACGCGCGCATTAATGCCGTCGCCCAACGGAGACTTGGCCCATGAAGCCGTTCAACGAGGACACCGTCGAATACGCGGCGATCGACTGGCTGCAGCAGGCCGGCTGGGAGTACGTGCACGGCGGGGTCATCGCGCCGGGGGAGCCGGCCGCCGAACGGACCAGCTACCGCGAGGTCGTCCTCGAAGGCCGGCTGCGGGCGCAGCTCGACCTTATCAACGCGCACATTCCCCCACTGGCGCGGGCCGGGGTCTTCGATGACGTCGTGCGGCGGGTGCTGCGCACCGACAGCCCGGACGTCATGCAGAACAATCACGCGTTCCACAGGCTGCTCACCGAAGGCGTCGACGTCTCGTACAAGGCCGATTCCGACACGCGCTACGACAAGGTCTGGCTGATCGACTTCGCCAACCCGGCGAACAACGGGTATCTGGCGGTGAACCAGTTCACGGTCGAGGACGTCAACCCGAAGTCGAAGTCGAAGACCAACCGCCGGCCGGATGTGGTGCTGTTCGTCAACGGGCTGCCGCTGGTGGTGATCGAACTCAAGAACGCGGCCGACGAACAGGCGACGATCCACAAGGCGTACAACCAGCTGCGGACGTATCGCGACGACATCGCCGGGCTGTTCCGCTACAACGCGCTGCTGGCGATCTCGGACGGGATCGAGGCGCGGGTCGGGGCGCTGGGCGCGGGCTGGGAGCACTTCAAGCCGTGGCGCACGGTGGACGGCGGTGAGGTCGGCACGCCGACGCTGGAGACGGTCGTCCGCGGCGTGTTCGCGCCGGAGCGGCTGCTGGACATCACGCGCAACTTCACGGTGTTCGAGCGTAGCGAAGCGCGGCTGATCAAGAAGGTCGCGGCCTATCATCAGGTCTATGCGGTGAACAAGGCGGTCGAGCGCACGGTCACGGCGACGGCCGCGGCCGGAGATCGCAAGGTCGGCGTGGTGTGGCATACGCAGGGCAGCGGCAAGAGCCTGTCGATGCTGTTCTATGCCGGGAAGATCATCCAGCATCCGGCGATGGAGAATCCGACGCTGGTGGTGCCGACCGATCGGAACGATCTGGACGATCAGTTGTTCGGGACGTTCGCGGCGGGGCAGGAACTGCTCCGTCAGGAGCCGAAGCGGGCGGACAGCCGCGAGCATCTGCGCGATCTGCTGCGGGTGGCGTCGGGCGGCGTGGTGTTCACGACGATTCAGAAGTTCATGCCGGATGACGACCGGATGGCGTATCCGCTGTTGAGCGACCGGCGCAATATCGTATTCATCGCCGACGAGGCGCACCGGTCGCAGTACGGGTTCGAGGCGCGGATGACGCGCGCGGGCGAGTTCAGCTACGGGTTCGCCAAGTATGTGCGCGATGCGCTGCCGAACGCGTCGTTCATCGGGTTCACGGGGACGCCGGTGGAGACGACCGATGCCAATACGCGCATGGTGTTCGGCGAGTACATCGACGTCTACGACATCCAGCGCGCGGTCGAGGACAAGGCGACAGTGCCGATCTTCTACAAGGCGCAGCTGGCACGGTTGAAACTGCGCGAGGAGCAGCGGCCGAAGATCGACCCAGACTTCGAGGAGATCACCGAAGGCGAAGAGGAGACGGCCAAGGAGCGGCTCAAGACCAAGTGGGCACAGCTCGAGGCGATGGTCGGCACGTCGGAACGACTCGAACAGGTCGCGCGGGACATCGTGACGACGTTCGAGGAACGGCTGGAGGCGATGGACGGCAAGGGCATGATCGTGTGCATGAGCCGGCGCATCGCGGTCGACCTGTACGATCAGCTGGTGGCGCTGCGGCCGGATTGGCACGCGGACACCGACGCCGACGGGTTCCTCAAGGTGGTGATGACGGGCAGCGCAAGCGATCCGCCGGCGTATCAGCCGCACGTGCGGTCGAAGACGCAGCGCAAGGCGCTCGCGGAGCGGTTCAAGGACCCGGAGGACGGGTTCAAGCTGGTGATCGTGCGCGATATGTGGCTGACCGGGTTCGACGCGCCGTCGCTGCACACGATGTTCGTCGACAAGCCGATGCACGGCCACGGGTTGATGCAGGCGATCGCGCGGGTCAACCGGGTGTACAAGGACAAGCCCGGTGGCCTGATCGTGGACTACCTCGGCATCGCGACCGATCTGCAGCAGGCGATGAAGGCGTACACCGAGGCCGGGAGCGGTCAGCCGGCGTTCGACCTCGAGCGGGCAATCACGGTGATGCGGGACGCGTACGACGTGGTCAAGTCGATGTTCCACGGCTTTGACTACGGCGCGTTCTTCCGCGGCGAGCCGGCGCAGCGGGTGCAGGTCATCCCCAAGGCGATGGAGCACATCCTGAAGCTGGCCAGCGGGACTGGTGACGAGAACAAGAAGCGGTTTATGGACGGCGTAACGCGGTTGTCGCAGGCGTTCGCGCTGTGCGTGCCGGACGAGTCGGCGCTGCGCATCCGCGATGATGTGGCGTTCTTTCAGGCCGTGCGCTCCCAGTTCGCCAAGTCGACGCCAGTCGACGCGCGGACGAAAGAGGATTTGGACGGCGCAATCAAGCAGTTGGTGTCGCAGGCGGTTGCGTCGCCCGAGGTGATCAACATCTTCGAGGCGGCGGGACTGAAGACGCCGGACGTCGGAATCCTGAGCGACGAATTCCTCGAGGATGTGAAGCGCCTTCCAGAGCGGAATCTGGCGCTCGAACTGCTGCGCAAGCTGCTGCAGGACGAGATTCGTACGCGGTCACGGCAGAACGTGGTGCAGGCGCGGTCGTTCGCGGACATGCTGGACAAGACCATCCGGCGCTATCAGAACCGTACGATCGACGCCGCGCAGGTGATCGCGGAGTTGATCGCGATTGCGAAAGACGTCCGCGACGCGCAGGGACGCGGCGAAGAGCTGGGGCTGAGTAACGACGAGCTGGCGTTCTATGACGCGCTGGCCGAAAGCTCCAGCGCACGCGCGGTCATGGGCGACAAGCAGCTGGCGATCATCGCGGTGGAGCTGCTCCAAAACGTGCGGCAGAACGTGACGATCGACTGGGCGGTGAAGCAGGCGGCGCGGGCGCGGCTGCGGGTGCTGGTGAAGCGGATCTTGCGCAAGTATGGCTATCCGCCGGACCTGCAGGAGGACGCCGCGGATCTGGTGCTCGAACAGGCCGAGCTGATCGTAGGGGGCCGGAGGATCAAACGGGCTGTGCGGCGCTTCGAACACCATCCACAGCATGAACGGCGCGTCTGGATCGCGCTGAGACAGAAAGCGCACCGACGGTTCGATGATCCAGCTTGTGTGGGTGTATTCGTCCGGTACGCTGCTCACGGCTGGATAGACCTCGTTACCGCCCAGACCATGCCCGCGATACAAGCCGCCGTAGCCGTTGTCCTCCAACCAGTTGACATAGTCGTCCGGGTGCAGCGTGACGTGATCGAAACCGAAGCGCGCGCGCTCGGGATAGAAGTGCATCTTCCCGATTGCCTTGGTCTGGTACCCGGCTTCGCGGCTCAGCCGATACGGCAAGCTGTGCTCGGCTAGAATCGGGGTACGCGGACCGGCAAGGAAGTTGTAGGGCATGCCGTGCCGCGACCCGCTCTGCCCGGTCAGCATAGTCGCCCGCTGCGGCATGCAGATCGGGCAGTCGGCGTAGGCGCGCCGAAACCAAAGGCCCTCGTCGGTCAACTGGTCGAAGTGCGGGGTCATGACCGGGTGACGGCTGTTGGCGACACCGAGGCAGTCGCCGCGCCATTGATCCAGAACGATGAAGACGATGTTAGGTGACGCCATCGGCTAGATCCCCAGCGGGTCCATCTTGTCGCGCGGAGTCAGCCGCAAATGATCCGGCCACTGCAGTACGAACCCGTGCTTTACGGTCAGTTCGCGCTGAAAGTCGGCGAGGTGCGTCGCGTCGCCGCGCACAGCACGCGGCGCGACACTGTGGGCGAGGCAGTAGGCCGCCAACGCCCCCGCCGCCTCCCCGATGTTCCATTCCACCGGATGCAGCCGATAGCACCCGTTGGTGATGTGCGTAACGCCCAGATTCTTGCACGCCGGCAGCAGATTCTCAACGCGAACAGGGATCAGCGCACCCAACGGAATTTGAAACGGCCAGTTGGTGATGTCGACATAGTTGCGCCGGTAGCTCGGATGCAGGTCGATCCGGTAGCTCCCGATCCCAACGGTATCTGCGAACGGCTCCGCGCCGCGTAAGCTCCCGCGCGCCTCGACACCGACATGCTGCTCGAGGACCGTGAACTCCGCCCGGATACGCCGGCTCTCACGGACATACGGCGCCTGTGCAAACTCGTCGCTTGAGCCGAGCAGGTCACCGCGTGGGCGCAGGCCGGGATAGCCTGCACCGCCGTCCGGGCGCGGAGCCTCGGTCTGCATCCAATACAGCATGGCAAGGCTCAGGCTGCGTGCGCCGTCCAGCGCCGCCTTGCGCGCCGCCGCGTCGACTCCGGGGCCGACGGCCGGTTTGAGCCAATAGTCGATCTGGGGCCAGTTGACGACGACCACGTCACTCGGGTAGAACCCGTCGGGATAATACTTGCGGTACAGAATGCGCCGGTAGTGCCACAAATCGCTGCCGATCGCGTCGTCGGTCGGGCCGGTAAACATCGGGCGAGTCACCGGCTCAAGCGTAACGGGGTCACTGGTCGTCCAGCTCAGTTGAGGAGCAGGCCAGAACGGGGCCTGATAGCCGCGCCAAAAGTCGTATCCGGCGGGCCTGGCGATCGTGAAGTCCTCGCCGAGATGATAGTCGACCGCGAAGCACCACGAGATCGACTGCTGATCGAGCGGGTCGGCGTCACCCGGCAGCGCATGCGGTTCGGCTGTTTCGGCCTGGCTCTCCGCCCCCGTGACGTGTTCGACGTTTGCGAGTTCGAGCAGGTCTCCCAGCTCGGTCGCGTCGAGGACATACCGAGCCGCAATGACCACCTGATCGCCGGTGTTGACATCCTGCATCGTGACGCTGGTGATGCGATCTCCGTCGCATTCGGCGGCAACCGGGACGCAGCGCAGCAGAATGGTCAGCCGCTGACTGGTTTGATACGGGGCCAGCATCGCACGAATGACGCTGTGCGCGATTGCGGGCTCGTGGCACAACGGTGAGACGTTGCCCATGCCCGGGTTGAAAAAGCGCCGGGCGTTGGCCGCGTCGGTGAGCGGGTAGTAGCGGCGATACGTCTCGCGGATGCCTTCCCGCAGCAGGCGATAGCTGGCCGTGCAGCCTGTGCCCTCGGAGTCGATCCACGGGTTCTCGTCCGGAGGAACCCCTTGTGCGGTCAATTGACCGCCTACCCAGTTCGTCTCTTCAGTGAGAATGACGGTGCGTCCAGCACGGAGCGCTGCCAATGCTGCCGCAACGCCCCCCAGGCCCCCGCCGACGATCAGAATTTCTGTATCCAGTTCTCTCACGGCGACTCTATCCTTTGACACCCGAAGACGCGAAGCTTTCCACAACGAAGCGTTGTGCGAATACATAGAAGATCAAGATGGGCAGCACCGACAACGTCGTGGCCGCGAGCTGCACTTCCCAAATGGGCTGACCGAACTCGTCGGTGAACCCGCGCAATGCCAACGGAAGCGTAAATTGCTCGACACTGCGAAGGTAGACCAGCGGTTCGAGGAATGAATTCCACGTCGTCAGGAACGTGATAATCGCGACGGCGCTCAGGACAGGGGTCGCAATCGGCATCGCGATTCGCCAGAAGATGCCCCATCGACTCAAGCCGTCCAGAAACGCGGCTTCTTCCAGCTCCTGAGGAATCCCCAGAAAGTGCTGGCGCATCATGAACGTCGCGATGACGCCATGAGCACCGAAGACCGGGAAAATCAGCAGCGGCCAATGCGTGTTGTCCAGCCTCAGGGATTGCACGACATTGAATTTCGGGATGATCGTGACTTCCTCAGGCATCATGAGGGCACTGAGCAGCATGAGAAACAGCAGTCCGCGGCCGATAAACCCGATCCGCGCGAAGGCATACCCGGCAAGCGACGAGAAGAACAACGTCCCGGCAGTCACCACCACCGCAATGTAGACACTGTTGAAGTACTGCTGCGCGAACGGCTGAAGCTCGAAGACGCGCGCGTAGTTGCCCCACTGCCAATTGATCGGGAGCAGCGTGGGCGGATACGCGAAGACCTCAATCGCCGGCTTGAGCGAGCTGCCCATCATCCAGACGAACGGGAACACAAACGGCACGACCATGACGGATAGCACCAGGTACAGCCAGATGTGCTTCCGAACGGATAACGCTGCGCGGTACAGGGGCCGGTTCACCCTACACCTCGCTGTACACAAAGCGCTTGCGCAGGAACCACTGCGTGAGCGTGGCGACCAACGCGATCGCAAACAGGATCACCGCAAGCGCACTGGCGTAACCGGTGTCGAACACCTTGAACGCTTGAAAGTAAATGTAGTTGACCAACACCATTGTGGCGTTCGACGGGCCGCCGTTGGTCATCAGGACGATATGGTCAAAGACCTTCAACGACCCTACTACGGTCAGGACGGTGACGAGCAGGATCGTCGGGGATAGCAGCGGTACGGTGATGCGCCGGAAGCGGTCAAATGCTGTCGCGCCATCGACCTGCGCGGCCTCGTCATACTCGCGCGGAATACTCTGCAGCGCCGCCAGCAGGATGATCATGTTCAGGCCGACGTTCTTGAGCGCCCGCGTGAAGATCACCGAGAACATCGCCCAGTTGCCATCGCGCAGCCAATTCGGTCCGTCAATCCCGACCGAGTCGAGCAGCAGGTTCAACGTCCCGTTCTCACCCTGCAGGATGAACTTCCATACGATCGCCCACGCGGCGGCGGATGTGACAACAGGTGCGAAGAACAACGTGCGGAAGAACGTCACGCCGCGAATGGCGCGGTTAAGCAGCACCGCCAGCACCAGCGCCAGCACGACGTTCAGCGGCACCAACCCCAGTGTGAACACCAGGCTGTTGATGAGGACCTTGGTAAACAGCGGGTCGCCGCCAAGGATGTTCTGATAGTTGGCAGACTCCACGTATTGCCACGTGCCCGTAAGCATGTTGCGGTCCTGGAAGCTGTACAAGAAGACAGCGACCAAGGGAAGCAGGACCGTAAGCACAAAGCCAACGACCATCGGGCCGACGAAGACGTAGCCGAACAGCGCATCACGCACTTTCAGGCTCAAGTGCAGCGGTCGCAAGAGGCTGGATGGCCGGGCAGCAGAGGTGTCGAAGTTCATGGGCGTACGCCTCTCGTGGCGCGGAGGGGCGTGATACCCCTCCGCGCTGCTTGGCTGTCAGATTCTACCGGTTCAGCAGGGGCTGAATGGCGGCGCACATTTCATCCATGATCGCCTGGATATTGGCGTCAGCCACCCAAAGCTGATCCCAATACGTCCGAGACGTCAAGTCGATGGTCGGGAAGTTCGGATGTGCAGGCAGCACGCGTCCGGTCAGGGTTGGATCGATAACGGCGGTCTTCATGCTCTCGGCGGAGATCGTCGGGTTGGCAGTGTATAGCACGTCGGTCGCCAGGGCGGACGCGCGGATCGGCGGGAAGAACTCGGCGATCTTGAGCGTGTTCTCCTTGTTGGTCAGGAACTTGACAAAGTCAATGGCGATATCGCGGTTCGGGCTGTTATTGAACACGACGATTGCGGCCTGACCAATCACGTCGACCTTGCCGGCAGGGCCTTCAGGCAGCGGGGCGATGTCCCATCCGAAGCTGGCATCGGCCAGCGGTCCAACCCGGCTGAGCTGCCCCATCAGGACCGCTGCCGTTCCAGTGTAGAAGTCAACGACCTCGCCCGGTGCTTCCACGCCGCGATCGACGAAGATCATGTCGTGGAACTTCTGGACCCCGGCGACACTCTCCGGGCTGTTGAGCAAGCAGTTGTTGTCGGCATCCCACGCGTCGCCGCCGTATGCCCAGATGAACGGGATCACGGTGTGCCAGACGCGTTCGCCGCTGTACAGCGCGCCGTTGATGCTCTGTAGACCCGCGACACCGGTCTCCTCACGGATCGCCTTCATGGCCGCGGCGAGGTTGTCCCACGTGTACTCGCCCTTCTCCAGCATCGCATCGGGCGCATCGACGCCCGCGGCGGCGAACAGGTCGCGATTGTAGATGAGCAGAAACGGTGAAGTCGAGAATGGCACGCCGTAGACCCCGTCGCCAGCCAGCCATAGCCCCATGCCGGACGGCGCAAGGTCGGCGTAGTCGTACTCTGCGTCGCTGGTCAGCGCCGCGCCCATGTCAGCTAGGATGCCTGATTGCAGCCACGTTGGAGCCACGTTCTCGGTCAGCCAGCCGGCGTCCGGCGGGTTGGTCCCGCTAAGCTGCAGCGGAAGTGTGGTGTTGTAGTCGGCAAAGGGGATGAACTCGAACTGCACGGTGACGCCCGGATTGGCGGCCATGTATTCCTCAGCGATGGCCAGGAACGTCGCCGAACGGTCGGAGTCGACCGGAATCCACTGGGTGAAACGAACAGTGACCGGTTCCTGTGCCGCGGACGTGAGCGCGAAGGCGAGCAGCAGAACCAGAATGACAAAGAAGCGGTTCATACGAAGCATGGGTCGTGTCCTCCAAGATATGGGTCTATCGATGTCGATGTTGGACGGTCTGTGTAGATGTTTGGCCGTGCGCTCCTCCTTAGCGATAAACCGCTTAATCAACCGGGCAAAAAGACCGACGCATGCACCGAACGGTCGGTTAGCGAAGGTCGCGGACGGTCTGTCCGGGAACGGGCGTGCAGCTCAACGTTGCACGCAGCGGAAGCCTGATCTGGGACTCGTCGCCGTTCAGCCATTCCTGCAGCATCCGAAAGGCCAATTGGCCCATCTCACGCCGAGGAATGCCAAAGGTCATCCAATCCGGAATCTCCTGGGTCGGGTTGAGCGGGTTGCCAAGGACCGCCAGCGAATAGTCAGCCGGGCATGATAGCCCAAGTGAATCAGCGCATTGCATGATCCGTAGTCCGAGCATGTCGTCCTCGGCAATCAAGGCAGTCACGCCATCGTCAATCCACGCTTGCACCGTATCTGGCATGATGCCTTCTGGCACTCCGCGCCACATCCATCCGTCGCGCAGCAGTACCCCTGCCCTTTCAAGACCTTGGTGCACGCCGCGTTCACGGTCCCGACTCGCCTCAGTCGTGCGGATCGATCGCACATAGACGATGTTTCGGTGCCCTAGTCCGATGACACGATGGACCAAATCTTCTGAGGCTGATGCGTAGTCCGCCGCGACGTACGAAAGCGACTCCGTCGATGACTCGCGGCGGCCGATATACACGAATCGGTAGCCGTCACGCACAAGCTGATCGACTTCGGATCGGTCGCCGTGACCCAAGAGAATCGCACCATCCGCACGTAGAAGCCGATTGACCCCGTGCTGATAGATCCTGCGCTTACTGCCCTGCGCCGATCCGGTTACGAGCAGAAGATCGTATCCGAGCCGATCGGCCTCTTCTTCGATTCCGATCAAGAACGGATAGTAGAAGCTGCTTGAATCGATCGGGAAAATCGACTCGAACGTGAACACAGCGACGATCCGGTTGTGGCCGCCGGCCAACCGCTGCGCAACCGGATTCGCCACATAGCCTAACTCGCGGACAGCCGCCCACACCTTTTGCTGCGTCGCCTCGCTGACCCGCACACGCTCGCCGACGACATTGTTCAGCACGACCGAAACGGTCGCCTCGGACACACCGGCGTGGCGGGCAACATCACTGATACGAGGTCGGATGGGTGGCATAGTGTTCCATATGATTAAGCGATTTATCACAAAGGATAAACCGCTTAATCAGACTTGTCAAGAAATGCACAGTCGTTGCGCCTCCAAAACGGGTTGGGCGGCTTGTGCCGCATACTGCGCTAATCAACATCGGGATTTCGGGATTCGCACATAACAAAAAGCCGCAATGCCGCCTCCAGACACAGCGTCAGGCACGGGTGGCCCAGTTCACGCAACCTGTTAGGCGACCGTCGTTCGCGTGTTCGACTTTGGGGCTGAACTACCGTTCAAATCACTGGCCTGTATGCGCTCAACCCTTCATACAGGTGAATCGCCGTACGAATCCCCTTGCGTAGGCACTCCAAATAGAACCGTTCGTTGGGGCCGTGCACGCGATCTGAAGGAAGCCCATATCCCGCCAGAATGATGGGCACGTCCAACACACTTGCGAATGTACTCAATATCGGCAAGGAGCCACCCTTGCGCATAAGAATGGGCCGGACACCGAAGCCCTTTTCGTAGGCGTCCATGGCGATCCGCATTGCCGGGTTATCGGCGGCTACCACCACCGGCTGACTCGATCCAAGCACGCGAAACTCGCTGCGCACGGTCGGTGGCGTGAGCTCCGCGACCCGGGCGCGCAGCAGTTCGGCAATCTCGGCCGGGTCCTGATCGGGCACAAGGCGGCAGCTGATCTTGGCGAGCGCACGGGCCGGGAGTACGGTCTTGCGGCCCTCGCCCGTCCACCCTCCGACAATTCCGTTGAACTCGAGCGTCGGCCGCGCCACAATGCGTTCGCGGAGGCTGAAAGCGGGTTCGCCCCATGGTGCCGGAGCACCGGTTTCGGCCCGCAGCTCGTCATCCGAATACAGGCCAGCAAGCTCTGCGCGTTCAATCTCCGAAAGCGGCTGTACCCGATCGTAGAATCCATCAACCGCGACCGATCCATCCGCGCGATGCAGCCCGGCGGCGATCTCGCACAGCGCCTGTATCGGGTTGTGAACAACCCCGCCATGCTGTCCGGAGTGTAGGTCGAAAGCCGGACCAAACACCTCCAGTTCGGCATAAAGCAAGCCACGAAACGCCGTCGAGATCGCAGGCTGTTCAAGGCTTAGCATCGTCGTGTCAGAGATGACGACGACGTCCGCTGCCACGCGGTCGCGCTGAGACTGTACGAACGCTGCTAGACCCGCCGAGCCGACCTCCTCTTCGCCCTCAATCACGAACTTAACGTTGATCGGAAGCTGTCCGTCGTGGGCGGTCAGCAGCGCTTCGATGGCTGCGAGATTGATGAAGACCTGCCCTTTGTCATCAGCCGAGCCACGTGCGACGATGTGGCCGTCCATCACGAGGGGATCAAATGGGTCGTGCTGCCACTCGCTCAACGGATCGGCAGGTTGCACGTCGTAGTGGCCGTAAATGAGCACCGTAGGTGCATTCGCTGCCCGCAACCACTCTCCGTAGACGATCGGATGCCCGTCCGTGGCCACGACTTCGACCGTATCCATGCCAATCGCACGTAGTTTCACGGCGGTCCACTCGGCCGCACGCTGCATGTCCGCCTTATGTGCCGGCAGCGTGCTGATGCTCGGGATCCGCAGATACTGCTTGAGTTCGGTCAGAAACCGCGTGAAGTTGCTGTCAGCGTAGGCGATGGCAGTCTGCATGGGACGGTCCTCAGAGCGGTGGGTGCCGGAGATGCCAGTCCGTCAACTGCTCGACGGCGAGGCTGACGCGATACAGCGTGTCCTCGGCGCCGTGCGCCGCCGCGAACTGCGCGCCGATCGGTATTCCGAGTTCCGAGAACCCACATGGGACCGTAATGGCGGGATGACCCGTCAAGTTGAACGGCACGGTGAATACGGTGTTCATCCCCCGCCGGTGCTCGGACGGCCTACGCGCCGCCTCCGCTGTGACGTAGGGAGAGGTCGGCATGGCGATGACATCGACGGTTCCCAGCGCGAGATCGACGTTGCGGCGGACCTGACGCCCCAACTCCAACATATGAAGGTAGTCGACCGCGCTGATAAACGCGCCCTGCATCGCGTAGAGTCGGGCGCTTCGGCCGAGATCGTTGAACTGGCGCTGGAGCGTGACTGCTTTGGACGCGTGATGTTCGGCGTACATGGCGACAAAAGTCGCCATCCGGGACTCGGCCATGCCGGGTATAGAAACCTCGACAACCTGCGCCCCGGCAGCTTCAAGCGTTTCGATCAGTGACCTGAAGGCTGAGCGGATTTCAGGTTCAGCGGGCGATGTGTCGATGTAACGCCACGGCACACCGATCCGGAGCCCTCGCGGGCCCGCGGTCGAGATTGTCGGTGGGGCTTCGCCTGCCATGACTGACGTGAGCAAGGCGGCATCTGCCGTGGTTCGTGCCAACGGGCCGATGACCTGAAAGTTCGAATACGCCGTATGTCCTTCCAGGCTGACGTGGCCGTTGGTCGATTTCATCCCGAACGCGCCAGCTTGAGCGGCAGGCAGGCGCACGGATCCGGCGCTGTCCGTGCCGATCGACGCCGCGCCAATTCCGGCAGCGACCGCGACGCCTGAGCCGCTGCTGCTGCCGATCGCAACGTAATCTGTGTTGAACGGCGTGCGCGGGCGCGGATAACGGTCATCCTCAGACGGAATTCCGAAGTACTCGTTGCAGTTGGCCTTTGCCAGCACGATTGCGCCCGCTTCGCGCAGTCGCGCAAGCGCGAGCGGTTCGGCATCCGGCACCCAGTCCCCGAGGGTCCTGCTGTTGGCGGTCGTCCGTATACCCTTCGTTGCCATCACATCCTTGACGGTAATCGGAATTCCGAGCAGCGGTTTCCCGTCAGCGCTACCTGCCGCCATGGATCGGTCGGCCTCGGCTGCGGCCGCGCGGGCGTGGTCG
Organism: Candidatus Flexicrinis affinis; assembly: GCA_016716525.1. Taxonomy (NCBI): domain Bacteria; kingdom Bacillati; phylum Chloroflexota; class Anaerolineae; order Aggregatilineales; family Candidatus Flexifilaceae; genus Candidatus Flexicrinis; species Candidatus Flexicrinis affinis. Next base: position 396,497 of record JADJWE010000002.1, read on the forward strand.
TAGGCCACCGTGATCACGGCGTGCAGTAAATTGTTCAGGGCATCGGTGCGGCGCAAAAAGTGTTCGACGATCTCAACCGCGCCGATTTCGCGGCGGCGCAGTATGCGGCTCAGGTTCTCGATTGACTCGTAGTGCAGCGGCGTGGTCATGGTCATTCGCCCGTCGCCGTTTCGGACAGCGGCGCACCGCTGAGGACGCGCTGGCTGACAAGCGCGGCCAACTCGCGCAAATCGCTCACCATGGGATACAGCTGTGCCAGCGTTTCGTCGTCTGCGTCTGGAAAGAGTGCACGCGCAACGGTGATGAAATCGTCTTCTGAAAGTGGGACTGCGGCGGGTGAAGTCATGACTTGACGGCTCCGAGTGTGAGACCTTGCACCAACCACCGTTGAACGATGATTGTCAGGACGATGATCGGCAGAGAGAGCATCGAGGCGACAGCAGCGACGGCGCCAAAATCCAGCTGCTCGAAGCCCATGAAATTGAACACGGCGAGCGGAAGCGTCGTGGTATTCGAGCCGCCAAGAATCAACACGAAGATGAAGTTGTTCCATGACGTGATGAAGGCAAGAATGGTCGTGACGACCATGCCGGGCAGGCTAAGCGGCAGCGCAATCCGCAGAAACACGCCAAGCTGCGTGCAACCGTCTACTTTTGCCTGATCCTCAATTTCAATGGGGACGTCTTCGAAGAAGCTGATCATCACCCAGATCACCAATGGCAACGTCAGAATCAGGTGGCTCAGAATCAACCCGATATGGGTGTCGATGAGATCTAGCCGCTGATAGATCACAAACAGCGGCAGCATAAAGACGATGGTCGGGACCATGCGCATCAGCAGTATCGTGAGCGCAAGCCTCTGCATCCGATAACGGGCGACCACATAGGCAGCGGGCAGGCCGATCACGAGGCCAAGCATGACGGCGCCGGCGGCCACGATTGCGCTGTTAGCCATCTGCTTGAAGAACGGCGTCTTTTCCAACACGTTGGCGTAATTGTCGAGAGTCGGCTCGAAGATCAACACCGGAGGATATACGGTGACGTCTTTCGCCTCTTTGAATGACGTGATCACCATCCAGACGAAGACGAACATGAACGATGCCAGGAACGCGAGTACGAGAAGGCGAAATGCGATCTCCCCGATCCAGTGCTCGACCTGTTGGCGCAGGGTCTTTGGGGCGGGTCTGGAACGCCTCATCACCGCATCGACGCTAGTCATCCCTGACTCCTCAACACTACACCCATGACCGTCGACGCAGGCCCATCCAGAAGAACGCGATCACCATGACGAGCAGCAGCAGCACGGTGAGGATCGCCGCGCCGTACCCCAGATCGAAGAACTGGAATCCCAGCGCATACCCGTAGACGTAGAGCGTCTCGGTAGCGCGAAGTGGGCCTCCTTTGGTCAGTACCCAAATGATCGGAAACTGCTTCAGGGTGTCGATGATCTTGAACAGCGCGGCGGTCGCCAGCGCGGCGCGAAGCATCGGGAACACGACGTAGGCGAACATCTGAATGCGATTCGCGCCGTCGATCTGCGCCGACTCGAGCGGTTCGGTTGGCATCGAACGCAGGCCAGCCAACACGATCAGCATGACGAACGGCGCGCTCATCCAGGTCTCAACGATCATTATCGAGAACAACGCGGTATTGGGGCTGGCGAGCCACAGGCTTCGTTCGAGTCCGATGCTTTCCAGGAAGTAGTTCAAAATGCCCTGATTGGGGTTGAACATCGTGCCCCACATCAAGGCCGACGCAACCGGCATCGAGACCATGGGCAGGATGAACATCGTGCGGACGGCGGTGACACCGAGAAACGATCGGTTGAGGATCAGCGCCATGATGGTGCCCAATACCATCGAGCCCGCCACCGACCCGCCGCTGTATAGCAGAGTGCGCCACAAGCCGTTCATGAAACGCGAGTCGCGCGGGAGCAGTTCGTACCAGCGCAGCCCGACATCGGTGTAGTTGATCGTCGACGTCCCGTAATCACGTGTGCTCATCAGCAGCAGGCTGATGAGCGGATAGGCAAGGAACACCGCCAGCGCAATCAAGGTCGGCGTGACCATCATCCACGGAAAGAGTCTGTGACGAAGAAGCATCGAATACGCTCAGTTCCTTAGGTTGCGGGGGTTCGTGATGAGGGCGAGCGGTTCTCACCGCCCACCCTCACCTGAAAGCTCAGGCTGCCTTACTGCTGACGATCGTAGAGCATGTCCAACTCTTCTTGCGCCAACTGCAGGGCCGCCTCGATATCGCCACCAATGATCGCGGTCTCGATGACCTGACCAATGATGTCGCGGGCCCGGCCATTGTCGATGATTGAGGCCGGCGCGAAGCCCGACGTGGGATAGCACAGCCCGGATGCTTCCATCTGAGCGGCCCAGTACTCCTGACCGGTCTGGTTCAGTGACGAGGTGAACTCTTCGCTGGACCACGGCGCACTGCGCGCGGCAACGCGGCCTGCCTGCAGATAGGCGAGCTGGGGTTCAAAGCCGGTGATGTACTGGATGAACAGCCACGCCGCTTCCTTGTCAGGCGAGAACGTCGAGATCGAAACGGCAAACGGACGGATCGGCGGGCACGGATCGGTGTTGCGGAAGTCGTCCGGCCCCGGGCCGTCGGGGATCACCGTGAAGCCGACTAGGTCGACTACGCTGGAGACTGCAGGATCGCTGATGTTGCGGGGATTCACACCGAGTTCAATCGTGAACGCGGCGTTTCCAGTCAAGAACTCATTGGTCGTCTCAGGGAAGGCAAACGCGGTCGCGCCGACCGAGCCGGACTCGCGCAGCGTTTCGCCGTACCACGTAAAGGCAGCTAGGTGCTCCGGCGTGTTCAGGGTCGGGCGACCTTCTTCGTCCTGCCAGACTGCGCCGAACTCACCCATCACATACGAGTACGCCGACGTGGCCGACGCACCCTGACCGCGGGCTACGAAGCCGGGGAGCGTGTTGCCGCTGGCCTCCCAGATCTGCCGCGCCGCTGCACCAAGTTCCTCGAAGGTCGTTGGCACTTCGATGCCATACTCTTCCAGCACGTCCTTGCGGTAGAACAGCATAGGACCAAGCTGCCGGTCAGTCGGGATACCGATAACCTGACCATCGAACGTCACGCCTTCGCGGTTGTAGTCGACGAAATCCGTCTCCCAATTGAAGTCTGCAGTCGTTAGCTCGGGATTGGCGATGTAGTCGTTAAGCGGCTGGACCCAGCCGTTCTCCGTGAATTCGACGCCAAAGCGCTGAGTTTGGTTGTAGAAGATGTCGAGATCCTCGTTGTTAGCCTGCATCTCGACGCGAATCTTGTCCCATGCCTCGGCCTCCGGCAGGACCTCGAGTACGACGGTCATGCCTGTCAACTCTTCGAAAGACTCGATGAATGGCCGGGCGCTGTCAATCCACGGGCCCTGAATCATGATTGCCCGCAGCTCAGTACCCTCAAAACGGCGCCAGTCGAACTCATCCTGACCGAGTGCTGCAGGCGCCACGACAAGCAAAGCGATTAGAACGATCAAAGGTGTAACCCGGCGAAGAATCCTCATTATGTGCTCCTCCTAGGAACTAAGGCCCGCTTCGATGACGGTGTGACGGTGTGTGCGCGGTTCACTACAATGCCGTTCCCCTTTCGTTACCTATTGGTCTATTCCGCGTGGTTGGCAGCTCTCGCGGACGAGAAACCGCGAGTCCATCAACTGCTCGACTTCTGCAAATGGGCCGACCGGTTCGTCGCTCTTCCGCTGCAGTTCGGCATGGACAAACGCCGCCAGGAGCGTGTCGACTGCGACTCGGGCCAACTCCTCAATCGGTTTGGTCATGACTGTCAGCGCGGGGCGCATGAGGCCAGTCCAGCGCGAGTTATCGAAACACACCAGCGAGATGTCGCGCGGGTAATGCATATCAAGCGCGGTCAGCGCTTGCAGCGCGCCGAGGGTAGCAACGTGACTGCCGGCGATCAGCGCTGTGGGACGACTCGGCATCGTGAGTAGTTCGCGTGCTGCGCTCTCGGCCGTCTCGACGGCGAACGTGGAGCTGGTCATGAGCGTGGGGTCGGCACAGACTCCGGAGTCGGACAACGCCGAGAGATACCCGGAGACTCGTGCCGCCACGGCGGATGTCTCCGGGATGAGGCTGATCAGGCCAATGCGCTCGTGTCCGAGTTCGAGCAGATATCGCGTGACGTCGTAGCTTGCGCGAAAGCTGTCTACGCCAACGAACGAGCCGATTGCATTCTTCGGCTTCCGGTCGATGAACACCAAGGGCGTTCCAAGCCGGTGAAACTCGTCGTAGATGGGTTGGTCGTGGCCGGTTGGCGTGATGATCACGCCGTCGACTCGCTTGTCCAAGAGCTGCTCGAGGTTATACGCCTCTCGTTCGACCTCTTCGTACGTGTTGCATACGAACAGGTTGTAGCCTTGTCTCGAGAGCAGTCTCTCCAGATCGTAAAGAAGCATGGCAAAGAACGGACTGGTGACGTCCGCGATCACGACCCCAATCGTCTTGTTGCGGCTTGTCGTCAGGCCACGCGCTATCGCACTGGGACGGTAATTGAGATCCTGCACGACTGACAGCACCAGGTCGCGGGTCTCGGGCAGGACGCGACGCGTCCCGTTGATGACGTGCGAAACGGTCGCCGTGCTGACGCCGGCGCGTTTAGCTACATCTTTGATCGTCACCATAAGTCCAATCCGCGTAATCGGTTGCGTAATCGGTTAACTGCCGTTACACTATTCTTGACCATTTCAGATGACTTGTCAAGTTGACCGAAACCATCGCTCCGCTTGATCGTCGCCATCCGGGAGTAGAGGCATGGATCCGTACCGCGCCGCGTTGTTGGCCCATCCCCAGCTCAGTAAGTTCGACCCACTCGGCCGTATCCTGCTCTATGACGACTTCGATCATGGCATCAACGGGTGGACGGCCCTGATCGGAAACTACGAGCACTCGCTCGACTCCGTGCTGCCTGACTACCGTGACATCCGCCCGCCGATGCTGAGCAATCAGTCGATGTGGGATACCGGGACTGCCGGCTCGATGGAAGGCACCTATTCACTCAAAGTCGCCACGCGCGAACGCGCCAACTCGCTCGGTGTCGCGATCAAGCGCCACACCTTCCGGTCGCGTGGCCGGCTTCGGCTCGAGTGCTACTTCACGTTCAAACCGGAAGCCAGCGAGCTTGTTTTGTCTGAGCTTGACGTTCGAGCATTCGGCGTGCTCTTCGACCTTCAGGACGGGCGCAACGCCCAGCTGCGTTGGATGCCTCACCTGCGATACCTGAATGCCGCCAACGGGAAGCGCATCGCCCGGTGGCAGTTCAAGCCCAAGACGCGCGAGTTCCACAAGATCGGCGACTCTGGCAAGACGGTGTCGCACTTTCATCTCGGCCCAGAAGGCTGGATGGATGTGCCGATCGAACCGCAGGAGTTGTGCTACAACGAGATCGCCACGAAAATGAACTGGCACTACCTGCGAATCGACCTCGATCTCGAGTCGCGCCGTTTTCTCGGCTTCCGCTGCAACGATGTCGAATACGCAGGGGACGAGCTGCAGACGATACAGATTCCTGCGATGCCCAATTTGCTCTGCATGTTGAACGTCGGGTTCTGGATCGAGGCGGATACCGAAAAACGTGCGTTTCTGTATGTCGATTCGGTGCTGCTGTCTGGGGAGATCGACTGATGACCACGCGGACGAGCTACACCGCAGTACTCGAGCGAAACACGGTATGGGAGGGAAGCTTCGCGACCGAACCCTACGAAGGAGCTTGGGCGAGCGAAGCGGTGTTCTTCGTGAGGACGCTGGCCGCTGGCGCCGAAACGACCGCGCGCGTCCAAATTTCGCCCGACGGCATCCACTGGTGCGACGAGGGCACGCTGCTTACAGTTCCCGGCGAGGCGGAATCGCTGGCGTTTTGCCGTGTGTCACACTTTGGCGGATGGCTGCGGCTTGCAGGCACGATCCCCGCCGGGCAGAAAGCGACTGTCATTGTGTACCTGTGCTTGAAGGAATAGCGGTATGAAGATCACGCGGCTCGAATCGTTCACTGTGGCGGTCCCGTTCAAGGCGCCGATCCTGAGCGCGTTCGGCGTCAGCTACCCGGCTCGAATTCGCACGTTCATCCGCTTGCATACCGACGAGGGGCTGACCGGCATCGGAGAGACCGGCCCGAGTGCCCTGCACTACGTTAATCGCGAGAGTCTGATCACACGGTTTGACAAGAGCGTCGCGCCGGCGGTCGTCGGTGAAGACCCGTTCGACTTCAACTGGATTCGGCGCAAGCTGTATAACAGCGGTGACGCCGTGGCAGTCGAGATCGCGTGCTGGGACTTAATCGCCAAGAAGGCCGGCGTGCCACTCTATCGACTCTTGGGCGGTCACGGCGAAAAAGTGGGCGTGCCGGTCGCTGGTTACTGCTTCTTTCGAGCGCCCGCCCGCGATGGAACGGGAGGGGTCACACCTGACACGTTTGTCGACCACTGCCTCAGCGTGAAGGCCGAAGGCGGCTACTCCGTGCTGAAACTTAAGTTCGGGTCAAATCGGCCAGAGACTGAAGTCGCGCTTGCGGCCAAACTGCGCGCCTCGGCCGGGCCGGAGCTTGGGATGCGCGTGGATCCGAACGGTTCATGGTCGCTGACCACCGCGCTCCAGATGCTGAAACGCCTTGAGCCAATCGATCTTGAATACATCGAGGAACCGATACGTGTGCAGGGGCCAGCCGATGCCACAACGGCGACCGCCTTGTTGAAGCGGCTGCGCAGCATCAGCGCGACGCCGATCGCGGCAGATCACTGCTACCGGACCGATCTGCTTGCGCAGATCATCCGCGAGGACGCTGCGGATGTCGTTCTGGCCGACGTATTTGGCGCCGGTGGCATTGAACCCGCGATTAACTTCTGCCGACTGGCGGGTGCGTTTGGGCTCGGCGTTGCCATGCATAGCGGGGCCGAGCTGTGCGTCGGGCAAGTTGTCAAACTGCACGTTCACGCCGCGATGCCGGACGTCGTCACGCACGCGGGAGATTCGATCTATCCTGAGTACGCCGATGGCGTACTGCAAGGCGGCAAGCTGCAGATCAGAGACGGGTCGATGGCTGTTCCGCAGACGCCCGGACTTGGCGTTGACCTCGACCCGGTTCGGCTTGCGCGCTGGGAACTCACGGCGGACTGGCATCGCGAGCTGGACGCGTTCTGGGATCACACCAAGGCGATGATCGGCGTCACGTATCCAACATCGGACATGCTTATGCGGCATTACTAGTGCCTCGACGCTCTAGCTCCGCAACTTCTTCCGAAGCGTGTCCATTACAGCATCCGCCTCGGCCATAGCGGCCCGCGCGGAGGCCACGGTCGCGCCCGGCTCATGCAGCGCGCTCAGGATAATCTGCTCAGCGACGACGAATGCAGCGGCAGCATCTGGAACGCGGTCCGCAATACTGCGAGGGATCACCGCAACGCCGTTCAGGTCGGCGTGGATCAGGTCGTCGGGATAGACGGTTAAGCCACCCACGCGCACTGGCGTGTGCACGTCAAGAATGTGGATGAATCCATGTGACGGCACCGCGCCATCGGTAAACACCGGAAAGCTCAGCCGCTCGACCTGATCGAGATCACGCCCCGGGCCGTTGGTGATCAGCCCGACCGCGCCGAACGTGCGACACGTGGTGCACATGATTTCGCCGAACGTCGCGGCAACCGGCGGCGCGTCGAGGTCTTGAAACACGACGACTGCAGGCCCGGACAGCTCACCAAACCGGTCGACCTGTTGGGTCAGATGATGATAGGCATCGCCCTCTTTGCGGGGCGCTGCGGTTCGGCACGTCGCAGTTGCCGCAAACCCGACCATCGGCGGCAGTTTCGGGAATACCGCACGAATTGACTTATCCGTGAACCCGGTAGTATGGGGCTGCACGTCGAACAGTTCGATCACATTGCAGATCGTAGGCGTGTCGTATACCTGCTCAGTTTACGTCAGAGTGCATTCCAGTCCGTCATCGCTGTTACCCTTTTTTCGCTGCGAAATGTGCGTCGTACAGGTACTGGCAGGTCTATGTGTCCGTCGTCAAAGCATTTCGGACGTACAATTGATATGAACACTAGACATGCAGTGTAGTGGGGAGAATTGGTGATGACTGAGTCTCTCACGCCTCTGAAGATTAGGCCGCTCGTCGCCATTGTCGTCCTTATTTGCCTCGGCATGACACCCACCCACGCACAAGATGACACCGAAATCCACTTTGCCAGCGATGATAGTGCTGTCCATTTCAACTATCCGAGCGAGTGGACTATGGAAGCGCAATCCAGCACGTTCAACCAAGCCTATCGATTCGAACTCTGGACTCAGTCCAGCACGATCGCAGCCTTCATTACCAACGAGGATCGAAGTCGCATAGTGCTGGAAATCACCAATCCGCTCGCGCTTGGATATACGGATACATCTGCCTCTCCACGAGTCTATCACGTCCTCTGCCGCAGCAGAGCTTCGTGTCGCGGGCTATCCGGCCTTTCGTGTTGTCCCTGCTGTATCTTCCATGCCGACGCAAGCACCGCTCGCGATGAGCGAGAACTTCGGTGCACCGGTACCCGTCACCCCTATGGGAGCTGGCAAAGAGGTCTTCGAAGGCATCGTGTATGTGATCGTGCGTGATGACGGCTGGATAGTGCACGCAGACTTGGCCGCGCCACCCGACGAGGTCGCCAGCGGGGAGACCGTGATGCTGGGCTTACTTGAGTCCCTCGAATTCGATGCGCAGGCGGCCGCAATACCTTTTGAGCGCAACCTCCCAGTCTATGACGTGAGCGGGGTAACGCTGGATCAGAACTTCACGAGCGATGACATGCTCTTTTCGCTGCAATACCCGAGCACGTGGGGAGCTGCCACCTATAACATGATTGGTGCCGAGCAGCAGGTTGGTGCTGGCCTGTCATTTGCCGATCCTGACGCTGGTGTGGAGCTGAATGTCGTTGTGATTGACGTGACCCGCAACGAAATGGGGCTGCCGCTCGATATGGATACGCCGCAGGAGTTTATGCGTGCGGCACGGGAAGCGAGATCAGATGTGATAGGCCCGGGTAGGCTCATCGAGATCTCTGAGTTTCGTATCGCGGAGAACGATGCGGTCAGCTTCATTACTCAAGTCGAAGACCACTATACGCAGACGGTCGTTTCGCTCTGAATGACACCTGGGTTGCGGCGGCAGATGTTCAGGCGAATACGCTTGACATGGTTGAACGGCTTGGGCAAGAAGGCGTCGCGGCGCTTGGATCTCTCCGCTTCGCGCTAGGCGAGTCCTATATCATCAGTCCGGTCCTTCGTGTCGAACTCCCACCACGGTGGGTCTTCGAACGCTACGCAAACGAAGGAGACTACTACGGATTCGACTTACGACCTCCTGGAATTGCTGATCCTGTGGGACCAATGATCCATATTGAACTTGCGTACCTACTGACATGACCCGACCTCAACCTGCTATGTCGAACGCAGGGGTTAGCCGCCCCGCTTGAGATGATCGCTGCTATGGACGGTCAGACTGAAGGCGAGGCGCAATACAGGACCGTCGGCGACCATGAAGTGGTGGTCGTTCATCGCCAACAGCAAGACCCTTCCTACTACTTTGACTACAATGCACTGGTCTTGAACGAGACTTGGTTCTTGCTTTTGATCGGTGGTGCTTCGTCGAGGAAAGTCCTTGATGCAATCGCGGATGATATCGACCAGCTTCTTCTGCAGGCAGAGTTCACCTTACCTGAGGAATCACCCTAACTTGCACGTGGGTTGCTGCTCGTTGTGACGGTATCGGTAACTATCCCGTTGTTGCTACCAGTCAGACGTGGGGTCTGGCGTGGCCGATGCAGCACACTGACCTAAGGGCGGACCTTTCGTCCAGTACTACCCTGACGACTGTCTTTTTCACGCACAATCTGCCATACGCGCGCCGTTGACGATTTGCACTCGCACGAAATCTCTTTGAGCGTCCAGCCCGCGGCACAGAGTTCGCGCATGCGGGCGTTGCGCTCGGTCTTCGGCGCGTTAAGCGCATTATCGGGCCGTGTTGGCCTTGAAGCCGCATAGAGCCAGCGCAGGATGAATCCGGAGGCGGATCCGAGCGATGGGATACCGCCCGAAAACGCGCCTGTTGGAGTCATGAATCGCTTCATCACTGTCAGGTGTGGTGAAGCGATTCTTCGTTCCCTCAGGCTCCGCGTGACTGTCTGATCCGTCCTTCGGAACGTCAAGACCCTCGTCATTGTCAAACAGTTCTGCTTGTAGACACAGGTACAGATCCGCCTACGGATGCTGTCGGAAATCCACGATCTTTCCGTCATCCAGGTCAACGACGAGGTACTCAAACAGATTTGTCGCGAGCCGAGATCGTTCGTCGCTGTCCGCGTCGGCCCAAAGATCGATCAATTGGCTGAACGCCGCCATCAGATGTTCCACTTCGATCGACTTCTTCTCGTGCTCCGGTGTCCGCGCTTACCAGTACGCGATCTTGCGTTCACGGTCGGATCGATCGCGGTAGAACTCCGCCGCCGTAATCACCGCATTCTTGTACAAGTCCAGCAGGTTCGCCAATTGTTGCCTGAGTACGGCAATGGCGGCACGCCGCGCGGTTTCGAAGGACTCGCGCCAACTGGCTACGATGCGGCGCACATTGTCACTGCTGAACAGTCGTGGGGTCCCCCACCGATCCCGGAACGCCCATCGTTCGCGGGTGAGCGACTTGGCGATGCGTCTGTAACCACCCTTGTTCTCGGCATATAGCTTGCGGACCCGCCGGGCTGCATCGTGGTAGCGGCGCCACACTGCTCGCTCCACCGAATCTTCGCCGCCGCTCTCCCCACCCCGCCATCCGCCCGCGGACAGTTTCGACGCACCGGCCGACGAGGGAATGAGATGCCCTTCCGCGTTGCGCACCGTTCCGAACGGCGGCATTCCGACCGTGATCTGCCTGCTCTTGCGGTGCCGGATGCTGTCGCTGGCCCGCCGTGATCCGTCTAGCGCGTACATCTCATCGATGAACGCTTGCATGAACAGGCTCATCCGTCCGTCCGGCGTCTTGATGTCCATCATGCGGTCGGATGCCGCGAGGCAGACCTTCGTGGCGCTCGTTGAGGGTTCCACCGCTAGGCAACAGCCAATCTCTTGACAACATCTATTCGCGTACGCTAGATTCCTGAAAACGTTTCCGGTACCGATACCGGTAACGATAACACCTTTTGAATGCGACAAGGGCTAGCCATGAATCAGCACGAAGATGCGCCGCGTGATCTCACCATCGTCGATATTGCACGCGAGGCGGGAGTGTCCGTAACGACCGTATCTAGAATTCTCAATGGCAAGCCGGATGTCGCTCAACGCACGAGAAACCGCGTTCTGGACGTCATCAAGAGAACAGGGTTCACGCCGCACGCACAGGCGCAGCGGCTTCGCGCCGGCAGCACGCGCACGATTGCGGTCGTCTTTCCGCTCTCAGAGCCCCACTCGATGCAGAACATCACCCAACTTGAGCTGAACTTCATGCTTGGTGCCGCAACTGCCGCGGGCGAAGAGAACTACTTCATCAACCTGCTGAGCACGCCGATGACTCCTGAGACGCTGCTGGGTCTGTACAAGGGCAACATCGTCGATGGACTGGTGCTGATGGAGATCAGCATGCAGGACTGGCGTGTAGAACTACTTCGCGAGCATCGGCTTCCGTTCGTCATGATCGGACGCACGGACGACAACACAGGACTGGACTACGTCGATCTCGATCTGGACGATGCGGTGGAGAACGCGTTCGACTACTTGGTGGGCCTCGGCCATTCCAACATCGGCTTTCTCACTTACGGCGCCGTACCGCTTAACAGGGGCCTCGGCCCAGCGGTGCGCAGCATGCAAGGCTACGAGAACGCCGTTGGCAAGCACAACATTCCCGCGCTGTATCGCCATGTCGGTTATGCGGTCCAAGATGCCATCGAGGCTTGCGAGGACCTTTTTGCTCAGGAACCGGGCCTGACCGCTGCCGTAACCGTGCTCGATACGATGGCGATCGGGTGCATGCGTGCGCTGCACGACCGGGGCATGGCTGTGCCTGACGACTTCTCTCTCGTCGGCATTACATCGGAGAACTTGGCGCAAATGGTCGTTCCCGCCTTGACCTCGATCGACTTCTCCGCATCCGGCATGGGCTACACGGCGGTCAAGATGCTAATCGAACGGCTTCAGGACGCCGAATCGGAGCCGAAACAACTGCTGATGTCGGCACAGCTTATCGAGCGCGACAGCACCGGGAGTGCTCCGCCTCGAACCGATCGTTGAGTCGCCGCGAGTTCGCAACGTTTGCAGTGACTGCTCAACAGAATACAGGAGGTGTCTATGGAAAGAAGAAAGGACGTATCCGGTAGCGCGCAGATCAAAAACTACTCGACTGAAGGAGGTTCCACATGAGCAAGCGCACACGTACCGCAGCAAGGTTGCTCCTTATTGCAATTGTCGCCTTAGTCGTCGCCAGCATAAGCCCGTTCGCTCAGGGTGAAGCGATCACGCTCCAGTTCTGGTTCCTCTCAAGCGGACCTGAGAACTTGGCGCAGATGGAGCGCGCAGTTGATCGCTTCGAGGCACTGAACCCGAATGTCACGGTCGAAATCACGCCGTACACATTCGACGAAATGGTCCGTACGCTGCCGCTTGCGCTCAACGGAGGGACAGGCCCCGACGTCCTCTACGTTAATCCGCTGTCGCAGGGTCAGGACCGCTATGCGCAGGCAGGGCACCTTGTCGATCTGACCGAGATCGCAGAAGAACGCGGCTGGCTCGATCGCTTCCCCGAAGAAACTGTCGCTTATAACAATAAGGGTACACCGGGGCACATTTTCGGCATGCCGTATGCCACGAATACCATCGGTGTCTACTACAACAAAGAGATCTTCGCAGAGCTCGGGCTTGAGATTCCTACGACCTTGGAGGAGTTCGAGGCGCTCATGCAGACCGTGAAAGATGCCGGGTACGAACCCGTCTCGGTTGGAGGACGAACCGGATGGCCGCTTGAGCACGTTTGGTCGCAGCTATCGCATACCAACGCCCCACTCGAGCTTTTCGCCGGCCTTGAAAGTCTCAGCCTCGACGCCAGCTATACCGACCCGCGCATCGTGGAGTCTGCGGAACGGTTCGGCTCGTGGTGCAGTTCGGGGTTCTTCAATCAAGGCGCGCTCGCCACGAGCTATCAGGAAGCCAACGACCTGTTTATCAATCGCGAAGTCGTGATGAACATCGGCGGCAGTTGGGCCGCGGTCAACTTCGAGCAGGCAGATTTCGAGGTGGGATTCTTCCCAACGCCGCAGATGAACCCAGACCTGCCGTGGAATGGTGGTGGTCAAGCGCCGGCAAATAACCTTACGGTGACCGTATACGCCAATCATCCCGACTGGGCTATCGAGCTGATCGACTACTTGCTCAGCGAAGACAACATGCGGACATTCTTCTCCGAGGGTATGCTGGTCGTCTACCAGTTTGACGAGGTCCCCGAACCGCAGACACAGCTGCAGCGCGAAATGTACGAGGGTATGGCGATTCGCGGTCCAGGGTACTACATGGGGGTCGTCAACGCTGAAGTCGGCAGTGCGATCTTCGCCCAGTTGCAGGAACTGTGCGGCGGCACCGTCACTGCTCAGGAAGCGATGGAGAATATCCAGGCCGTTTACGACGAACAGGCACAGCTTGCCGCCGAGGAGGCAGGTTCCTAATTCGCGGCACCGGGATGGGGCTGAGAAACTTTCAGCCCCGTCCACCCCATAGTCTGCAATTCCAATCGTGCAAGCGAGAATAACGTGATCATGGAACGTCAGGCACCCAACAGGCCCATGCAGCCCCACTTCGTTGCATATCTGTTCATTCTGCCTGCCTGCGTCATGTACACACTGTTCTACATGTATCCGATGCTCGAGTTGGGCAGGCTCAGCCTCCTGCGTTGGGATGGCTTGGGAGTCCAGCGGTACGTCGGATTCAACAATTACGGCCAGCTTCTGAACGACTCGATTTTTTGGCAAGCGCTCCAGCACAACATTGTTTGGGTGATCGGCGCAATGATCATCCCAGTTACCGGCGGGTTGATGATCGCCATCCTGCTGGTCCGGTCGAAAATGAAAGGCAAAGTCCTGTTTCGGACGCTGTATTTCATTCCACAGGTGCTTTCGTCCGTTGTGGTCGCGATTATCTGGGGCTGGATTTACAATCCGACGTACGGGGCTGTAAGCACTGTGTTGACCGGGATAGGGCTCGAGTCGATCCTTCCTGCGACGGGCATCCTCGGCAGCCAAGACCTCGCGTTGCCTGCCTTGTTCATCGCGTGGAGTTGGGTGCATTACGGCTTTACCATGGTCATTTTCATCGCCGGATTGTCGAATATCGATGAGGTGTACTTCGACGCCGCGAAAGTCGACGGCGCGACCATTTGGCAGCAGCTTCGCTACGTCCTGCTCCCGTTCCTGCGCGGTCCGCTTACGACAGCGGTGCTCGTCACCGCGATATCCGCGTTTCAGGTATTCGACCTCGTGTTCGTAATGACCAATGGCGGCCCCGGGCGATCGACCACCGTTACTACGCTCTATATGATCAATAACGCGTTCTTCTTCCAGAAGGTGGGCTACGGCGCAACGATTGCGGTCGTGTTCAGTGGAATCCTGTTCACGCTGTCGCTGCTGTTCCTGCGTCTGCGAAACGCGTTCGGAGACACGGCATGAGTGCGAAAACGATTGAGTCGGTGACGACCGAAACCACCGCACACCCTGACCGCAACCTCAGGCCTTTGGGCTTCACCGTGCTGGCGCTGGTCATCTCGCTGGTTTCAGTCGTGCCGCTGATTTGGGTCGTCTCCACGTCGTTGAAAACTGGCGCCGAGGTCACTGCTGCTCCGCTGGCGCTACCGACGGCCCTGAATTGGGACAACTACCCGAGGGCGTGGGAGCAGGGCCGCTTTGGAACGTACTTTGTCAACAGTGTTGTCGTATCCGCCGTGGTGGTTATCGGAGTTCTCGTGCTTTCGCTGATGGCCGCCTATGCCTTTGCGTTGATGAAGTTTCGCGGACGAACGCTGCTGTTCGTCTATTTTCTGGTTGGCCTGACCATCCCGCTAAGCGTTCTCGTTATCCCGATCTTCTATCAGATGCTGGAACTCAAGTTGTTGAGCACGCTTTGGGCGCTGATCCTGCCCCAAATCGCGACGGGGCTTCCGTTCGGGATTCTGCTTCTCCGCAGCTTCATCCGGGATATTCCCAGCGAAATTCTGGATGCCGCACGGGTGGACGGGTGCAGCAGGATTCGCATGCTTCTCCATATCGTGACGCCACTCACAAGACCTGCCTTGCTGTCGCTGCTGATCTTCAACTTCATGTGGAGCTGGAATCAGTTCATGTTGCCGTCGTTCCTGATCCAGCAGGATTCGATGCGGACGCTTCCCGCCGGGCTTCGGTTCTTCATCGGGCGCTACAGCAATGACATTCCGCTGCTGATGGCCGGGGCTACGATCAGCTTCTTACCGATCCTCATCGTCTATGTCATCTTCCAGCGGCAGTTCATTCAAGGAATCTCCGCTGGCGCGCTAAGCGGTCAGTGATTTAACACTGCGGAGGAGAGGAGTTCTCATGTCGAACACGCTGCGCACCCTGCACATTCGCGGAGATTCGCACGCGATGGGTCTTGCTCACGGCGAAGAATTCGCTGCCGAAATCCGTTCATTTGCTGAACAGCGGATGCAGCTCTGTTTGGCGCTGCCCACAGACGGACCTACTTTGACGCGTGACGTCGTCCTCGCCGATGTCGCTGCCTGTGTGCCGTATCACGAGCGTTATGCACCGGAGGCGATGGCCGAGATGCGCGGGATCGCACACGCAAGCGGCTTATCGATCGAGGAGGTCATCATCCTCAGCGGCTTTACCGACATAGTCGATCTACTGGGCGCTCAACATGCCCTTTCGCAGGCGGCCGCATCGGCGCCTGTCGATGACTGCACCGCGTTCGTCGTAAGCCCTCAAGCGAGTGAGGGACCCGGCCCGTACATTGGACAGACCTGGGACATGAATCGAGAGGCGAGCCCGTACGTCCTTATGCTGCGCGCGGAACCCCACGACGGACCGAACTATCTGACGATGACGGTTACCGGCTGTGTCGCCATGATTGGAATGAACGACGCCGGTATCGCCGTAGGGATCAACAACCTGTCCGCGACAAACGGGACTCCTGGCGTCAATTGGACGGTGGTCGTAAGACGCGCACTCTCTCAGGAGAAGATCGAGGAAGCAATTGCCACGATCGTTGAGGCGCCACTTGCCGGTGGGCACAACTTCTATCTCGCAGATTCACACGGCCGCTGCGTCAATATCGAGGCCATGCCCGGCAAGCACTTCCTCGAGGAAATCCGCACAGGAGCGTTCGTACATACGAACCACTGCCTGTCACCGCACACCCGAAGCGTAGAATCCTTACCCGACGCGTACTCTGCATCCAGCACGCACCACCGCCACCAGAGGGCGACCGAGCTATTGAGTCGCGATCTCATCAGTGTAAGCGATTTGGTCGCGCTGACGCGGGATCACAGTGCAAACCCCGGAGTATGCGTGCACGTCGGCCCCGGCAACGTCAACAACATAGAGTCAAGCGCAGCCATCATCATGTCGCCGGTCACTGGCGAGTTGTGGGCTGTAAAGGGCAATCCTTGTCTGGGTGAGTACGAGCATCTTGTACTCTGATTGCCATGCTGGGCCAGGGAAGATTAAGGGCTTCTTTCGCCAAGGAGGGTACTAATGCTGCATAAACCGTCACCCGTATTTGACGATCTCATGACGCAAATCGAAAGGATACCGGTCGTCGACTGCCACGAACACATGGCAGGCCCCGGCTACATGTTTAGAGGTACGGAACCAATTGCGGCTCTGCTCGGGGACTACTACTGGCATGATCTGCTCTCGGCCGGCGCCGAACGTAGTGTCGTGGCGATGCTCCGCGATAACAGCGTTCCGACCGAGCAGAAATGGTCGTTATTCGAGCCGATATGGCGCAAAACCGAATTCACCGCGTATGCGCGCGTGACGCGTATGGTAATGCGCGATGTCTATGGTGTCAGCGAAATGAGTCTGTCAGGGCTTCGGCGTGTCGCAGAGCAGTTGCCGCAACGCACCGAGCAGACCTATTGGGCGCACCTCGACAATGCCAATATCCGGGTCGTGCTTGCCGACGCATTAGGATGGAAACCGGGGGACTTCGGAGCTTTCTTGAGTGGGGAGCAGACCTTCCCCGACCGCTGGCGCGCGTTCATACCGCTGCCGCTCTTCCACACGTTGAGCCATCACGATACCGACGCCAAGGACTGGGCCGGTGTGCAGCGCATCGGCGGGTGGGCGGACCGGCACATCACGTCACTCGACGAGTACCTCGAAGCGGTCTACACCGTTCTTCAGCGCGCGCAGGCTCGCGGAGCCATCGGGCTTAAGGACCAGTGTGCATACAACAGATCGCTCCACTACGAAGTCGTCCCGCGCAGCGACGCCGAGCGGATCTTCAACAAGTTGATGGCAGATCCACGTACGGTGTTCGGCTGGCCCGACTCTAAACCATTGGACGACTACCTGTTTCATCAGTTCATGCGATTCGCGCGCGAGCTTGACATGCCGGTCCAAATCCATACCGGCCACATGGCGGGGATCTATAATCGGGTCGACCGCGCGAACGTGCAGTTGTTCGCGACCGTGCTTGAACTGCATCAGGACGTAAGATTCGACCTCTTCCACGGCAACTGGCCCTACGACGGCGATATCCTGTTCTTGACCAAGAACTATCCGAATGTCCGGCTTGATCTGTGCTGGCTCTACATCATCGACCCGATCAACGCGATCGAAATGCTCAAACGCAGCATCGTCTCCATTCCGCATTCGAAGATCCACGCCTTCGGTGGCGACTTCCAAGATCATCCGGAGTTCAGCGTAGCCAGCCTGAAGATTGCGCAAGAGGTCGTGACAATCGCCTTGTCCGAGCTGGTCGAGACACGTTGGCTCACTATCGAAGACGCCCAGCGGATCGCGGCAGACTGGTTCTTCCACAATCCCAACGAATTCTTCCGGCTTGGCCTAGAGTTCTGAGCCCGCAACTTGAGGATAGTGGCACAACGCTGTACATTCCGTGTCGACCGGGCTGCCAGACTTCTCACTTGAGGATCAACGCGTGACGCAGAAATTCATCCTCGGGATTGATCAGGGAACAACAGGCACATTTGTTGGGCTCATGGATGAAGCGGGGAGTTTTGCTGCGAATTCGTACCGTACGCACCGCCAGATCTATCCGCGACCCGGGTACATTGAGCACGATCCCGTTGAACTTTGGCGCAACGTGGTCGACCAGGTCAACGAGGTCATGACAAGGGCCGGTGTCGGTTCCGGTGCGATTGCCGGCATCGGCATCGCCAATCAAGGCGAGAGCGTGGTGCTGTGGGATGCGGCGACTGGCACGCCGCTCTACAACGTGATCGTGTGGCAAGACACACGCACGCAGGAGTCGCTCGCCCCGCTTGCCGCAGATGTCGATATCGCACGCTACGTACACGAGACCACGGGCTTGCGGATTGACGCGTATTTTTCGGCCAGCAAGATACGCTGGCTGCTTGAGAATGTGGATGGTGTCACGGAATGTCTCAGCCGCGGGTCGCTCAGGTGCGGCACACTCGACACGTGGATCATTTGGAATCTCACTGACGGCCAGGCGTATCGGACCGATCCCTCCACCGCCTCTCGCACGCTGCTGTTCGATATTCATAGAGCAATCTGGGACGACAAACTGCTGCAGTTGTTCAATGTCCCAGCCGACATCCTGCCTGAAGTCGTCCCGACTACTGCGACATTTGGCTATGTTCAGCACGCCGCCGTTGCCTGTCGTGGCGTCCCGATCGTCACCAGCATCGTCGACCAACCTGCGGCGATGGCGGGTCACGCCTGTCTGGATTCCGGAATGGTCAAGGCAACCTACGGCACGGGCTGCTTCATCAATATGAATACGTCCGACTCCGCGGTCGACAGCCCTTCGGGTCTATTGACGATGCTTGCGTGGACCCGCAATACCAAGACGACCTACGGTCTCGACGGTGGCGTTCTGACCGCCGGGTCTACGCTGAAGTGGTTGAGCGACAAATTGCGCTTCACGGCGTCACCCGATCAAATCGACGATCTAGTCGCTGGAGGTGTGGATAAATCACCCTTGTGGATTCCCGCGCAAATCGGGCTCGGTCCTCCTTACTGGGCACGCATGATGCGCGGGGCTTGGCTCGGAATCGGTCTGGAAACTCGCCCCGCCGATCTGATCTACGCGGTGCTTGAGGGCATCGCATTGAGAGTTGTGCAGATCGTGCAGACCATGGAACGGGATGCCAATCTCACCATGCCTAGCTTGCGTGTCGACGGCGGTTTGACCCACAGTTATGCACTCATGCAGCTTCAGGCCGACCTGCTCGGACGACCGGTTGAAGTGCTCGCGGATACGCAGGCGACGGTCCGTGGAGTCAGCTCGCTCGCCGCGCGACAGGTCGGCATGTGGACCGATGACCATCAGATCGGCTTGCATGCGCAGGCCGCCCGCACCTTCGAACCATCGATCTCAGCGGACCACCGCGAAGCGCGACTGAACCGCTTTGCACGCGCCATTGATCATGTGATCGCATTGGGGCAGCTGTGAGCGCACATCCACCCGTATTCGATGTCGTCATTATCGGCGCAGGAGTCGTTGGGTGTGCAATTGCGCGCGAACTCTCGCAGTACACGCTGTCGGTCGCGCTCATCGAGGCTCAAAACGATGTCGGAAAAGGGACGTCGAAAGCGAACACCGCCATCCTTCACACCGGATTCGACACCAAACCCGACTCGCTTGAGTCCCGACTGCTGCGACGAGGTTATCGGCGTTTGTTGGAGTATGCGCCATCCGCGGGCATACCCATCGAACGCTTAGGGGCGATACTCATCGCATGGGACGAGACGCAGGCGGCGGCACTCGACGACCTTTGGCAAAACGCGAACCGGAATGGCGTTATAGATGCCGAGATTGTTTCAGCCGATGAGATCTACCGTCTTGAACCGAACCTCGGCTCGGGAGCCATCGCCGGCATGAAGATCCCCGGCGAGTCCATCATCTGCCCGTTCACGCCTCCGCTCGCCTTCGCTACAGAGGCTGTGGTCAACGGCGTGACCCTCATTCGAGAGTTCGAAATCGCTGCAATTGAGAGACAAGCGCCTGATTTCTATGCACTGCGCTCAGCCAATGACACTGTCTGCGCACGGTTCATCATTAATGCTGCGGGACTGCACGCCGATACGATCGACCTCATGCTCGGTCATGAGACCTTTCACGTCACCCCACGGCGCGGTGAACTGATCGTATTCGACAAGCTGTCACGTCCACTGGTTAACCACGTCCTCCTGCCTGTACCTACGGCAGTGAGCAAAGGTGTACTCGTTAGCCCAACAACCCTCGGGAACGTCCTCCTCGGCCCAACCGCACAGGATATCGAGGACAAACACAACACGAATACGACGGCGGACGGAATTGCGGCACTCCTCGAAGCCGGCAGGCGCATCATGCCGGCGCTGATCGACTACGAAGTGACTTCCAGCTATACCGGACTTCGCGCGGCAACCGAACACCGGGATTACCAGATCACCGCGTACCCTGACGAGAGCTACATCTGTGTCGGCGGGATTCGGTCCACCGGCCTATCGGCGTCGATGGGCATTGCCGAATACGTTGTAGAGCTGCTTACCGAGCAGTGCGGCCTCACCCTCTCAAAGAAACCGGATTATCAGCGCGTCCGGATGCCGAACATCGGTGAGGCGTTCGAGCGACCGTATCAGTCCACCGAGGCGATTTCCCGTGACCCCGCCTACGGACAGATCATATGCTTCTGCGAACGTGTGACCTTGGGCGAGATTCGGCACGCGATGTCCAGCCCACTCCCACCAAGGGACCTCGATGGACTGCGTCGCCGCACACGCGCGCAGTTGGGGCGCTGTCAGGGCTTCCACTGCTCGGCCACGGTCAAGTCGATTCTCGACACCACGCTCGAACGATCGGCAGGTGAGGCACAATGAGACGCGTTGATGCGCTGGTCATCGGTGGTGGTCCATCAGGCCTTGCTGCGGCAATCGCGATGCGAAGGAACGGGATCAGTAACGTCGTGGTGATCGAACGGGAACATGAGGCCGGTGGCGTCCCACGCCACTGCCATCATACCGGCTTTGGTATACGCGATCTGCGGCGCGTCATGAGGGGTCCAGGCTACGCCAAGAGATACGTCGAGCTGGCCGAGAAGGCAGGTGTGCAGATCGTCACCGACACGATGGTGACCGGATGGTCCGGTGCGGACTCGGTGCAGACCACATCGCCGACAGGCCTTGAAACGTACGCAGCGGACGCGATCGTATTGGCGACGGGATGCCGCGAACGTCCGCGGTCGGCGCGGCTTGTCGCCGGATCGCGGCCCGCGGGCGTCTTTACGACCGGCGCGCTGCAGCAGTGGGTGTATCTGCACAGTCACCCAATTGGAACACGTGCCGTCGTCGTCGGCGCCGAACATGTGAGCTTCTCAGCCGTGATGACGCTCAAGCACGCAGGCGTGGATGTTGCCGCCGTGATTACGGAGCATCCGTTTCACCAGTCAATCTGGCCATACACTCTGATCACAACGACGCGCTGGCGGGTACCTGTGCTAACCAATACTGCGCTCCAGGCTATCCACGGCCGGCACCGTGTAGAGAGCGTCGAGGTCATAGACGCCGCTGGCGCCAGTCGCAGCATCCCCTGCGACACGGTCGTGTTCACCGGCGACTGGGTGCCCGACTACGAGTTAGCGGCCAGTGGAAATGTTCGACTGGAAGGTGCGAATCGCGCGCCCGAAGTCGACACGAGCCTGCGCACGTCCACACAGGGAGTCTTTGCGATAGGTAACCTCGTCCATCCCGCCGAGACCGCCGATTTGGCGGCACTCACCGGCCGCTTCGTCGCGCAACACGTCCGCAAGTACCTGGAGGCCGGACATTGGCGAGGTCAAGAGGAGGTGCGGATCGAGACGTCAGATGCGATTCAGTGGGTCAGTCCTCAGGTGATCGACACCACGTCGCCCAGCGCGCCGAACAGAATGCTGAGTCTGCGCGTAAATCGCGTGCTTGAGGGAGCCACGATTTCAATCATCCATGACGGTAGGTCGCTCTGGCGGCGTCGGTACCGGCGCTTGGTCCCCAATTTGCCTATCCACGTTCCCGGATCGTTTCTCAGCGCAGTCCGATCAGGAGACACGATACGACTTGAAGTCGGAATACGGTAAGAGCGAGCGGGATAGCAGCACCATCCCGGGATAGCGCCCAGCGATATCTCCGTGAAGGCGTGCCCGAAAAATCCACCGATCAGGCCACCGCGCTTGTTCTTGTACACCCCATTGACCCGCGCGATCGCCTGCATCAACCCGTGAACGCGCATCGGCTTGTCGACATACATCGCGTGCAGCGACGGCGCGTCGAACCCAGTCATACATCGCGCACGATCAGCAATGCGCCGCTCTGTGGGCTAGATAACCGGCGCCTGTGCGCTTTGCGGACCGTCATGGACGACGGGCAAACCTCCTGAAACACAATTCACTGCAGCGCGATGACTGTGTCATAAGGGTCACAGCGTTCCTCCGGAACCCGTAGAACTGCCATGTCACCCCGCCGTTCGAAGAACGCCGGCGCACCGTCCGCCAGGAATCGCGCCGAGGTGATCGCTTCCGATACGCCGTCGAGCACTATTTCGTCGCTCAGATGCTCAAGGATGTGGACGTAATGGGTATCGCCGCGTCGCGTGCTGACGGCGACCGCCGTTGCCGGAATGCCGCCCTTTCGCGTCCCGTAGACCGCCTCTCCATTAACCTGAAGCCAGTCGCCGACTCGATGCAACCGACTGACCTGATCGGGCACGATTTCGCCAAGCGGCGTGGGTCCCACATTGAGGAGATAGTTTGCCCCCATGCTCGCGCTGCGCACCAACAGATGGATCAGCCGCCGCGTCGACTTCGTGTTGTGATCGGCCGCGGAGTAGCCCCAGTGATCGTTGATTGTCATGCACACCTCGATGGGGAGCGCGTGGATCTCCGTCGTGTTGAAGCCGGCCGTGTTCATGCCCGGCAAATCCTGCTCAAATCCCTGAATGTCCTCGCCGGGTAGCGGCGCTTCGTGACGATTGTTGCTGACGACTGCGTTCGGCTGGAGCGTGTGGATCATCTCATACAGCGCATCGTACTCGAACGACCCGCCGGCGACGAAGTAGGCATTGGCTTCGGTGATCGGGTGGCGGGGCCAATCCCCGTCAAACCACATGCAGGCAATCTCACCATAATTCGTACAAAGTTCACGCACCTGCCCGTGCAGAAACCCGACGTAGTCCGACCATGCCAGCCCGCTCTCGGTACGGAAACGATAGGCCGGGTGATGCCAGTCAAGCAGCGAACTGTAGAATCCCAGCTTCATGTCGCTGCGACGGGCCACTGCATCCGCAAGTTCTCGGATGGGGTCGCGCCCGAACGGTGTTGCCGTCACCTTGTAGTCGCTCAGCGCGGTGTCATACATGCTGAAGCCGTCATGGTGACGGCTGGTAATGACGATGTACTTCTGGCCGGCATCGGCGGCTGTGCTCACCCATGTTTCGGCATCGAAAGCAACCGGGTTGAACTGATGTACGAGTTTCCGATATTCCGTAACTGGAATCTGTTGGGTGTGCATGACCCATTCTTCGACTCCCAGAATCGAATACAGCCCCCAGTGAATGAACATCCCGAAGCGGGCGTTCTGAAACCACTGCAACCCTTCCTGCGATGCCTGCCTGGCCATACGTCATCTCCACAGTGAGACCCTAATCCCAGGTAAAACCCCGGGTGTAACACTACACGGTTGCTGACGCACACATTCTGCCAACGACGATGACGCGTGCACATTTGCCCGTCGCTGTGTGTAGAGGATACTTCGTATCCGGTATACATGCATGTAGTCTGGCATCAGTCGCCGGCGTCCCGCTGACCCGGTCTCTGGGGCGGACCAGTTTATGCTGCCTGGTCACCGGGCTCTTTACTCTAGACCGATCTTCTGACAAATCCACCAAACAAACCTCTGGACTCTGTAAACCTGTCGGCGCTACAGGATCGAGCCCACCTGAATAACGGGAATACCGAAGCCGTTCTCAGCACCAAAACGTTGTCAGCCCAAGGCTTCAGTCAAACATCGAAAATCTGTTCTTTGTCGAGGTCCACTAAGACGTACTCGAACAGGTGACGGACTATACGCTGCCGGTCGTCATCGTCGCCTCGTGTCAAGCGCCCTCGAAACCGCGTGCTCAGACGTCGGCCACGACAGAATGACTTCGTCCTTCACTGCATCTGCAGCCGGTATCCCACACCCGGCTCGGTGATCAGAATCTCAGGCATGGCCGGAACCTCCTCGATCTTCTGCCGGAGCTGGGCGAAATACACGCGCAGGTAGTGGGTCTCCTGCACGTATTCGGGTCCCCACACCTCGCGCAGAATCTGCTGGTACGTGAGCACGCGTCCGGCATGCCGGATCATCAGGCGCAGCAGCGCATACTCGGTTGGCGACGGCTTCAGCGATTGCCTTGCAGTCAAGGCCGAAGGCGGTTACTCCGTCTTGAAGCTCAAGTGCGGTTCGAACCAGCCCGAGGCCGAGGTGGCTCTTGCGGGAGATTTACGGGCAGCAGCCGGACGCGAGACCGGCCTACGCGTGGACCCAAACGGATCATGGTCGCTTCCGACTGTGCTGCGCCTGCTCAAGCGCCTTGAATCTCTCGATCTTGAATACATCGAAGAGCCAATCCGTGTTCAGGGACCAGCCGATGCCACGACGGTGACTGCCTTGCTGAAGCGAATACGCGGCATCAGCGCGACTCCAATCGCGGCAGATCACTGCTACCGAACCAATCTGCTTGCGCAAATCATCCGCGACGACGCTGCGGATGTGGTCCTGGCAGACGTGTTTGGCGCCGGTGGCATCGAACCCGCGCTCAACTTCTGCCGATTGGCGAGTGCGTTTGGGCTCGGCGTTGCCATGCACAGTGGTGCCGAGCTGTGCATCGGTCAGGTTGTCAAACTGCACATTCACGCGGCGCTGCCGGACATCGTCACGCACGCGGGAGATTCGATCTATCCTGAGTACGCCGATGGCGTACTGCAAGGCGGCAAGCAGAAAGTCAGCAATGGGGCGATGGCAGTTCCACAAGCGCCCGGACTCGGTGTCGAACTCGACCCGGATCGGCTTGCGCGCTGGGAACTCACGGCAGACTGGCATCGCGAGCTGGACGCGTTCTGGGATCACACCAAGGCGTTGATCGGCGTCACGTATCCAACATCGGACATGCTGATGCGGCACTACTAGCCGGTGTGTGCGCCTAGACGCTCAAGCTCCGCAACTTCTTCCGAAGCGCGTCCATGACAGCATCCGCCTCGGCCATAGCGGCCCGCGCGGAGGCCACGGTCGCGCCCGGCTCATGCAGCGCGCTCAGGATAATCTGCTCGGCGGCGACAAAAGCGGTGGCGGCATCTGGGAGGCGGTCCGCAATACTGCGAGGGATCACCGCAACGCCGTTCAGGTCGGCGTGGATCAGGTCGTCGGGATAGACGGTTAAGCCACCCACGCGCACTGGCGTGTGCACGTCGAGGATATGGATGTACCCGTGCGACGCCACCGCGCCATCGGTAAACACCGGAAAGCTCAGCCGCTCGACCTGATCGAGATCACGCCCCGGGCCGTTGGTGATCAGCCCGACCGCGCCGAACGTGCGATAGGTCGTGCACATGATCTCACCGAACGTCGCGGCGACTGGCGGTCCATCGAGGTCTTGAAACACAACGACAGCAGGGCCAGACAGCTCGACAAACCGATCGACTTGTTGGGTCAGATGATGATTGGCATCGCCCTCTTTGCGGGGCGCCGCCGTACGGCACGTCGCCGTAGCCGCGAACCCGACCATCGGCGGCAGTTTTGGGAACACTGCGCGTATCGATTTATCCATGAAGCCGACCGTGTGTGACTGCACGCCGAATAGTTCAACGACGTTGCAGATCGTCGGCGTGTCGTATTTGCTCAGGTCATGGCAGAGTGCATTCCAGTCCGTCATCGCTATTCCCTTGTTTTCGCTGCGAAATGTGCATCGTATAGGCGCTGGCAGGCCTGCGCTCGCGTCAAATCATCGCCGTACGCAGCATCTGGCAGCGCATCATAGCTGTCGAAGAACCCGCGCGCGCCGCACCATTGGACGGCGCTGACCCACCTTGCATCGGTCGTCATATCGACGTCGTTGAAGAAGCAGATCATGACGCCGCGATCAAGCAGCCTACGCTGCAGCATGTCGATGTCAAGCTGCCCGGGCGACGTGCCGGACTCGAGGGCGAGCACGGCAGCAAATCCGACAACCTCTCCGATGTGCATCTGCAACGTGTTCTGTCGCAGGACTCCCCACGCCACGTGCGTTACCGACACGCATACGGCGACCAACAGATTGTCGATGTGCTCAGGCAGCAGCACGCGATACGGCACGCATCCGGGCCGCGACTGTTCCATCAGGAACATCTGCCCGTCGGGCAGCGTCCCGGGACGGCGCTCTGCCGAACACGCCAGTGAGTCCAGCGGGAAGTCCGTGAACGCGATGCTGTCCGCGTACGTGGGAGCGCGCAGCTTCCCGGGCGCCAGCGAGGCGTCGTATTCCGTGAACGTGTATCGCCCGACAATCCGCCGGCCCTCACGCGCATAGATGTAGTCCGGAAATCCAGCGCTTTCCGTAAACTCGTCGGCGGCGAGCCCCCACTGACGCGCAGACGCCCGCAGGTCTTCCGGCATATCCGGATCGTTCTGCATGAAATACAGGATGCCCAGCGCATGATCGCGGTGCTGCCGTGCGATGGCGCGCCGGGTCTCCCAGTCCGCTTCGGGATAGGCGTAATTGGCGCCGGGAAAGGTCGCCGCATTCCAACTGCGCTTGCGATTCGGCAGCGGATGACCATGAATGATGTGGTCCCGCGCGACCATGTCGTGCGGCGAGTCCGTCAAGAAGCGGTTATGCAGCGCGTACGGGACGCCAGCATACTGATCGGGAGACTGCGCGATGGCGAGATACGCTGCGCGGTCATACGCCGGGGGACGTTCGATCGGTAGGCGATTGGCCGGGTCGTCAGTCAGGCACACGCGGTAGCTGTACGCCTGGATGCGGTGATCGCCCTCACCCGTGCTGCCGCTGAACAAGCCCATCGTCGTCCACTTGGGATACAACCTCAGTCGACCTTCCGCCGCATCAATCGGGAATTTGCCGTGCAGCCACTGCGTGAAGATGCGGCCCGCATGTGTCTCGCCGTACTCCGTGCGCGACTCACGCCCGACACGGTACGGCACGCCGGCCAGCGCCGCAAAGTCGCCTTCGTCGCTGGCGTCGACAAACACCCGCGCTTCGAGGCGCGTACGTGTTCCATCTGAGAACGCCGCAACTGTCACGGCATTGAGGGTGCGTCCGGCCCGCTCGACCGAAACCGGATGAACGCCCCGCAGCACGGTGATGTTCGACTGCTCGGACACCAATCCTTCGATGATCTCGCGCGCCACATGCGGCTCAAACGTCAAGAACGGATCCTGCGGATTGAGCGATACGCACGTCTGGTACTGCGGGCTGTCCTCGCCGTAGCGGGTGCGGTAGTACGACTTGACGCGATTCCGGAATTCCTCGATCAACGGCGCACGAACGCCGGGGAAGTGCGTCTCAAGCGCGCCCAACGACGGAAACGAACCCCCAAGCGCGCTTCCCGTGCACGTGATGACGACGCGCAATCCTTCGGCGGTGGCGCGCACTGCAGCACACACGCCCGCCATCGTTTCGCCAATTACGACGAGGTCCGTGCGAACTGTCGTTACTTCACCCACGCGTGTACACCTTGACTGGCGGCATCGCGATCGCCGGTCGTGGGGGGTTCATCCTTCGGGAGTTGGCCGATCATCGCGATTGCGTCCCAATTCGGTTCGCCCAACGACTGGCGCAGTTCAGCGCCCTGATCGATCAACGTGTTTCGCAGCACACTGGGGCTGATATCCCGCGGCGATTTGCCCGCCTTGACCGCCAGCGCCGCTGCCGTCCCGACCGCCTGCCCTTGCGACATGCAGATCGGGATGACGCGTGTGCTGGCAACACCCTCATGCGTGGCAGATAAGCACTTGCCCGCCATCATCAAGCCTTCGACGCCGCGTGCAATCAAGCTGCGGATGGGGATGTCGTAGGTTTTTACGTTGCGGCTTTCGACCCATGTGCCGGCAGGGCGATGAATGTCGATGTGGTATCCACCCAGCGCAACGCCGTCTTCGAACTCCCGGCCTGCGACAAGGTCATCACCCGTCAGGACGTAGTCACCCATAATCCGGCGGCTCTCGCGCACACCGAGCATCGGCGCGATCTCGCGCAGCTCCGAGTTCTCGAATCCCGGCACCCAGTTCTTGAAGAAGCGCAGGAGCTGCGGAATCTGCTCGTACACCCGCACATACGCGTCGGTCATGCTGGTGACACTGGTCGGATCCAGCCCGAGCACGCGCGTCATCACGACCAGATACTCGTCATCGCGATGCAGCTTGACGCCGACAACGCGCGACTGCGGCACATCGTGGTCGCCGGCTTGACGCGCCTTCTCGACAAGCCCCGCGAACCCACCGCAAATGATCACCTTCATGCGGTCAAGCCGCGCAACCATTTTCTCAAAGAGGTCGGGATACGGAACCAACCACTCGCGGTACTTGAGCTCGGGATCCTTGCAGCCATCGACGAAACCCTGCCGGTTGACCCCGCCGATCTTGAACACCAATGTCGGAGCCTGAACCAAGCCGTCGCCGGTGCGGCCCTTCTCCCACTCCGCACCGCCGCGCGCCGCCACGTCGCCATCGCCGCTGCAGTCGATCACAACATCGGCAAGGATCGCCTGGCGCCCTGATTTGTGCTCGACCACGACACCTGTGATCCTGTCTCCTTCGCGCAGCGTGTCGACCACCTGCGTGTGCAGCATCAGCTTCACGCCCGACTCGATCATCATCTCCATCAGGAGAATCTTGTAGTGGTGACTGTCGACACTGATCGCAGATGAACACTTCGGGTCAAGCTCGAACGGAGATGCGGCATTGCGTGCCCACAGCCGCTGCACGATTTCGCCCGGCAGCCCCTTGATGATCTGGCGATAATCCTGATCGTGGAACCCGAGCCACGGCAGCGTAGCCGAGATGCCGCCGAGAAAACCGTGATACTCGATTAGCAGTGTTTCCGCGCCGTTGCGGGCCGCTGAGAGCGCGGCGTTTATGCCCGCTGCCCCGGAGCCGACCACGACGACTTGGGTACGAAGTGTTGAAAGCATGTGGTGAAGTCTCCCCATATTTTGGTCGCAACGGGTTACTCTTGGGGCACTTTAGGCGCAAGTGCAGCACTCAGCCGGTGTTTCGCCTCCGCGAGAACATCTGCTGGCAGCACGCCGCGTTCGGCAGCGGCGACGTTGTCGCGCAGATGATCCGGGTCGATGGTCGCAACAATCGCCGTATGCACATCGGGGTGACTGAGCGTGAAGCGCAGCACAAACGCGGTTCGCGTCTCGCCGTCGAGCAGGTCGTCAAGGCCTGCGCGCTCCCACAGACCATCTGCACCACCCTGCTCTGCTTTGCCTTGCGCCGCGCCACCGCGAATGATCGTACCGAGTCCGTGCGCCGCTGCCTTGGTGAGCCAACTGCCGTAGTGCATCTCGTAGGCGGAGTACGGAAGCTGTACGGTGTCGAACGCATCGAAGTGAGGTGCGAACGCCGTCATTTGTGGCTCGGTAACGGACAATCCTATGAAACGCGCCTTGCCCGCAGCACGTGCGTCTTCAAGGGGCCGGACAAGATCGTAACGCACGAAATCGTCATACGTCGGTGTGTGGAGCTGCAGCAGGTCGACACGATCGGTGCGCAGACGGCGCAGGCTTTCGTCAATCGAGTCGCGCAGAAAGTCGGGCGACCAGTTGCGGGGCGTATCGTCCCAACTGCCCATGTCCTTAAGCTGACATCCGAATTTCGTGGCGATTAGATACTCGTCGCGCCGGTGGCCGATAAATCGCCCGATGAACTCCTCGCTCCGCCCGTAGATGCTGGCCGTGTCGATGAAGTTGATGCCGGCGTCCAAGACGGCGTTAAGTATCCGCTCTGCCTGCTCGTCGGAGACTGGACGCCCGTTCCAGATTCGCGGGGTCGCGCGAAGCTGACCGGCACCGTACCCGAGCACGGTCACTTGGAGCCCTGTACGGCCAAGCTGACGCGTGTTCATACCGTCACACCCAACGACACGGCGAGCGCGCTCAACTCAGCCCATGTCGCGTCAGGCACTGGAATTCCAGTCACGGCACGCTCAAGCGCTGCTATCGATTCCGGCTCGCCCGGCAGCAGCACGCGCTCGACACCATCCAGCGGCGTCGACCCACGAATCCTGTCCAGCAAGGTGCGAACCTCGTCGTCGAACTCGTCACGGTCAACGAAGTACGCAACATCGAGCGCAAGAATCAGCGTGGGATTGCCCGGCCGATAGTTGGGCGATGAGGCGGGCGTAAACCCGGCCAACAGCGTCGGGATGATCTCCAGCATCAGCGCCAATCCGCCGCCCTTGTGCAATCCAAACGGCAGCAGCACACCATCGTTGTAGAAGTCGTTCGGATCGGTGGTCGGACTTCCGTCATGAGTGATCAGCATGCCCGGCGGAACACGTTCGCCTTTGTCGCGCGCAAGCTGAACCTTGCCAATGGCGATGCCGGACGTGGCGAAATCTAGCACCAGCGGCGCACGCCCCGTGGTCGTTGGCACTGCCCATGCCATCGGATTCGTGCCGAACATACGCTGCCTGCTGCCGAACGGCGCAACCGAACCGCCGGCGGACGCGCCGCTAGCCAACACAATGCCGATCAGGCCCTGTGCGGCGATGCGTTCGGCGTACTCACCCGCGCGGCCAATGTGATTGACCCGGCGTAAGGCTACGGCGGCCATGCCGTACTCGGCGGCACGGTCCGCGGCAAGGTCGGCCCCAAACGATGCCGTGATCTGACCAAATGCCCATCCTCCGTCGACACGCGCAAGCGCGCCGCGTGTCGACTCGATCGTGGGACGGGCGGACGCGACGAGCGAGCCATCGCGGATCTTGCCGACGTACTTCATCAACTGCTGCACGCCGTGAGAGTCGTGACCGCGCAGGTTCGTTGTGACCAGCGAGGCCGCCACCGCGGACGCGATGTCCTCAGGCGCACCCGCTGCCATGAGCAGTCGGGTGGTGAAATCCCTCAGTTCGTCAGCGGCGAAAACCGGCATCAGTCCAGCTCCACGACGCGACCCGTGTCCCACGACTCCATGACAGCGCGGGCGACTCGAAGCGCTGCAATGCCTTCCGCAGCGCCAACCAGCGGCGTTCCACCTTCACGGACGCATCGGGCGAAGTCTTCCAGTTCGTCGGTCAGCGCCGTCGTAAAGGGATGCGGACCGGTGACTTCAAGCGGCCTGATCGTGGGTCCGTCTACCTTCGCCTGGGCCGGTGGAACGACCTCTTCCCACAGCAGTTCCTGCCCAAATCGCTTGAAGTGGAGGGCGCCTTTCGTGCCGAACAATACGAGCTGACTAACGTAAGCCGAAATCTGGTGTGTGCTGTAGGTAACGAGCGTGCCATCCTCCATTTCGAGGATTGCCGACGCGGCATCCGGCACGGTTGCAGGCGCTGCCCGGCGCGTATACGCGCCGAAAACCCGCCGGACGGGCCCAAAGAAGTAGGCCAACAGGTCGAAATAGTGAACGGCGAGCTGATCGAGCGGCCCGCCCGGCGCTTTGTCGGCATCCATGTACCAGCTGTCCGGGTCGCGGTTGTTGAGCAGAGGCGCGCCGTGCATCGCCGCGGCCAGAGCCACGCGACCCAGCGTCCCGTCGTCGATCATCTGCTTAACCATGTGTGCGGCGCCGGTACGTCGTCCCTGCATGCCGACCGCAAGGACCAACCCGCGCCGAGTGGCTTCCGACTGCATTTCCCGAGCTTGTGCCACCGTATTTGCGATCGGCTTCTCGACCAGCACGTGTTTGCCGGCACTCAGCGCCGCCATCGTCTGGTCATAGTGCAAGAAGTTGGGCGTGGGCAGGAGGACCGCCTCAGTCGACGGATCGCCCAGAATGTCATCATAACTGGCGTACACGCAACCGCCGTACTGTTCGACAATAGCGTGCGCGTTCGCGAAATCGCGACTCGTGACGCCGGCGAACTTCAGGATGGGCGAGGCCGCTGCCGCGTTCAGCAGCGTTCGTCCCCAACGGGAGGGAGAGACGATGGCAAATCGTACTGGAGAAGAAAGAGTCGTCATGATGTTTATTTGACACATATCCTACAAGTGGATAACATCAGCATACCTTAGTGGCTAGCGTCCTGTCAAAAACTGGCGACCGGGCCCCGCTCTTGGAGAGACCCCTTGTGCGCGAAACCAATCATCCCACTTAAGCGCCCGCCCCTGCTCTACCGCGAAGTACAGGATGCGATCCGTGAGTACATCCTGCAGAATCGGCTGCAGCCCGGCGACGCGCTTCCCGCTGAGGGCGACCTCGCACGGCAACTCGGCGTAAGCCGGAATTCGGTGCGCGAAGCGGTGCGCTCGCTCGAGTCGCTCGGCGTCATTGAGACCAAGCGCGGAAGCGGCCTGTTTGTCTCGAGCTTCTCGTTCGATCCGATCCTCGACAACTTGCAATACAGCCTGCTCTCAAATCTGACCGAGCTCTCCGAGCTGCTGCAGGTCCGGCGGGTTCTCGAAGTCGGTATGATCGAAACAGCCATGATCGCAATGACGCCTGAGCGGATCGAAGCGATCGCCGAAACGGTCGACGCGATGGGTGAGCGTGCGGCGAAAGGCCTGCCGTTCGTCAAAGAGGATCGAGCGTTCCACCGTTTGCTCTTCGAGCACGTCGGCAACAGTGTGCTGGTTCGCCTGCTCGACATCTTCTGGCAGGGGTTCAACAAGGCCTCGCAGTACGCGGATATCGCAGACGACGAACCCATCTGGACTCACGGCGCGCATCAAGCGATCGTCGACGCCATCGTGGACAACGATGCCGAGCGTGCACGAGTCGCGCTTGCAGAGCACTATGCCGGACTTGCACGTCGTATCCAGCGGGCTTCCCAGAGACGGAGCACAGAATGACTGGCAAGTTCACGGGTATCATCCCGCCTGTGATCTCGCCGCTGACTCCCGCAGGAGAAATCGACGTGGCCGGCCTTGAGAGTCATGTTCACCGGCTCATTGACGGCGGCGTCCACGGTCTGTTTGTGCTTGGCAGCAGCGGCGAAGGTCCACTGCTCACAAGTTCGCTTGCCAAAACTCTGATCCGGCGCACCGTTGAGGCTGTGGATGGGCAGATTCCTGTGATCGCAGGTGCTTTGGAGCCTTCCACGGTTCGCACGATCGAGGCGATCGAACTGGCCGCCGAATGCGGGGCCGACGCAGTGGTGATCACGACCCCCTACTACGTCGAGACCGACGACGCTGGTCTGCGTGCACACGTCCGCGAAGCCGCGGAGCGTTCCCCACTGCCGGTCGTGCTCTACAACATCCCCAGCAAGACGCACCACAACATGACGCCATCGATCGTGGCCGATGTCATCGATCTGGAGAATATCGTCGGCATAAAGGACAGTCACGGGGATTGGCCGCAGTTCGAACAGCTTCTCGCCCTACGCGGGCCGGACTTCGTTGTACTTCAAGGCGCGGAACGCTACGCGGCGCAATCGCTGCTTGCGGGTGCGGACGGGCTTGTACCCGGATTGAGCAACGTCGCTCCGCGCCTGTTCGCCGAGATGTTCGACGCGGCGCAGGCAGGCGACCGCGAACGCTTGCTCGCACTCCAGTCGGATGCCGACGCCTTGGGAACGCTTCATACATACGGTCACTGGCTTGCGTGCTTGAAGTACGCCGTTTCACTTGTTGGCCCGACGCAGCCACATACCTTCGCCCGGGTTGTGCCCCTTTCTGATGCGGCACGTGCGACCATCGAGTCACTGGTAAGACGGCAGCAAGGAGGTCCAGAATGAAATAACCCCGCTCCGAACATCATTCCTCCAAAAGATCCTCAAAGGAGTCAGACATGAAGCCCGTATCCGCCCGTTCATTGTTGTTCGTCTTGCTGATCGTCAGTTTGTTCACCATTTCCCTCGGAACCGTCGCCCAAGAAGGCACCAGCATTCGCGTTTTTGCGAACGACCGGCCTGACCCGACGTTTATCGCCCACGGCGCCATCACCGGCACCAACGAAGCACTGTTCAACGCCTTGCACTGCTCATTGGTCAATCTCGATGAGAACTATTCGATCCAGCCCGACCTAGCCGCTAGCTTTACGCTCAGCGAGGACGAGACAACATACACGTTTGCGCTGAACCCGGACGCCAAGTGGCACGACGGAACGCCCGTGACCGCCGCGGATGTCGAGTTTACTTGGGTGGCTTACGCGACTCCCGAGGCCATTACCGGATCGCGCATCCGGCCGTTGGTCATGACTTCGATTGTGGGCGGCGCAGATGTCGTCGCGTCTGCAGCGGAAGCACCATCATACGCCGATACGACCAAGTATGCCGGAATCGAGATTGTTGATGACCACACCATCACGTTCACGCTCACTGGACCCAACCCGCTGTGGCTAATCACTTCCAGCCAAAGCCCGAACGGGTACATCCTGCCCAAGCACATCCTCGCCGATATCCCGTATGCCGACTGGAAGACCCAGCCGATCTACGGTGCGGCGCCGCTAGGCTGCGGTCCGTTCCAGTTCGTGCAGCAGATCGAGGGTCAGTTTGTCGAGCTAGGGGCGTTTGCCGATTATCACCTCGGCGCGCCCGAGATCGACCGCGTGTTCTTCATGAACTGGCTGACTCAGGATGTCGGCATCGCGCAGATCGAGTCCGGTGAGCTGGACGTCATGCTCGGCCTGACGCCGACCGATGCCGATCGCCTCTCGCGCGAGACCGATGCGCAGATCCTGACCACGCCGTCAGCGGCAGCCTACCAGCTTTCGATCAACACGTTCCGCATCACCGATCCGCGGGTACGTCTCGCGATGGCCTACGCTCTTGACCGCGAAGCGATCTTGGATGCGATCTTCCTCGGTCAGGGACGGGTTCAGGAGTGCTGCTTCCTGAACGATTGGGCCATCCCCGAAGGTCAGACGCCGTATCCGTACGACCCGGACATGGCCCGTCAGCTGTTGGCTGATGCGGGATGGGACAGTAATCGAGAGTTGAGCGTCCTGTTCCCGACGGCTTACCGCTTGTCCGATTCCCTGCTGCCGATTGTGCAGCAGCAGCTCGCTGAAGTGGGTATTCGGACGATCATCGACCCGCAGGAGCAGACCGCGTTCCGCGAGAAGCTCATCACCAATCAGGATTGGGACATCTTCTTCAATCAGGGCGCGAACATGCTGCCCGATCCCGGCAGCTTCACGGTTTGGGAATGTCCCACGGGCGGCAAGCCGCAGTCCGGTTGGTTCTACTGCGACGACAAGATGGCGGACCAGTACGTGATCGGAAGGACGACGGCAGATTTCGCCACGCGGCAGGCTGCCTATCAGGCGATCCAGACGATATTCTACGAAGAGATGCCGACCGTGAACATTGCCGTGCCGTATACGATCTTCGCCGTACAGCAGCGCGTTCAGGGGCTGACGCCGACTGCCAACCGCGCTGCCTCGACGTGGAACATTTACGACTGGACGGTGACGGAATAAGCATCCCGGAGCGTGCTGTTAGCCTGCGAGCCGACTGCACGTGAATCAGGGTACATCTTACCTTGCGAGCTGGCTTCTAGATGAGGCCAGCTCGCAGGGCCTCTATCTGCTGCCGTACGACGAGTGCGGGAAACCCCGTCCCTTGAGGTTGACTGCGAGACAGTAATGCGACAGTACTTCACACGTCGGATTCTACAATCAATCCCTACGCTCCTGCTGCTGACGGTCGTCACGTTCGGATTCATTCAGGCGGCGCCGGGGGATTACGTAGATGCCATGATCGATCCGGCGACATTGACCGAAAACAGCGCCGAAGTTCTGGCGAGGCAGCGCGCCACCTTAGGCCTCGACCAACCGATCGTCATCCAGTACGTGCGCTGGGTCGGGGAATTGGCGCGCGGGAATCTCGGGTTCTCGTTTGTCCATAAGCGCCCCGTTCTGAGCATGATCGGCGAACGCCTGTGGGCAACCGTACAACTCGGCGGGCTGGCGATCCTCGTCGCCGTCGTCATCGGCGTCAGCGCTGGCATTGTGAGTGGAATGCGACCGTATACGCCATTCGACTATGTGGTATCGGTCATCAGCTACGGTGCCTGGTCGTTTCCCAATTTCTACCTCGGCATGATTCTAATCTACATCTTTGCGGTCGAGCTGAAGGTACTACCTTCGGCGGGCATGCTTACTCCGGGCGTCGATAGCTTTGGCGACCGGCTGAAGCATTTGATCCTCCCCGTCACCGCGCTGAGTGTCCAGTTCATCGGGCTGTTTGCACGCCAAACCCGTTCGGCCGTGCTCGAGGTCCGCGCAGAGGACTTCGTCACAACTGCCCGCGCCAAGGGCCTACGGCCACGGCGCGTGACACTTCGCCATATCGTGCCCAATGCGTTGATTCCGGTGGTCACCGTTATCGGCTTGTCGCTCCCGATTGTGATCACGGGTGCGATCGTCACCGAAATGGTCTTCGGATGGTCAGGCATGGGCACCATGATGATCAACGCCATAACGGGCCGCGACTATCCCGTCGTCATGGGAACGGTTCTCGTCATAGGAATAGTGGTACTGCTCGTCAATTTCGTTGTGGACGTCACGTATGCAATCATCGACCCGCGCATCCGCTACCAGTAGCACGGGCCCAGCGCTCCCCCGTTCGCTAGCCAGCGGCGATCGCGACCTGCCGCGCAATCGTGCGCTCCGCAAGTTCGTTCGAAACCGAATGGCAGCGTTCGGCCTCGTCGTGTTCGCGGCGATCGTAATCGTCGCCGTAGCCGCGCCGCTGTTCAGCGATCAGACCCCATATCGCACGGACCTCCGCGCAGTACGTCAGGCGCCTAGCGAAGCGCACATTCTGGGCACCGACATTGCCGGACGCGATATCTTTACGCGTGTTATCTACGGCGCGCGAATCTCGTTGACTGTTGGCATCGGTACCGTTGCCGTTTACGGAATTCTCGGGGTGATCTTCGGGCTTGTATCGGGTTTCTATGGGGGTTGGATCGACGCCGTCGTTATGCGGGTCTGCGACACGCTGATGTCCGTGCCCACGCTGCTGGTGGTCCTCATGCTCGTCACCATTACGGAGCCAAGCCTCACGAACATCATCATCGCTATCGCGATCAGCCGCTGGCCCGGCGTAACGCGTCTCGTACGCGGACAGGTATTGGTGGCCAAGCAGTTCGAGTACGTCACAGCCGCACGCGCGCTGGGAGCATCAGGCGCGCGCATCATGACGCGGCACTTGCTGCCGAACATCCTCGCGCCGGTGATCGTCTCTGCAAGCTTTGGAATGGCGTCCGCCATCCTCGCCGAAGCGTCGCTGAGCTTCCTTGGCGTCGGCATCCGGCCGCCGGAACCAAGCTGGGGAACGATGCTCAACGAGGCGCGTGCCCTCAGCGTATTGGCTGAGATGCCCTGGTTCTGGATTCCGCCGGGGATCATGACCGCTGTCACGGTATTGTGTATCAACTTTGTTGGCGATGGATTGCGCGACGCGCTTGATCCACGTATGAAGGAGATCTAGTGTGATTCTCGTGCCCTCAACGCCGGAGTATCCGCGTAATGACGAAGCCAGCGCGGTGCTCCTTGCAGACGGGGGAATGCTCGTGGTGTGGTCGCGCTTCAAACACCTTAACCGTGGTTCCAACGGTTCGCGTGCGTACGACCCGGTCACCGGCCTGCCCGGCACTGCCCTCAACAGCGACAACGCTTCCTCGGACATCGCTGCAATTGAAACACACGACGGCGGTCATACGTGGTCACCACCGCGCACGTTGATAACGAACACCGCTGGCCTCAACGTCATGAATCCCGGCCTGGCTCGCCTCAGTAATGGGAACCTCGGACTCCTGTACAACTTTCGCGAGTCCACAATTTCCGCGTGCCGCCTGTATCGGACCTCGTCCGACGAGGGCCATACATGGTCTGAGCCGGTTGCGTTGACATCGGAGGGCTATCAAACAGGATGCAACGACCGTCTCACGGTATTGTCCAGCGGACGCCTGCTAACCGCGCTCCACGTCACCGATGATTGGCATTCGCATCATCTATTCACCCGCGTCGCGCGTTCCGACGACCACGGACAGACCTGGTCCTTCAGCGATTCCATCGAGCTACCACCCGTGTCCAGCTCGGGTGAGTCGGGGGCTTGGGAAGGCGATCTGGTCGAACGGGCAGACGGATCGGTGCTGCTGGTGCTGCGGACGGCCATGGGCACATTGTTTCGCGCCGAGTCGCACGACAGCGGTGCGACGTGGACCGAGTTGCGTTCGCTGGAAGTCGTGTCCCCCGTCGCACCTGCCGTGATCCGCCGGATTCCCGGGAGTGATCGACTGCTGCTGATATGGAACTGGAATTACAACGTCCACCAAGCGATGGCTGGGACGAGATGTCCGCTTGCCTACGCGGTAAGCGACGATCACGGAGCATCGTGGCCTCATCTCCAGCGGCACACACTCGAAGATGATCCTGAGTTCACGTGGGCCTATCCCAGCTGTACGTTTGTCGGCGGCGAGGCGTGGATCACTTACTACGAGTCCCGCGCTGACGATCCGTTCGGTCCGCGGTCGCTGAAACTCCGTCGGCTTCCGGTGGACTCGCTATTGGAGGGGTCGTGATGCGCGAAAACCGGGTTCGCCAAAGACTGCTTGCCGGTCAACCCGCATTTGGGATTAATCTCCAGATTGATTCCCCGTGGCTGGTCGAAATGATCGGGCAGGCCGGATTCGATTATGTCATGCTGGATATGGAGCACGGGTTTGCGCGCATGAACCTCCCGGTGCTAATTCTGGCCGCCGATGCGGTTGGGATCACACCGATTGTCCGTGTGGCGGACCACAACCGCGCAGACCTACTCAATGCCCTCGAGTTCGGGGCCGGTGGAGTTCAAGTTGCGATGGTCGATACGCCAGAACAGGCACGCGAACTAGTACGGCAAGCCAAGTATGCGCCCATTGGCGAGCGCGGTTTTTCGTCCGTTACGCGCGCCGCCGACTATGGCCGGGAATCACTCGCCAGCTTCGCCAGCAAGGCGAACGACGAATCACTGCTGATCCTCCAACTCGAGACTCGGCGCGCGCTTGACAATGCGGCGGCAATCGCCGCCATTGACGGCGTCGATATGGTGTTCTTCGGCCCGGGCGATCTGTCTCAATCGCTGGGTCTGTTCGGGCAGGAAGCTTCCAGCGCAGTACGCGACGCCATTGTGGAGGCGATCGGAAGCTTAGGGAGTCGAGTGCACGTGTCGACCAGTGCATTCAGTGCCGACGACGTGGCGTTCTGGAGGCAGCACGGCGTAAACACCTTCCTCACATCGAGCATTACCCCCTTACGCCGCGCGCTGGACAGCATTCGGCAGGAGCTTGACAACGGTGCCGGTTGAAGCCGGGCGCGCGCCGGGGCGCTAGCGTCACCCGCGGCAGTACTGTCTCACGGCGTCGGCAAGCAGCGCATTGTCGAACGACCCGCGCGCAAGTACCGGCGTATTCCCCCGGCTCCGGCAGGCGGGTTCGGTCTGGGTTAGGTCCAAAGCGATGAGCAGGCTCACCACTGGCGCGGCGAACGACGTACCCGCCCGGTACTGTCCATCCTCGAAGTGAAACCACGCGCCGGGAACGCTGATGTCGCCGTTGTTGCTGTGCAACCAGAAGCGCAAGTCCTCTCCTTCGTTGGCGCTGACGCTAACCACTTCCGGCCAACGCGCCGGATAGAACGGCTGGCGCTGCTTGAAGTTGCCCGACGACGCGACCGGCACAACGATCACGTCTCGAAAGTCGCGCAAGTAGTCGCGGAGTGGGTCGGCTTGAAGCGCGGTGTTGTTGAACAGCCGCAGTACGGACAAGTCGCGACTGCGGAAAGCCGGGACGTCACGCGCCGGAGTCGGCGGGATCTCGCTGCCCTCCGGCCGGTTGGACCGTGACTGAAGCGATTGGCTGCCCCGAGGCGACTCTTGTTCGAGGCTCGTCAGACCGGTTTCGTCGATGTAGCCGACGCGCGCATCTTTGAGGATAGAGCGAACATAATCGGGATCGCCGCCGACGTGTTCAACGAGGGAGAGCCGGGTATTGCCCTGACGCGCATCGGCAAAGTCGGCAAAGTCGAAACCCATTTCCCGATCCGCACAGGGGATGAAGATAAAGCTCATGTTGAGGACAAAGCGGCCGATTCCTCGGGCGCTGAGGTCATCGATCGCGGTCCGGAGTTCCGGTAGGATCAAGTCGGAGCGATAACCCGCCTCGTCGGCGATGTTGACCTGTTGGAGCGTGATGAGTCCGGCAGAGTCCGGCACGAGCTGACCGACAAGCTGCTGGAAGACCTCCCAAACGAGCCAGCCGTGCGAGGCCGGGAGATCGCCAGTGCCGTCGGAGGAAAAATCGTCGATCACCAAGATCGCGACCTGTTCGGCCCCGGGTTCGGCATATTGCAGAGTCTCGATGATCCACTCCGGGCTGGCATCCAAACCTTCGGCGACTATGTCCTCACCCTCAGGCGTAAAGCCTGCTTCACTAGTTTCGCCCTCAGCGCCAGCGGTCCCGCTGAAGGCCTGCCCGAGTACTTGATCAGGCGTCAGGGTGCAGTTGCCGGCGGAGGTGCTGCGGCCCTGCGCGCCAGCCACAGTCAGACTGAAGAAGCAGGCGCAGAGCGTACACATCAGGCAGAAGAGGGTTCTCTTTGACGGGGCCAACATAAGCGCGTCTCCTGACTGGCTAGAGGCTGCTGCTTGCTCAATTGCCACGATAGCCGTTGTCGGACATGAATTGTAGCAGATCATCGGCCTGGGCTTTCGCCTTGACCCCCTGCCAAAGCTCGAGCGCCCGGTCAAACGCGTCCTGCGCCCGACTGCGGTCATTCAAGCGGTGATAATCTTCGCCGATCGAACGCAGTACACCGGCCTCCCAATAGTGATTGCCTTGTTCGACCGCGAGCTGTAAGGCCTCGTGATGGGTCGCCAATGCCCGCTCCAGCTGACCGAGCTCATGCTCACATGAGCCGCGATTAAGGAGCGACCAGAACTGAATATCGGACAAGCCGAGTCCGGCGGCGATGCGGGCGGCCTCGTCAGAGAGGTCGCGGCCACGCTCGTAATCGGGGATGGGTTGGTTGATGAACTGGTAGCCGCGATGGTGCAGCACGAAGCCGAGGGCAAAGTCATCGGCGATTTCACGGGCAATGGTCTCAGCGTGTTCATAGTAGCTGTCGGCATCGGCGTCATGTTGACTGAAGCGTACTTTGCCGACGACGGCCAACAGGATCGCCTCACGCCGGCGGTCGCCCAATTGCTGTGCGAGTCCCAGCGCCGCGGTGTAGGCTTCCAGCGCACGCTGACTGTCGCCGACAAAGTCGGCGTAGGCATTGCCCAGCTTGCTCAATAGATAGTGGGCGGTCTCGAGGTCGGCTCTAGCCTTGGCCGCGCCGACAGCACTGTGGATGAGCTTCAAAGCGAGTGCTGTGTATCCGCGCGCGGCGAAGTACGGCCCGTCTACGGTCAGCGTCCGCATGACATCGATAAAGAGATCGTCGCGCTGGGTGTCGCTGGCCGCCTCAGCCGCCTCTAGGATGTTGCTTTGTTCGACATCGAGCGCGTCGAGATCGTCTTTGTAGGTCACGGCGTAGTCGCGGCACGCCTCGATAACGGCCAGCGCGCCGGATCCGCGGTTCAGGAACAGGTTTCTGGCGTAGCTATAGGCAAGATCATGGACGCGGAAGTAGGTCACACGATTCAGAGTTCGTTTACTGACCAGACCGCGCAGGTCAAGCTGGCCGAGTGTATCGCTGACAGCATTCGGGTCGAGATTCATTACCCGCCCTAGGAGCTCGGGCGTAGAGCTCGGTTCGAACAACCCGCCCAAGCCGACAAACACGTCGAACAAGGGCTTGGACAGGGCGTCCACGCTGGCATCGAGAAGGGATTTGATGCCCGTACGCCCAAGTTCGCCGAAGTTGGCTGGCATGCTAAGGTCATGCGGCGCCGCTTCGATGCGGCGCAGGAGTTCGGTCGGAGAAAGTTGGTAGACCTTGAGCGATTTGCTTGCGATCTCCAGCGCAAAACTGTGATGACCGAGCACGTCGCACAGGCGGACGGCGTCGGGGTCGGCGCTGAAATCGCGCCCGCGGACGTGGAGGCCCAGCAGCTCAAGCGCCTGTTCGG
The DNA here is from genome assembly GCA_016716525.1 of Candidatus Flexicrinis affinis. Taxonomy (NCBI): domain Bacteria; kingdom Bacillati; phylum Chloroflexota; class Anaerolineae; order Aggregatilineales; family Candidatus Flexifilaceae; genus Candidatus Flexicrinis; species Candidatus Flexicrinis affinis. The sequence continues at coordinate 438,945 of JADJWE010000002.1, forward strand.
GCTTCAACTCGCCGACTTCGACAATCTCATCCAGCGGAAAGCGGTGGCGGGAAGTCACCAGCAGCGGCGTGCTGCGGGGCATGGCCTTGACCATCCGTGCGAGGGCCGCCCCGTTCCAGATATCGTCCAGTACCAGCAGCACCTTCGCATCGGCCAGAACACGGCGGACCACTTGAAGGCGTTCGTCGCCGCTTGCGCTGGCGATGGCTTGCTGAACCCCGAAAGCACGGCCTATGGCTTCAAAGAGCATGTCAGCGTCGACAGAACCGGCCTTAAGCCAGAGGACCGGGCCCTTGCCATCGGCGACATGCTGAGCGGCTACGGTGGCTGCCAGCGCCGACTTGCCCATGCCACCGAATCCGCGCAACAGCACATGACTCTTCTCGTCGAGCAGTCCGGCAACTTCGGCAACAAGATCGTCGCGGCCGATCAACTTTCTGGGCTGTTCGGGCACGTCGTCGGGGCTTTGGGCGAGGACCGCGTTAGTCGCGCTGTGGTATGCGATCTGTCGATCGATCAGCCATTGGTCTACTGAACGCGTAAACTGCTGTTTCAAGTCCTCGACGTCGGTAAACCAGCGGGGCGTGATGCCGAAGCGGACATCGCTGTGCCGGTCGAGAAAGGCTTGGAGGCGCGGATCACGTTCATCCGGATTCATATTCTTGACGTACAGGTGGCGTTCGATACCCAAGGCCGTCGCCTGCTCGAACTCGTCAATCGTCCACTCGCCGTACTCGTTCCAGAACAGGCCGACATACAGTGCCGAGTTCTGCAGCGCCTCCAGATAGACGTCTCGGATCGACTTGTTGCTGGCCGGAGCATTCTGCTCGAAGGCCCAAGTACGCAGCCGAAAAGTGTCGCGATCCAACTCGGGCAGCAAGTCTTGAAGGGCTTTGCGCTCTGGCGCGAGCTCGCGCATTTTGGAGCTGATGAAAATGAACAGTTCGGTCGCCATGGGGTTGCACGCTGTCGAGGGTGAAAGACTGATTACGGGATAGTACGCGATATAGCAGACGCGTACAAATGGAGCCAAGCCCCGGAGGACAGACTCAAGCGCACTTTGAGCGAGGAATACCGCGTATTGTCATCAACGTCGCCGCCGAGCGGTTCCGATAACAGCCTGACCGCCGGTTGGCGCATCTCGCGGCGCGGGACGCCGACCGTCATCCAATCGTGCGCAACATACGTCAGGTGGTGCGGGTTGCCGAAGTCGCCTCTGAAGCCGTCGTACCGGCCTATCGATGCGTCACGTAATCCACCCAGATCGGGCTGCTCCACGCCATATTGCCGTCGCTCTGGGTCACCCGTGCGTAGTAGTAATGGTGTTCGCCGGGGATGATGATCCGGTCGAAAAGCTCAAACTCGACAGACGAAATGTCGGCGCCCGGCACGAATTGCATGCCACCGAATGGATGACCCGACCGGATGATATCGACTGCCTGCAATCCCGCCGTTCCTTTGACCGCGACGGTCAATCGGGGCGGCGTGGATGTGGCCAACTCACTGCCCATCAGGTGATCGTTTACGCGGAAGTTGAGTACGATGGGAACCCCGCTGGTGGCGTAGCAACGCCGCTGCCAAATCGCGTCGAAGATCGCGTCCCGCGTCAGATCGGACGCAAGAACCGCCGTCATGCCGGTGCGATATGCGTCCTCTTTCCACCCTACCCGTGTGCCCGCGGGTACGTAGCTGTCCCGTCCCTCGGGCTCGGTCGCGTGCCAACGCAGGCCGTGACTGTCGCTGCCGCCGACAAAGCCAAGCCGGTGACCCATCGCCAGCGCATCGAGCACGAATTTGTCCGGGTGAATGTGGTCGCGCCGGTAGCCGATGGGAAGGTTGCCGCCGTACTCGAACCGGCCGTGCGTCGAGCAGATCTCCGCAACGCGCTGAAGGTTGGGGTCGTGAGCGTTCCAGTCGGTGCCCGCCCACGATGTATGATGCGGGATAACGAGCGCCTGTTCGCCCCACAGCCGCTCCAACAAGCGCGCGCCGCTGCGCAGGCCCGGATCGGCATAGCTTGCCAGCCGAACATCCTGAGTCCGACAAACGACGTGCCGATGCCCTTCGCCTACCCGAATCCCTTCCGCCGCGTGCTCGGCAATCGCGGGCGATGTCCATTCGTAGCCGTACATGGCGATGAATCGCCCGTCCTCGCTCACGCGAGCGGCGATGTTCCAGAAGGTCGCCAGCTCCGAGGGTGACAGGATGATCCCGTCCAGATAGTCGTGCTCGGTAAGCGTCGCAAAGTCGTACCCGTACGCATCGCGGTAACGGTGGTAGATTTCATCGACGTCGTTGGTCGCGTCACCATACGCCGAATGCGCGTGCAAGTCGCCAAAGTAGATTGAAAGCGTATCGCCAGTCTGCGTCTGAATCGTCGGACGCGGTTTCGGTGCGGTCGTGACGGCCCGGGCGGGAACGGGTTCGTGCGGACGCAACAGCGGCGGCGCGCCCTCGTTCCCGTCAAACGCGATCCGCTGGATCTGCGCGCCGTACAGGCCCATCGACACAACGTACTGCGGATTGCTGCCTACGATTCGGGCGCGCGGCTTCCAACTGCCCCAGTGTTTCTGGTCGGTCGTATACAGCGGCGACCACCCGTCAGCCCCGCACGTAGCCAAGCGCAAGGTGTGCGCGGCCTGTCCATACAGCACGACCTTGCCAGTCGGCGACAGCGAGACGGCGGGAAACTCCCAACCCTGAAACGAGTCGTCGTGATACACGTCGCGTTCCGGCTGTTCGGGGAGATCATAAAGCTGCTCGCCGTCGTAGCAGCGCACGGCGCACCACTTGGTCAACCACCATGGATCGCGCCGCGCGGTGTTGACGTTGGTGGCATAGGCGATCCACAGCCGACCTTGTAGGTCTGCCGTGAGCGCGGGCTGGAGCGCTTGGTAGCCACCCGAGCTCACCTTGACCGGCGCGCCGGGCTCGTCGATCCGCTGGATGTATACATCGTAGTGACCATCTTGATACGCATCATACGCACACCACACCACTCCGCCCGGCGTCACGGCAAGGGCGGGTCGGCATGCCCAGTCCGACGCCGCGGCAATCGACACGGGCACCGTCCATGCACCGCCGACTCGGCTGGCCACCATTAGCCGGGTGGCCGACGCGTCCACGGCTTCGAACACGAGCCATACCCGGTTTTCGACGGCGAGCAGTCGTGGATGGAAAAGCCCCTCGTCGCTGCGCCAGATGACGGTCTCCGCGCCTAAGGATTGGCCCACAAGCTCGCGTGCGATCAAGCGGTATTCGCCGGATCGGCGGGCAGCGTGCACGCCTACGATCGTACCGTCCATCAAGGCCGCAATCGCGGGTTGACACTCGATCCCCTGATGCGCACTCCACGCGACTATATCGCCAAAGCCGCTATCGGAGAACGTTCGCGCGCAGACCCGGTCGCCGTCCAGACTTTGCTCGGTCCAGATCAGCCACCCCCCTCCCTCGGTCAGACAAACATCGGGCTCGATCGAGGTCTTGTTAAGTACCGGCACCGGAACGCTGATCCGCAGGTCCGGTTCGTCAACGATCTGCTGTGCGAACAACATGGTGTCTCCGTCGCCAAGGGCGATCCAAAAGAGTGGTGATAACTTTGCAGCCGCGAGGCTCAACCGGGCCGCAACAGCCGTTCAACCTCGTTCATCGGCAAGACATGCCCGACCAGCGGCTGCGACTCGTCCGGCTGGGACTGCTGCCAGATGGCGAGAATGCCCTCCTCAAGTGTCAATGTCGACACATATCGGCTCGAACCGGTCCCGTACGGCGAAACGAACAGCGGAGCCAACCGCGAAAGGCGCTGCATGTCGCGGGTCGGTAGCGGGCCGCCGACGAACGCACCGCCCAGTTCTTCACAGGAGTACCCGCGCGGTCTGCGCCGGGCATTCGGGTTCTCGTCCAGTTTGCGCAGGCACTCTGCGCCGTCATAGAAGTAGACGAAGCGCGGCGGGCCGTCGGCGAATGCGCCCAGTGCCGGAACCGCCAATCGCCCCGTCACGCGCGTCGCGGCGATGTCCCAAGTCGGGCCGCGAGACGCAGCCTCCCAGTCAACGATGTCGAAGGGCGAGGCACCCGAACGCCGGATGGCAAGCCCGGTATTGCTGGACGCCCACGTGAACGGATGCGAGCAGAAGATGAGCCCCGTATCGCCATCCGGCATGTTGAAGACGGATGGATCCTTAACGTGCAGGTATTCGGGCAGATCGTGGTTCGCAATCACCGGTTCCATGCGTGCGGGGTCAAGGCTGCTCACTGACGGCGCCGCGATTCGATCAATCGACCAGACGCCGGTGCCGGGCTTCTGATACTCGGCCAGACCGTCGGGATACGGGATGTCTTTCTCGGACGAGACGAACAGCTCGATGGATCCGTCCAGCAAGGCGTGAAGCGATGTCCCCTCGATCGACACCACCTCTGCTCCGGATTGGCTGAGATCGGCCTTGCTGAAGCTGACAATCTTGCGGAAGGTCCGGCCGCGATCTTCCGAGGCGAACACGGCGCACTCCAGCCCGCGTTCACCCGCGCCCAGCCCGGTTCGCGAATCGCCGTAGTTGCGGTAGCGTCCGCTCAGCAGCAGCGTACCGTCGGCGAGCTGGATCAGGTTGCCGCCGCCAAACCAATGGCCCGTCGATGGACGGTACGCGGGAACCAGCACGCGGGCGCGCCCCTGATCGATCAGGGCGGTCAGGAACCGTGTAAGCGCGCGCGCCTGCACGTCGCTCAGGGCGTAGACAGTCGTTTGTGAAACGCTTATCGGGGTTAACCTCGGTTAGTGTGCTCGGCGTGCCAATCAACGACCACGCCGAGATAGTCCGTTTTGCGATTGAGCAGGCCGTCATACGCCGCTGGCAAGGCTTCCGGCGCGATCACATGTGTCGTGACAGCGTTTACGTCGACCCGCCCGTCGCGCAGGAGTTGGATCAAGTAGGCGAGGTTCGACTCGACGGACACCGGAATGCCGAGACCCGCATACGGAGGCAGGCGCCACTCCAGCGCGCCGCGGACCGTAAGCCAGCGCATGTGAATATCGCGGAAGGTCCGGTTCAGGTCGCCCGAATACGGCACGCGGGGAGATCCAAGCAGGATCACCTGTCCCGTGTCGGCGCACGCCGCGACGCATGTCTCGGCCACCGCGCTGTGCCCGACCGCCTCGACCGTAACTTCTGCACCGCGTCCATGTGTCAGTTCGCGCAAAGCCGCGAGCTGCTCCTCTGGCGGGACATCGATGACGTGCTCGACGCCAACCTGCAGCGCCCGGTCGCAGCGCATGCGGACCGGATCGAGACCGATGACGCGGAGTCCGGCATGGCGGTACAACTGCGCGGCAAGGTTGCCCACGACGCCAAGCCCGAACACGGCGACCGTATCGCCCGGGCGGCACTGCGTGAGCTGCGGGCCGTGGATGGCGACCAGCGCCATGCGCAGCATGACCAGTTGTTGGGCGGAGATGTCATCGGGGACCGGGTAGATCGCCGTGACCGGCTTGCCCGAGGCCATATCATCATAGAACTGATGCGACGCGTGCTTGCCAAAACAGAAGACGCGGTCGCCTTCCCGGACACGATGCACCGACGACCCGGCCCGCTCAACACGTCCGACCAGGCCATAGCCGGGCCGGAACGGGTACGCGTTCCAGCTTCCGGGCGTACACACTCCCGGCGCAGTCGCCGTATAGATCGCCAGCTCGGTGCCCGGGCTGACTACTGTTGCGTCGGCCGCGATCGCGCACGCCGTAGGGGGTAGGTCGTTCAAGTCAAAGGTTTCGGCCGCGATCTCCAGCCGATTCTGATCGGGCACGACTGCATAGCGGGATGCGACAGCGGTCATGTGCGAGCCACCTCTACCGGCATACCACTCAACGACGATTGTCGTGCGGCCTCCATCACCTGCACCTGCCGGCCAAGCTCGTCCAGCGTCACCGGCGCGGGCGCATCCCCAGCGATCGCCCGCCCCACGCCGGCGTAGAAGCCGCGATAGTCTCCGGGCGCGATCTCCAATTGACCTTCGATGGCCAGCCCGTGTTCACCGCCCAGCACGATGCGGCCGGTCTCCGGCGCGATGCTCCACGCCGGGTCGTTCGGATAAATCCCTGCGCGCAGCAGCGCCTCCTGCGGGTCGACCCCTTGCTTCTCGAACGCGCCGTTCGTGCCGCGCAGTGTGAAACGCGGCGCGCTCACGCCGTTGAGGACGTCTGTCTCAAGGACAATGTTGAGACCATTGCCGTATGTCATCAGCACGCGAAACGCATCGTCGACCGTGCACCCCAGCCGGTGAATCATGATCTGGGCGAAGACCGACTGCGGCATCCCGAAAAGCTGGAGCGCCTGATCGATCAGGTGCGGCCCGAGGTCGTTGAAGACGCCGCCCAATTCCTCGGGCCGGTCGCGCCACACACCCCGTGGTTTCGGTCGGAACATGACCCAGCGCGACTCGAAGTAGTGAACCGTCCCAAGCATTCCGCTGATCATCAACTGCCGTACGGCTTGAAAGTCGCCGTCCCAGCGCCGGTTATGAAAAGGAACTGCCAGCTTACCTGCCGCAGCGGCCGCGTGTTGGAGCGTATCCACCTCGCGGAGCGATACCGCCGCGGGTTTTTCAATCACTACGTGCTTGCCAGCCTCGAGCGCCGCAAGCGCATGGGGCATGTGCATACGGTGCGGTGTCGCGACCACGACCAGATCGACATCGTCAGCGGTGAGCACGTCCTCGACGGTCGGCACGATTCGCGTACCGGGCAGGGCCGCCTGCGCTTCCGCCCGGGTCGTTGCCACGACACGAACATCGAACTCGGACAGCGCGCGAAGGTACGGGACGTGGAAGCAGCGCCCGGCAAGCCCGTAACCCAAAACTCCGGTTCGAATTGGGGTCGTCATCCGTAAACCTCCGTGTTCATGTCGTGAGTGTCGCGCCCGTGGACACCGAGTCCCACGCAGCTCGAAGATGTGTCACACTGCGCCGCAGTCCGTCCAGCACGCGTTCGGTGCTGCCGAGGTAGGCGTTCGCTTCCAGTTCGATCATCACGCCGCCGCGATAGCCACCAGTGCGCAGACCGCCCAGCAATCGCGCCCAGTCCAGATCGCCTTCGCCCGGGATCCGGAACTCCCACCACGGCGCACGATTCTCGACGACACCTTGCGGGGCGGTTTCCTGATAGCGGTAAGGCATCGTGATCCCGTGTTCGGCCAGCACGTCACGCTTGACGTGGCTGTCTTTGGCATGCACGCTCAGGATGTGGTCGGCAAACTCGGCGAGCGGCGCATACGGGTCGATCATCTGCCACAGCAGGTGTGAGGGATCGTAGTTGAGGCCGAAGTTCGGGAAACTCTGCGCTGCGTCAAACAAAGGCCGCCACGTCGCCGGCCCCAAGGCGAAGTTTCCGGTGGCCGGGCAGAACTCGAGCGCGAACCGCACGCCGGTCTGCAGACCCTCCTCAAGCAGCGGCGCCCAGAAGTCAAGCGATGCGCGGATGTTGTCTTCCAGCGGCCAGTCTTTCCGGGCGCCGACCGACATGGTGATCTGCGGCACGCCAAGCAGAATCGCAAGGTCGAGGAGCCTGCGCGTCTCGCGCGTGAACTCAACCTGCTTGGCGCCGTCTGGCGTGAGGACGTTGCGCGCGTAGATCAACGAGGCGACTCGCACCTCCCCCTCGGTGACGACGCGCTTGAAAGCGGCGAGGTCGCGCTTGACCGAAGGCCCGACCTCCATGCAGGTCAGGCCGGCCTCACGGGCGATCGCGACGGCTTCGTCAATGGTAGTCGAACCGAGGCAGTTGGTGACGAACCCCCACTCGACCTGCGCCTCTGCGCTCACTTGAGGGCTCCCATCGTCATGCCGCGCAGGAGCTGCTTTTGCGTCAGCAGGTACACGATCAGCACCGGGATGACCGCGAACACCAGCGACGCTGCGAGAACCGGGTAGTCGATGAAGTACTCGCCGTACAGCTTGGCAAGGCCGGAGCTGAGCGGACGCAGGGCCGGGTTGGTGACCAGCGTATAGGACAGCGCGAACTCATCCCAGAAGAAGACGAATTGAAACAGGCCGACGGTCAGCAGGCCTGAGCGGCTCATGGGCAGCGCGACGTACCAGAACGTCTGCCAGATGTTTGCGCCATCGGTCAATGCCGCATCCATGATCTCGCCGGGCAGCGACTCGAAGAACGCGCGGAGGATAAAGATCGTGAGCGGAAGTCCAATGGTCGCGTATACGATCGGCAGCGTGTACGGCTGGTTGGTCATACCGAGCTGGCGCGTATTCAGGAACAATGGGATGAGCAGCACCTCGGCGGACAGGATCAACCCGGCGATGAACAAGTTGTAGATCGGCTCACGCAGCGGGAACCGGAAGCGCGCCAACGCATACGCCGCCAACGCCCCGACCGACAGGTTGAGCGCCAGCGCCGACCCGGTGATGTACAGGCTGTTGAACAGGTGCCGCCCAAGGTCGACTTCGTTCCACGCCTTGACGTAGTTGTCCACTGTGAACGACCGGGGCAGCAGAAAGATCTGGTATGTGTCGCGGAACTCGGAGACCGACAACGAAACGAAGTACATGAACGGCGCCAGCGTCATCGAGGTCAATAGGAACAGGATGACGTACGCGATGATTTTGATCGGGAGGGGGACTTCTTTCCAGCGCATCGGCAGCTCCTGTGTCGAATTTCGCCCGGGCGTGATCAGTCGATGCTGAACCGTCTGGTGAAGTAGCTCCGCACCAGCGCGATCACGACCAGCACCAGCAGGATGAGATTCGCCATCGCACTCCCTAAACCGAGATCGTTGTACGTGAACACGGTCTTATAGAGGTAAGTGTTGATGACTTCCGACGCATTGAATGGCCCACCGTTGGTGAGGATGAAGACCAGCGTAAACACGCGAATGGCGAGGATCGTGTACCAGATTCCAACGATCAGGATAATCGGGCGGATCAGCGGGATGATGACGTAGCGCACCGTCTGGAAGGTTGTCGCGCCATCGGTCGCCGGCGCGTCTTTGAGGTCCTCAGGAATGTCAAGCAGCGCCGCGCCGAACAGAATCACGCCGTATCCCAGCCAGCGCCAAATGAACACCCCGATTACAGAGATGAGCGCCAGATCGGGATTGCCCAGCCAATCTGCCTTGAGTGCGCCTAGCCCGACGGAATCAAGGATTTGGTTGAGTAAGCCATTCTGCGCACTGAACACGCGGGAGAAGGCCAAGCCAACCACGATCGAGGGCGTGACGACAGGCAGAAACAACATGATGCGAAAGATGCCTGCACCCGGCATACCGCTGTCCAGCATGAGCGCGAGGAACAGCGCCAATCCCATCATGATCGTGAGTGACGCGGCGATGAAAATGAAATTATTGCCGACGGCGTTCCAGAACAGCGGGTCGTCAAAAAGGATCTCGTAGTTCTCAAGCCCAACCCACTCCGGCGGGCGAAACCCGTTCCAGTTGTGAAAGCCGAGAAAGAAGTTATACGGGATGGCGAAGACTTCGATGATGAGGAACATCGCCAGCGCGGGAAGGATAAATAGGTATGCAGTCCGCGTGTTACTCCGCCGTACGGGTTGAGCCCGTTCCGCGGTGCCTGCTCTGACTCTAGAAAACCTCTTCAGCGACATTCGAATTTGCCACTCGATTCATCAACAGGGAGGGTGACAGCACGGCCCAAGGGGACAAGGAAAGCCGCCACGGCAGCTCTCCTTGTCCAACCCCACTGCGCATAGACTAACGCGCGCGGTCCGCAGCACGCAGGACATCGGCCGGGGCCGCCTGTCCCGTAATCACGCCTTGGATGACCTGCGCCATTGCGTCACGGGCAGCACGATCGAAGATGTCACGCGGCACTGCCGTGGCCTGGCCAGCGCACAACTGCTGAGTCACGTAATTGGCTTCGGGGAACGCCTCTTCGCCTGCCGGGCCCGCCGGACAGAGGCCGACGACCTTCACGGCCTCATCCTGCCCGTTGATCGTCACCCAACGGATGAAGTCGACCACGATGTCTTGATGTTCGGAGGACGCCGAAGCGACCCACGTCCCAGCCATACTGCCAAGTGCCGCCGGGCGAGTGCCTTCGCCGATACCCGGCACCGGGAACACGCCGATCTCAAACTCCGGTTCGAAACCGAGGATCGCGTTCACGGCCCAGTTGCCGATGAAGTAGATCGAGATGTCGCCCTCAGCAAAGAGTGCGTTCATCTCGTCAAGGCTCAGGGCTGTCACACCCTCGACCCAGATCTCGTTGTACGGCGAAATCTGCTCCATCAGGCCGATTAGCTCGTCGGTCTGCCAGTCCGCCTCGTCCAAGTCGGCCGCATGGAAGGCTTCTGGGTAGAGCTGCTGGCCCCAGTTGAAAAACAATGTGGGCGCGTGATCGTTGGCAGACGCCCAGTACGCTGCCGCGCCGTAACCCGCTTCGCGCAGAGCTGCCACAACGTCGACCAGTTCGTCCATCGTCTCCGGCACTTCGAGCCCGAGTTCTTCGAAGCGATCCTTGTTGTACAGCGCCTGAACGTTGTTGGTCGCCTGCGACATGCTCAGGATTTGGCCGTCGATGGTGAGGTAGTCGAGCGAGCTTGGATACAGCGCCGCTGCCCACTCCTCGTCCACGAATGGCGTCAGGTCCAGCGAAAGGCCGTTTTCGTAGAACGTCTTGACCTCGCCCAACGGCAGGGCTTCCCAAATGTCCGGGATTTCGCCACCGATGAGGGCCGCGGACAACGTTTGATCATAGTTGGCGCGCGGGATCAGGTTAATCGCGATCGTGACGTTGGGCGCAAATTCTGCCGTGTAGTCGGCGATCCAGCCCTCGTAGACTTCCAGCTTGTTGGCCGTCCACGTCCAAAGATTGATGGTCACCGGATCCTGTGCACCCGTCGGAATTCCAGCCAACAGGGCAAGAAGGATAGATAGTGCGACGATAAGCTTTATCGATTTCACAGGTCCCTCCCTATACTCCTACTTACTTCGTTGCGATCGTTCTACGGTCTTCGCTCGATATTATGCCGTACCTTTCTCCTCCTTGGCCGCTTACGTTGCAGCCCCTTCCCATTGTGTCGACCGGTAGACGTCGTCAGCGTGCATGACGACGACAGACAAACGAAATCGTTGACCGCGCGACCATTGCGCTGGAAGCCGCGCGGCCGCAGTACGCTTGACCACGGTCCCGCGTCTGCAGCACGATGGTGCTAGCTGAACAGCGCCGCCCCACCCCATATCCCCTCGTTGATCCCGAGCATCGATCGTGCGAGCCGAACACCTTCACCTTTTCCGAGGCTCGCGGCTGTTACCGTCGCCTGAACGGTCGACCACCAATGGCTCCCCGCGCGAGAGACGCCTCCGCCAACGACAACGCACGCGACGTCAAGCAGGTTGATGGCGTTGGCGATACCGATACCCAGATGGGCAGCGGCTTCCTTTAATACGGCAATTGCCAGCGGGTCGCCGGCATCCGCCGCTGACGCGACATCGACGGAGGTCAGATGTTCACACTCACACAAGCTGCTGGAACGATATTCGGGATGCGTCAGCAGTTCGAGTGCGCGACGCGCGATAGCCGGCCCTGCGGCAAGCGCCTCCAAACACCCTCGTCGCCCACACGTACAAACCGGCCCGTTGGAAACGATCTGCATGTGTCCGATCTCGCCGGCCATGCCGTGCGCGCCGGGAAACAGGTCGCCGTTGAGGACCAATCCGCCCCCGATGCCAGTACTGACAGTCACGTACAGCAAGGATTCGCAGCCCTTGCCAGCGCCAAATCGCCACTCGCCCAGCGCCACCGCGTTGGCATCGTTGGCGATACGAATCACGTCCACACCGAATGCACTGCCGAGCCGTTCCGCCAACGGGAAATCCTCCCATCCAGCGACGTGCATCGACCGCAGAATCCTCCCGTCGAGGACGTGACCGCCAAACGAAACGCCGATGCCAACGATCGGTTCGGTTTGCTCAAGCCGACGCGCCAGCGCGGTCATCGCAGAAAACGTCGACTCCGCGCCACCCTCGGCGGGTGTATCGGTGCGCAGCGCATGCACAAGCGTACTTTGTTTGAGGTTGACCACGCCCGCGGCCAACTTCGTACCGCCGAAGTCGAGCGCGAGGACATGCTGCGGAGGTTCGGTCATCTCGTCAGACTCGATCGAAACACGTCCACCCAGTAGTGCAAAATCGCGACGTGCGCGGTCTCGACAATCCCGTAGTCACGGCTTGGTACGACCATGCACACATCGGCTTCGGTCTGCATCATGCCGCCATCGATGCCGGTCAGCGCAGCGACCATGCCGCGCTGTTCGCGTACCCAGCGGCTCGCATGTACGATGCTAGGAGAACTGCCACTTACGCTGATGGCCAGCAGCATATCGCCCGCCCGCCAGAGCGACTTGAGCTGCTCGGTGAATACCACTTCGTAGCCGACATCGTTCGCCCACGCGGTTAGAGCCGCGATGTTGTCCGTCAGCGATACGATTCTCACACGGCGCTGATCGGGTGCTGTGACGCTCTGCTTGGTCAGGTCCAGCGCAAACGCGGTCGCCGTGGTGGCGCTTTGTCCGTTGCCGATGACGAAGATCGTGCCACCGCGCTTATAGGTGGTGAGCAACAAGGCTGTGGCCGCGGCCACGGCGTCGCCGCGCACGGAGTCGAGACTGGCAGAAAGCTGACGAAAGTAAGTGTAGATCGGAGGCGCGACCATAAAGGTTGTATCACAATTCACTTCGGACGAGCCGCAAACATTACAGGAAAATCGTTTGCATTACCTGCTATCGAGAATAGCCCGCGCCATGCGACTTGTCAACTACTCTCGCTCAAAAGATCGCCAGATCGGGCGCGGTTGACGACGGTCCGGGGACATGCCTATAATCGAATGCAACCGATTCAATAAGCCCAACGAATATGTCTCAACGCAAAACCGTCACGATTTCGGATGTCGCACAGGCGGCGGGCGTCTCGCCCGGCACGGTCAGCAGAGTCTTGAATCAGCGCGGCAGCGACGTCAAGATCAGTGAATCGACACGCCAGCAGGTGCTCGAGGCCGTGCAGCGGCTGGGCTACCGGCCAAACCTGTTTGCCTCGGCATTACGCACGCAGCGCACCGGCGTCATCGGCGCAATCGTCCGCGACATCAACGACCCGTTCTTCGGTCTGCTCACGCGTGAACTTCAGCAGGTCGCACGTCATGCTGGCTTCGAGCTGCTGCTGGGGCACGCTCAGGACGATCTCGACATCGCCGAACGCCAGCTTGCCGTGATGACGAATTGGTTCGAGGGTGTGCTCTTGATCGGCGACATGGCCGGCGATCAGGAAATCATCGCCCGTCTGAACGAGTCGGATACACCGTACGTCAGCATCGCCCGCGGCATCAACGGCGACGGTGCGTTCGTCAACATTGATGACTCGACCGGAATTCGCCAGGCCATGGATTACCTTGCCCGGCTCGGTCACCGTCGTGTCGCGTTCGTCGGCACGTTGGAGCGCGTGGGTATTCACAGCCGCTTCGTCGCATATCAGGAGTACGTCGCTAGTCACGACTTCGTCTGGCATCCGGACTACGTGCGATCGTGTGCCAACGGCCGCGAACAAGGAAACCATGCGGCGCTCGCATTGCTCAGGCTTCCCGAACCGCCTACGGCGATCGTGTGTGCGACCGACTTGCTTGCAGTCGGCGCGATAGCAGGGGCCTGGAGTGTAGGATGGCGGGTTCCGGACGCAGTCTCGATCATCGGCTTTGACGACATTGAGGAAGGCGCGAGCACATTCCCCCCGCTGACGACCATCCGGCAACCCGTACGAACCATGGCGAGTGCAGCGCTCGAGCTGCTCACAGCCTTGATGAATGACGATGATCTCGCTATGGACGAATCGCACGTGCTGATTGGGCCGACCCTCACCGTCCGGCGGTCGTGCGCGCCTCCCGCTTCCTAGGCACAAGCTGCCCCAACTGCGCGACAACCTGACAAGTCGGCTGCCCCACCATACGCCGTCGGTCGAACGGTTTCAGTGGTAAGATGGCGAGATAGGCGACACGGCCGTCACAGAATTGACCTGCTGACAACCTGAGGACGAGCATGGCTAATTCCCTTCGTGTGGCACTCGAGACCGGACCCAAAGGCAAGAGAGTCGTGGCTATGGCGCCCGATTGGCCTGGTCTTGAACGCGGCGGAAAGACTGAGAAATACGCGCTTGAAAGGCTGCAATCCTATCGTCCACGTTATGCCAAAGTGGCGAAGCTAGCCGGGATGAGCAACGAGTTTGCAGCGGCCACCGACATTGAGGTTGTGGACACCTACGTGGGTACCCCATCGACCGACTTCTGGGGCATTTCGTTTGCGTTCTCCAAGTTCGACACTCAGGCCATGTCGAACAGCGAATTGGAACGCGAACTCGCCTTGCTGCAGGCCTGCTGGGCGTTCTTCGACGACGTGCGATCGCGCGTGTCGGCCGAACTGCAAGCAGGGCCACGCGGAGGCGGGCGCAACCGTGACCGGATCGTCCGTCATACCCTTCGCGCAGAGCAGGATTGGGCGACCAAGGTCGGCATCTCTATCCCCGAGGATGATGAGATATTGACCGACGAAGCGCTGAAAGCGTATCGCGAAGACTACTGCAGTGCGATTCGCGAGTACCACGCGCAAGGCAAGTTGGCCGGCAAGGTGGCGAAATGGCCGCTCCGGTTTCTGATCCGGCACTCTGCGTATCACATGTTGGATCACGCTTGGGAAATGGAAGACAAGGACCTGACGGGTCGCTGACTGTTGCTGTCTGCGGGTCAATAACGGCAGAAAGACCGATAAATTGCGCCCGGCCGCACCGCCGATGCCACTCATGCTCCACAACGAACTGGTATGTAGCCGGCCGGTTGTGGTGAGTCGACTCGGCTCCAGCCGACATGAAGAAGTGTCGAACTTCGTACCCTGACCGGGCCGGCAGCACCCAGAGCGTAGCCAGCGCATACATCAAGAGAGGCGGCGATCGTGTGTCGCCACCTCTCGCGGTATTGTGCAGCGCACCATGCCCTATCAGGCGCACTTTGTTCGCTGGAGCTGCTTACTCGGCCGTTCCCCGCGCGATGACGGCATTGGCGACCTCATGCGCGAGTGCTTCACCGGCGACGATGTCGCTGCGGAAGTGGATCCCAGCCCAGAGCCTTGCCTCCCCCGCCTCATGCGCTGCGCCAATCACTTCTTCGGTGTTCACCGGGAAGTAGTGAGCCAATACAGCAGCAACCGACATGGAGTGACACGAGTGCGCCGAGGGGTAGCTCGGGTGATTCGGCGTTGGGAAGACAGTCGTGTAGGTCGGGTCGTACTGGAACGGCCGAATCGCCCAGTATGTGTATTTCGCGTTGAAGCAAGCGATCTGCGCGTCGTAGCCGGCAACATTCATCAGCGCGTAGACCTGTGCGGCCATTGGCGCGTTGTTGTCCCAACGGGCTTCCAGGATCATCCGGCTGGCCGTGTCGTTCCAGATCTTGTTGTTGAAGCGCGCACCGGCCCCGTATTCCGCGTACATCGCTTTGACCGTAGTGACCGGCGTGCGTTGGAAGTTGCGCAGTTCGTCCATCTCAGCGGCCAGTTGATCCGAGTCGAAGGCGGGCGGGGGCGCTGGGCGGAACTGCTCAGGTGAGGACAGCGCCCATGTTTGCCAATGCGCTGACTGCGGCGCAACCGGATTCTCACCCGTCCATCCCGTCGGATCGGTTGGCACGGTCCCGGTCCACGGCTCGGACGACCCATCGGCTTGACCACGCGCGATGGCCAGTTCGGCGACCTGCCTGCCGAGTTCCATCCCGGCCTCGACATCGCTTGGATATTCGACGCCGGCCAGCAGGCGAGAGTTGACCGCCGCCTGCGCCTGCGTTTCGAAGTACTCGGCGTCTTCCGGGAAAAGCCACGCGAGCACGGTGGACGCCGCCGCCGCGGTCGCCGCGTACTCGGATGGATACGACGGACTGGGTGGGTTCGGGATGACCGTCTCCAAGCTGCCGTCGACCTCACTGGGCCGCGAACGGTTATACGCGTATTTGCTGTCCCATGCTGCGACCGTCGCGTCATAGATGCTGACGTGAACGAGCGTCAGAACACGGCTGGACGAAGCGCCCGGAATGGCGCGCTTGCCGATCGCACCCATCGTAATCTGGTTCCAGCGATACGACGGCGGCCCCGCATTCCAGTAGGTGATCTGCTGTAGGGCGGCCTCGTCGCGCTCGCCAGCCATGGCCGCAAGCTCGGCGATTTCGTCCGCTGTTGCGGCGTCATCCTGCGGCGCATCCACGCGCAGTTGATCGGCCGAGTCCAATAGCCAAGTCGGGTATGCGTCGCCCACCCGCCGGTTCGGCGCCTCGTCTTCCATTGCGATCGCCGGTACGGCGACCATCGATATGCTCAGGAACAATGCCAGAACACCAATCAATAGTGCAGTTCGTCGGACACTCATCGCGTTCATCTCCCTATGGTTGCCATATGCAGCGCGCTACTGAACGAGTCTGCTGTCCGACGACAATTGCCCGGATTCACGATCTAGGCTTTCGCAGCCGGACCAGCATTGCACGACAGCCTACCGGCAAATGGGGCGAACTGTAGTCACCCAAAGGGAGAATTTCTCGACCAGAGTGGGCGAATTATGGAAGGAGATACGACTCGCGGGCGCGCTGTACCGCGCCAGTGCGATTGGTCGCGTCAAGCTTGGCGTAGATGTGCTGAATGTGCTTCTTCACCGTGCTGACCCCAATGAAGAGCCGCTTGGCGATTCCGTGGTTGGTCAGCCCGTCTGCGATGAGGGCGAGCACTTCCAGTTCGCGGGGAGACAATGGATCAGGGAGCGATAGCCTGACGTGTCTTGTCGCGACGCTGTCTGGGCCGGGAAATTGCCTTCGGATTTCGATCATCACATCATGCAAGTTAAGCTGCTTGCCACGCGTCCAAGCCGCCGCAAATTCCTCCGATCCAACGGTCTGTTCCAGCTCGCCCCGAAGACGTGCCAGCAGCGGCCACTGCTTCATCCAACTTGACTCTGCAATTGGATGTGATAGGGCTAAAGCCAACATTTCAGCTGCGCGGATCGGATAGCCCTGATGTGCGAGTATGATGGAAGCAACAGGCAAGCTGGCGATTTCCCCAACCACCCCTTGGACGTTGCTAAGATACCGAAGTGCAGTCGAGAGCTGGGCACGCGCCTCTTCATACTGTCCCAACCCGCAAAAGGCGACGGCCAAGCCCCACGCCGCAGACTTTTGGATGTCGTCATGTGTCGTGGCGGCAACCGCTTCCAGACACAGCCTTCTGCCTTCGACATACTCCCCGTTCATGCTGGCAAGCAGGCCGGTTGTAGCGAGCCCCAAGCCGATTGGCGAGGGATAGCCAATTTCGGTTCCGAGCCTAATGGCCTCGACAGCGGCGTCATGCGCTTGAGGGAAGTCGCCTCGGAAGAAGTAGACCTTCTGACCGAGATAGCCGTAGCCTGTGGCAACCATCGCCAGATTGCCCATCTCCTGACCAAACTCGACTTGTTCCATCCATAGGCGTTCTGCTTCCGAAAAGTGCCCTAATCGTCCCTCATGCAATGCCATCAGGGCCAATGACCATCCTATTCCGACATGATCACCGATCTCACGCTGTAGACGCAGAAGCTCGTCAGTACGAACTTTCTTTCGTTCCCAATCTTCTTGGTGGTCGAATGTCACGCGGCTAAAGAGTGTCCGTGCGGTACCATAGGCATCGCCGAGTTGGCGGTAGATTGACAGGCATTGCTCAAATAACCGTACCGCCTCTGTATATTCTTGGTGGGCATATGCCACGTAAGCCGTTTCATACAAACAGAGGGCAATCTCTGCGCGGTCATTGTATTTGTCGGCAATCGTAAGTGCCGTTTCAAGGCGCGGTCGGGGATCGTTATCACGACCCGACCGCGCAAGCAGGCGACCCCACAGACGCTCTTGAGGTTCCCCCTGCTGATGAACGCAGCGTTCTGCGGCGTACAGAAAGAGCGCATTACATTCGAGTACGCGGTGCCCGTTGCGCGAATACGTGAACAGCCCATCAATCATCTGCTCGACATAGTCCATGCGCCCGTGTTCTGCTGCCCACATCCACGCTCTTCGCAAGTTCTCGAAGTCGGTGTTGATCTCGGGGATTGCGACGATCTGTCGGTGCCCCTTCAAATCCTCGACTCGCTCCTGAATGAAAGTTGCGTAGTAAACGCAGTGGTTCTCACTTGTGCGTGAGTCGGCCCCTGCGGCTTCGAGTTTCTCTTTCGCAAACTGTCGTAGAAGATCATGAAGATCGTAACGGCCGCGGTCATCGGTCTGCACGAGTGACTTGTCAATCAATGCAGCAAGATCTTGCAGCGTGGCACCTGCCACTTGCTGGGCGGCATCCATCGTGAACCCGCCACGAAATACCGATAGGGCGCTGAAGCGTGCTTGGTCACCCTCAGCTAACAAGTGCCACGAGTGTTCGAATACGGCGCGCATACTTCGGTGACGATCCGGCATGTCGCGCTGTGAGGTTGATAGAAAGGCCACACTGCGCTGGATTTCGTCACCAATGGCCCGTGGATTCAACGTCCGTGTCCAGCTTGCCGCCAGTTCCAGCGCCAGCGGCATCCCGCCGGTCAGCCGACAGATGCGCCCAATCTCGTGCTTGTACAAGTGCGGCGAGAAATCCGGCTTAACCCGCTGCGCTCGTTCGACGAAAAGCTGCACTGCCCCGTACCGATCGAAGTCCTCCAATCCACCATCAGGCGGCGTGTCCAGCCCTCGTACCGGCCACAGATACTCGGCTTGCAGGTGAAGTGGCTCGCGTGATGTGACCAGAAGTTTGACATGCGGTGCACCGTTCAGGACATCCGTAACAAGGCCAACACCATCCAGTAGATGCTCGAAGTTGTCGAGGATCATAAGGATCTTCTGCCCGCGCAGGTATTCAACGAGCTGTTGCGCGTCGGTGCTTCCATGGAGCTGCAGCGGAAGCATTTCGACTATTGTCGTGACTAAGTCGTGGAACGAGCGTAAAGGCTGGAGCAGAACAAGATAGACGTCATCGAAAAGTTCTTGTCGTCGGGCAACCTCAATCGCAAGCCGTGTTTTCCCGATGCCGCCCGGACCGACCAGAGTCAACAGGTGACAGTCAGGCGCTCTCAACAGCGCGATTATTCTTGCAATCTCATCTTCTCTCCCTAGGAACGACGTTGGCTGCGATGGGAGGTTGAGGCGCGTCGTCGGTCCTGCCCTCATAAGCGGCCCCGTGCCTTTCAAAACCGCCGGGAACGGCAACCCCGTCTTGAACGGGTACTTACACATTCCCAGCTGTGCTCTGATCATTGCATTATACTGAACTCTACAGATGGCGTCGCTGTAATGCCCACAGCTAAGACGACACCCGCTAAAGGATGGGGAGTGAGAATCGGACTCGGGGAGGGCCGCATAGGCATCTGCCGTTTGCTGCACAGCACTGACGGCAGACGGTTCGCCATAATGCGGTAAAATGGTGTGAGGTTTGTCGAGGTGAAGTCGAATGCCGCACACCATTCCACGGGTTACCGTACAAGACCTCCGGCAGATTCCGGCGTTCGAAAAGCTGCCTGAGGACGATCTAAACGCATTGTCTTCAGTCATCGTCACGCGCCACTACACACCCGGGCAGATCATCTTCCTCGAAGGGGAAAAGTCTCGGTCGCTCTGGTTTGTGCTGGAAGGTCGCGTCAAGATCATCAAGCAGTCCGAGAGCGGACGTGTTCAAGGGCTGTGTATGATGGATCGCGGCAAGTGCTTCGGAAGCTGCCCGCTGTTCAGCATGAATCGAAACCCGGCAACGGCTGAGGCCCTTGACGACGTCACGCTCTTCGTCATCCCGGCCGATACCGTCGCGTCGCTGACCGAGCGCGATCCCAAGCTGGTCAAAGCCCTCACCCACATTTACAGCCAGCGTCTCCAGCACCTTGCAAAGGTCAGCGAGGTGTTGGGCTCGTGGACCGTTGCTGACCGCATCAACGACTGCCTCCTGACCTACGCCAGCCCGGCGGAGGGCGCGGACGCCTACGTCGAGCTCACCCACGAGCGGCTGGCGGCGCTTGCCGGAACCGTTCGTGAGGTCGTGACACGTCATCTCAATGTGCTAGAACGTCATGGCGCCATCCGCAGTGAAAACGGGCGAATTACGATCTTGAATCGCAGTGCTCTGGTCCCACCTTGCAGCTGCGATGACGCACAACCGCATCCGTAATGTGACTTGGATCACATTACAACCGCACGGTGTTCCCGTACGATTAGGTCACATCAGCACAGGACAGCGATGCAGGCAAGATGGTCAGCGGAGCGATATTGTCAGATATCAAGCTCGCTGCCGAGCTAAGTCCACGCACGCAGCGCACGATTGCAGAAAAAGCTGTGCAGGCGGATTACGAGCCCGGTATCGAACTCTACCGACAGGGAGACCCTCCCAGCCCGGTACATATGCTGCTGTCTGGACGGGTTAAGCTGTATCGGCAGTCGCGGGATCGCTGCCAGATCCTTGCCCTGCCCTCCGCTGGCGATAGTATCGGTGCCGAATCGCTTCCCACCGGCGGCACCAGTCCATACACCGCAACGACCCTCACCCAAGTGCAGGCACTCGTGATCTCAACCGAAGATCTTCAAATGCTGCTCGACGAGCTGCCCGACTTCCAGGAAGCATTCTTGCGCTTGATTACCGAACGCCTCAAGCAGTTCGTCACGCTGGTCCACGACCTCGCCTTCCGCGACGTCACCTCGCGGCTGGCGATGGTCCTGGTCGCGCGCGCCGAAGTCGAAGGCCGGCCACAGGATGGCGGCGTCGTCTTCGATCGACTGCTGTCGCAGCAGGAATACGCGGATGTCGTCGGGACAGCGCGTGAAGTCGTCTATCGCACCTTCAAACGCTTCGAAGACGATGGTCTTGTGAGCCTGTCTCGCCGGCACATCCTTATCCGCGACCTCGACAGCTTGCGGCTGATCGGACAGCAGGAAGCCCGCTAGTCCGCACATTGTGAAATTCGCCACCCGCATGTGACTTGGGTCACATCTGACTTGCACATCTCGATTGATGATGAAGATGCGGAAGTACTGCAATGGCAGTACGACAAGCGCGCATCCGTAACCGCATCATCAGGGAGATTTCAAGAGATGTCCGGTCGAATACCTTCTTCAAGAGTTGTAGCACTAGGGGCGATCCTCTTCGCGGTCGTCGTACTCGCGGTGGCAGTCGGGCCGAGCGCACTTTCCAGCGCGCAGGGCGATAGCACCAATTGGCAGGTGATCGCGGAAGAACGCGGCCTCACCGAAGCAGACCTGCGGGCCGCCGTAATGACATACACGCCAAGCGGCGTGCTCGACCCGTATGTCATGTTCGCTTCTGGCGGGCACAGCGGGCAGATGTTCGTGATCGGTATGCCGTCGATGCGCCTGCTGCGCACCGTCGCGGTGTTTACGCCGGAACCGTGGCAGGGCTATGGCTTCGGGGCTGGCGAAGAGGTGCTCGCCGGTGGCGACATCAACGGGCGGCAGGTCCGCTGGGCCGATACGCACCATCCGGCGCTGAGCGAGACGAACGGCGACTACGACGGTCAATGGGTCTTCATTAACGACAAGGCCAATGGCCGCGTGGCGGTGATCGACCTGCGCGACTTCGAGACCAAGCAGATCATCAACAACCCGCTCTTCCTTAACGATCATGGCGGCACCTTCGTCACCCCCAACACCGAGTACATCATCGAAGGTGGCCAATACGCGCAGCCGCTCGGCACTGATTTCGCGCCGCTGAGCGACTACGAGAGCAGCTACAAAGGCATGATCACGTTCTGGAAGTTCGATCGCGAGGCTGGGCGGATCGATCCCAGCCAGTCGTTCGCGATGGAACTGCCGCCGTACTGGCAGGACCTGTGCGATGCCGGCAAACTGGTTTCCGACGGGTGGGTGTTCTGCAATTCGATCAACACTGAATTGGCGACAGGCGGCATCGAGAAGGGCAATCCGCCGTTCGAAGCTGGCGTCAGCCGCAACACCACCGACTTCATGCACATCATCAACCTGAAGGCTGCCGAAGCGGTGTACAAGGCGGGCAATACCGTCGAAGTCGCCGGCATGCAGGTGATCCCGCTGGACACGGCCGTTGAAAACGACCTGCTGTTCTTCACGCCGGAGCCGCGCAGCCCGCACGGCGTCGACATCGCCCCGGGCGGCGACTTCATCGTCGTGTCCGGCAAGCTCGACCCGCACGTAACGATCTACAGCTTCCAGAAGATCATGGACGCCATTGCCGCCGGAACCACCGAAACCGATCGATATGGCGTGCCCATCCTGTCCTATGAGAGCGTCCTCGAAGCGCAGGTCGAAGTCGGCCTCGGGCCGCTGCACACGCAGTTCGGGCCGGACGGCTACGCCTATACCAGCCTGTTCCTCGACAGCGCCGTGGCGCGCTGGAGCATCGGCGCCGAGGGTTATCGCCCGCAGGATGGATGGTCGCTGATCAGCAAGGTGCCGGTGCAGTACAACGTCGGTCACATCGCGGCTGCCGAAGGCGACACGGTCTCGCCTGACGGTCAGTTCCTCGTCTCGCTCAACAAGTGGTCGGTCGACCGCTTCCTGAGCACCGGCCCGCTGCTGCCGCAGAACTTCCAGTTGGTCGACATCGGGCAGGAAGGCGACACGCTGCAAGTCCTGTACGACATGCCGATCACAGCCGGCGAACCGCACTACGCGCAGATCATTAAGGCGGACAAGCTGGCGCCGTGGGACGTGTACCCCGAGGTCGGCTGGAACCCGCTCACGCAGTCGGTCGACCCGAACTCGGTCACGCAAGGCACCGAGGGCGTCACTCGCGAGGGCAACGAGGTCACCGTCCGCATGACGGCCGTCCGCAGCCACTTCACGCCGGAGCACGTCGAAATCCAAGCCGGCGACAAGGTGACGTGGACGATCACCAACGTCGAACGCGCACGCGACGCCACGCACGGCTTCTCGATCCCCTACTACGGGATCAACCTGAGCATCGAACCGGGCGAGACCATCACGTTCGAGTTCGAAGCCACGGAACCGGGCGTCTTCAGTTGGTACTGCACTGAGTTCTGCTCGGCGCTGCACCTCGAAATGATGGGTTACCTCACGATCCAGCCGTAACAGGCGGCTCCCCCCGGACGGGACAGGCGCATGGGGCCTGTCCCGTCCCCCCGGGGAAGCAAACCACTGTGTCGGTAGGGAAGAGAGAAGAGAATGGCTACGCAGACCATGAACCAAGAACACGTTTACCCGCAGAGTACGCAAGCCACGGCGGCATCGTCACGTTTGGTGCGATGGCTGCCGACCGGCATGCTGCTGATCGCCGCCATACTGCTGGTCGCGTCGATCGCGTTCCCCTATTGGGGGTTGGTGCTCGAAGCACCGCAGTACCCCGGAGGCTTGGAGATGCGCGTATTCATCAACTACATGACGGGCGACGAAGATCCCCGCCTCGATGAAGTGCGTGAGATCGACGGCCTGAATCACTACATCGGCATGAAGTCGCTGTACGACGCTGCCACGGTCGAGCGCGCCATCGCAGTTCCGGGCGTGATCATCATGGTCGTATCGCTCGCGGCCGTCGCGTTTGTTCGCCGTCGCTGGCTGTGGTTGTTGGCTGTCCCGGCGATCGTGTTTCCAGCAGTGTTCCTCGGCGATCTGGCCTACTGGCTCAACCACTATGGTCAGAACCTCGACCCGTATGCTCCACTTTCGAGCGCGATCGGGCCGTTCACGCCGACCATCCTCGGCGAGGGCATCATCGGTCAGTTCCGTACCGTCGCGTACGTCAGCCCGGGCTGGATCATGGCTGCCACGGCTTCCGTTCTAGTGCTGGGCGCACTGCTGATCCGGTGGTTCGAACACACGCGAACCCGCAGGGGGCAGTAAGCCATGACGTTGAAGCGGATTGCCCCCGTATTCTCGCTGATCGCGCTGCTCGGGCTTACGATCGGCGGCGCGCACGCGCAGGCAGACAGCGTCCTAACTGTCGCTCCGGGCGCGGCTTACGAGACCATTGACGCCGCGATCGCCGCTGCCTCCGACGGCGACGTGATCGAAGTGCGCGGCGGTCAGTTCGACGCGCCGCTGCTCATCGACAAGTCGGTCACGCTGCGCGGCGTCGATCAGCCCGTGATCGATGGTCATGGCGAGGGCAGTCTCGTCCTCATCGCGGCGCCGGACGTGCGATTCGAGGGCTTCACAGTCCGCAATTCGGGCGCGAACGTCAACCACGAGGACACCGGTATCGTCGTGCAGGCCTCGCGGGTGACACTGGCCGATAACCGGGTCGAAGATGTCTTGTTCGGCATCTACTTCGCGGAGGGCCACGACGGAATCTCGCGCGGCAACACCGTCCGCTGCTATGACCGCGAACTCGGCCTGCGAGGCGACGGCATCCGGGTGTGGTACAGCAATCGTGTCACGATCACCGGCAACACGGCCATCAACTGCCGGGACACCCTGATCTGGTACGCGCAAGACATATTGATCGAAAACAACGTCTTCCAAGATGGCCGCTATGGGCTGCACTTCATGTACAGCAGCCACGCCACTGTCGAGAACAACACGTTCGAAGGCAATTCGGTCGGCAGCTACCTCATGTACTCTCAGCACCTCACCATGCGCGGCAATCACATGGTGGAAAATCGTGGGCCGAGCGGTTACGGCATCGCGCTCAAAGACATGGACTACGTCACTCTGCAAGACAATCTGCTCGTCGGCAATCGAGCTGGCATCTATATCGATAACTCACCAGCGCTGTACGGAATCACGAACTCCGTAACCGGCAACTTTGTCGCCTACAACGACATCGGCATAGCCGGGCTGCCGTCGACAGCGCGCAACGACGTACGGAATAACACCTTCCTTGAAAATACGCAGCAGGTGAGCGTGCTCGGGCGCGGCAATCTGCTGGCAAACACATGGTCGCAGAACTTCTGGAGCAATTACGTCGGCTATGACGGCGACGGCGACGGGATCGGCGACGTGCCGTTTCGCGCCGAGAAGCTGTTTGAAAGCCTGATCGACGGCGAACCTGCACTGCGGCTGTTCCTTTACAGCCCGGTCAGCCAAGCCATCGACTTCGCCGCGTCGGCGTTTCCATCGCTGCGCCCCGACCCGAAAGTCATCGACGAAGCGCCCGCCATGCACTACGCCATCCCCGCCGCCGCAGCGCAGTCCGCCCAAAGCGACGGACTGGCCCTGCTCCTCGCGGCAGGCGCGCTGATCGTCCTTGGCAGCGCCGTAGTCGTCTTCGGCATCGGCATCCAGCGCGGGGCTAGCCGCACGCGAAACCCCGTGAGTACATCGCAACATTTGACACCGGAAAGCGGGGCATCATGATTACTGCGAGCAACCTGACCAAGCGGTACGGCAAAGTCGCCGCTCTCAACGACGTTTCGTTCACCATTGAGGCAGGCGAAGCGGTCGCACTATGGGGCGCGAACGGGGCC
Organism: Candidatus Flexicrinis affinis; assembly: GCA_016716525.1. NCBI lineage: Bacteria > Bacillati > Chloroflexota > Anaerolineae > Aggregatilineales > Candidatus Flexifilaceae > Candidatus Flexicrinis > Candidatus Flexicrinis affinis. The sequence goes on from JADJWE010000002.1 coordinate 464,384, forward strand.
GGCAAGACGACGACCCTGCGCTGTCTGCTGGGCGTGCAGGGCTTCGAAGGTTCGCTGACCATCAACAATATCGACGTGCAGCGGCACAGCAAAGCGGCGCGGGCAGCCATTGGATACGTGCCGCAGGAAGCCACGTTCTACGACATGACGGTCAACGAAACCGCGCAGTTCTACGCCCGCTTGAAGAAGGCCGATCCACATCGTGCCGCAGAGGTGCTGGAACAGGTGCAGTTGAGCGAACACGCCGGCAAACGCGTGTCGATGCTGTCCGGCGGCATGAAGCAGCGCCTTGCGCTGGCCGTCGCGCTGCTGGCCGATCCGCCAGTGCTGGTGCTTGACGAACCGACCGCCAATCTCGATGTCAAGGCACAGCGCGACTTCATCCGCACCATTCAGAGCCTCAATCATGCCGGTAAGACGATCGTGTTCTCCTCGCACCGGCTTGACGAAGTGGTCGCGCTCGGAACGCGCGTGCTGGTCCTGTCCGAAGGCCGCCTGATGCTCGAATGCCGTCCGCATGAGCTGGCGAGCAAGCTCGGCCTGCACCGCTGGCTTCGGCTTTGGGTTCCGGTCGAACACAAAGACAACACGCTGAACGTCCTCGGCCAAAACGGATTCACCACCATGCCCAACGGCACCAGCATCTACGTTCAGGTCAATGCCGACGGCAAGATCGCCCCGCTGCGCTCGCTTCAGCAGGCCAGCATCCCGGTCGAGGACTTCGAGCTGATCGACGGCGAATTGATGCCGCAAGGAGACAGCCATGCTTGAGTTTGCCAACGTCCGTGCCATAGCTCGCAAAGAACTGCGGGACGCCCTGCATAACCGCTGGTTTCTGGTGTTCACGATCGCGTTCGCCGGGTTGGCGCTCACGCTGTCGACGCTGACGCAGCCCGGAAGCAGCACGTTTCGCGCGATGAGCTACAGCCGCACCGCTGCCAGCCTGATCAACCTCGTGCTGCTGTTCGTCCCGCTGATCGGCCTGACACTCGGCGCGGCGAACATCGCCGGCGACCGCGAGACCGGCGCGCTGGCCTATTTGCTCGCACAGCCCGTCAACCGCGCCGAAATCCTGCTCGGCAAGTACGTCGGCATGGCGTCTGCGCTGCTGGCGACGTTGACGCTGGGCTTCGGTGCCGCGGGTTTCGTCCTCGCGCTTCAGCTCAGTCTGCAAGATGCCGGTGGCTACCTGCTCACCGTCGCGCTGGCCTACCTGCTCGCGCTGGCGATGCTGAGTCTGGGCTTCCTCATGTCCATTCTGGCGCGCAAGACAGCAACCGCGCTTGGCGGCGCGCTCTTCCTGTGGCTGCTGCTCGTATTCATCGGCGACCTCGGCATTATGGGCACAACCGTCTCGATGCGGCTGCCGATCGAGGCCGTCTTCTTCGTTTCCGTGCTCAATCCGCTGCAGATGTTCAAGATCGCCTCGATCCTGTCCGTTCAGGCCAACCTCGAAGTGCTCGGCCCGGCGGGTCTCTACGCAACAAACCAATTCGGCGCGCTGCTGCTTCCGCTGCTGGTCGCCGGATTGCTGGCTTGGGTTGTCATTCCGCTGGCTGCCGCTGTGCGCTTTTTCGGCCGACAGGAACGGTTTGTTATGAAAGCGAGCACCCGATGAAGACGCCGATCACCGTACTCTGTGCCGCTGCGCTGACGATCGCGCTCGCTGCATGCGGGCAGTCGAACGGTTCATCCGGCGCGGCGGTCGACATCGATGTCGCCGTGCGGGCGGAACCGGAACAACTGGCCGTCGGTGAAACCACCCTCGTCGTCACGCTTACGGACGCGACCGGCGCGCCGGTTGACGGCGCATCGGTCCGCGCCCATGGCGACATGGATCACGAAGGCATGGAGCCTATCGACGGCGAGGCCAGCTCAGGCAATCACGGCGAGTACCGCGTGCCGTTCGCATGGACGATGGGCGGTGGCTGGATCGTCACCGTCACGGCCAAGCTGTCGGACGGCTCGGAAACCTCGCAGACTTTCGAATTCTTTGTTGAGGCGATTTCCAGCGAGAGCGTCATCAACCGGCAAAGCACGTCCTCGACGGATGGCAGCGCCGTCACGATCGCCTATCAACCCGACAACAACCCCGCCCTTCTCGGCGATTCGACGGTGACGATTGTTGTGACCGACCACGCCGGCGCGCCAATAACCGATGCCACCGTGTCGGTGCGCGGCGATATGGCGCATCACGGCATGATGCCGTCGACCGGCGAGGGGTCGCACCACGACGACGGGCATTACGTCGTCCCGATTCAGTGGACGATGGTGGGCGACTGGCAGGTCACGGTGCACGTCACCTTGCCCGACGGGCGCATTGGCGAGCGCGTTTTCGACCAGCAAGTCGTCATTGAGTAAATCGGGCGCCGCCTGTAATTGCGAAGCAGGCACGTAACACGCGACAACGGAGAGCGTAATCATGTCTCAACAGAACGACAGCAGCAACCAAGTCAATCAGTACGGGCACGCCGCGGGCGCGATCATGGTGGTCCTGTTCATCGTCATCATTATGATGATCGCGCAGGAGTCGGCGGGCATTCCGGTGGCGTCGCTGCCACGCCCGGGCGACAAGTCGCCCACCCCGACGATCACCGCGACGCCGACCGAGACACCGTTGCCAACGGCTACTGCGACGTCGACCCCGACCGAAACGCCACTGCCCACCGCAACACTGACGCCTTCGCGCACACCGCTGCCGAGCAATACGCCCGTTCCCCCGAGCGAAACGCCGGCAACTGATTCAGGCGGCGGATCGACCACAAATTACGATCCGGCAGTCGTGTCTCGCGGCGAAATGCTGTTCGTCTCGTGCGCCGCATGCCACGGCCCCGACGCGCGCGGCATTCCGAACCTTGGCAAAGACCTGATCGACAGCGAGTTTGTCGCGGCCCAGACCGACGACGCGCTCGTGCAGTTCATCATCACCGGCCGGCCGATCTGGGACCCTCAAAACACAACCGGTATCGACATGCCCGGCAAGGGCGGTAATCCCACGCTGACGAGTGACGACATTCACGCGATCGTGGCCTACATCCGCACGCTGACCGCGGAGAGCAGCGGCCAGTCCGGCGCAGCTCCGGTATCGAACGCCGACGTCGCGTACGACCCTGCGCTGGTTGCCGAAGGCGAGCGTCAATACCCGGTATGCGCCGCATGTCACGGTCCGGATGCTCGCGGTATCCCGAACCTCGGCAAAGACCTCGTCGACAGCGAGTTCGTCGCCGGCCTCACCGACGAGGCGCTGCTGGACTTCATCAAGACCGGCCGACCGATCTGGGATCCGCAAAACACCACCGGTATCGATATGCCCGGCAAAGGCGGCAACCCGGCCCTGACCGACGACCAGATTCTCGGAATCATCGCGTATATCCGCACGTTGGCCGCGTCGGGAGAGTAGCGCCAACTAGCGACCGTTCCATTACTTACCATACACGAACTACGTACTGCGACGCGCAGTGCCACAGCGGAGGCCTTCGGTTCGACGGCCTCCGCTGCTTTGTCCACTCAATGCCGGACTGTGGAGCAGTTTGACAGATTCGGAATCCGTGTTATGCTCGAAATGAGCACGTTCTCATTTCGAGGTTTTGCACGAAATGTCACGTTGGCCCACCATCATCGATGTCGCAAAGCTCGCCGGAGTATCGAAGGCGACTGCGGCACGCGTACTGAATGGGCAGCAAGACCTCGTGCGCGAGAACACCCAGCAGCGCGTCCTCGCCGCGGCGAAGGAACTGGGCTACGTACGCAACGCCGTCGCAGGAAGCTTACGCACCGACCAGACCTACATGGTCGCACTCTCCATCCCTGACATCACCAACCCGTTCTGGCCCGACGTCGCGCGCGGCGTTCAGGACACGATGGAAGCAGAGGGTTACGCGACCGTCATCGTCAACAGTGACTGGAAATCCGAGCGCGAGACCAAGTTCCTGACCCTCGTCCGCCGCAACCGGTTCGACGGACTGATCATCAACGCGGTCGACACCTCGTCGCATGAACTGGAGACGCTCAACATCCCCGTCGTGATCCTCGGCAGCGGCAGCAATCACCCGCGCCTCGATGCGGTCGGCAGCGACACCGTACAGGGCACCGACGCCGCGCTTCAGCATCTTTACGACCTCGGCCACCGCAAAATCGGTTTGATCTCCGCGCTGAACCGCCGCCGCTTCTCGACTCAGGCCGACCGCTACATCGCCTTCCACGAACGGCATCATCTACCGCTGGAACGCGCAATCTTGATCGAAGGCGACTTCACGGAAGACGCGGGATACGACGCCATGCGGCGGCTGATGAGCCTTCCGCAGCCCCCGACTGCGGTGCTCGCGTCCAACGACAACATCGCCATCGGCGCAATGAAAGCGGCCCGCACGCTGGGACGTCGTATCCCCGAGGACGTGTCAATCGTGGGGATGGACGACATCCACGCCGCCGCTACGACCTCCCCTGCCCTTACGACCGTCGCCAAACCGAAGTACGACATCGGCGTGACGGCCGCACGCATCTTGATCCAACGAATTTCGGAACCGGAGGTGACTGTCGTCCAGAAACGGAAGCTGCCATGCGAGTTGATCATTCGGGAGTCGACGGCCGCGCCGCCGGCCCTGTAAGTTGCAGGACGAGTTTCTTGGCGTCGTGCTGAGAACGTTCTCAGTTCTTGGCGCAATCGGGTTTCTTGGCGAATAGGTGCAGGTTCTATGACAAGTTCTGTTTATGAAGATCGTGCAGCGGGGTGTCTGGTCGGGCTTGCGGTCGGCGACGCTTACGGCGACCTCGGCCGGCGTGACGCGTACCGTCAGCGCTACGGCATCATCACCAACCTCTACGACGACGCGCGCAGCACCGACGACACCGAGTTCGCCATGCTCACCGCGCAAACCCTGATCGACTGCGGCGGCGACTTGACGACCGAGCATCTGATCGCCTCGTGGCACAAGTACATCATCAGCGAGGGCGGCGTCGCGGAGCGTGGCGGCAAACCGCTGTACGGCGCGGTCGCTAACCTCGAACGCGGCATCCTCCCGCCCCTCTCCGGCAAAGACAACGTCCAGAACAACGACGATGGCGCGGCAATGCGCATCGCGCCTATTGGAATCGTTTGCGCGGGCAATCCGGCACGTGCGGCTGCCATGGCGCAGATCGAATCGGAGATCAGCCACGCCGCCGACGGCATCTGGGCGGCGCAGGCCGTCGCCGCCAGCGTGGCAGTGGCCGTCGACGGCGGCAGACCGGACGACATCATTCAGGCCGGACTCAACGTCATCCCGCACGACAGTTGGCTGAACCGCGCAATGATGCGGGCGTTCGGCATCTGCGATGCGGCGGGAAACATCGAGGACGCGTGGGAAGGCTTGCATACGCAGCTCTGGACTCCGGTGCACTCGATGGCCGCGGAAGCGATCCCGCAGGCTTACAGCATCTTCAAGCTGACCGGCGGAGACTTCAGGCGCGGCATGTTTTGGGCCGGCAATTTCGGGCGTGACGCCGACACGATTGGCGCGGTCGTCGGCGCGCTGTCCGGCGCAATCCACGGCCTAAAGGCGATTCCGCCCGAGTGGGTCGAGAAGGTGCGGCAGCCGGCCGGCGTCTGCCTGCGGTTCGCCGCCCGCATGGACATCGTCGAGACCGCACTTCAGCTCACGCGGCTTCGCACGTCGCGGCACACGTCGAACGGCACCTAGTGTCTCTGCAAATTACGCACCTCGCCGCGTCATCTCGCCCGCAGATAATCGGTGATTTGAAAGTATGTTGACATGATTACACTACCGAGAATAGGCATCTGGCGCGACCTTTCGGAAAGCCGGCGCAGGGAAGCGCTCACGGGCTACCTGTTTATCTCGCCGTGGATCATCGGCTTCATCGTGTTCTTTCTCGGGCCGATCATCGCTTCGCTAATCCTGAGCTTCACGCGCTGGAACATCGTGGGCGATCCGACGTGGGTCGGCCTCGACAACTACACGACGATCTTCACAGAAGACCTGCGCTTCAAGAAGTCGGTCGAGGTCACGCTGACCTACTCGCTGCTGTACCTGCCGCTCGAAGTGATGTGCGGCATCGGCTTGGCCGTACTGATGAACTTCAAGCTGCGCGGTATCGGCATTTTCCGCACGATCTTCTACATGCCGTCGGTGGTGCCGCAAGTCGCCGCCGCGCTGGTATGGGTGTGGATGCTGAATCAGCGCTACGGCGTCATCAACACGCTGCTGAGCAACGTCGGCGTCGACGGGCCGAACTGGCTCGGCAGCCCGCATTACGTCTTGCCCAGCCTGATCATGATCGCGTTGTGGGGCGTTGGTGGCAGCGCGATTATCTATCTTGCCGGCCTGCAAAACATCCCCGGCGGTGATGTATGAAGCCGCCACCGTGGACGGGGCCAACGCCTTCCAGAAGTTCTTCCGCATCACCCTGCCGCTGCTGTCACCGACGATCTTCTTCCAGTTCGTGCTGGGATTGATCGGCGTGTTCCAGACGTTCACGCCCGCCTTCATCGCCGCAGGCGAGACCGGTGGCCCGCTGCAGTCCGGCCTGTTCTACATGCTCTACATCTATAACCGCGGCTTCATCTCGCTGCGGATGGGTTACGCGTCGGCGCTGGCATGGATCATGACGGTCTTCATCTTGATCGTGACGGTATTCGTGCTGCGAAGCTCGCGCTATTGGGTGTACTACGAAACCGATCGCAGCCAGAACCGGTAAGAGGAGACGAGACAATGTTGGCCAACCGAATTGCCCGTCCCGAGTCCGGCATGGCGGGTCCCATGCCAGTCGGCAAGAACCGCTTTTGGCACAATGTCTTTGGCTACGGCCTCCTGCTGCTCGTCGCTGCAGCCCTCATGCTTCCGCTGTACTGGATGGTTTCGACGTCGATCAAAAGCGCCGAGCAGATGTTCGAAATCCCGCCGGTGTGGATCCCCAACCCGGTCGATTTCGGCAGCTTTCCGAAGGTCTTCCAGGAGGTGCCGTTCGGTCGCTTCCTACTCAACACCGCGATCATCGTCGCCCTCAACATCATCGGCCACTTGTTCTCGGTGACGCTGATCGCTTACGGCTTCGCGCGCATCCGGTTCCCGGGCCGCAGTGTCCTGTTTCTGATCATGCTCTCGACGCTGATGATCCCGTATCACGTCACGCTCGTGCCGCGGTTCATCCTGTTCTCGAAGCTGGGCTGGATCAATACGTACCTGCCGCTGACCGTGCCTGCGTTCACCGGCAGCGCGTTCCTGATCTTCCTTGTGCGCCAGTACATGATGAGCATCCCGTACGACCTCGACGAAGCGGCTTACATCGACGGCGCCAGCCGCTTCGATGTGTTCTGGCGGATCATCCTGCCACTGTCGCGGCCGGCGCTGATGCTAGTCGTCGTCTTTACTTTCGTCGGCACGTGGAACGATTTTCTTCAGCCGCTGATCTACCTCAACGACCCCAATATGTTCACGGTGTCGCTGGGCCTCAGTTTCTTTCAAGGAGCGCGCGAGACCAACTGGAACCTGCTGATGGCCGGTTCGCTGTTGGCAACCATCCCGCCGCTCATCCTGTTTTTCATCGCGCAGCGTCAGTTGATTGGAGGGATTTCTATCGAAGGACTTAAGGGCTAAATCGTCAATAAGCGCAAGACCGTTTCGTAAACGCAAGGAGAATGTCATGTCCAAGAGACTGCTTGTCGTCACCCTCGTACTCACGTTACTGCTGCCGCTTCTCGCCGTATCTGCGCAGGATGAGCCGATCGTGACAGTGACGTGGTGGGCCACCGAGCGCGGCCGCGACACCGCCGCCACCCGTGATATGCACTTCACGCTGGCGCGCACGTTCGAGGAGAGTCATCCGAACATCCGCGTCGCTCTATCGCTCTATCCAAGCCGGGCGTTCGCCACGCGCGTCCTGACCGCAATCGCCGCCGGTGAAGGCCCCGACGTGTTCTATCATTACTTCTCGCCGGACGTCGCGCTTCAGGGCTTCCTTGAAGACCTGACGCCGTACATCGAGGAGTCTGGCGCGGCCGCCAACTGGTTTGCCAGCGGTGTGAATCGTGGCGTCTATGAGGGCCGTACGTATGCCGTCCCGCGCGATGCAGTGTCGGGGTTCGTCGCCTATAACAAGGATCTGTTCGACGCGGCCGGCGTCGCCTACCCCGAGGATGGTTGGACGATCGCTGAATACCGCGCGCTTGCCAACCAGCTCACCGACCGCGACAACGACATTTATGGCGTCGGTGCGATCGTCGGCGGCGAAGGCTGCATGTTGTGGTCGCCGTTCTCGTTCAACCTTGGTGCCGAGCTGACCAGTCCGGACGGCCGCGATGTCGTCGGCTACATGGACACGCCCGAAACCGCCGCTGCAATGACGTGGTGCTTGGAACTGGTCACCGAAGATCAGGTCACGGCGCCGGCCGAACTGCAAGATCAGTTCGGTGAACTGGTGTTCCTGTCCGGCAACGTCGCCATGCAGTCGATCTCCGACTGGGAGCTGGCCGCGATCATGGAACAGGCCGACTTCAACTGGGGTGTCGTCGCACCGCCGCGCTTTAATGAGGACACCGAAGTGATCCCGTGGACCGACTCCTACATGTACTACATGTGGAACGGCAGCGATGACAAGGAAGCCGCGTGGGAGCTGATCGAATGGTTGTCCGGCCCTGAGGCGCAGCGTATCGCCGCCGAGGCGGGCGTGTGGTCGCCTAACGGCCCAGCCATTTGGGAAGAACTCGGCTGGAATGAGGACCCGATCCGCGGTGTGTCGTACAACCAGCTCGTCGCCTCGGAACTGGTGCCGAACTACCTGCGCAGCCAGTACTTCTGGGACTGCGTGGCCGGCCCGCTGAGCGACGTGCGCGTCCGTTGGATCGAAGGCGGCGAGCGTGACGTCGCTGCCATGCTGGCCGAAGGCGCCGCTCAAGCGCAGGCGTGCTTGGACGACAACTACGGCGAATAGCCTGAACGAGTGTCGAGTTTCACGGTTGTGGGCGGCCCGCGGGCTGCCCACAACTCGCGCGAACTACATATATATAATGGAAATGCGAAGCGTTTTAGCCTGCCGAAGTACTTGATCGAGAATAGACCGCATGTCGAAAGGATTTCGATGATCCCGCAAGACTACGACGAACGCGTTTATGCCGGATGGTTGGGCAAGTGCATCGGCGTCCGGTTCGGCGCGCCGCTCGAAGGCTGGTGGTACGAAAAGATCCGCGACAACGTGGGCGAGGTGCTCACCTACCTGCGCGAGGACAGCGGCAAAATCTTCAAGCCGGACGACGATACCGCGCTGCCGATGATCCTGATTCGCGCGTTCGAGCTGTTCGGAACGTCGACGGCGATCACGCCGCAGCAGTTCGGCGAGACGTGGCTCAACTTCCTCGGCGACGGGCACGGCACACTTTGGTGGGGCGGCTACGGTGTCTCGACCGAGCACACCGCCTATTGCAACTTGGCGGCAGGCATCCCTGCGCCGATGTCCGGCAGCATCGCGATGAACGGCGCGGCCGTTGCCGAACAGATCGGCGGCCAGATCTTCAGCGATATCTTCGGACTGATCGCGCCTGGCGACCCGGCACGTGCCGTCGATCTCGCCGAGAAAGCCTCGTCCGTCTCGCATGACGGTAACGGAATCTACGGCGGGCGATTCATCGCCGCGATGGTTAGCGCGGCCTTCAGCGAGCGCGACCCACGCGCCTTGCTCAACATCGGCCTCCGGCACATCCCGGCCGACAGCGAATACGCCCGCGTCATCACCGCCATGCAGCAGGTTCACGCGGGTCAGCCCGACGACTGGCACGCCGGCTACGCGCATCTTCGGGCGAATTTCGGCTACGATCGCTACCCCGGCGAGGTTCACATCATCCCCAACGCCGGCGTGATCGCGCTGGCGATGTTGTACGGCGACGGGAACTTCAGCCGCACGATCCAGATTGCCAATATGTGCGGGTGGGACACTGACTGCAACGTGGGCAACGTCGGCGCCATTATGGGCGTCGCGGTCGGGTTGGACGTCATCGATAATTCTTGGCGCGAGCCGATCAACGACCTGCTTATCACCGCCAGCAACACCGGCACGCGCAATATCTGGACGATCCCCCAATGCGCTGACCTGTTCGTCAAGGTCGGGCGGGCGCTGCAAGGTCAAGGCACGCGAGCCAAGCCGCGTTATCACTTTCAATATCCGGGATCAACCAGCAGTTTCCTGCCGACTCACGGCGAGCTTGGCAGGCCGATTCATCAGGCGCAGCGCGTCTACCTAGGCGTACCATGCCTACAGACCAGCATCCGCAAGCTGAACAAGAAGGGTGAAATCCGGGTCGGGACACGCACGTATTACAACCCGAAGGAACTCAGCGGAAACTACTACGGCGCGGCGTTCTCCCCGCTGATTTACACGGGCCAGACCCTACACGCCGAGGTTTGTGTTCCGACTGACGCGCCGACCACGATCCGCGCGGGGCTGTATGCCCAGGCACACGACTCGAGCATCGTTCAGGCCGAGGCCGTCGATCTTGTCCCCGGCCAATGGCAAACGCTGCAGTTCACGATTCCGCGCCTGCACGATGTGCGCATCGACGAGGTCGGGGTGACTCTGCGCAACCTCGGCGAGCCGTGGGAGACCGGCGCGTTCTACATCAAATCGCTGGACTGGGACGGAACCCCCGATTGGCTCACCACATTCGCCAACGACTACGCCGAGTCGGGCGGCATTAGCCAGTGGACGCGGGTGCGCGGGTATTGGCGGATCGAAGGCGGCGCGTACCACGGCAGCGGGGTCGGGCTGTGCGAGTCATACACCGGCGATCCGGACTGGACGGACTACCGGCTCAGCGTCGAACTCACGCCACTGCTGGGCGATCAGCACGGCGTGCTCGTGCGCGTGGGCGGGGCGCGCCGCAGCTATGCCGTGTGCTTGGACGCCGATCAAACGGTGCGGCTGTACCGCAACGAGTCCGGTTACGCGTGCAAAGCATCTGCGCCGTTCGCATGGACGCACGGGCGCACTTGTACACTCACGGTCACGGCCAGCGGAAGCACGATCCGCGCCGAAGTCTCCGACGGCGAGAACGCACAACATCTCGAGTGGACCGACGACTTTCCGCTGCTATACGGCCAGATCGGCCTGTGCGCGTGGAACAACAGTCACACGCGGTTCACGAAGGTCAGCCTTCAACCCATCCCCTAGCGCCAAGCGAGGACAGCGATGGCCAAACTTCACGAGTATCAAAGCAAGGCGCTGCTGCAGGCCGCCGGCATTGAGACGCCGCCGTCGCGCCTTGTGACGACCCCTGCCGAAGCGGCCTCCGCCGCGCAGGAATTCGGTCGGGTCGTCCTCAAGGCGCAGGTCTGGACGACTAGCCGTGCCGCACAGGGACTGATCCAATTCGCAAGCACACCCGACGAAGCCGAACGCCATGCTTCGGCGCTGCTGGGGCGGGCCATCGGCAGCTTCACGGTTGACCATTTGCTGGTCGAGGCGCAGGTCGGCATCGCCCGCGAGTGCTACCTCGGCATCATCCTCGATGACCGGCAGCGCGCGCCGGTGATGATTTTCAGCAGCATGGGCGGCAGCGGAATCGAAGATATCGCCAAGGCGCACCCCGACCGCATCGCCCGCCACACCATCGACATCGCCACCGGCCTACGGGACTATCACGCCCGCGACCTCGCGATTGCCGCAGGAGTCGACTCCGCGCAGATCAGCCGACTGTCGGACGTGATGCTGCGCCTCTGGGACGTCGCCCGCACGTACGAAGCACGCAGTGCCGAGATCAATCCGCTGGTACTGACGGGCGATGGCCGCTGGATGGCGCTGGACGCGCGCACCACCGTCGACGACTACGCCGTCTTCCGGCACGCCGATCTCGGCATCGAGATGGCGCGCGAGTTCGACCGTCCCCCCACGCCGCTCGAACGGATCGCGTGGAACGTCGAGAAGGACGATTACCGCGGCACGTTCTACTTCATCCAGATGGAGACCGGTTTCCAAAAAGGCGAGCGGGTCATCGGGTTTATGGGCAGCGGTGGCGGCGGCAGCATGATGAACATGGACGCGCTCGTCAGTGCCGGCTTCCGCATCGCCGACTTTGTCGACACGAGCGGCAACCCGCCGGCCAGCAAGGTCTATCGCGCCGCGCGGATCATCCTGAGTCAAAGCGGAATCGACGGCTTCTACGCCGGCGGCAGCGGCGTCGCGAGTCAGGAGCAGTACCTGTCCGCACGTGGATTGGTGAAGGCATTCATGGACGCGCCGCTGACCGTACCGGCGGTCATTCGCATTGGCGGCAACGGCGAAGAATTAGCCATCGCGACCCTGCACGACGCCAACGGCGCCTTCCCCGCGCCGGTCGAAGCCTACGGCCGCGACGCCTCGCCAGAGTTCTGCACCGACCGACTGCGCGACCTGATCAGCCACTACACGCCGCTCGATGCGCCGCCGGCTCGCAGCGAACCCGAACCCGCCGAACCGTACACCTTCGACACCGTGACCGGCGGGACGATTACGCTCGATCATGCCGTATGTCGCACGTGTGAATCTAAGGCGTGCATCACTGCGTGCGAGCCGCAAATTCTCTCGCTTGAGGACGGCGTTCCGGTGCTGAACATCACGCGCGAGGATGCACGCAAAGGACGCTGTACGGAGTGCCTCGGCTGCGAGGTGAACTGCCACCTGTACGGCAAGGGCGGCGGGCGAATCCGCCTTCCGATTATCGGACTGGATTAAACCATGGCGATCATCGCAACGTCACACAAGCGAGTCATCGTGCAAGGAATCACCGGCCGCGAAGGGATGTCGCGCGCCCGCTTGATGTTGGATTACGGCACGCAGATCGTCGGTGGTGTCACGCCCGGCAAAGGCGGACAAGACGTTGCCGGCGTCCCGGTGTTCGACTCCGTGAAACAAGCCTGCGGCGAACTCGGCGCGGTCGACACCAGCGTGTTGTTCATCCCGGCGCCGCTGGTGCGCAATGCGGCGCTGGAAGCGATCGACGCCGGAATCAAGACGCTGGTCATCGTGCCGGATCGCGTGCCCGTCTACGACGTGCTAGAGATCGACGCGGCAGCCCGCAGCAACGGCGCGCGGTTCGTCGGCCCCAACACGCTCGGGGTGCTCAGCCCCGAGCAGGCCGTTTTGGGCATGATGGGCGGACGGGCCGCGGCAATCCGCGAGTGGGCAATCGCCGGACCGGTCGGCATTACCAGCCGAAGCGGCGGTATCACGACCAGCATGGCGTACTATCTGGCGCGTGCCGGTATCGGCGTGTCGACCGCCGTGCACGTCGGAGGCGACAGCATCGTCGGTATGCCGCACGCCCGCGTGCTGGAACTCTTCGAGCGCGACCCGCAAACACGCCTCGTCGTCATGTTCGGTGAAATCGGCACCTCGCAGGAGGAGGAAGCGGCCGACCTGATCGAACGCGGGTTGTTCACCAAGCCGTTGATTGCGTATGTCGGCGGCAAAGGCGCAAAGGAAGGCACGCGCTTCAGCCATGCTGGGGCGATCATCGAAGGCGGGCGCGGAGGACATGCCGGCAAGGTCGCATGCCTGCGCGAGGTGGGCGCGCATATCGCTGAGCACTTCAACGACATACCGCAGATCGCCGCCGAAGTTCTGGCGGGTCTGCCAGCGCCCAAGCCCGCGACATCGTCCGCAAAAGACCCTGCACAGGCGTGGTCAACGGCGATCACTGATATTCAGCCCAACGCCATCCGACTGCGCGGCAAGCGTATCGATATGCTCATGGGCGAGGTCACGTTCAGCCAAGCGATTTTCCTCGCGCTGACCGGCCATCTGCCTAACGCGCATATCGCCCCGCTGCTGGACGCCATGTTCGTCTCCTCGATCGACCACGGCACGACACCGCCGTCGACGTTGGCCGCGCGCACCGCCGCCAGCACCGGCGCACCGATGAACGCCGCCATCGCAGCGGGACTGCTCAGCATCAACGCGTTCCACGGCGGCGCGGTGGAAGACGCCATGCGCATGATCGCCGACGTGCAGGCGCGCGTGTCGGGAGGAGCGACGCTCGACGACGCGGCGCAGGCATTGGTCGAGGAATACCGCGCCGCCAAGAAGGTGCTGTCTGGCATGGGGCACCGCGTCCACACCGCCGACCCGCGCACGCGTCAGCTTCTCGCGCTGGCGCATGAGAGCGGGGTCGCGGCCGCGGGTGTCGATACGATCCGAGCGTTGGAGCGCGCGTTCACGCGCGTCACCGGCAAGACCCTACCGATCAACGTGGACGGCGCGCTAGCCGCGATTCTCACCGACCTGCACATCCCGCCGGAACTTGGCAACGCGTTCTTTATGATCGCGCGCGTGCCCGGCCTCGTCGCTCATGTCGCTGAAGAGAAGACGCGCGAAAAACCCATGCGCGTGATCTACCCCAATCAGGCCGTTTACGACGGGCCGGAATCGGAATAATGGCATCGGAGTCCCTGCTGATGATGAAATTTGTACTTGCTGTTGCTTTTGTACTGCTCGTCCTCGGCAGCCTGATGACGGTCGTTGTGTCGGCTCAGAACGCGGGCGCGAGTCAGGTTCTCAGCGTGGACTTCGAGTCGGAGATTCTCGGACGCATCGCCCAGTACAACATCTACCTGCCCGCGGGATATGACTACACCGATCAGCGCTACCCCGTCGTTTATTTGCTGCATGGGCGCGGGGATACGATGGCCGCGTGGTTGAACGTACGCTCGACGCTCGACACATTAATCGCCGACGGCGACATGCCGCCGGTCATCGCAGTCATGCCCGACATGCCGTCATCGGATCGCGGCGGCTACTATGTCGACTCGGCGTATACCGGTATGCTCTACCGTGCCGAGCCGGTCGAAACCGCGTTCTTTGCCGACCTCATCCCACACATCGACTCGAGGTATCGCACCATCGCCGATCGCACCTCGCGGATCGTCGGCGGCTATTCAATGGGCGGCTACGGCGCGATCCGCTACGTCCTCGCGCATCCCGAGCATTTCATGGGTGCGATCATCCTCAGTCCGGCGGTATATACGCCGCTCCCGCCGGCCGACTCCAGCACGCGCGAGTTTGGGGCATTTGGCACCGATACGGCGCTGTTCGATGCGGACATCTACACTGCGCTTAACTATCCGGCCCTACTCGAACAGTTTACGGGTGAGTTTCGGCTCAACCTGTTCATCGCGGTCGGCGATGACGAGTGGCGGCATCCGAACCCCGACGACATCGAGCACGATCTCGACTTCGAGGCGCACCGGTTCTTCAACCGTGTGTCGCGAGTCGGCGGGATCGCCTCGGAGTTCCGTGTCTACAACGGCGGACATGATTGGGACGTCTGGGAGCCCGGATTCGCGGAAGGCATTCGCTACCTCTCCAACTTCCTGAACACGACGCCGCCCGACTCCGCTACCCGTTCATCGCCGCAAGGCTGGCTGACCGGCACGTCCAGCGATGACGTCGCCGGCGGAATCGCAACCGACGGGCACGGCAACACGATTCTGGCGCTTGGAGTGCAGGGCGGTCTCGACGGCCAGCCCTATGCAGGCGGCATGGACATCGCAGTCGTCAAGTACGGCCCCGACCGCGCGGTGCAGTGGGTGCGGCAGGTCGGCACATCCGGCAACGATCGACCGTACGGGCTTGTCGTGACACAGCAGCAGGAGATTGTCGTCGCGGGATACACGCAGGGCGATCTTGCCGGCACCGGTTCAGCGGGCGGCGACGACATCGTGGTCCTCAAGCTGAGCGCCAACGGCGACGTGCTCTGGACGACACAGATCGGGACGCCGGAGGCCGACCGCGGCTATGCGATTGCGCTGCTTCACAGTGACGAAGTCGTCGTCACGGGCTATACGAAAGGCGCGTTTGCCACGGAGAACGCGGGCGACAAGGATGTGATCGTTGCACGGGTGCGATCGGACGGTTCCATCGATTGGACCCATCAGTTCGGTGGCGAAGGTGAGGACAAAGGTCAGGCCGTCGCGGTTGGCCCGGATGGCACAGTCTACGTCGGTGGCATGAGCAGCAGCGCGCTGACGTCCGACTTCGCGGGTGGCATCGACGGATTCGTGGCTGCAATGTCCGCATCCGGCGAGCTTACGGCGTTGACGCAGTTCGGAACCGCCGAATGGGACGAGGTCACCGGAGTCGTCGCGACGGAAGCGCACGTTGCCGTGACGGGCTTCTCGGCTGGAGACTTCGTCGGCACGCTCGACGGGGACAAGGACATCACATTCGCCGCCTTTGACTCGAGTCTTCAGCGTGTGGCCGCCGACCAGCTTGGCAGCACCTTGAACGACAAAGGCGCGGCGATCACCACCCTGCCCGACGGGTCGTTCGTCGTCGCTGCGTACAGCGATGGCAGCGTCGCCGGCGCGGTCGGCGACTTCGATATCGTGATCGTCCGGTACTCACCCACGTTCGAACGGCAGTCCGTGATCCAGCTTGGCACGACCGAACGCGACGGCACCGACGAGTGGGCCGAAAAGAACTTGTTCATCTCGCGCGACGGCGAGTCCGTGCTGGTCTCGGGTCTCACGCTCGGCAGCTTGGATGCATCGGCCAATCAGGGCGGCAGCGACGTCTTCGTTGTTGTCATCGAATAGTCGCGTGAGCGTCGGCCGGGCGCGCTCGTACGGCGCGGGTCGGCTTGATACACTATGCCGGATGCGACCTTCGACAGTGGGATCGAAGTGCCACCCGTGACCCGAACAAGACGGACAACGCCAACCGACACGATCGACATCGCCGGCGTATCCGTCCGGGTTACGCGCAAGCGAATCAAGGCACTGCGCTTGACCGTCCATCCGCCGGACGGCGAGGTGCGCGTCTCCGCGCCGCACGCGGTTCCGATCAACGCAATTCATGCGTTCGTCGAGTCGCGCGTTGGCTGGATAAGAAAGCATCAAGAGCGCATCCGCGCCTCAGCGCCCGTTCTCCTTGACTACGCGACCGGCGAGATGATCGCGTTCGACGGACGGTTGTATCCGCTCGAGGTCGTTTACCGGGCTCAGCGGCCGACTGTCACACTGCTCCACGACTCGCGTATCGTGATGACGATCCCGCCCGATTTCGACCGATCAAAACGCGAGCGAACCCTGCACGCGTGGTATCGCGCGCACCTCGAAGCGGTCGTTCCGCCGATGATCGCTGCGTGGGAGCCACGCCTCGGTGTCTCCGTTGCCGAGTGGCGCATCCGCGAGATGAAGACGCGTTGGGGCACGTGCAGCATAAAGGCGCGCCGGATATGGCTCAACCTCGAACTGGCGACCAAACCCCCAGAGTGCTTGGAATACCTCGTCGTGCATGAATTGGTGCACTTGCTGGAGCCAAGCCACAACGCGCGGTTCAAGGCGCTGATGGACCGGCATCTTCCTGACTGGCGCGCGCTGCGGGCTGCGCTGAATCGCGGCCAGCACCGGCAGGACGATTAGCAGATCCGCCAATACGCGACTGCCGCGAGGTAGTTGTCGGACTTGCCGCATGTCGTTCGACATCACGTCCGATCGGGCGCGGTCACCGGAGTAACTCGGAGTGACCGTGAGATCGCGATGACCGACACGTTCCCGCACACGATCCCCGACATCAGCGACTCCAGAAATCCTAATGAAACCAAATCACCGGCAGCAGACGATTGATATATGTCGGGTGTTAGACGTTTCCAGCACCCGAGCGATGCGAGCCATCGAATGGTTTCGTATCGCACTAGGCAGTAAAGGGAGGATGACCCCATGAGAAAGTTCGCTTTTCCGATTCTCGTATTGTTGATCGTGGTTGCAGCAGCAACGGCCTTGGCCGCACCGAACAAGTTCATTGCGCATCTAGCGGGTCAGAACGAGGTGCCACCAGTAGACAGCAGCGCACAGGGGCAAGTGAAGTTCAAACTGGCAGACGATGGGCTGCACTTCAAGCTCATCACGGCCAACATCATAGGCGTAACTCAGGCACACATCCATTGTGGCCCGGAGGGCGCCAATGGCCCTGTGGTTGCGTTCCTCTATGGCTTCAACGCCGCAGGTGTCGATAACAACGGCGTGCTTGCCGAGGGTGTCATTACTCCGGCTAACGTGATCCCCCGGCCCCACTCGGCGGTCTGTCCGGGAGGAGTCGCAGACTTCGATGATCTGCTCGAGAAGATGAGCAGCGGCGGAACGTATGTCAATACGCATACGCTGTCTGTGCCGTCCGGTGAAATCCGCGGCCAGATCCGTCCGATCGGCAGTAAGTAACCCTGTCTGAAATGGGACGCCGCGTGCAGGCGCGGCGTCCAGATACAACAGCAGGCCACGTGCGGAGACCACTCACGAGTCGGGAGTACTATAGATTGTAGTCTTGCGCTGGCGTTCAAAGGTTGCCTCCCATGGTTAGCCTGCTGCCCTCCACGAACCGAACGTTCATCTTCGTCCTCGCCGCCGTTATCGTGGTATCCATCGGAATTGTCGCAGCAGCTGTCACGCAGGGATTGAACGCGCGAACGGTTGCCGCTGCGCTGCTCACGTTCAGTTTCGTGCAGTTTCTGATCTGCGGGACGCTGTTCACCGGCCGAGCAATCCTAATGTGGACCATCGCAGATGCGACACGCTTCATGCGCTGGGAGCGCGGGTCAAACATCATCTCCGTATGTGCGTCCGCGTTGGGATTGGTTCTGCTTGCCCTGTTCATCGGCAGTGCCGAGACCGCCTATCTCGCCGTGCTCGGCGCATCCGCTTACCTCATCGGCGCCGTTCTGATCATCGTGGCAGAGACGCGCTTCCTCAGCGACGGCACGTGGATCAACCCGCAGGTCGTCATCCACATGATCTCTGAGTTTGCCGCCCAAGCCTGCGTTGGAGCAACCCTGATCGGCACCGGATTGGTTCCGACATGGGTGGGCTGGGCTGCAATCGGGTGGAACATCGCCTGTCCGGTCGGGCTTGTGCTGATGCGTCCGAAGGACTTCTACTTCCCCGTGATGCATTACGTTGCGCCGCTGATCATCGGCATTGCGCTGTTCGCCGCCGCGTAGACCTGTATTCACATCGCCATAACCCTCACCAAAGTGCGGTTTCCGCATGGTGGAATTGAAAATTGACATGCGAAAATCCGCGGTGTTACGCTGTGATGAAAGATGCTTTTTGGGGTTTCTTGTTTATGTCGCGTCCGGTACAGTCTGTTGAACGTGCATTAGGCATTCTCGAACTGCTCGGGAACGCAGACTATCATCTCGGCATCTCCGAGATCGCCGAAGCCAGCGACCTCCCCTTATCGACCGCCCACCGCCTGCTCTCCACGCTTATGCAGATGGGTTACGTCGAGCAAAACCCGGAGACGAACAAGTACACCCTCGGCGTTCGCATCTTGCAGCTTCGCGGCGCGGCTATCGGCCACTTGACTCTCGGTGTCCATGCCATGCCGATCATGAAGGCGCTGATGAACAGGGTCAACGAGACCGTCCATCTCGCCATCCTCAACGAAGGCGAAGTCGTGTACATCGAACGCGTCGAAGGGCTGAAGACTCAGGGCATGTACACCCGCATCGGCAAGCGTGCGCCCGCCCACTGTACCGCGCTTGGCAAGGTCATACTCGCCTTCACGCCGCAGCACGTGTGGTACGACGAAGTGGTCAACCGGCGCGGACTCAAGCGGTTCTCGCCGACGACCATCACGACCGAAGCGGGCCTGATAAACGAGCTGAGCTGCATTCGTCAGCAGGGCTACGCTGTGGACAACGGCGAAACCGGCGAGGTCGTTCGGTGCGTCGCGGGACCGATCTACGACTATACCGGCGGGGTCGTCGCCGCGCTCAGCGTGTCCGGCCCTCAGGCGCAGGTGACAACCGCGCGCGTCCCTGAGTTGAGCAAGGCCGTCTTGTGGGCATGCCACGCCATTTCCGAGAAGCTGGGCTACCGCAAGGAGTAATCACCGAAGTGTCTCGCGCCCCACGGCGCGTTGCATGAATGTCAGACCGGATCGAGAGGAGCAGCCTAACGCTAGACCCGCTTTCCGACTCAACCCTGCCCGATCTCGGGCACACGCTATGGTTTTCAAGGAGCTTCAGCGATGTGGAATAGACGCCTTACACTGACCATCCTACTTGCACTTCTCCTCACGCTCGTGCCTGTGCACGCCCAAGACGCCGGTGGCGGCGGCACCCTGATCGGCGCGTTCGACGTCGGGCCGGGCGGCGCCCCGAAGGTCATCCCGTTCATGGACACGGCCGGCCGTACTTGGCTGTCCAAGATCTTCAGCCCGCTCATTAGCTGGAACGCCGACATGAGCGCGCTCGAGCCGCAGCTCGCGACCGAGTGGTCGTCCAACGAAGACTCGACAGTCTGGACGTTCACGCTGCGCGAGGGCGTGGTGTGGCACGACGGCGAAGCCTTCGACTCCGAAGACGTCGTGTTCTCGCTCAACCTCGCGCTCAACCCGGACGCGGCCACCAACTTCCCCGGCTTCTCGTCGCTCTCGCGCGAATCGGTCGCCTCGATCACCGCGGTCGACGCCTTTACCGTGGAAGTTGCGCTGAATGCACCGAACCCGCGCCTCCCGTTCTTTATGATCTTTGCGTGGGTACTGCCGCAGCACGCGCTGGCGGACCTGAACCCGGCCGACTATCAGACCACCGATTGGTTCTTCACCAACCCGGTTGGCACCGGCCCGTTCATGCACGACGAATACGTCGCCGATCAGTTCTGGGCACTCGTCCCGAACCCGAACTACTTCCGCGGCGCGCCCAAGCTTGACCGGCTGATCAACCGCTACTTCGCCGATGAGACGTCCGCGCTGCTCGCGCTGGAAAGCGGCGAAATCAACTTCACGTACGTCAGCGGTGACGTCGCCCTGCGCTTGCAGGAAGAAGGCACGTATCAAATCTACGACGGCCCGTCGGGCGTCACCAACTACTTCATCTTCAACCTGCGCAATCCGGTCTTCCAGGACGTACGTGTACGGCAGGCGTTCCTGTACGCCATTGACCGCACGGCAATCGCCGAGACCGTGCTGAAGGGCACCGCGGCCGTCGTGCCGTGCATCGGCGCCTTCCCGTCGATGTGGCCGGACGCCAGCGAGCTGAACGACTACGCGTACGACCCGGCCATGGCGGCCGATCTGCTGCAGCAGGCCGGGTATGACACGGCAGCGAGCTACGAGCTGGTGACCTACTACAACAACCAGTTCCACCTCGACGCGATGGCGGCCCAGCAGGCATTCCTGGCCGCCGCTGGCATCAACATCGTCCCGCTGGCGCAGGACGTGCCCACCTATAACTCGTACTTCTATACGGGCGAAGGTTGGGACATCTCGTACCGCGGTGTAGGCGTAAACGTCGGCAACTTCCCGTTCAGCTTCTATGAGGTCGGCGGCCAACCCACGACCGACGGCGCGCCGCTCATGGGCGAGCTGTTCCCCGAGCTGCAGGCGTTGATCGACGCCGCTCGTGTCGAAGCCGACGCGGATGCGTACCTCGGTCTGCTGCAGGACATCTGCAAATTCCAGAACGAGAACGCGCTCGAAGGGTACATGTGGACGGCTGTGCGCTTTGGCGCCGGCTCCAACGACCTGCAGGACTTCTACTGGTTCCCGGCAGCAGGCGGCGGCCCGTATGAGGATCACGCCGAGCTGTGGTCGGTCGGTGAGTAATTCGCGTTAAGCTATGGAGGGGAGGACGCCGTTCTCCCCTCCTTGCATTCTGAAAAACGCGGGATAGACGCCATGCTCAAGTATCTGATGCGACGCATCTTGATCTCGATCCCGGTGCTGCTGATGATCACCATCATCATCTTTGCGCTGATGGAAATCGCGCCCGGTGACGTGGTCGACTACTTTCGCAGCCCGGACCTGGAGATGACCGCCGAGGCTGAGGAGGCATTGCGAGAGCGGTTCGGCCTCAACCAGCCGCCGACAGTGCGCTACCTCCAGTGGCTAGCCAACGTGGCGCAGGGTGACCTCGGCTTCCGCTTCACGGATGGCGAGCCGGTTGCGCAGGTCATCGGTCGCCGCCTGAGCGCCAGCCTGCTGCTGATGGGGACGGCGCTCGCGATAGGCGTGCTCGTCGGCGTGCCGCTCGGCGTGTTTATCGGCCAACGCCAGTACTCCTTCTGGGACTTTTCGCTCACCGGGTTTTCGTTCCTCGGCATCTCGACTCCGGCCTTCGTCACCGGCATCGTAGCCCTGCTGATATTCTCGATCAACCTGCGACTGTTCCCTGCCGGGGGGATGCGCCCGGTCGCGACCGAGGCGACGTTCTGGTCGACGGTCCATCACTTGCTGCTGCCGAGCATCGTGCTGAGCCTCAACTTCATCGCGACGTTCATGCGCTACACGCGGTTCAGTATGCTCGAAGTGGTACGCCTCGACTACGTCAATACGGCGCGCGCCAAGGGGCTCACGCCGACCGCGGTGACATGGCGCCACATCGTCCCAAATGCGATTCTTCCTGTCATAACCGTCATTGGACTGAGTGTTCCGACGCTCGTCGTTGGCGCCGTTTTTACCGAAACGATTTTTAGCTGGCCGGGCATGGGCAGCCTGTATCTGGAAGCCGTGCGCGGCCGTGACGTCCCATTACTTATGGGCATGAATCTGGTGATCGCCTTGTTCGTGCTGGGCGCCAATATTCTGACCGACGTAGCTTATGCGGTGGTTGACCCGCGGATCCGCTATGACTGACGCCACCCGTTCCAACCCCGGCGCGGCAAGAGACGTCACGCAGCTCGACGTGCACGACCGCCCGCAGAAAAACCGCGCGCTTCGCCGCTTCATGCGCCATCGACTCGCAATTGTCGCCGTGATCGTCTTGATCGTGGTCACCGTGACGTCGATCCTCGCGCCGGTGTTTGCGCCGTATCCATACGACAAAATCGACCTCGCCGCCACCGCACAACCGCCCTCGGGCGAGCATCTCTTCGGGACCGATCGCGTCGGGCGCGACATCCTGACGCGCACGCTGTACGGCGGGCAAGTCTCACTGCTGGTCGGCATGGGCGCCACGGCAATCGCCACGATGATCGGCACGGTCATCGGCGCCCTGGCCGGTTACTACCGCGGCTGGGTCGACACGATCCTGATGCGCATCACCGATACCGTGATGACCTTCCCGAGCATCGTCATCATGCTGACGTTGGCGGCGCTGCTGCCGCGCAGCGTGTGGAATATTGTGCTGATCATTGGCTTGTTGAGCTGGCCGGGTGTCGCGCGCCTTGTCCGTGCCCAGTTCATGTCGCTGCGCGAGTCCGAGTTCGTGCTGGCGGCGCGCTGCCTCGGCGTGCCGGATCGGCGCATCATCGTCGTACACATCTTCCCCAACGTGCTCGCGCCGATGATCGCGCTGATCACGTTCAGCGTCGGCGGTGCCATTCTGACTGAGGCCGGCTTGAGCTTTCTCGGCCTTGGCGTCGCACCACCCACACCGAGCTGGGGCAATATGCTCGAGGCCGCGCGAAACCTCGACATTCTGGAAAACCTGACATGGACGTGGATACCCCCCGCGGCGATGACGGTCCTCACCGTGCTGTGCGTCAACTTCGTCGGCGATGGCATCCGCGATGCGATCGACCCAAGACTTGTCCTCTAGAGAGCGAGACGAAACAACATGCGTGGTCTGGAATTGAAGCAGCAGCTCAAAGCAGGCAAACCGGTGTTCGGCGTGTGCATGGAAGGCTACGGGCAAGCGCGCTGGCCGAAGTTCTTCGCGAACTATGCCCCAGTCGATTATGTTTTCCTCGACAGCGAACACTCGCCTGCCGACCGCGAGACGATCGCATGGGCGTGCCAGTGTTACGCGGCGTACGGGATCGCGCCGCTGGTACGCATCCCTGAGATCTCGGCATCGCAGGCCGCCATGGTGCTGGATGCCGGCGCGCACGGCGTCATCGTGCCGTATCTGGAGACGGTCGAACAGGCGCGAGAAGTCGTAGGCGCGGCCAAGTACCGCCCGCTCAAGGGCAAGGTGCTGGCCGACGCAGTCGCATCCGGGCGCTTTCCGAACTCCGAAACCAAGACGTATCTTGACGCGTGGAACGCCGACTCGGTGCTGGTCGTGATGATCGAAAGCACGCCGGGCATCGATAACCTGCCGGATATTCTTGCCGTCGGTGGGATCGACGCCATTTTCATGGGCCCGCACGATCTGTCGATCAACCTCGGCGTGCCCGAGCAGTACGATCACCCGCGCTTCGTCGAAGCGGTCGATACGATCATCGCGGCTTGTAAGGCGGCTGGCGTCGGGGTCGGTATGCACATTCCGTATACCGACGCGAAGTCGGCCGCTGCCATGTTCAACCGCGGCATGAACTTCATCAGCTTCCGCGGCGATACGCTGTTTGTCGCAGAAGCACTCCGAAACGAACTCGGCCACTTGCGGTCGGTGATCACGGCAGGCTAACTCACAATGTTTGGATGTGGAAGAAGGACACCATGAACGTTTTCAGCGGCATTTGGCCGGCGCTCGTCACGCCTTCGAATGCGGACGGCACCGTCAACCTCGACAGCTTGCACGCGTTGATCGACTACCTGATCGGAAAGGGCGTGTATGGGTTCTATGTCGGGGGCACAACCGGCGAGGGCGTGTTTACGTCCTTCGCCGAACGTCAAAAGCTGGTCGAATCGTCGCTGCGGCACATCAACGGGCGTGTACCGGTGATCGTACACGTCGGCGCGGTCGCCGCTGGCGATGCGGAAGCCTACGCTCGCCACGCGTGCGATCATGGTGCGGTGGCGATCAGCAGCATCATCCCGCCGTTGTACGAGTCGCTCGAAAGCATTGGGCGCTATTACCGTGCAATCGCCGCAGCGGCACCCAGCCTTCCGCTTCTGATCTACCTGCTCAACCCACGCCTCGACAGCGTCGCGCTCATGCGCAGTGTCATGGACATTCCGAATCTCGGCGGCGCGAAATACACCGGACCCAACATGTACGAAATGCGCAGCATCATCGACCTCGGCGGCAGCGCGTGGACGATGTTCTCCGGCATGGACGAGCAGGCCACGTTTGGCCTGATGACCGGCGCAAACGGCCTGATCGGGTCGACACTTAATTTCATGCCGGGCGCATATCTCAACATCTATCGCGCGGTGCAAGAAGGCCGCTTCGCCGACGCGCACGCGCTCCAACTGCGCGCCAACCGCGTGACGTCCGCGATGATCGAGATCGGATTTAGCGGCTCGTTGAAAGCGGTCTTGAGCGATATCGTCGGCGTGGAGATGGGCAGTCCGCGGCTACCGGGTTTGCCGCTGTCGGCGGAAAAGCGCAGCGCGCTGCGTGACCTGTTGGCCCGCACCGACTATGAGCAGCTTGTGGCGATGTAAAGCGGGCAGCTATCCAATCGTGAACGTCACGCGGCCAAGCCCGCTGATTTCAGCGTATCCCGCAAGGTTTGGACCGCGTGACGCCACATCAGGCAGCGCGAGCTCGCGCCCCAGCGGCCCCAACGCCAGCACGTCGCCCGGGAACAACGTGATGTAGCGCGTGATGTACGCGATCACCTGCGCGGCACTGAACAAGTAGTCGGCTGTGTTCGTCTCGACCGCCCCGACGCCGTCGACAGCGATCGTGCACGCCCTGCCCCGCCACGAATCATTTTCCAGCGGCGCAACCGGCCCGACGACGTTGAACCCGTCCGCCCAGCGCGCATAGACCGCCGGCAGGTGCCGCTCCTGCAGCGATGCGGGCTCGACCACGGCATCCTTGAACGACGAGTCGCGAATCACGGCCATTGGCGTGAAGCCCAGAATGGCGGCAGCGGCGTCCTCGACCGAGACACGGCTTGTCACCTGCCCGATCACGCATGCCAGCTCGCAGCCGACCGACAAGGTGCGCGCCCGTGACGGGATGCGCACCGATGCCCCGCTGGCGGCGAGCGCCGTATTCGGCGCGGCCAGAAAGCGCGGGTATGGCCGGCTCGTCATCCCTTCGGCCTGATCGGCCGTGGCATAGTTGCCGAACACTGTCCAGAAGTGCCGCGCGCGTTCAACCGACCACACCTCGGCCGATGCAATCGATTCATCAGGCGTTCCGACGAGGACGCGCACCGCAGGCGGGACGACCTCCACCGGCGCGGCATCGGTCCGGCCCGTCTCGGGTTCAGGCAGGTACGTCACCGGATTGCGCAGCACACCGAGCCGTTCGATCTCGCTTTCGATCACGTCGCCCTCGACCGGGTCGAACAGGAACGGCGACCCGTCGTAGCCCATCGTCCCCATGTGAATCACGTCGCCGGGGTGCAGCGCGCGAAACGAGGACAGCCAACTGATCGTCCGCTCGATGCCGATGTGCATCGCGCCGGTGTGCGACCGGTCGCGCAGGTGGCCGGACTGCCGCGTGTAGATCATCAGGTCGTACGGGTTGCCGACCTCGTCCATCGTGACCAGATATGGCCCCATCGGGAAGCGCGAGTCGGACTTCTTGTCCCCCCACGACGTCATCGCATCCTCGAACCAGTCCCACGGCTCGGGTTGGGCGAACATGTCGTTGCGGAAGTAGTCGACCGTCACGTCCGACACGATCGTCAGGCCGGCGACGTGCGCCATCGCCTGCGACACCGGGATGTCGCGCCCGCCGGTGCCGATCACGACCGCCAGTTCGGGATTCCAACCGCCACTAACCCGCTCGGAATTTGGCAGCACGACCGGATCGCCCGGGTCGATGACAGTGCCTTGCGGCCGCTGATGCCCTTGCGGGAACACGTTGAGATGCTGGCGTTCCGGCACGTGCCGCCAGACGGTCGGACTGTTCTGCACAAGGCCCAAGATCAAGCGCGGGCGCGGGATCGGTGCGCGCAGTTTGACGTCGGCGATACGATGCCCGGCGCCCAGCAGGATAAATGTGTCGTTCTTGGCGAGGAATATTAGGAGGAAGTCGTGGAAGCGGCGCATCCGCGCCATGCCGTCCGCGCCCGATTCGAGGAAGCCGATCATATCGGCCGGCGGCGAGTCCCAGAACACCGGCCGGGTCCCGAAATATGGCGACGTGCCGCGCTTGGCATACTCGGCAAGCCGCACCTGCGACGGTCCCGGCTCGAAGACCCAGTCCTCGCCGGTCAGCGGGTGCGTGACGACCAGCCCAAAACGCTCCGTGCCCTGCGAATCAAACGTCGCCAGCTTCATGGTGTTCCCCTAGAGTCGAACCTTGACGGATCGCGGACCAGCCAGTCGAGGTCGAAATTGACGTACACGATCCCGCCCTGATTGCCGCGCTCGTACAGCACGCCAACTTTGTCGTCCGCTTGCTGAACGAGGTCGCTGTAGGCCGCTGGCCCGGCGTCAATCACGCGCCCGAGCAACCATACGTGCCCGCCATCGGCGCTCACGTGCACGGCTAACCGCCGGCGCGCCTTCGGATGCGCGGGGTTCGAAAACAGCAGGTACGAGCCGACCTTTAGGATGCTGGCCTGCACGGCCGAGTCGATCAACAACGGATGATAAACCGTCTCGCCATATTGCACCGAATCGTCCGATTCGAACATTGCGCGAGTCAGCGCGCGTAAGCCCACCGGCTGACCGTTCAAATACGCCCGGCAGTTGATGAGCACGGTACCGCCATCCAGCACCGCGGCGGTGGCCTCGTTGAGTCCGATCGTCGGGCACGGATCGGCATGGCGCCACGTCTCGCCGAGGTCGTCCGACCACACGAGCACGTTCTGCGAATCGAACACGCTGGAGTCGCCGACGGTGATTGTGCTGGCGTGGAGGATGCGACCGTCGGCGCGCTGTACGGCGTGGCCCAACGTCGGCCGCTGAATCCGCCATTCGGGCCGGCCGATCTGGTCACTGATGTCGCGCGGAAGGCTCCACGTCACGCCGTGGTCGTCGCTGACGATGCAGTATGTGTGGTTGCGGCCCTCGCCGCGCGCCAGCGCCCATTCGTTCGCCGTCATCAGGTTGTACAGCAGGATCACGCGGCCGGTCCCACCCGCCATATCCACCACCGGCGAGGCGTTCATCAGCGCGTGCTCGCCGCCGTCGAATGTGTGCCGCGCGACGATCTGCAATGGCCCCCATGTCGCGCCGTTGTCGGTGCTGCGCTTGCCGACAATGCGAATGACCGGCGTCGAGTCGCTGCACGAGTCGCGCCGGCCTTCGGCAAACGCGAGCAAATCGCCGTTCGCCGCCCGGACGATGCTCGGAATGCGGTAGCACGCGTGGCCTTCCGTCCCATTGATGAACACCGGCACGCGCGTCAGCGGGTCGGCCGCGCCCGCCAGAGTCACTGTCGCATGCGCCACCGCCTGCTGGTGCCCTGTACCAATCACAGTCGCGCGCACGTCATACGATCCAGCGTAGGCGTAACGATGCGCAACCTTTCGGCCAACCGCGCTCGTCCCGTCGCCGAAGTCCCACATTACTCCGCGCGCGGCAACGGCGCCGGCCGCCTCAAAGTGCACGTCACAGGGTGCGTCACCGTCCGGCCGAAACTCAATGCGGGCCGTCGGTGCCGAGCCACCTACGACGGCGAGCGCTGCCAATTCGCCGGCATCCATGACGCGGTCGTACATGCATACGTCATCGACCCAGCCCGTGCCGCCGCGTCCGAAGGTGTGATCGTAGTGCCCGCCGGCAGCGTCGGTGTATCCGCCGACGATCAGCAGATTCGGCGAAACCGCCGCGGTATCGACCTGTGCCTCAGCGTGAACCGCGCCGACCGTTAACTGCATCGTACCGGCCGCAGCGTCCATTGTCAGCGCGGTGAACGTCCACTGCACCATGTCGACACGTGGCCCGTCAACGCGCGCCGCGACCGTCTCGGCCGTGCCGAACTCGGCCGACAAGCGACCGCCGTCCAGCACCATACTCCACCCCGGCACGTCCGGCGCGTTCAGCCGGATCACGACCTGCCGGCCCGCCGACCGGACGGGATACATCCATGCAGTGAGTGTGAACGAGCGCGGCCACGTGCCCAGTCCGGCGCGGTAACTCGTCTCGTCCAGCGTGCCGATCTCGTCAATCAGCCAGCGCGCCTGCGGCCCGTGCCTCTCCATAAATCAGCCCGGCGTCCACAGCGACTCGATCGCGATTTCGGACTTCGTCGCGCTCGATTCCTCTGCGGCGAACATGATCTGCATGATGTGCAGCGCGAAATCGGGCGGAACAGGTGTCGGCGCGCCGCTGTCCAGCGCGTCGAGGAACCCCACCCACTCGCCGACCAGTGCTTCGAGCATCCAGTCGCCCGCCGGCACCGACTCCGGCACCGTGCGCCACGAATCGCCGCGGCCGATACTCACGCCGCCCGCGTAATCGACGTTCATCCCGCCGCGGGTGCACACCAATTCGGTGAGGTGCTTGGGCGCGCCGTCCGAATACCCGACCGACACAACCGTGCCTGCCGCACCGCTGGCATAGCGCAAGAAGGCCATGCCGGTATCGTCGGCCTGCTGGTCGTAGAAGCGCGTCGACAACTGCGCCGACACATGCGTGACCGGCGAGTCGATCAGCCACGTCATGCGGTCGACCGGATGGATGCCTACCGTGAGCCACACCCCGCCGCCGACCGAACGGTCGAGGTGCCACTCGCGCCGGTTCGACTCCATCCACTGCTTCTGCATGGTCGCCGTGCCCAGCACGACGTCGCCCATCTCGCCAGATTCGAGGATCGATTTGGCGACCCGGTACGCCGGCGCGAAGTGGTTGACGTGACCCAGCATCAGCTGCACGCCCGCGTCGCGCGCGGCGTCGGCGATCTGCTGGCATTCGGCCAGCGTCGGCGCCATGGGCTTTTCGAGCAGGATGTGTTTGCCGGCTCGGGCCGCCGCGATAGCGATGTCGGTGTGTAGATGATGCGGCGTGGCGATCACTACCGCGTCGACCGCCGGATCGCGCAGCAGGTCGGCGTAGTCGGTGTAGCCGCTGCCACCGTAGCGATCCGTGAAGGCCCGCAGGGCTTCGGCGTTGGTGCGTGACGCTGCGGTGATCGCAGCGCGGTCGATCTGCGCCAACGCTCGCGCGTGCTGTTCGCCGTAATGGCCCGCGCCGATGATCCCGATCCGCCACATGCGCCGCTCCTTCCCATCCGCGCTCAGGATGTCGACCCGCGGATGAAATACTCGACGATCTTCCACGGCCGCGTGATGGCCGAGCCGATCACGACTGCGTGCGCGCCGGCATCGAACGCTCGGCGCACATCCTGCGGCGTCCAGAAATTCCCCTCGGCGATCACCGGGACGCTCCAGCGCCGGACCAGTTCGGAGACGAGCGCTATATCCGGCACATAGTCGGGGAGGTCCCATACCGAAAGCGTCGTCGCGAGCGCATCCGCGCCGGCATCAAGTGCGCCCTCGGCGTCTGACGCGTGCCGCAGATCGGCCAGCGCCAGTGCACCGCACGCGTGCATTTCGTCAATGATTTCGTTCAACGACGACGGGCGGGTGCGTGGCGTCGCGTCGAACGCGACGATTTGCGCGCCGGCGTTGACCAGCGACGCGACCTGCCGCCGGTCACCCGTGATCAGGACTGGCGCGTCGGCCGAGTACTGCTTGTCAATTCCGATGATGGGAACGGCGATCCCTGCCGACCGAACGGCGGCGATGTGCTCGGCGCCGGCAAGTCGAAGGCCCGCCGCACCGCCTAGCACGGCCGACTGGGCGAACGCGATGATAGTCTCGAGGCGGTCGGTCGGCGTGCCGGCCTCCGCCTGACACGAGACGATGATCGAGCGTGTTGGGATGAGCGAAACGATGGCTGTCATGGCGGCAGTACGTCGGGCCCAGACCTGGACCCTTTCTATTGTACGCCGATCCACGCACGCACCAACGCCGCGCTTTCTACAATGCGGAAACTGCCTTCCACGACGTCAGGCGGTGAAACGGCCTAGCCATCCACGATCCGCCCGTCGCGCAGATGAATCACGACATCTGCGGTGTCCCGCACCTGCACGTCATGAGTCACGACGATGAGCGTGATCCCGAGTTCGTCGACCAATTGACGCATCACCGCCAGCACCTTCTTGCCGGTCAAACTGTCAAGCTGACCGGTCGGTTCGTCGGCCAGCATCAGCGCAGGACGTGCGGCCAACGCACGCGCCAGCGCCACGCGCTGCTGCTCGCCGCCGGACAGTTCATGTGGCCGATGGTCGGCGCGCGGACGCAGTCCCACCCACTCCAACGCCTCGGTGACACGCCGTTCGCGCTCCGTCCGCGCGACATGCTGCATGCGCAGCGGGATGCTCACGTTTTCCGCCGCGGTGAGCAGCGGCAGCAGACCGAAGCTCTGGAACACGAAGCTCAGCTTGTCGCGTCGCAGCGTGGCTTTCTCGTCCTCGCCCAGCGCCGTGACATCGCTGCCGTCGATCCATACCCGGCCCTCGGTGGGCCGGTCCAGCCCTGCGATCAGGTTGAGCAGCGTGGTCTTGCCTGCTCCGCTGCGCCCGACGACGGCCGTCATCCGCCCGCGCTCGAACGCCTGCGAGACATCGCTCAACGCGTGCACCGGCGCCTCGGCCCGCCCGAATACGCGCGACAGCCCTTCTACGCACACCATCGCGTCCATCGTCACGCCTCCTTCTCGGTCGGATACACAGCGACGTGATCGTCTTCCAGATGCAGGCGGACGAGGTTGCGCATACCCAGCCTTTCGATGAACGCGTGCGGAAGTTGCAGCCTGCCGGCCCGGTCGAGCACGGTGAATTCTTCCTCGTCAAGCAGGACTCCGCCCTCGCCGTCCTGCCGCAGCACCTCGATACTGGCGCGCCCGTCGCGCATGCCGATCACGCGGTTGACCCGCTTGCTGACGTTGTGGTCATGCGTGACGATCACAATCGTGACGCCATACGCGCGGTTGAGCGCGCGCAGCGTGTCGAAGATCTGTTCCGCCGCTTCGCTGTCGACCTCGCCGGTAGGCTCGTCGGCCAACAGAAGCTGCGGCCGGTTGGCCATCGCCACCGCCAATGCGGTGCGCTGCTGCTCGCCGCCAGACAGTTGACTCGGGCGCGCGCGGTCGCGGCCAGCCATGTCGACCGCCTCAAGCAGTTCACTGGCGCGTCGGGCGCGCTCCGGGGCCGACACACCGGCGAAGATCATCGGCAGTTCGACGTTCTCGCGCACGGACAGGTAGCCGATCAGGTTGTACGATGTCTGCTGCCACACGAAACCGATCGCACTGCGGCGGTACTCCACACGCGACCGCCGGTTGAGTTCGGTCAGGTTAAAGTCGCCGACCGTCACCCGCCCCGCTGACGGCACGTCCAGCCCGCCCAACACGTTCATCAGCGTCGACTTGCCGCTGCCGCTCGGCCCGATCAGGGCGATGATCTCGCCTTGATCGACGATCAGGTCGAGGCCTTGGAGCGCCACGACCTCGAGCGTCGCTACTTTATAGATCTTGACGAGGTTGTCACATTCAATAAACGCCATCGGCCCTGTCCTTATCCGTTCGCACGCAGCACATCGACCAGTTCGATCCGCCGAACCACTGCGCTTGACCAGCCGACCAGCACGACGAACAGCGTCGCCACCAGCCCGATCAACACGCCGATCCCGGCGATCGGCACAACCATCCGCGCCGGATCGCTACCTAGCAGCGACAGCAGGAACACCGCGGACCCGAGCCCAAACGCCGTACCGACGACTAGCGCAGGCACGACAACCGCCGCATACTCGGCCGCCAGCATGCGTGTGATCTGCCGCTGCTGCCAGCCCAACGACCGCAGCACGCCCAACGACTCGGCGCGCCGGCGCAGCGACACCGCCGCGAAGTAACCGCTCTGCACGATCAGCAGGGCAAGCCCGGCCCAGAACCCGCCAAACAACAGTCCGGTTATCGCATTCGCCAATGGATCGCGCTGCTGCGCGGCGAACAATTCGCCGGCCGTGGTTATCCCCAATGCGCCCGGCGACCGCATCAGCGCGTCCCGGATTCCGGCTGGCTCGCGTTCGGTAAAGTCGAACACCACCCGGTTCACCGCGACGCCAACTTGCAGCGAAGCGCGCGTCGGGTTGATCGCGCTTTGCAGCCAGTCGGCGCGTGTAAACACCATCGCCTGGTCGGACCTGTACGGTGGCGGCGCGGGAATGACCGCCTCGACTACGTACGACATGCGCAGCCGTCCGATGGGCGACGACGGATCGTCAAGTTGCACAGACCCCGTGTCCCCCGGCGCTAACGGCCGCCGCAGTGCGCTGCGTCCGCCGACGTCGTCGGCAAACGCCGTCGTGACGACAACGGGAAGCGGCTGATCGACCGCGAATAGCAGCAGTGTCGGCGTCGACGATGAAAACCCGATGCTGCGGCTGTAGAGCACGCGCAGCGCGCTGCCACCCGCGGGCGCCGCGATGTCGCTCCGCTCGAAGCTCAGCACGGTGTCGGTAAATCGTCCTGCGGCCTCCGGCCTCGACCAGACTTCCGGCGGTGCAGCGCCGTCGGAGACGAGGGCGATCTCGCCGTCGTCCGCGCCCACAGCACGGATCTCGCCCAGCAGGACGGCGTGGTCAAAGGAGGTGACGCGCGACCCTTCAACCGGTTCTTCGCGCGCGCTTGGCAGTTCGATCCCGATCAGCCGCCATGGCGTACGGCCAAGGCGGCCCGGTTCCAGCGGTGCGGCATACGTCTGCCACCTGTCGGTCAACGTCTCGTCCGGCGCATCCAACGGCACACGCGCGACGATCGAATCAGCGTTCATGATCAGCGCCGTCACCGCGGCCGTCGTCACGGCGTCGTCGGCCGGGCTGAACACGTCGACCGCCACGCTTACGGCATCGGCAGGAAGTTCGACACCCGCCACAGGGCGTTCGATCGCCTCAAGCGCCTGAATCGGCGGTTCGTCCGCCCGCCCATAGCCGATCACAATAAGTTGGGGCCGATCCGGCGTACCGCCGCTGTTCAACTCGACGCGCGGCGCGGCGCGCGAAATCCCGTCAATCGCTTCGTAGTCGAAGGCCGGATCGAACGCCGTCGGTGCAACTGTAAGCACGGCATCGGCGCCCAGCGCCGCTTGCGCCGCCTCCCATGCCGTATCCGAACGGGTCTGCGCGATCACCAGCGATGCGATCCCAAGCGACAGCGTACCCACCACCAGCAGAACAAGCTGACCAAAGGTCGCCGGGCTGCGTTCGACCCCCCACAAGGCGAGCCTGACACTCACGCTTTGCAGGCCGGCAGTTACCGCCCCCAGAACGCGGGTTACGACGGGGAACACGCGCAGCCACAGCAGCGCACCGCCGACAATGACGAGGACCGGTCCGGCCATGCTGAACGGATCGTTGAGCGCATCTATAGCACCGGCGCGGGCTGTGAACGCAATGCCGAGCGCCAGCGCCGCGATGTCGACGTAGAACCGCGCCCATACAGGCCGGCCAAATGTGCGTCCCGCGCTCTGGCGCAACCGGGCGAAGTCGGTCAACGCCAGCGGCACAGCCGGCAGTGTGAGCACGACGACGGACGTCACAGCAGCGGCCCCGCCCCACAGCCACGATTCGGCAGGTAGATCGGCGGCCGAAGGCGCGGCAATCACCGACGCTTGCGGCCCGACTGCCGTGAGCAGCCCCGCTAGCACGAACGCGACGGCCTGCCCCACCAGCCACGCCGCAACCGACAGCAAGCCCATCGACACGGCATGCGCAACGACCAACTGCCGCGCGCTTGCACCACGACCGCCCATTTGCGCCCACGCGCCGCGTGCCCGCTCAAGCGCGAGCGATCCCGTGATCACCAGGGTATACAGCAGCAGCGCCAGCACCATGCCAACCAGCAGCAGGACCGGTCCAGCAATCGAACCCATGCGGGCGCGCACCGCGTCGATCAACGTCGACAGCGGCGAATTGATCTCAAGCGTCGGATCGGTCGTGCGCAGCGCATCCAAACCGGCATCGAGCTGGCGTTCGATGGCGTCGAGGTCGCGGCCTTCGATGTGGTCCAGCCGCAGCACTGCGCGGCTAACGTACGCACGCGGCGATGTGCGGTTGAGCGCGCCGGCCAGCGTGTCGGGGTGGACGATGATGCCCCAGTCGAGTTCGTCCGGCGCGTTGTCGAACGACTTGATGATCGACCCGAAAATCGACTCCTGCGCGTCCCAGCGCGGCGATGCTTGGGCCTCCACCGGCGCGAGAATCCCCACCAGTTCGAGTGACTTGAGCTGCAGGCCATCCGAGGTGGCGAAACGCGACCCCACGACCGGGCGCAAGTTCGGGTCGAGCGTCACGGCCGCATCGAGAGCGGCTTGCGTCAGCGCAAACTCGATGACATCCTCGCGCGGTTCCGGCAGCCGCCCGTCCAGCACAGTAAAGTCACGCTCTATGTCGGGATAGGCGTACTGCCGGTAGCACGGCATCAACCATGCCGACGACTCGCCGGACAGCGCAAGGCTGCACGTCCGCGCCGGTGCGTAAGCGAAACGGTGTTCGCTGACGATGTACGATCCGATCTGTGCGCGTATCGGCTCAAGCAAGTCGGTTTCCGGCGGGGAGTCACGGGTGACTTCAAGGCGCTGCTGCCGGTCGGTCAATGAATCGAGGCGGGCATCCAACTCGGCGGACCGGAGCATGCGCATATACAATGGCGCGAACGCGGCGAATCCGGTCACGATGGTGATAGCGGCGAGGAGAATGATCGCCACATGCCGTTCACGAGCGAGCTGCCGCACAGCCAACCGGATCATTCGAGACCGCCTTCACGAACCGCCGTGACGCCTTGACGGACGATCAACAGGCCGCTCACGGCGACTTGCACGGCCAGCACGGCCAGCATGACTCCGGCAAACGCCAGCACCGCCACCGGTTCCTGACGTATCGCGTATGGCAAGGCGTTACCCGGCTCGGCGCCGGCCAGCAGCGGCAGCACTTGCCCGCTCAGGAATATGCCGATCGCCTGCCCAAGCGCGATCCCGACGACCGCCACGACGGCCTGCTCGACGACGATGCTGGCGACCACCAGACGCCGCCCCCAGCCCAACGCGCGCAGCACCGCGAACTCTCGCTGGCGCGATTGCAGCGTGATGGCCGCGTAGGCGATCAGGCTGAACACGGCCAGCACGAGCGCGACCACGAATCCCAGCAGCAGCAGGCCGATCAGGCCCGTCGTGAGCAAGTCGGCCTGCACGGTCTCAAGCACCGAGTCGATGCTGACGCTCTCGCTGTACGCCGGGATTCCGGTGGCGGACTCCAGCGCATCCGTCCACGTCGCAGCATCGACCGACGGGTCGAGCCGGACCCACGCTTCGCCGGGCTGCACGGCCGAGCGCGGCCGGCTGCCGAGCCACTGTTCCAAACCGTCCAGATCGGTCACCACAACCAGCCCGTCGCCAGCGTCCAACGTCGGTACGAACGGAGCAACGCCGTCCACCCGCAGCCACACCTCGGCGCGATTGATCCCGAGACTGAACAGGTCGCCCGGTTCGAGTTCGTTTTGTGCTGCATACGCCGGGCTGACGAGCGCGGACAGCGCGTACTGCTGTGCATTCTCTTCATCGGCGACGATGGCCGCGTAATCCGCCCCATCCACATAGAGTACCCACTGACCCGGGCTGGGAGCAGGCGCCTGCTCCCACGTGACCGACGTCACGCTGCCCTCCGGCGCATCCGGCCCGCCACCTAGCGGCTCCATGTTCACGCCAGTCAGCCCGGCCTCGCTCCAGCCGCTGCTGAACCAGTCGCCGGCAGCGTCGGCGCCGTCGAACTGAAATCCGCGCAGCCCAAGCGTGGCGCCAGACGCGAAGTACAGCGACCGGTCGCCTCCGCTTTCGACACCGATTCCGATCAGCGTCCACCCGGCGTCGGACTCGGGCAGGTCGGCACGGTACTGTATCCACGTGATCGCCGCTAGCGCACGATCGCGCTCCTCCACGCCTTCCGTTTGAAACGGGCTGCGGTTGGCGAGTTCGACGATTGTCTCCGGAACGTCAACCGCGAACGGCACCGTCTGGTACCGTCCAGCGGAATCGCGCAGGATTGCGGAGAACCGCATTTCGGTCACAAGGGCTGCGGTGGCCTGCGCATCACTTTGCGATTCAACGCCGGCAAGGCGGGCCTCGAACACAATCGACGTCGCGCCTTCAGGCAGGATGCGCCCGACAGGTGGGAAATTCGCCGCAGAGGGAAGCGGCAGCGGGCCAAGATCGTCACGCCAGCGCACGACCGATTCGAACGCGGCGGGTTCCACGGCAAGCAGCGTACCCGTGTCCAGCGACACGCTGCCACCCGGTGCCAAGCTGATTCCGTCGAGACGGAGCACGCGCGAGACGGCCGACGTCCCTTCCAGCCGTGAGATAGCGTCGACCGGCGGCAGGTCCGACCTGCCGTAGGTCAGGCGAACATCCGCGCCAACGGCGTACTCCGCTTGCGACACGCGGTTATCCTCCACGACGGCGCGGTACGTCGTGCCGAACCATCCGATGACGACCGCCAGCGCCAGCAGCAGTGTGAGGCGCGCATAGTGCAGCGGCTCGCGGCTGATTTGCCACCCGGCTAGGCCGGCAGGAAGCGCGCTGGATCGCGTCAGCAGGCGGGAGAGCGCCGACGTCAGCACGGGGAACAGGCGCAGCGCAAGGCTCGACAACGCGAACAGCAGCAGCGCAGGCACAAGCAGCAGCAGCGGATCGCCGCGGTCGGTCGTGCTGTCGCGGGCAGCCGAAAGCTGGATCAACGCGGCGAGGCCGACAACCAGCAGCACGATGTCGAGGTAGTAGCGTTGAAAGGTCGCGGCCACGTCGCTGCGCCGGCGCGCCCCGCCCGCGTCGATCAACGGTAGGTTAAGCGGCCCCCACATCGTGAC
Organism: Candidatus Flexicrinis affinis; assembly: GCA_016716525.1. Taxonomy (NCBI): domain Bacteria; kingdom Bacillati; phylum Chloroflexota; class Anaerolineae; order Aggregatilineales; family Candidatus Flexifilaceae; genus Candidatus Flexicrinis; species Candidatus Flexicrinis affinis. The sequence continues at coordinate 501,998 of JADJWE010000002.1, forward strand.
GAGCTGAACGGCGAAGGCAGCTGCGGCAGCCACCGCGCTGAAAACATAGGCATCCGCGGTGAGATCCAGCCTCAGCCGCTCGACTCCAGTCACAAGCGGGATGAACACGAGCAGAAACGCGCGAGCGGCGATGGGTGCCGCCAGCGCGGCGGCCCCGCTGATCAATGCAGCCTCGACCCCGCGCATTACCAGAATCTGCCGGCGCAGCGCGCCCCGTGTCTGCAGCACGGACAGTTCGCGGCGTTCGCGGCGGCGCGTCAGCGCGCCCATCACCAACAGGAAGTACAGGACGAGCACCCCAACCATCAGCAGGATGATGACCGTCGGAACGCCGATCGCCGCGACGTTAGCCCCTGCCCCGCGCAGAACCTCCGGCAGCCGCGTCTGCACGACCACGCCGCTTGATGCAGCACCGAGCGTGCTGGTGAACGCGATCTCCGCCGCGTCGCCGAAGGACGCCACCGACTCTGCCGCCGCGATCAATTCGGTAAAAGGCAGCGCGCTGGGATCGAACACGAGCCACCATGCCATGGTAAGCCGGGTGTCTGGAAGATTCTGTGTCGCGACTCGTACCAACGCATCGCGATCGACGAGCACGGCGACCTCGTTTTGCGCCGCGCGCGATGGAAGCGGTCGCCATCCGTCCGACTCTGCCGGCGTCCAGATTCCGACGACCTCGACGTCGATCGGCTGACTCGTTTCCCAGCCGCGCTGATCGAGCGTCAGGCGATCTCCCACGCCGACGTCGAGCCTTTCTGCGCCAAGGTCGCTCAGTGCGACCTCCATGGGGTCGGCTGTGGCGGTGGGTGGCCGGCCCTCCCAATCAACCGCGTCCGCCACACCGTCGTAGGCCGCCAGCCGCGCCTTGAGTCCGGCAGCGTCGACGCCGTCCAAGACGATGAACAGGTCGCTGCTCTCGGTCGTGGTGTGTGTCGCCCGAAGCCAATCGCCGTACGGTTTGATCGATGCGGCCGATTGTTCCGCGATCAGGGCGTCAAGCGCGGCACGCCGACCGGCCACGTCCGGCGCGGGCAGGCTGGTGCGGATGAAGATGCTGGTGTCTGCCGGCGGGCGCGACTCGATGCGCTGCACGGTGCCGTACTGCGTGAGCGCCGCGCTGTACAGCGGCATGGCAGCGGCGATCGCGGCCGTGAGGAACACGCCGACAATAATCGTCGCCAACGCGCGCCACTCGGCGGTCAGGCGTTCGGCCGCCGACCGGATAATCCACAGCGGTGCAGGCAGCGCGCGCGGCAGTCGGGCCGCACTCGGCGTGTCGGTCGGAGAAGCGTTCAAATTGGCCGTGATTCGTCCTCGGTGGCGGTAATCATGCCGGCAAGGGAATACCCCACCCCACCATCGCGTATCAACAAATCCAACACGAACCTAACCAGAGTCCGCCATGTTGGCCCGTCGTTCGCCGCCGATTCGTCACACGGCGGAGTCGCGCACGCGGCGGTAGCCGTGAAGGCGCTCTCGATAGATCCTCGTCACATCCGGGTTCGGCGCCAGCGTCTCGCGACAGGCCGCCCATGCCTTAACAGCCGCAGCCGCGTCATACAGCCCGGCCCCGTCACCGGCCAGCACCGCCGCGCCGAACGCCGACTGATCTCCCGCCGCAAGCCAGCATGTCGGCAGCGCGAATGCATCGGCAAGCATCTGCCGCCATGCGGACACGTTGGCCCCACCACCAGACACGACCAATTGGCGCGGCTGAGCGCCCAACGCCTCGAATGTCGAATACCCGTCGAGCAGCGCCAGCACGACACCTTCCAGTACCGCGCGCACCAGTTCAGGCTGGCCGTGTTCCGGCGACAGCCCGTGAAACATGCCGCGCGCCAGCGGGTCGCGGCGCGGCGTGCGCTCGCCGATCAACGTCGGCACGAACGTCAGCCCGCCCGCACCCGGCCCGACAGTCTCAGCTGCCGCAAGTATCGCATCGCGATCCTCGGCCGAGCGCGCCCCGACGACTCGCTCCAGCACCCAGTTGAGCGCCAGTCCTGCCGCCAACGGCCCGCCCAGCACGTACCATCCCGCCGCGCCGCTCGCCGGGTCGAGCGCCGAGCAGAACGTGTATGCGCGGCCCGCTGCATCGACAGTCGCTTCGCGCTGCGGCCACACCATCTGTCCGCCAGTGCTGAGCGTGACGAGCAGCGTATCCGGCGATGTCGCCGCGGCGCACAGCACACTGCACGCCGTGTCGGCTGCGCCGTTCACGACTGGCAGACCATGCGGCAAGCCCAGCGCATCCGCGGCCGTCGGCTGAAGCGCCCCCACTACGGCCCGCGACGGGTGAAGTTGCGGGAGCTGGCTCTGCTGAACGTCCGCGGCGGCGCACACATCCGCCGACCACGACCGTGCCCGGATATCGAGCAGGCCGGTACCGCATGCGTCGCTGGGATCGGTCGACAACACGCCGGTCAGCCGCCAGCGGATGGTGTCTTTCGGCAGCAGCACGTGACGAGTCTGCGCCCATATGTCCGGCTCGTGCGTCTGAATCCACCGCAGCGTCGCGATCTGAAAACCCGTCGCGGGTAGGCCGCCTGTGTGCGACAAGAACCACGCCTCGCCGTGCGTCGATAGCATGGCATCGACCTCGCGCGACGAGCGCTGATCAGGCCAGATGACCGCGGGACGAAGCGGCTCGCCGTCCGCACCAAGCAGCACAGTTCCGTGCATCTGCCCGCTCAGGCCGATGGCGACGATGGCCGATGGTTCGGGCAATGCGTCTACGACGCGGCGCACAGCAGCGACAACCGCTTCCCACCATACGCCGGGGTCTTGTTCGGCGTGGGAGGGCTGCGGCCGAAGCACGGGATACGCCGCCGTTCCGCTGGCGGCGACTCCGCCGCGGTCGTCCACAGCGACGACCTTCACCGACGACGTACCGAGGTCGATCCCGAGCGTCAGCGGAGTCACGGCGTCCAGAAGTCGGCGTCCATAGATGAAATGCACGACGAGTCTGGCGCTGCCAGCGGATCCTCGACGAACGCCTGCACCATCGACATCGGGCACGGCCCACCGTCAATCACGCCGTGTCCGACCATCGGAAACTCGAAGCTGAAGCCGTTGCTTAACGTCGCGGCGGCTAGCTCGCCCCACCACGGCGGCGTTGCGGTATCGTAGCGAGCGTTCAGTACGAGCGTCGGGATGTCGCTCACCACCGGCTGATTCTCGTTCACATCCAGTTGCCCAACCGGCCAAACGGCGCACTGCTCGAATTCGATAAGGGTACCGACCTTGAGCTCGTCGCGCAGCAGCTCCGGCATGTCGATTGCGTCGGCGCGCCTGTCGGCTTCCTCGACCGACATGAACGGCATTTCTTCGCTGCACTGCACGCTGAGGTTCATGCCTTCGCTGTCGTCGTCGATGTCGGGCGGTTCGACAGCTTCGACTGTGTCGACATCCACGCCAAGGTCGATGAATCCGCGCGCCGCGATGCCGACCTCCTCGTCGGTCAGTTCGAAGATGTCGGCCAGAAGTTGGGCGATAGCCGCCATGTCGTTATCGGCCGCAAGCGCCCGGATTTCGTTCAGTTCGTCTTCGGTCAGCTCCTGCGCCAATTCCTGCGCCAGCTCAGATGAACTACTGAGGCTGTCGCCCGCCCCGTTGGTGAACAAGTCAACATAGGTGTCGAAATCGCCGGACGCGAACGCGTCGAGCGTTGCCGGAATCGCGCTGATCAGGCCGGTCGTCTTGAGCTGGTCGATCAACTGGAGGATGACGTCTTCGGCGTACAACTCGACCAATTCACCGTCGGCATTCTCGATCTCAGGCGGACTGGCCGATATCGCCTCGAGTTGGTCGTAGAAGCGCACTTCGAGGTCGGGGTACGCTGCGCTGCAAGCCGGATCGGCGGCACAGTCGGCAAACATGCGGCTGATCAATTCGTAGGTGTCGGACACGACGTTATAGTTCGTGTCGATGTTCGGCGGATATACACTGTCGAGGATGACCGACCGCACGCCGTCGGGATAGTCACGCATGACGGTCAGCGCGAGACGCGTGCCATAACTGATGCCGAGCAGATTAACCTGTTCGTAGCCTAGCGCAAGCCGAAGCGCCTCGACATCGGCGGCGTTCTCGGCACTGGTGTAGGCCGTGAGGTCGACGCCGTTCGCCAACAGCCGATCGCGGCATTCCTCTACCGCCTCTACCGACGTGTCCTCGTCCATCTCCGGGCAGTTGAGCGAAGGCTCGCTGAAGCCGGTACCGCGTTGATCGAACAGAACGAGGTCGCGGCGGTCGAGGAGTGGTGAGTTGAACCACGTGTCGACCGCGGCCAACGCACTGCCGCCCGGTCCGCCTTCGAGATAGACGATCGGGTCAGGCGCGGGGCTGGGCGAGCGCGATGGAATCACGGCGACCATGAGCTGGATCGTCGCGCTGTTTGGATCGCTGCGGTTCTCCGGAACGCTCAACGTCCCGCACCGCACGTCGAGGTTGCGCTGCACGTCAAACGGGCACTCGACAGCGCCGAAGTCGCCACCGGCGGTCGTCGCGGGGGGCGAAACAGGCGCGTCGTCCGGAGCGAGTACGCGCAGCACACCTTGGGCCTCACTGTAGGAGTAGATCTCGATCGTCAGCGTGCCGTCGAATGGAGCGATGAAATCGTCGAGTGACTCGCCTTCGAATAGGTCGCCGCCGTCGCTGTAGATGTAGAAGTAGATGCCTTCTCCGTTCTCGATCTCCACGTCGAGCGTCGCGCCTGCAATCACGTCGACATCGAGCACTACATAGAAGTCATCAGCGTCTTCGTCATACTCGAAGAGCAGTGGATAGTCGCCAGACTGGCCGACGACGGGAACGACAGCGAACAGGAGAAACGCGATCAGAACGGCCAGGTTGCGCATCGGAGTGCCTCGATCCCGCCAGGGAAGTGCCGGTATACGGGTTGCGCTCAGGATGCGATCCCTCGGGAATCGTTGCAGACGAGCGGCAAGCCACAGCTCGATTGTAATGTGCTTCGTGACAATCCGCTTTCGGACCTGCGGCGAACTGTGCGCGTAACCTGCCGCCGCGCGTACAATGGAGCGACCGCTTCACACCGCAAGGCATCCGTCGGCTTGGCTACGAAACCCGAGACCCAACGCAGATACCCGATCGAGGCCGTTCCATCCGCCCCCGGTACATACGTGCTGATCCTGTGCGCCGACACGGGCACGACGCTGCAAATCGGGCGGCTTGGCACGTTCGACGTTGCGGCCGGATGGTATGCCTACGTCGGCAGCGCGTTCGGGAGCGGCGGACTGCGCGGACGCATCCGGCATCACCTCGCGCCGGTGCGACGCCCGCACTGGCACATCGACTGGTTCCGCACGGCGGCGGTAGTCCGTGAAGTATGGTACGCACAGGATGCGGCATCGGAGCATGGATGGGCCAGCGACCTGCTTGGACTGCCCGAGTCCTTCGTGCCGATCCCGCGTTTCGGCGCGTCGGATTGTGCGTGCGTGTCGCACCTGATCGGTTTTCCGCGCCCGGTCCAAGTCGACATGCTTCGGCGGGTTGCTGGCGAGTCGATAGTCGTCTGGGCTGTGGAAAACTCGCCTCGAATCTTGTGACGCCGCCGCAGCTTGTCGCTATACTCGTCGCAGGGGAACTTGCATCCGTGTCACCCAATGCACTGGAGGTGCTGTTGTGGCCAATCGTATCGCGCACGGTGTAGAGCTTAGCCGGCAGTCGTGGAATGCTTTGATGCAGAACAAGCAGCTCCTTATGTTTCCGCTGATTTCCGGGATCGCGATGATCATCGTCACCATCGTGTTCATCATTCCGATGTTGGGGATTGGCATCGTTGACGCTCTCACGTCAGAGGGGCGTGAAGTCAGCAGCGGGCAGAGCATCGCCGGCACCATCATCACGTTCATCTATCTGTTCGCCAGCTATACCGTCGTGATCTTCTCGAATACGGCACTGGTTGGCGCGGTGTTGAAGATCCTCAACGGCGAGAAGGCCACCGTCCAAGACGGAATCAACATCGCTTCGGCGCGCATCGGCAAGATCCTTGTCTACGCGTTCATTTCCGCCACCGTCGGCATGATTGCGCGCGCGATCACGCAGTCCGGTCGTGACTCGAAGAACGTCGTGGTGGCCATCCTCGCGGCCATCCTCGGCAGCATTATTCAAGGCGCGTGGAACCTCGTCGTGTTCTTTGCCATTCCGGTGCTTGTGGTCGAAGACGTCGGCGTCATCGACTCGCTCAAGCGCAGCTTCGAGGTGTTCAAGCGGACGTGGGGCGAAGGCTTCGTCGGCAGCATGGCGATCGGCGGCATCTCGTGCCTCGTTCAGATTGCGATTCTGCTCGTCGGAGGCCTATTGATCGTCGGCGCGATTGCGACCAAGTCGGTCGTTCTGATCGTCGGCGCGGTCGCGCTCGTGGTTATCGCGTTGGTAGCGCTGGCATTGGTCAGCGGGGCGGTCAACGGTGTGTTCCAGGCGTCGCTGTACAAGTACGCCACGACCGGCGACGCCGGCCCGTACATCAGCAACGAATACGCGGCAAGCGCCTTCCGCGCGGTTTGATCGCCGGCAGAGACTTCCTACACCTAAACACGCTTCTGCAAATCGTGAAAGAGGGCATCCGGTCGGATGCCCTCGCGTTTCAGCCTAGATTCTACGGCTTCGGAACTGGAACACAGCGCCGATAACCGTAAGCACGACGACAACCGCCAGCGAGACGACGCTCTCCGTCGTGCCCGTACCGGGGCGCACGAGCGGCAGCGTGGGCGCCAACGTGCCGACTCCGGTGACAACCGCCGTCGCGCCGCCAAACGCCGAGCCAATCACGATCACGGGGTCTTTGAGCAGCGTTCCGACAATCGCGCCAAGGACAGCACCGACGACCACGACAAGCAGCCCTCCGATGCCGGTCACGCCGAGGATCGGGAGCAGGATGATCCCGAAAGCGGCCCCGAAGATCGCACCGAACAACGCAAACGCCAGCCCATAAAACCAGTACAGCAAGACGCCGACAAGAATCGCACCGACAATACCGAGGATGAGCTGTACGGTTCCGGTCTGGTTGATCGCGTCGGCAATCGCGTGACCCGCAGCCCATCCGAGCACGACTCCGGACAGCCCGAGGACGATGCGATAGAACGACTTGCCGAAGAACATCGCGATGAGGCCGATGACGATCGAAACGACGGCCAGAATCTGTGTGCTTTCCATGAGTCCACTCCCACGCGTAATCCACCCGCGAGCGTCGATCGCTGGACGCGCCGTGATTGAGCGCGCGGCCCACAGGTGAGTATAGCGCGCTGGCACAACGTAGCAATGGCCTTGAGCGGCAATGTCGTTCCGACACTTTCGGGCAATTTGGTGCACTCCTTGGGCCGCTTTGAGGGTCTCGGCTAAGCCAGCCGAACTGCGCTGCCCAAGCTCGTGTGCCCTAGTTGGCATCACCAGCCATCTCGGTTACAATCGTTTGACCGTGGATCCACGGTGTATTTGCCGTGCAGCGGTTATTTGCGTTTTCGCTGTCGTGGAGACTCCGGCAACGACCGTAGTGATCGGGTCTGCGCCGGACGGAAGCGTGGGCTATGAACAACGAGGCGAACAGCCCCAACCTACGCAACCCCGACATTCCTGTCTATGGGGTCGTGGCCGAACGCGCCTCACTCCACGCCGTCCTCGAGAACATCCGCCATCACCGCCTGACGCTCGTCAGCGCCCCGCCCGGCTACGGCAAAACGACCGCCGTCGCGCAGTTTGTCCATGACACCGACCTGCTGACCGCGTGGCACGGCCTGCAGGAACGCGAGCGCGACCTTCCGGCGCTGTTCTGGCATAGTCTGCAAGCGCTTGAGTTCGTTGCTCCGGGCATTTCCGTCGCGGCCGAAAGTGTTACCGGGGCGGACGAGTGCGCTGCCTACATCGCAGACTACCTGCGCGACCATCTCACCCAGCACATCATTTACGTGCTGGACGACCTACACTATCTGGCCTCTGCGCCACAGGCAGAACGATGGCTGCGCGAGCTGGTGCGTCAGATTCCGCCGACGTGCCACCTTGTCCTAATCAGCCGCGCCCTGCCCGACCTGCCCCTTGCGGAACTCATCGCTCGGGGCGATGTGTTTGCTATTGGGCAAGAACAGCTCAAGTTCACCGCCGAGGACGCGACCCGGTTGGCCAGCAAGGTCGGCTCGGACCTGCCCGACAGCGTGCTCAAGGCGCGTGTCCGTCAGCTCGAAGGGTGGCCTGTCGGCGTGGCAATGTCGCTGCGCCCGCTGCCGGAAGACATCGAGATCGGATCGCTGCGCGGAAGCGGTGGGCCGGAAGGCCTATTCGACGCGCTCGCCAACGGTATCTTGCGGTCGCTTCCACCCATGTTGGGCGACTTCCTTCTCGCCGCGTCGACGTTCGCGCGTGTCACGCCGGACGTATGCACCGAAGTGCTCGGCATGCCGCAGAGCACGCTGATGATGACCGATATCGTGCGCCGCAACCTGTTCGTTTCGCAGGTGTCCGGCGGCGTGATGATGCACCGCCTGTTCCGCAACTTCTTGCAGCGACGGCTCAACGAAACCGATCCTGAGCGATACGTCAGCCTGCACGCGCGCGCCGCCGAATGGCTCAGGCAGGGCAATCAGGACGACGAAGCGTTCTACCACTATGTGGCCGCGGGCTGCATCGACGACGCGTTGGACATCGTGCAGCGTACCCACAACGCATACTATCAGCAGGGCAACATGGAAACCCTGCTCGGCTGGCGCACCGCGCTTGGCGAGCACGCGGAACGAATTCCGCATTTCCTCCACACCTGCGCGCTGATTTTGACCGATCGCTATCTGTACGCAGACGCCGCCGCCGAGCTGGACTTGGCCGAGGCAGGGTTCGCGGCGATGGGCGACAGCGCGTGGGTCGCGGAAGCGCGTTTGCAGCGCGCGATGATTCATATTTGGCGCGCCGAGTATGCAGAAGCACGCGCGCTGGCCGAACCTGTCGCGGCTGACAGCGAGCAGAAGGACTCCGTCGTTGGGCGCGCGCGACACATGCTGGCACTGGTCGAAATGGCGATCGGCAGCCTCGACACCGCGATCGACCACCTCGAAGACATTCTGCCGTTCTTTGAAGGCAGCAACGCGTCCTACTACGTGTCGGCCGTCCTGCAAGACCTTGCCATCGCCTATGCGCGCAGCGGCAGCATGGCTTCCGCCAGTCACTGCTTGCAGCGATTGGTGTCCATACGGCGCACCCTCGGTCAAGCGAACGCGTTGGCGCTGGCCCTCAACAATCTCGGCTACCACTATCACGAGATGGGCGATTACGACTTGGCGCTGTCGACGCTGGAAGAAGGGCTGCAGATCGTCTCGCAGTCGCAGAACCAGCGCGCCGAGAGTTACATCCGCTGGTCGATGGGCGACCTGCAGCGCGATCTGGGAAACGCCGACGCGGCCATTCGCCTGTACGAAGGCGCCTACGAATTGAGCGCCGGCACCGAGCCTGTTCTTCAGCAGTCGGTGGCGCTGAGCATGGCGGCGTTGTATCGCTGGCGCGGCGACATGCGGCTGGCGCAGTGGCTTGTCCGCGACGTAAACGACACGATCCGGAAGCTTGACGTGTCCGATGCCTCGATCAGCCGGCTTGCACGCGCGCATCAGTTGATGATCGACATGGTAAGCGGCGACCTGAAGACCGCAGCGTCGCAATTGTGCACGATGTGGGAGGAGATTGCCGACCGCCCGTTTTCGGCTGAATCGATGCAAATCGCGATGTTCGCAGCGGGCGCGGCCCTGCGAGTCGGCGAGGAGTCGCACGCCCATGCACTTCTCGAACGGTGTGCCAAAGCGTGTGAAATGGGCGTCGGTCGTAGTGTCGCCGCCATCGAGACCTACAATTCGGCGGAACTCGCCGAATACGTGCGACGCACTCCGGAATTCAAACCGCTAGTGGCTGCACTGGATCGCCTGCGCTCGGCGTACAGCGCCGCGGCAGGTCCGGCGCGGCCGGAAAGCACGGCGCCTAGCGACGCGACGTTCAGTCTACGGGTCTACACACTCGGCGACGAGACAATCGAACGCGACGGGGTCACCGTATCGACGCACGAGTGGCGGTCGAGCCGTGCCAAGGAGTTCTTCCTCTATCTGCTGTTCGAGGGCGCCAGCAGCAGAGAGAAACTGAGTCTCATATTCTGGCCTGACAGTTCATCGAGCAAGGTGCGCTCGAACTTCCACACCACGCTGTATCGCGCACGCCGCGCGCTGGGCGAGAACGTCATTTTGTTCGAGAACGACATTTACCGCATCAACCCCGACGTGTCGATCTGGTGCGATGCGCTGGTGTTCCGCCGCTACGTGCAGGAAGCGAAGATGCTGCCGTATCTCGACGCACGCACCGACGACCTGTACCGCAAGGCAATCGCGCTGTACCGAGGCGAGTTCCTGCCGGGGCTCGACACCGAATGGACGATGGCGCACCGCGAGGCGCTCTATGAGATGAACATTGGCGCGCTGATCGGATCGGGCCACTGCGCACGCGCGCGCGGCGAGTTCAACGACGCCATCATCCAGTTCAAGCAGGCCATCAAGATCGACCAGTTCCGCGAAGAAGCGTACCGCGCGATGTTTACCTGCTACGCCGGCATGGGCGAACTCAACTCCGTCCTCAAGCAGTACAACGTGATGTCCCACATGTTCCAGACCGAGTTGGGCATCAAACCTTCGCAAGAAACCGCACGGCATGTCCAGCAGCTCACCCAGCGGATTTCCTAGGCATCACACGACATAGCCAATAGGTACTGGTCGCTCAGACTCGCCTTGAAGGCCTCTATTCTTGTGCGTTAGGATTCTGTAACTCAAGGCGTTCGGATCAGCTTCAACTAGCTGTCGGAACCGCACCTGCGCCCACATTATCCCTCTTATCGGCGCGGGAATCCCACACCGTTGTCAGCGATCAGCGCTGTTCGTGCAGTGTTTACGCTTGGTAAGCAGTTTGTTGCACACCCACCGCAATACTCGTCGCAATTGGTTCACACATCTCGTTGTGCGTCTGTTCACGGAGGTTTGTCATGTTGGCTTACGCTCTCAACACCCTTAGCCTGTTCTCGTTCAACAAGCGCGTGCTGGTCGTCGTGTTCACGGCGATTCTGCTCACCATCGCCTTGATGGCCATTACCGGCACGGTCTTCGCCGGCCCGGCCACGTCGCCCAGCGCCTGCGGCGCCTGCTCCGGCTAATTCACTTTCCGACCCGCCTTCACACTCTCTTGAGGAGACTACTCATGTTCGCCATCGCTCTCAACACCCTCAGCATGTTCTCGGTCAACAAGCGCGTCTTGGTCATCGTCTTCACCGCCATCCTACTTACGATCGCGCTGATGGCAGTCTCCGGCACGGTCTTTGCCGGCCCGGCCACCTCGCCCAGCGCCTGCGGCGCCTGCTCCGGTTGATTCAGCTTTCTACCCGACATTACACACTTTTGAGGAGACCACTCATGTTCACCACCGCTCTCAACACCCTCAGCCTGTTCTCGATCAACAAGCGCGTTTTGGTCATCGTCTTCACCGCCATCCTGCTGACTATCGCCCTGATGGCGATCACCGGCACCGCCTTCGCCGGCCCGGCCACTTCGCCCAGCGCCTGCGGCGCGTGCTCCGGCTAACCTTCTACCGATAACACCGACTCTACGAGGAGATCTCTCATGTTCGCTTACGCTCTCAACACCCTCAGCCTGTTCTCGATCAACAAGCGCGTCTTGGTCATCGTCTTCACCGCGGTTCTGCTTACCGTCGCTCTGATGGCGATCTCCGGCACCGCCTTCGCGGGCCCGGCCACGTCGCCCAGCGCCTGCGGCGCTTGCTCCGGCTAGACATCACCCTTCGACCTACGACTTTGCGAGTGCATAGGAGTCAACAATGAACGCTCATCGTCTCCCGCAGGATATGGTTCTGGACATCACCTCTGTCGGTGGCAAGCGTGGATTTACCGGCGCCGACGAATGGTGGAGCCACGTGCGCAATCAGGACGAACGCCGCCGCCTCGACAACCTGCTCGGTGTCGCTCTGCTCGATGAAAACGTGCGCCGCCGTCTCGTAGACAATCGCGACGACGAACTGCTCAACCAGTTCGGCCTGTCCGAGTCGACCAAGTGGTGGATCGGTACGCTGTCCGCCAATTCGCTCAGCGACATTGCGCGTGAAGTTGCCGCCAACTTCCAGAAAAGCGCCTAGCGATGAACGCCTTGCGTAGTCCCCAGAACGGGCGGCACATCGAAGTGCGCCGGCCCAAAGGGACCACCGAGCCGTTCGGGTCTCCGGCGCGATCTGAGGAAAGATTGAAGATGGGTTCAAAGACCATCTCCGTCAATCGAGACGTCTCTGTCCAGAGGATGCTGCGGCTGGACGCGACCGACAATCTTCTCATCAACGGGTTCGACTCGTTGTGGAAGTGTCACGCGATGCTGCAGGCACGCCTCAACAACACCGACAGGCGCGATGTCCGGATCCATCTGCGGCCCGAGCTGCTCAACGCAGTCCCCGATCAGTATGCGCAGTTCGCCCGCGATGGGTTGCAGATGTGGGTTTGGCAGGACGAGCCGGCCTCGGACTTCAAACCGTCGCCCAACTTGACCGTAATCAACGCGCCGCATACGCCGGCGACGGCCGAGGGCTTCCTCGTCATCAACACGCCGTCGTGGAGCCGGGTGCTGGCGGCATGGATCGATGAAGACGGTAATTTGGCGGGCGTGCTTGTCACCAACCCGCAGACGATTGTGGAGATATCAAGCTATCTGGACGCGATCGTTCAGTCGGCTTCCGTTCGGACGTAGTCGCGCCGCCGTGCCAGACGCTGCGCGACGTGGCTCAGAAGCTCGTCAACGACGACCGGCCGATTGAGTATGACCGTCCACAGGTCATGGGTATCGACCTGAGCGGTATCTGTCACGACAAGGGCATCGGAGTTTTCGACCGAGGACACAGATGGCGCTGTATAGCCCCCAACCACCGCGTACCGCAGCGCGTCAATGAGTTCCGATGCGCAGATCACCAGTTGCACGCGTACTTGATTCAGAACGTAGAGCGCGTCGAGAACCCCTGCCGCTGTCAGCACCTGATAGCCTGCACGCTTGAGCAGGTCGCCAAGGTCAAGCCGCATCCTGGCATCCGGCTCGATAATCAGAACCTGACACTCGCTGAGCATATGCACATCCGCAGAACAAAAACACTACTCCTAAAATATACAAAACTCTAACAACACTTTCAATTAGTGTAATGGTCCGGGTTACAGGCCCGCTCTCTCATTATTCAATTTGATGCCATCTTCCTCACTTCGCCCCTCACGTGACCCACATTGTCACTACGTCATCTCAAAGCCGCCCCCCGCATGAGTGCATGCAGCGCATCGTGAACAAGACCGTTTGACGCCAGCATGCCGGTCTTTTTGGGCGGGGCGTCGTCGCGCACCGTGCCGATTCTTCCCCCAGCCTCCTCGACCAGCAGCGCCCCAGCGGCGATATCCCACGCGCTCAGCCCGAACTCCCAGAACGCCTCGATGCGTCCACATGCGATCTGTGTCAAATCAAACGCGGCCGAACCCGAGCGCCGCAAGTCCGCGATGTGCGGGACCACGGCGTTGACCTCGGCGAGGTTGTTGTCGGGATCGGTCGCTTTGGTCGTCGGAAAACCGGTCGTGATCAACGCGTCTGCCAGTTCCGACACCGTCGACACTTTCAGCACGCGATCGCCGAGATGGGCGCCGTGCCCGCGCCGCGCGGTGTACAGCTCCCCGAGCGCGGGCACGTTTACAGCCCCCCACTCCGTCACGCCGTCCACCTTGAAGGCGATCGACACGCTGAACAGCGGGTAGCGATGAGCGAAGTTCATCGTCCCGTCGAGCGGGTCGATCACCCACTGATAGCGCGGGTCTCCATTGGTCTCACCGGACTCCTCCGCGAGGATCGAATGACTCGGAAATGCCTCACGAATGCGCGCCACGATCAGGGCTTCGGCGCGGCGGTCGAACTCGGTCACTAAGTCCTGCCGGTTCGCCTTGGATCCGACCTGAAAGTTAGTGCTGCGTCCCTCCAGCAAAAGGGAACCGGCGGCAATCGCGGCGCCGGTCCCCACCGTTGTTACGTTATCGATCATGCTTGCGCGCTCAACAGGTGCACCGATGTCTCGTCGAATATTACGCCAACCTGCCGGCCTTCTTCGTAGAAGTGGCCAAGGCGCGGGCTGGTGTCAACCACGACCAAGCGGTGTTCGCCGTACTGGACGACGTACTCCGTCTCCGACCCAAGGTACATCGCCTGTGTGATCGTGACCTGCGGAAGGGAGGGATCGACCGCAAGGTCAATCGTCTCGGGCCGAATCATTGCAGTCAGCGCAGCACCGTCGCTGTGGGCAAACGAGTTGGCGACTTCCATGCGCTGTCCGAGCAGGTCGATCGTCGCTTTCGCGCCCGTCTTCGCCAACACGGTTGCGGGAAGGAAATTGGCACGACCGATGAAGTCGGCCACGAAGCGCGTGCGCGGAAGGTGATAAATCTCCTGCGGCGATCCCACCTGTTCGATGCGGCCCGCATTCATCACGATGATTCGGTCGGACAGCGCCATCGCCTCGATCTGATCGTGCGTGACATATACGCTGGTGATGCCAAGCCGGCGCTGCAGGCCGTGAATCTCGGCGCGCATCTGCACGCGCAGCTTGGCATCGAGGTTCGAGAGCGGCTCGTCAAACAGCAGAATGCGAGGTTCCATGACCAAGCAGCGTGCAAGCGCGACGCGCTGCTGCTGCCCGCCTGAGAGCTGATTGGGTCGCCGTTCCTCCAGCCCTTGCAGACCGATCGATGTCAGCATGTCGCTGACTTTGCGGCGAATTTCGGCCTTGGGCAAACCACGCGTTTGCAGACCGTACGCGACGTTGTCGGCCACGCTCATGTGTGGGAACAGCGCGTAGTTTTGGAACACCAGCGCCATGTCGCGCTTGTTCGGCGGCAGGCTGGTGACGTCGCGCCCGTCAAGCAGGATTTCTCCGCCGGACGGCAGCTCGAAACCGGCGATCAAGCGCAGTGTCGTGGTCTTGCCGCAGCCCGACGGTCCCAGCAGCGTGACAAACTCGCCGGACGCGATCTCCAGCGAGACATCGTCGACGGCGCGCAGCGTACCGCTGCCCCCACGAGCCGGAAATACCTTGACCAGATTCTTGAGCATTAACCGGGCATCGCTCATCGCCCACCTCCTTCGATGCGCCGTTCTGCACCCGTGCGTGAGCCGACAAGCACGTACATTATGCCAATCGCCAACATCACAATGCCAATGAGGATCACACAGTACGCAAACGCGTTGCCATAACGCCCGTTCTCGACCTCGTTGAGAATCTGCTGCGTCATGATCTTCGTCTGCGGTGTGGTTAAGAACACGACCGCCGAAATGGTCGTCATCGACCGCGCGAACGCGAAGATCAACCCCGCCAGAAATGCCGGCCGAATCAGCGGCAGCGTGATGCGCCGGAACGTACGCGCATTGTCCGCGCCGAGACTGATCGACGCCTCCTCTATGGCCGGATCGATCTGCGAAAGCGCAGCGGTGCCGGTTCGCAGCGCCGCCGGGGTACTTCGGATGACGTACACGATGACGATCGCCAGCGCGCCGCCAAGCAGTCCCTGCCCGCCCGTCAGCTTGGGTAAGAGCGTGATCTCGCCGAGGATCGGCAGCGTCGCGGTGATCGGGCTGTTGAAGCTCAGCACATAGCCGATGCCGATGATCGTCCCCGGCACGGCGATCCCCAACATCACGCCGAAGTCGAGCGCCTGCCGGCCGAGAAACTCTTTGCGGACGACCAGGAACGCGACGACCATCCCTATTAAACCCGCCAGCGGTGTTGCGACGATCGAAAGGAGCGTGGTGTCCTGCATCGCCTCGGCGCCGATGCCGTTGATGACGAAGTCGAAGTGCGACAGCGTGAATTCGTTGCGCACGCCCGGCACCTGCACGAACGCACCGTGGAAGATCGTCCCGTAGATCAGCAGGATCAGCAGGCACAGGAACATCACGACACCGAACAGCCCCCACCGGACCGGCGGGAACTTGATCGTATCCGGCCGTCCGGACGGCTTCCCCGTGACAGATACGACGTTGGCCCGGCTGACCCAATACCGCTGCACCATAAAAACTGTCAACGATGGGACGAGAAGGATCACGGACAAGACCGCCGCCGCGGTCGTGTCGTACAGGCCGATGACACTGACGTAAATGCGCGTCGCCAAGACTTCGTAGTTGCCGCCCAACACCAACGGATTGCCGAGGTCGGCAATGCTCTCGACGAAGATCAGCAGGAACGACGACGCAATCCCCGGAATGAGCATCGGCAGTGTAACGCGGAAGAACGTACGAAACTTGCCCGCGCCCAAATTGGCCGATGCCTCGTCAAGCGCCGGATCGAGCGCCTCCATCATGCCCTTGAGGTTGAGGTAGGCGACGGTGAACAACGAGAGCGACAGCGCCAGCGTCAGGCCATCGAGGCCGTAGATGTCGTACCGCACGCCGAACACGCCGCGCGAGATCATGCCACTGCGGCCGAATAGCACGATCGTCGCTGTGGCTACCGCGAACGGCGGGGAGATCACCGGCAGCAGCGCCATGATGTGCATGAAACGCTTGAACGGTACGTCGAGCTTGACCTGTACGAACGCAAACAGGAAGCCGACCAGCGTACCAACCGCACCGACCACAACGCCCATCACGAGCGTATTGGAGATGATGGTCTGATACACCGGGCTTCCGATGTAGTTTGTTAGCTTTTCCGCGCCTTCTGTCGACACGCTTGCGCCGACCATCGACAGCAGCGGAAGAATGATCGTCAGGCCGACGAAGATGACGCTGCCGATCAGTGCGACAGTCAGAATTGGATCCTGAAAGATGCGCCTGAACTGTGCCCGGACACTGGGCCTTGCACGGACATCTTGCATAAGGATTAGGTTCCGTTAACTAAAATAAGTGCCCCCGGTCGTGCAAGTCCGGGGGCATTAGATGGCGACGTCAGTCCGCCTCTATTCGGTCGGAGCCGGGGCGATCTCGGCGTCGAAGCGCTCAGTGATGGCGATGCGGTTCGCGCCTGCCGCTTGGAAGTTGTATTCCACAACGAGGATTTCCTCGAGCTTGACAGCCAGTTCGGACACGGCCGCGTCGGGGTTGGTCGGAAGCTGCAGGCTGTTGACCGTCGGGCCAATTTCCTGCGCGGCGGCCGTCAGCGCCCAATCGAACCACACCTTGGCCGCCTCAAGTTCCGGCGCGCCCTTGAGGATCCCCATGCCGCCGATCTCATAGCCGGTGCCTTCTTCGGGGAAGGTCGTCACCAGAATGCCTTCGAAGCCTTCTTCCTGCAGCTTCACGCAGTCGTGCGAGAAGATGATCGCAACGGCGATTTCGCCCTGACCCGCCAGCGAACCGGGGGCCGAGCCACTGCGTGTGTACTGCAGAATGTTCTGATGCAGTGCGGCGTAGTACTCGAAGGCGTTGTCGACTGCGGCTTCGGTCGGCGCGCCGTCTTCGTCGTAACCGGTGCCCTCTTCTTCGGCCTCAAGCTCGTCTGCCGCGAGGGTCACAATCGTCCAGAACGCGGTGAAGGCCGTGCCGGATGTCGCCGGATGCGCCATCGCCACAAAGCCCTTCAGTTCGGGCGCCAGCAGGTCTTCCCAGCTCGTCGGAGCGTCGATTCCCAGTTCTTCGAGGACATCCACGTTCGAGCAGAAGCCGAGCGCACCAACATATACGCCGACCCAATTGGCGTCGAGGTCCTTGTAGCTGTCGGGAATGGCCTCGGCAGCTTCGGAGTCGTAGTCTTCGAGCAGTCCTTCTTCGTTAGCGGCGATAAACGCGTCCGCCGGGCCGCCCCACCAGACCGAGAATTCCGGATTGTCGGCGCTCGCGCGGATACGTGCCAACGACTCGCCGGACGACAGGCGGACATACGAGGTTTGGATACCGGTGGCTTCCTGGAACGCCTGCGTCTGCGCGACGCACCAGTCTTCCTGCGGCGTGCACAACACGGTCAAGGTCTCTTGCGCGACGACCCCGTTGAGCAGCACGAATGCGAAACATACAAGCAGTGAGATACGCAGTAAAGAACGCACGGACATGGTGAAACTCCTGTGGACAATGTTAAAAGAACGGGCGTTACCGCACGCCGCATATTTGAACAACTCTTAACACTTCTCGCAACTCTTAACGTTTGTTCCGATGGGTGATCATCTGTCATGGCCGCGTCCGCAAGTCTGCCCCTTGCACAAATCGGTGACCCCGCGTTATGCTCACCTCTTGAATTTTTTCAAATGGATACAAGGAATCGCATATCATGTCTGCTCCAGCCACCGGACTTCCCCCACGCAGCGCCCTCGACAAGGCGCATACGTGGAACGACACGAGCGTTTTCGCCGATCGTGCAGCGTGGGACAAAGCCGCTCAAGACGTCGCGGCCGCCCTGCCCGGCGTTCAGGCATTCAAAGGCCGCCTTTCCGAAAGCGCGGCCGTGCTCGCGGATTTCATGGACGCCGCCGATCACATCACCCGCTTGGTCGAGAAGGTCTACGTGTACGGGGCCATGTTCGGCGCGGTCGACACCACCGATCAAGATGCGGCGGCGATGGTCGGCCGGGCGGCAGGCCTGTATGGGCAGGTCGCCGCGGCGACCGCGTTCTCAAGCCCGGAACTGCTCGCCATCGGTCGGGAAACCCTTGAGCGCTGGCTCGCAGACGAACCGCGGCTCGCGATCTACCGCCACTTCGTTGACGACCTGTTCCGCCTGCAGCAGCACGTCCGCTCGGCAGACGTTGAAGAGGTGCTGGGTTTGGTCGCCGCCTCGTTCCGCGGCGCGTCCAGCGCGCATGAGAAGCTGTCCGAAGCCGACATCAAGTTCGCGCCGGGCATCGGCTCAGACGGCGTGGAGCACGAAGTCGCGCAGGGTACCATCGGCACGATCCTCGACAACCCGGATCGCGACCTCAGGCGCAGTGGCTGGAACAGCTTCATGGACGGGTATCTGGCGTTCAAGAACACCTTCGCTGCGACCTACAGCACGGCGCTCAATCAGGACGTTTTCCGGGCACGTGTGCGCGGTTATCCAAGCAGCCTCGAAGCCGCGTTGTTCGCCAACAACATCCCCGTCAGCGTATTCCGCAGCCTGATCGACACGTTCAAGGCCAACCTGCCGACGTGGCACAAGTACTGGGCCGTCAAGCGGCGCGCGATGAAGCTCGAGACCATCCACACCTACGACATCTGGGCGCCGATCGCGTCTACCAGCCCGAAGGTCCCGTATGCGCAGGCCGTGGACTGGATCTGCGACGGCATGTCTCCCCTCGGCGAAGCGTACGTCAGCGCCATGCGCCGGGGATGTCTCGAGGACCGCTGGGTCGACCTCTACCCCAATCAGGGCAAGGCGCAGGGCGCGTTCTCGGACGGGTCGTATGACACGCATCCTTTCATCATGATGAGCTATGACGACAGTCTCGGCGCGATGAGCACGCTGGCGCACGAACTCGGCCACTCGATGCACAGCTACCTGACGCGCAAGAATCAGCCGGCCATTTACGGCGACTATTCGATGTTCGTGGCAGAGGTCGCGTCGAACTTCAATCAGGCGTTGACGCGTGCCCGCCTCATGAAGACCATCGACGATCGCCAGTTCCAGATCGCACTGATTCAAGAGGCGATGGACAACTTCCACCGCTACTTCTTCATCATGCCGACGCTGGCGCGCTTCGAACTAGAGATGCACGAGCGCGTCGAGAAGGGTCAGGGTGTCACCGCACAGGACATGAACGCGCTGATGGCAGACCTGTACGCCGAAGGCTACGGTTCCGAGATGACACTTGACCGCGAGCGCGACGGAATCACGTGGGCCACGTTCGGCCACCTGTACGCCAACTTCTACGTGTTCCAGTACGCAACGGGCATCAGCGCCGCGCACGCGTTGGCCGAGCGCATCCTCGACGGTGTGCCGGGTGCGCCCGAGCGCTACGTCGAATTCTTGAGCATGGGCAGCTCGGTCTATCCGCTCGACGCGCTGAAACATGCCGGCGTCGACATGACCGGGCCGCAGGCCGTCGAGACCACGTTCGGCGTGCTCGCGCGCTACGTCGACCGGCTCGATGAACTGACTCGGTAGCGACGTATCACACACACGCGGCGCGGGGCACGTGGAAATTGCGACCTCGCGCCGTGGTAATTCGGTGAATTCGTGGTTAGGGTTGTCACCCGGGTGCGGCGCTCAGGACGGCCACCCCGAACAGAATCAGGAAGATCCCTGCCCACTGAATGCGGGTCAGGTGTTCGCGCAGCATCAGGCGCGCGATTACGACGGTCACGGCGCTCGCCAGCGAGCCAATCACGCTCACCAGCGCGATATTGGCGGTCATCAAGCCGACGTTGTTGGCGATCTGCGCGACGTTGGCCGTAACGGTCGTGGCGAGCACGGCGCCCCACTCTCCGCGTGCTGGCAGTTGAAGCGAAATGCGCCCTTGCCGCTTCATCGCCAAGCCGATCCACAGCCCGAGCACGCCGAACATAACGAAGCTGCCGATCCATGCCGGCAGCGCGCTGCCCAGCACTGTCACGACGGCAACACCGGTAAGCCAGAAGCTTGCCCCCCACAGCAGCGCCGATCCGCAGGCCAGCGCCGTGCCGATCAGGGTAGCCTTGCTGGCCGGGGTCGTGTCGACGCTACCGCGTTTCACCGCCGTCAGCGCCACGCCGAATAGCGTGATTGCAACGGCGACCCATTGCAGCAGCGTAAGCACCGTACCGTTGAGCACGGACAGCACCACCACCACGACCGCGTAGGTCGAGGATAGCGGCGCGACGATCGACAGCTTGCCGTACTCAGTCGACTTGGCGTACAGCACTTCCGCCAGCGCGCTGAGGAGCGCAGCGGCGACGGCCATTGCGACAGCAAGCGCGAGATCGCCGGATACAGGGGTGGTCGGTAACGATGGAACGAGGATCAAGTAGAGCGTCAGCATAATTACACTGACGAACTCTGTGTACAGGAGGCTGCGGATCGCCCCCATTTGTCGGACCGACGTACGCGCGGTGACATACGACAGGCCCCAACCGATGGCGGATGCCCCGCCGAAAATAACGCTCTCCATGGTGTAACCCGGGCGCCGAACGACAGTCGGTTTAGCGGCGTGGCGTGCCGAGCACGCCCCCAAGGGTTTAGCATCTCCTTACTTGTCTCGACGAAGGCTGGCTGCACGCAGAGCGCGGCAGCGCAGTAATCCGACTATGTGAAGGATCGCACAATGTGTCGTGATTCGGCAAGGGTCGAACCTAGAAGGCCGTGTGAACAGCAGGTGATGAATCGAACGCGAACCAATTCGAGTCCATCGGTGCTTGACAAAATTTTTCGATTAGTCTAAAAATTGAAAGGTGTAACCAATTCGCGCCCGATCTACCGAGGACCGGGCGCCTTGAAAGGCTCTGAACGCAATGACATCCCTTCGACTCATGGCCGCGGCTGCCCTGCTGCTTATCAGCCTGACCGCAGCGGCTCAACCCGATCCCATTCGCGTCGTCGCGACCACGACGCAGGCAAGCGACATCACCCGTATCCTGACCGACGGTCTCGACACCTTCGACATCACCAGCTTGATGGGCGCCGGTGTCGACCCGCACCTCTACAAACCGACCGAGTCCGACATCCGCGCCATGAACGCCGCCCGCATGGTGGTTTACAGCGGTTTGCATCTCGAGGGCCAGTTCGACGCCGTCTTCGAAGCACTGTCCGAGCAGGGCGTGCTTATCTACGCGATGGGAAAGCCCGTCAAGGACGCCGGCTACATCGTGGGTTGGATGGATCCGGCACAGGCCACCGCCGGCACCGACGACCCGCACTTTTGGTTCGACCCGCGCAACTGGGAGATCACGGTGCTCGACCTCGCCGAGGCGCTCGGTGAACTCTCCCCCGAAAGCGCCGATGTCATCTCCGCCAACGCGGAAGCGTATGTCGAGAAGCTGCAGGTGTTGTTCACGTGGGCCGACGAAGCGATGCGCACCGTCCCCAAGGGGCAGCGCTACCTCGTGACATCGCACGACGCCTTCCAGTACTTCGGCGCGGCATTCGGCTGGCAGATGATGTCCGTGCAGGGCATCAGCACGGTCGACGAAGCGGGCGTGGGCGACATTCAGTCCACCGTGCAGTTCATCCTCGACAACGAGATCCCCGTGCTGTTCGTGGAGAGCAGCATCCCGCCCAATACCGTACAGGCCGTCCGCGAGGCCGTGCTGGCTGGCGGCGGATCGGTGCGAATCGGCGTACGCGAGCTGTACTCGGACGCGATGGGCGACCCGACCACCTTTGGCGGCACGTACGTCGGCATGATCGCGTCCAATGTGCTGACCATCGTTCAGTCGTATCAGTGCGCGGGCGTGGACGAAGCCGCCGCGCCCGAATGGCCCGAATCGCTCGACCTTGAACTGCCGGAGGAGCTGACCGATGTTGACTGCAGCGCCTGAGTTACGCACCAACTCACACAAGCCGGCAGCCCTAGCGACAAAAATCGCACTCGAGGTCGACGACCTCACCGTCGCCTACAACAGCAAGCCGGCGATCTGGGATGTCGACCTGCACGTGCCGGAAGGCGTGCTGATGGCAATCGTGGGGCCGAACGGCGCCGGCAAGTCGACGCTCATCAAAGCCGTGCTGGGCCTGATCCCGCGCGCTGCCGGCACCGCGACGTTCTACGGCAAGCCGTACGAGCAAGCGCGCCAGTGGGTCGGCTATGTCCCGCAGCGCGGCAGCGTGGACTGGGACTTTCCGACGTCGGTAATCGACGTGGTGAGCATGGGTCTGTACGGCAAGCTGGGGTGGTTTCGCCGCCCCGGACGCAGCGAACGCGAGCTGGCGCTGCACGCACTTGAACAGGTCGGCATGGCGGACTTCGCCGAGCGTCAGATCAGCCAGCTCAGCGGCGGCCAGCAGCAGCGGACATTCCTCGCCCGCGCGCTGGTTCAGGACGCGCGCATCTACTTCATGGACGAACCGTTCGCGGCGGTCGATGCCGTGACCGAACGCGCCATCGTCAACATCCTGCGTCAACTGCGCGAAAGCGGAAAGACGGTACTGGTCGTCCATCATGACCTGCAGACTGTGCCGGAGTACTTCGACTGGGTGACGTTGCTCAATGTCGAGGTGATCGCCAGCGGGCCAACCGCGGACACGTTCACGCCCGACCTGCTCCAGCGCACCTACGGCGGGCGCGTCAGCTACCTGCATGGCGACGCCGCACCGGTCGCGACGGGGGACTAAGCGATGGTCGCGCTTACCCCGCAAGATCGCCGGATCTGGATATTGATCGGCATGTTCGCGGCGGGCGTCGTGCTGTTCGTCCCGTTCAGCCAGCTCGCCCTCGGCGTCAATTACGATTACACACTGCGCACGGTCGCGTTGGGCGGCGCTCTGCTCGGCGTGGTCAGCGGCGTCTTGGGCAGTTTCGCAGTGCTGCGCCGCGAAAGCCTGATCGGCGACGCGCTGTCGCATGCCGCGCTGCCGGGTGTCGGTATCGCGTTCCTAATCGCCGGGCGTTCGTTGGGCGTGCTGCTCATCGGCGCAGCGATCGCCAGTTGGCTCGGCGTGCGCTTCATCAATGCCCTGACCCGCACAACGCGCATCAAGCAGGACACAGCGATGGGCATCGTGCTGGCGGCGTGGTTTGCGCTGGGCATCGCCCTATTGACGTACATCCAATCGCTGCCGAACGCCAGCCAAGCCGGGCTCGACAAGTTCATCTTCGGGCAGGCGGCGGCCATCGTCGAATCCGACGTGCAGTTGATCGCCGTGGTCGGTGCAATCTCGTTCGTCGTACTGGGGCTGTTTTGGAAGGAGTTCAAGCTCATCACGTTCGACTTCGAGTTCGCCGCGGCCAACGGCTTCCGGGTCGGGTTCCTCGGTGCGCTGTTGTCGACGCTGATCGTCGTCGCGATCGTGCTGGGCTTGCAGCTTGCCGGCGTCATTCTGATGGTCGGCATGCTGATCGCGCCCGGGATCGCCGCGCGCCAATGGACGCATAAGCTCGGCCAGATGGTGCTGCTTTCCGGCGTATTCGGCGCCTTCGCGGGCGGTGTCGGCGCGATCCTGAGCGCGCTCGACGTCGACCTACCGACCGGCCCGATGATTATCGTCGTGGCGTTTGCGGTAGTGCTGCTGTCGCTGGCTGTCGCGCCTGACCGCGGCCTGCTGTGGACGTCTCTGCAACGCCGGTCGGACGCGCGCCGGTTCGCGGCCATCAATACGCTTAACGACATTTACCGCTATGCCGAAGCGCACGGCGGAGTCAACCATACTGTCCCGTCCGATATCGTCATCGGCGTACGCGGCCGATCCGGCATCGCCGGGCTGCGCGCACTGACGCAGGACGGCATGATCGTACGGACTGAAGACGGCTGGCGGCTGACCGACGCCGGCGCCGACACGGCGGGCCGACAAGCAGAAAGTCTGCGCTTGTGGGACGTCTATCGCACATTTGGCGAAGCGCTTGACCTGCCCGCGGTGCCGGAAGACCGCCTGCGCGACATTCGCGACGTGCTGTCACCCGACGATATCGAGGCGCTCGTGTGGGCGTCCGCGGAGGACAAACGCTGATGGAAGGCATCGAACAGATCCTCATCTCAATCCTGCTCAACTTTGTCGGCCGCGAAGAGATGAACGCATTCCTGCGCGACCCGCGCAGCGCCGCGGTCATCGTCGGCGCCCTGATCGCGCTCTCCGGCGCGCTGCTGGGGACGTTTCTGCTGCTGCGCGGCATGGCCCTCACCAGCGACGCCATCAGCCATACCGTGCTGCTGGGTATCGTCGTCGCGTTCCTTGTGATGACCGGCCTGCTCGGGCTTGAGGCCGACCTGTCCTCGCCGTGGCTGATCATCGGCGCGGCCGGGGCCGGCGTAGCGACCGTCGTACTCACCGAGGCGATCTACCGATCCGGACTGGTCAAGCAGGACGCGGCGCTCGGCCTCGCGTTTCCGCTGTTGTTTGCGGTCGCCATCATCCTCGTTTCGCGTTTTGCCGACGACGTGCATCTGGACGCCGACTCGGTCATGGTCGGAGAGATCGGGGTGGCATGGGCCAACACGAACAGTCACTGCCTCGGTCCGTGCGAAACGGTCACGGTCACCGAGGACGACCCGCGCGCCGAGATCACGCGGCAATGCACCAACTGTCGCGAACTGGGAATCAGCCCGCGCGATGCGGCCGCCGAATTCGTGGAAGTGTGCAGCAATTGCGGCACCTACTCCGCCGCCCAAGCGTACCGCGAAGGCTTCACCGAAATCGAGCCGCAGCTCGTGTTCTGGCCCAAGTCGATCACCGTGACCGGCCTCATGGCGCTGCTCACGGTCGGGTTCGTCGCGCTCTTCTATAAGGAACTCAAGCTCTCGACATTCGACGCCGCGTTGGCCCGTTCGCTCGGGTTTCGGCCCGGCCTCATCAGCTACGCCCTGATGGTGCTGGTCAGCCTCGTCGCGGTCGGTGCGTTCGACGCCGTTGGCTCGATCCTCGTGATCGCGTTTTTCATCATCCCGCCAGCCGCTGCGTATCTGCTCTCAGACCGTCTTGGCGTGATGCTGCTGATCAGCCCGCTGATTGGTACGCTGGGCGCGGTGTTCGGCTACGATCTGGCCCGTGGGCACCTGTTCGGCGTGATCGAACTTTCGCCGGTGCTGGCGTGGCTCAACAGCACGTTCGACATGGCGCTGGTCGAGCAGTGGGATACGTCGATCTCGGCGTCGATGGTGCTGATGTTGTTTGGGATTTTCGTGCTGTGCTGGGTACTGTCGCCCAAGTACGGCCTGATCTCGACGTCTCTGCGGCGCGCGGCTCAGCGCAAGCAGTTCGACGATCAGGTTGTGCTCGGTCATGTGTACAACCACAGCGGCACCGAGCGTGCCGCCGAAGAACTGGCGGTGGACCACTTGCACGAGCACTTCCGGTGGACGCCGCGCAAGATGCAGCGGGTATTGTCACGTTTGCAGGCGTCGGCACTGGTCAAGGTGGATGGTCGCGTGGTGACGTTGACGGCGCTCGGCAGCGATGCGATACACACGTTCCGCGCGCAGTATCTGAGCAGCACGCCCGCGCCGATTGCCGGCTGATCGAGGCGCAGCGCCGTCAGCCTTCGCCCTCGGCCCTTGATCGGGACTGCCAGCGTACGACCGGCCCGGACGTCGGCCCGGGGCTGCCGCCCAACGGTTCGCGCGTCACGCCGAGGATGTCGAACGAGTCACCGAGCAGGGTCGCATCGAACGTCAGCGCGCCGCGGCCAGTGTCGTCGACACGAAAGACGCCGAGGCTGGTGAGTGTTTCTCCACGCCGGACCCACGCCTGATACGCCGCATCGGGCGTCAGCTCGGGGAAGTTCTGCGCGATCAGCACGGCCTCACCCTCGCCCGCCGTCCAGATTACGCGGCCGGTCGCGCCAGTCGCTTCGCCTTCGGCAGCGGTCGGCAGATTGACCTCGCGCAGTTCGGGCGCGGGCGGGCGGCTCATCCAAAACACGTTGGTGACGATCAGCAGCAGGACGGCGGCAGCTGCGGCGGCCCAGCCCAGCCCGCCCCGCGAGCGGCGGCGGGACGTGCGCGCAGCCTCCAGCACGGACCCCAACAGGTGCGGCGGCGGGGCGACCTGCGCGACGTGCGCCGCCAAATCACCGTCCAGCCCGCGCAGGCTCGCCCACGAGTCGGCCAAGCCCGGGCAGTCGCTCAAGCCCGCCTCGATCCGCTTGACCTCGTCGTCATCGGCCGCGCCGATGGCGTATGCGGCCAAAAGGTCGCGAAGTTCGTCACATGCTTTGCTGCGTTCGTTCATTCTGCCGTTACATCTCGTGCTTCATACTATCTATCGTTTACTGGCGTCCTTCAGGATTTGTCATTGAGCATCGCGCGCAGTTTATGCAAGCCGAGGCGCAAGCGCGTCTTGACCGTCCCCAGCGGCAGGTTGAGCCGTGCGGCCAGTTCGCTGTGCTTCAACCCGCGGAAGTACGCCAGCCGAATCACGTCGCGCTGCTCGACCGGCAGAGCGTTCAGCAGCGCAAGCAGTTCCCCAGCCTCCACAGTCGCTGCCGACTCGTCACGTTCTGCTTCGATCTCGTCATACAAGGCGACATCGCGTCCATTGGCGCGTATTTCCTTGCGCAACCGGTCGATGGCCGTATAGCGGGCCAGCGTCAGCAGCCAACTGTGAAACTGCCCCTTTGACGGGTCCCACGCCTGCGGGTTGTTCCACACCTTCATGAACGTATCCTGCGTGGCTTCCTGAGCGAGGGCTTCGTCCTGCAACACGCACACCACAAGGCTGTACACGCGGGTGCTGTACTGTGCAAACAGCACCGCGAGGGCAGAGTCGTCCCCGTGGGCCATTCGTTTCAGCAGTTCAGCAACCTCTAATCTCATTTGCGCGCCTGACAAATCCAAACCGCCTTCTACAACGATAGCTTACTGGAAGTGAACCTTCCAACCTGAGTTTCACTCACGAGTACCGAGGAGAGCACTATGTTTCGCCGTTTAGTGATCGTTGGATTCCTTGCCCTACTGCTGGCACTACTGCTCGCGCCGGTGAGCGCACAGGAGATGCTGCCGGCCACGCTCAACGTCTCCGGCGGCCCCGGGGGAGTCGGGTCGTATTTGGTCGCGGATAACGGCATGACCGTCTATTCGTTCAAGCGTGATGGCCTCGGCGCGTCGAACTGCGTCGACAACTGTGCGGCCGCTTGGCCCCCGTACACCGTCGAAAGCGCCGACGGCCTGACCCTCGGCGAGGGCATCCCGGGCGAGATCGGCACCATCACCCGCGCCGACGGCACGCTGCAGGTCACGTATAACGACATGCCGCTGTACTTCTGGCAAAACGACGCCGCACCGGGTGACGTCACCGGCCACAACTTCCGTACGGTGTGGCTGGTTGTCCCGCCTGCGCATGTCTATGCACAGAATACCGCCGATCACGGCATCGTGCTTGTCGGATCGAACGGTTTCACGCTGTACACCCTCGGGCCAGACACTCCCAACACCAGCGTGTGCTATGACCAGTGCGCCGTCGCGTGGCCGCCGGTAGTGGTCGATGACGCCAATGCGCTTGTCACCGCCAGCAACCTGCCCGGCGTGTTCTCGACCTTTGAGCGCACCGACGGCACGATTCAGGTCGCCTACAACGGCTGGCCGCTGTACTACTGGCAGAACGACTCCGTCCGTGGCGATACGACCGGGCACCTCGTGAATGACGTGTGGTTCGTCGCCAAGCCGTGATGTCGGTGGCGGATCGTAAGTAACCAGAGTTCGACAGACCGGGGGTGCGCACAGCACTCCCGGTTTCGTCTCACGCTAGGCGCGCATGACCGTCCACACCTGTTCGACATACGGCGCCTCGGCCAGCGCGGACAGGGGATCTGGCGTGTCAGGCGCGATCATGCGCCCGCGCGCGGTCGTGGTCAGCGGGGAGTCGTGGAACGGGTACGGGTCCAGCGTCACGCATCCCTCGCCTGCCGGAGTCAGCACGATTTCCTTTTCGTCGCCCAAACTACGCGGTACCTTCGGGAAGTTGTAGGGCTTCTGCAGCGTGGGATGTCGCAGGTTCAAGATAATCGCCAGCGCGTCGAAGAACTGGAGACGGCGGTAGTTCGCCATCAGCGCATCGGGCGTGCAGAATGCGGCAACGGCAGGATCGGCCATGCATACGTCGCGCAGGCGCGTTTGGCGCATGTCCTCCGCCGCGAGCATCGACTCGGCGGCCGGTTTCAGCGCAGGCGGGATGATATCGATCGACGCGTTCATCACGCCGTAACGCCCGTTGTAAAGGCCGGTCGTGTGCATCGACGCCAGCAGCCCGCAGTACGGGTGATAGGCTTCGGCTACTTCCGGCGAGATCGCGTGCGGGCGCATCAGCGTCGGCCACGGCGTATCGGCGAGATTGTACGGCAGGTTCGTGCTCGGGTCGATCAGAGGATCGGCGTCGATTTCAATCCATCCGTCGTCATGGTGTGCGGTCACCCACACCATCAGATCGTCAGGCATGAGCGGCCCGAACGCGCCGCCGCCAAACGCTTCGGCGAATTGACCGCTCAGGGCTGCGTGGTCGATATGCCGGATGACGAATCGAGGCATGCCCGCGGGAGCTGTCTGCACGATCATCGCGGATTCCCTAGCTTGAACACTTCGAGCACTGCGGGTTCAAGGTCGATCAAAGAGTCGGGGTCGGCATTCTCCGGCACCTGATAGCGTACCGAATCGACTGCCGAGCGAAGCGCTTGATCGCGCGAACTGCTGATGATGCGTCCGGCGACTTCGCGAAAGAGCGCCGCATCTCCCAACCGGAGCGCGAGGACGAGCGCGACGGCGTTCATCTCGCGCGATGCGTCGAGATTGCTTCGATACCCGAGGTACGTGGCGAAATGATGCGCCATGCGGATCGTCAATGGCAGGCTCTCGACCTGATCGGCGATGGCGTACAACCCGGTTGCCAAAACTTCGAGATCGAACCCGCCGCGTTCGATCCGCGACAGATAGTACACCGCCTGAATCTGCGGGAGCGGATCCTTGACCGACTCTGCGCCGAAGCGGCCGCGGACGAAATAATCCCGGGCGCGCGTGACGTTTCCGAGCAGCAGGTGGCACTCCCCGGTGACGACCATCAGCAGCGGCGCGATCCAACTTGCGCCATGGGGCAGACGATCGAGCAGTGCATCAAGCATCGCGATGGCGTTTTCGAGGTCGTCGGCGACGACCGCCGTCGACGCCGCGAGCGCTTCCAGCACCCACCGCGCATAGGCGGACGCCGGCGGCACGTTCGTCTCGACCAGCCTGCGCGCCTCGGCGATCGTATCCGCCACCTTATCGTGCTGCTCGAGGATGGGATAGACGATGGCAGCCCATGCGACGGCGATACCGGCTTCGACCTGATAAGGCGTGCCGGCGAGCAAGTCCGCGCTTCGCCACGCTATGTCCGGAATCGACGCCAGCGAACGGGTGTGGTAGCGCGCGATTACGCTGTAGGCCAGCAGGCGTCCTTCCGCTGCGGGATGCGCGCTGAAGTCTAGCGTGCTCAACGCACGGTCGAACCACACTTCTGCCTCGTGTGCCCACGGCACGTAGCTGCTCCAGCACCCGACCTGCGAGAGCTGCAGGACAAGGTCGAACCGCTGGTGGTCAACAGCGTACGCCCATGCGCGGTCGATGTGCCCGCGCTCGGACTGCACGTTCGCAAAGCGCCGAATCTCCATCGTATCGAACAGAGCCTTGGCTTCGTGGTCGACCTGCCCTGCAAAGTGTTCGGCGCTGCGCCTCTCGGCCGCCGCGTTCAGCTCCGGATCGCGCTTGCGCTGCTCGGTCGCATACTGCCGAACGAGGTCGTGCATAACGAAGCGGCTGACCCCGCTGCGCCGCAGCAGCGCCTTTTCGAGCAGCACCTTAAGCGACTTGATGGTCGCGCCCGACACCGCCAGCGCGGCCTCGACGCTGAAGCTCTCGACCAACACACTCAAGCTGCAGAGCGCGTTCCGTTCTACTTCGTCCAGCCGCGCCCACGACCAATCGATGACGGCGCGTACACTGCGCGTGCGTTGAAAGGTCGCGGTCGAATCGCTTTGCAGCAGGTCCAGATTGCGCGTGATCTCGCGCCGGATGTCGGCAAACGACAAAAGGCCCGACCACTCCGCCGCGATTTCGATGGCCAGTGGCATCCCCTCGACCGACCGGCAGATCGCCGCGACCTCCGCGAGGTCCGCCGCCGATGGGATCATACCGGGGTTATGGTTCGATGCGATGTGTAGGAACATCTTCACAGCATCGCTGGCCGCACCGTCGTTGGCGGTTTCGCCGGTCGGGAACTGCACGCCGTCGAGCGAGAGCACGGTCTCGCCCGGCACGTGCAGCGCCTCGCGCGAAGTCACCAGCGCTTTGAGGTTGGGAGCGCCGATCAACAGCCGTGCAACGAGCGCGCCGATATTCGGCACCGTCTCGGCGCTGTCAAGCAGCAGCAGTACCGAACGTTTGCGCAGCAGCGCGACGATGTCGGCCTGAAGGTCGGTGGTGCCGCCACGCCGCAGCCCCAGCTCCTCGGCGATGGCGCGCAGGGCGGTGTCGGTGTCGATCGCGGCTGACAGTGGCACGTAGACCACGCCGTCGCCAAACATGTGACGGTTCTGTTCGGCGACTTGCAGCGCGAGGCGAGTCTTGCCGATGCCCCCGATTCCATACAGGGTGATCAAGCGCGTCGTCGGGTCGGCCAAGAGCTGCGCGAGCTGCTCCAGCTCGGTCGCCCGGCCGACGAACGGAGTCAGCGCGTACGGCAGCGCGTATTCGCCGGTCGTGCGGACGTCGGTCTCGATCGCGGCGGGTTCAAGCAGGTTCCAGTCGCGCGCGCGCTGGACGGCCTGTGTGCGGTTCTTTACGTATAACTTGCCGAAGATTTCCTTGAGATACCACTTGACCGTGTTGAGCGAGAGGTACGTCGTCTCTGCGATTTCTTGGTTGGACAAGCCATCGGCAACCAGCCGCAAGATTTCAAGTTCACGCTCACCAATGTCCAGTGTTTCGCGTGGTGCGTCAACTTCGCGCATTTCCACCCTTTGTATCCACCCGATAGTGTGGTGACCCACAATGCCTACCATTCTAAACTAACTTTCATCGGGTTACGCCCAAAGCTTTCGGGCAGCCCTACATCAATCCAATCCAAATCGAAAGGAAAAGTCACCCATGAACCGAGTCACGTCCCTCATCACCCTGATCGTCGCGCTGATGTCTGGCGCTGCGGTACTGGCCGCGCCGCTGCCCAACGCGCCGTGGTATGCCGTCGTGTGGGAGCGCACATCCGATACGCTGCATTGGATCAACGCAGCCGGCGAACAGCTCTCCATCGCACGTCCCAAAGTACAGGTCGAGGTCACCGACGTACGCCGCATTCAGGTTCACATGAGTCCGAACGGCCGCACGCTGGTCGTCACGTCACCCATCCAGCAGGGCGGGTACGGCATCGCGTTCTACGACCTTGAATCGGGCCAGTTCACCAACCTGTTCACCACCACCGCGGACGAAGAACCCAGCCGTGTTGGCGGCGCGCAGTTCACCGAGTCGGGCTCGCATTATGCGACCGCCCTGCGCAGCGCCAACGGAGACTGGCGTATCGTCGTGCTAACTGCCAACGGCAGCGAGAGCGCACAGCTCACCCGCACCAGCCCCAACCTGCCCGACAACTTCATCACCGACCCGACGTGGTGGGCGCGCATCGGCGACTTCAACGTCGACGAGGGCCTCGGTCAGGTGGTCGTGCGCTTGCAGCTCGTGACCGAACCCAGCACGCAGTTCATCACGTTCCCGTCGTTCACGTGGTATCCGTTCATGAACACGCCGATCGCACCTGATGGCCTCGCCTTCAACCCGTACACTGGCTTCGACGTGCTGCCCACCACCGGCGAGGTCGTGTTCCCGTGGTTCGACAAGGGCGGTCAATCCCCGCAGATCGCCACCGACGCGAACCTGATCGCCACGCAGGCCAACGTGCAAAGCGGCGCCATGATGGTGTTCGATGCTGGTAACGGCCGCGTCAACTCGGCCAAGTGGCTGCGCAACGGCGACTGGATCGGTTACCGTCTCGAAGACGGTGTGTTCGCCGAGCACATCGTCGTCAGCGACCGCAACGGCGGCGGCGCCAACCCGCTTGGCCCCAACTTCAACCGCGTCTACACCACGCCCGACGGCTTCGTCGCTAAGGACCCGACCGCGCAGCAGTTGGTCCACGTCACCGACCTGAACTACGAAGCGCGCACCAGCACGCCCGGCAGCATGATCTTTCAGGCGAACGGCCCGTTCGAGGTGATCTACACGACGCCGGCAGGCGCGGTCTTCTCGCTGCCCAGCGTCGACACACCGGTCGTTGCCAATGATCTCGGTGTGCAGGCTCCGCAGGCGGAATGCCCCGGCGCGCCGGCCCCACGGCTGAGTGTCGGAGCAGGTGCCCGCGTCACCTTCACCGACGGCACGCCGCTCAACGTGCGCCAGCAGCCCGGCGGCGCGCTGGTCACCACCCTTCAGGAAGGCACGCTCGTCGCCGTGATCGATGGCCCGCAGTGCTTGAACGGCTACCGCTGGTGGAACCTGCGCATGAACGACGGTGTCACGGGCTGGTCGGCCGAAGGCGACAGCGAAGACTACTACCTCGAGCCGATCATGGTGACCGACCTCACGATCTCCGCTGCGACCCCTGTGCCGCCGCGCGCCATCGAAACGCCGCTGATCGTCAGCGTGATCCCGACTGCAACACCCGCACGAGTCATCACGTCGGTCATCTGCTCCAACAGCCCGGCGGCCCGTGTTAGCGTCGGCAGCAACGCGTGGGTCGCTAACATCAACGGCACGCTGGCGGTCTACCAGAACGTCGACTCCGCCACCCCGTTGGCCAACATCGCACCGGGCACCATCATGTCCGTCATCGGCGGGCCGGCCTGCCGCACCAGCAACAACCAGCGCATGTGGCAGGTGAACGTCACCATCAATGGCCAGCCCGCGACGGGCTGGGTCACCGAGGGCAGCGGCAGCAACTACGCCATCACGCCGAACCCGCCGCGCGCCAACAACTAGGACTCTCGAGCGGGTGTACACCCTCTCCACTCCCGTACCTGCGTCTGCGGCGCGAACACGCCGCAGACGCAGATCAAGCGATGCACTAAGCAGCGAACAGCACAGACCGATATCGATCAAATCAGCATCAATCTCAAGGAGCATAAACCCTATGAAGCACGTAACCCGCACCCTCACCTTAGTCGCCCTGCTGCTCTTGTTCAGCCTCGTGCTGAACGCGCAGGCGATCCCCGGACTGGTCGTGTTCGGCGTCGAGCCGGACGAGATCGACTACATGCCGCAGGTGCCGCAGGGCGAACTGCCGCCGGCCCCGCTGAAGATCGCCGCCAACACGCCGGCCACGCCGCTTACGCCGGAGCTGGACCTTGGCGCTGGTGACACTGCCTGCGACGGCGGCGCGCTGAGCTTCCTCGAAGTGGGCAGCCATGCGATCGTCGCCCCGATGGCGCAAGCGCACGATGTCGCCGAGGAGATCGTCACCGAGCGTTTGACGATGATTGTCGATGCCGTCCGCGTCAACGAATACGCCCAGCCCAGCATGCCCGATGTCTTCGTGATGCCGTGGGACATGCGCTTCGGAAGCATCTCTGACGCGTTCGGGGGACTCGACGAATGGCTCGAGGAACTCGGCGAGGAAGCCGACTTCCCGGCTGACGAACCGCTGCCCAACGGCTTCCTTACTTTCCCTGTGCCGGTCGGCACGATCGTGGAGGTCGTGGGCGGACCGTACTGCTCGGAACGCTTCAACGACGCCACCGAGCTTAAGGACTGGACCGAGACTTACACGTGGTGGCAGGTGTCCGCGACGGTCGACGGCGTGACATATCCGTTCGTGTGGCTTCCTGAGACCGTCTTCGAGCAGGACTCCGAGTCCGACACCAAGTTCCTGACCGTGCTGCTCCGCCCGTATCAGGTCGTCGAGGTCAACCCGTGCATCGGCGTACTGCCGAGCCAGCTTTATGCCAGCCTAGAGGTCGAACCCGGCCCCGGCCCGTTGAACATCCGCGCCGAGCCTAATGGCGAGATCGTCGGACGGCTTGGCATGGGCGACAAGGTCACGCTCGGCGGCCCGCCGGAATGCGCGGGCGGCACGACGTGGTGGCCGACCGACCGCGGCTGGATCGCCGAGCGCGACCCGGAAACGCAGGTTGCCCTGCTGCTCCCGGCCGTGCAGGCTGCGCGCGAGGCTGCCCGCCGCGATCCCCCGCCGCCCACCCAGAGCGCGCAGGAGGCTCCGCCGCAGGTCGCTCCTCCAATCGTGCAGGTGACGGCACAGCCGACCCGCCCGCCGCGCCCGACGCAGACGCCAAGCGATCCCATCGGCGCGCCGAGCCAGCCCCCCAAGCGTTAACGGCGCACAGACCGATCCCGAACCCCGCCCTCATCCGGCGGGGTTCTTGATTAGCACAGGGGACGATAACCCTACCCGGCAGCGAGTGCGTTCGCGGCGCACAGCAGCGACGACAGGTTATGCTGAACGTAGTCAATGCGTACGTCGTAACCGTACAGCTCGCCCGTGAATCCGCCTAACGCCCGTGCCGGATCGGCCAGATACGTCGTGTCATCCGGCATGATCTGCGTCTGAAGCTGGAAGGCGATGCCGGCCATCACCGCATCGCGCACGTCGGCGGCGATCAACGCGTCGTCCTCTTCCAGTATTGGCAGCACGGCACACAGGCCTTCGGTGCGGGTCGCGGTCGGCGTCGAGCGCGGCGGATTATAGTAGCCGCCGATCCACGACTCCGGCACGCGCTCGCGATGCTGCGTCTGCACGATAATCCACGTCAAGCGCCGCACATAGGCGTAATCAACCCTTTCCGGATCAACTTCATGCAAGGCAGCAAGCGCGTAAAGCAGCCAATGGTCGTGCGGTATGTTTTCGTCGCCGATGCCGGCGTTCGACGCAATGATCGCCTCGATCCCGCGGTGAGCGGTATCCAGCCAACGCGGGTCGGGATCAAGCTGGTACAACCGCAGCAGGCCAAATGCCGCCTCACCCGGGTAGTAATCCGACTCGAAGTCGCGGACCTCGCCAGTCCCCGTGTTGACGATGTGAACCCATGTCCCGTCCTCGAACTGGGCGCCAACGATCCACTCCGCCAGCGCGCGCATCGTCGGGATATACTGCCTGTCGCCCGTTACTTCCGTGTACTCCGCCAGCGCAAGCAGCAGCAAGCCCTGCCCACCCAGCTTGACCTCGTCGTCTTCGATCAGGCACGCGACATCGGACCCGTTGACGGGGGCAACGCACGGGCCAACATTTGCGAGCGCGAACTGCAGCGCCTGATCGGCGGCGGCGCGACGACGTGGATCGGGCAACTCGTCTTCCAACTCATACATTGAGAATGTCGTGCCGGCATGGCGCAGCATGTTGTATGACCGTGACACCCGGCCCGTCCCCGCGTCGTACTGGTAGTCGAACCGGCCGTCGCGTCGCACACTCCGCGCGAGATAGTCGCCGGCGAGCAGCGCGGACTCGCGCAGCAGGTCGGGCGAGAGTGACTCCACGGAGAGACGCTTTGCGGTAAGCAGTTCGGCTTCCTCGCCGGAGCGCTGCACCGCCGTAACGGTTTGGAACCGGTACACATCGAGCGGCGTAAACGTGAGCGCATCCGTCAGCGCGCCGGTGTCGAATCCGCGCTCCGACGCGTAGTCGACCCACCGCTCGCGATCCATGATCCCGTTAGAGTCGAACAACTGGCGTGCTTCGATCTCGGCGGGCAGCGCGATTCCAAGCGCGACCGGATCGAACGCCAGCCCCCACACAGCACCACTTCGGCTTGTGCGGAACTCCGGCGCAATCAGTCGCTCGCGCACCAGTCCGTACGCGACATCGACGCGAATCACGGCATGGTTGGGAACCTCCCCGATGGCCTGCGTCCGCGTCGCCATGACCTGCTCGACCTCGTCAGCTGCGACCCACACGACTTTGGACGGCGCATCGGGTGTCGAGACAGTGAGCGCCGCCCAGATGACGGCCGGCCCGAGATCGTGTGCGGGCAGCGGTGAATCGGCATGCCGCACCGCGCCGGCCAGTTCCAGCGCGAGCGCTTCGGCCGCGGGCTGGTCAGGGAGCGAGAATGGTGGCGCCACTTGTGGTTGGGCAAGTGCCGCCGGCCCTACCACGAGACTCAGGCACAAGACAAACAGCATCAGACGTAAAGGGCGTATGTCAGTCAAAGCGTTTCATAACCCCAGTGCGGACAAGATCGAACTACACTAGCACGCGAATCGAATTGACGCCGCATTGCAAACGCTTGCATAGATGTCGCACGGCGATACAATCTCTGAAAGTCTGGGAGCAAGTGCAGCGATGGTTCGCTGTTCTGTTCCCGTAGTTCTGTTTGTTCGCGCTAGGCCGGCTTTGCGCCGAATGATTGCCTCAACAAAGGATATCCGCCATGTATGAACCAAAACCGGAACATAGATTTACGTTTGGGATGTGGACGGTCGGAAGTGTGGGCCGCGATCCGTTCGGCCTGCCCACCCGCGAACCCATCGACTACCGGCAGATTTGCCAGATGCTCGGCGAAGTCGGCGCGTGGGGCATCAACTTTCACGACAACGACCTCGTCCCCATCGACGCGACCGCCGCGGAACGCGCCGCACTTGTCAAAGGCTTCAAGCAGGCGATGGCCGACAACGGGATCGTGTGCCCGATGGCGACTACCAACCTGTTCACCGATCCGGCGTTCAAGGACGGCGCGTTCACCAGCAACGACCCACGAGTACGCGCCTACGCACGTCAGAAGGTGCTGCGGACGATGGACGACGCCGTAGAACTCGGGGCGAAAGTGTTCGTGTTCTGGGGCGGGCGCGAAGGCACCGAGACCGACTCGTCGAAGGGCGCCGTCGACTCGATCAAGCACACCCGCGACGCGCTCAACTTCTTCTGCGAGTACGTGATCGACAACGGATACGACCTCAAACTGGCGCTTGAACCCAAGCCCAACGAGCCGCGCGGCGACATCTACTTTCCGACTGTCGGCAGCATGCTCGCACTGATCGCGACGCTCGACCATCCCGAAATGGTCGGCGTGAACCCCGAGGTCGCCCACGAGCACATGGCCGGGCTGAACTTCATGCACGCGGTCGCGCAGGCGTGGGACGCCGGCAAGCTGTTCCACATCGACCTCAACGACCAGCTTTTCGGCCGTTACGATCAGGATTTCCGGTTCGGCGCGGCGATGATTAAGCAAGCGTTCTACCTCGTCAAGTTCCTCGAAGACGTCGGTTACAGCGGCAGCAAGCATTTCGACGCGCACGCGTATCGCACGGCTGATCATGCAGACGTCAAGGAATTCGCGAAGGGCTGCATGCGCACCTATTTGATCCTCAAGGAGAAGGCCGCGCAGTTCAACGCCGACGCCGAGATTCAGGCGCTGCTGGCCGAAATCCATGCCGACAGCGGCGATCAGGCCAGCGTGTTGGGCAAGTACAGCCGCGAGGCCGCGGCCAAGCTCAAGGCAACCGAATACGACCGCGAGGCGCTCGGAAAGCGCAGCCTGCCCTACGAACGGCTCGATCAGCTCACGGTCGAGGTGCTGCTCGGCGTGAGGTAAGGCGGACGGATTGGCACGCGTTGTGCGCCTGTAGCCCCTATCCTTTCGACACACCCCGCCGGCGCGAGGATCTCGCGCCGGCTTTGATTCCGACCAAGTGCTTGACAACACTTCCCAAAGCTAATATCATTAGCCTTGAACACTAACGCCATTAGCTTTGAGGACCGTACCCATGACCACACTCGCGCTATCTCGCCCGTCTATCAGTCTCTGGCTGCGACTCGAACACGCCGCGCTGCTGGCCCTCGTCGTCGCCGCTTACGCGCGGTTCTCCGGCGATTGGCTCGCCTTTGCGCTGCTTCTCTTCGTGCCAGACATCTCGATGATCGGCTACCTGCGTGGGCCGCAGATTGGCAGCATCGTCTACAATGCCGGCCACCTGCTCGCCGCGGCAGTCGCCGTCGTCGCGCTGGGACTAGCCGCTGAGAGCCTCGCCCTTGTGCAAATCGGATTGATCTGGGTAACCCACATCACGCTCGACCGCACACTCGGTTATGGCCTCAAGTATCCGACGTTTTTCAAAGACACGCACTTGCAGCGGGTGTAGCCATGCCCTACCCGTCGCAAGTGACTGACACGACGATCGTAGACACGGCCTCGGCGCTTATCGAACGCGATGGCGCCGAAGCCCTGTCGCTGGCGCGGGTCGCGACCGAACTGGGCATCAAGGCTCCGTCCCTGTATCGCTATTTCGACAGCAAGTCCGCGCTGCTGCAAGCCGTCAATCTGCGCACCAACCAGGCGCTAATCGCGGCGCTGATCGACGCCGCGGATGCTGCAGCATCACTGACGCACGCCGATCGTATCATGGCGGTCGCCCATGCTTACAGAGGGTTTGCCCATGCGCATCCGCGCGCCTACGCCCTTGCCTACAGCACGACCGACCGGTCGGCACAGCCCGATCCTGCGACGCTGGCGGCACTTGCGCAGCAAGTGCAAGCCATCGTCGCGCCCGTGTCCGGCAGCTCGCACTCGCTTGCCGCACTGCGCGGACTCTGGGCGCTCGTTCACGGCTTCATCGTGCTGGAGCTAACCGGCCAGTTCCAACGCGGCGGCGATCTGGACGCGGCGTACGGCTACGCGGTGGCCGGGTACGTCCGGGGAATTTCCTATGGCGCTGGCTAACCTGAAACATCGGATGTAACCTTTTGACGACCTCCGCATCTAACGTCTTAAGTGCGCCACATGTTAGTGCGCACTTCTCAGGAGGTGAGACATGGCATTCGCGAAGTTCATGGCAAGCGGCACGGGCCGCATTTTGCGCATCGTCGCAGGAATTGCGTTGATCGTCATCGGCCTGTTCGTCGTCAAGGACACGGCCGGAATCATTCTGGCGATCGTCGGCGTCGCGCCTCTGCTTGCCGGACTGCTCGACTTCTGCATTTTCGCGCCATTGTTCGGCCAACCGTTCAGCGGGCCGGCGATTCGTTCCAAGTAGTCACGTGCCGCCATCCGACCACGACTTTCTTGAAAGGCTCCGCCACCGCGACGCTTCTGCGCTGGCGGAGCTCTACGAACGCTACGCCGACCGGCTGTATCGGCTGGGTCGCCGCATCCTTCACGACTCCAACACTGCGGACGACATCGTACAGACCACATTCATGGCGTTGATCGAGAGCATCGACAACTTCGAGGGGCGTGCGTCGATCGGGACGTGGCTGTACCGGGTTGCCTACAACGAGGCACTCGCGCTGCTCCGCGCGCGTCAGCCCGTCCCTTTGTTCGAAGAGACAGACGACATTTCGCCGCCACAAGCCCTCTGCGACTGGTCGGCGCTGCCGGAAGACGCGGCGGATCACGCAGAAGCAGCCGGGCAGATCGACGCGGCGATGGAAGCGCTCCCACCGGTGTTACGGGCCGTGTTTCAGCTTCGCGACGTCGACGACCTCTCGACCCGTGACACCGCCGAGGCGTTGGGCATGACCGAAACGGCCGTTAAGGTCGCGCTGCACCGGGCGCGGCTTCGCCTCCGCGAACACCTGTCCGCGTACTTCATCGAATACCGGGCCTAGCCGGGGAGGTTGGGACATGGACTGCAGCACACTGTTGGCGC
This sequence comes from Candidatus Flexicrinis affinis, assembly GCA_016716525.1. Classification (NCBI taxonomy): domain Bacteria; kingdom Bacillati; phylum Chloroflexota; class Anaerolineae; order Aggregatilineales; family Candidatus Flexifilaceae; genus Candidatus Flexicrinis; species Candidatus Flexicrinis affinis. The sequence continues at coordinate 542,167 of JADJWE010000002.1, forward strand.
ATCTGAGCGCCTATATCGACGGCGAACTGGACGACGACCTCAGCGAAGAAGCGCGCGAACATCTGGCGACCTGCCACAACTGCCGAATCACACTCGACAGCACCCAGCGCACAATCCTCCTGTACAAGGATCGCGCCAACGCGCTGCGCATGTCGGCGGACAAGAACCGTCGCCTCTATGACCAGATCGAAGCGGCGTTCAAGAAACGTACCAACCCGGACAAAGCTCCTTAACGGCGGGTCAAACGCATGCGCAGGCCGTTGGCCGGCGCTGTGGTGATCTGGCGCATCGGCACAGGTTCGAACCCCGGCTCTTTAGCGAAGTCCCAGCGGCCGACCATCTGCGCCAGCAGGATGTGCGCTTCCAGCATCGCGAAGTGATTGCCGATGCAAATGCGCGGACCGCCGCCGAACGGCCAATACGCGAACTTGTGCATCTTCGCCTCGTTCTCCGGCGCAAATCGCTCCGGTTCGAAGCGCTCCGGGGCGTCCCATCAGCGCGGGTCGTGATGCACTTGATACGGCGAGGTCAAAATAATGCTCCCGGCCTTGAGCGTGTAACCGCCCAGCTCGACATCGTCGGTGATGTAGCGCGGGATCGTCGATACGGTCGGTTCGTACCGCATCGCCTCTTTGATGACCATCTCGGTGTACGGGAGGTTGGGTAGATCGGCCAACGTCGGCGCTCGCCCGGCCAGCACCCGATCGACTTCGGCGTGCAGCTTCGCCTTGACGTCGGGGTGCTGCTCAAGCAGATAAAGCGTCCATGTCAACGTGTTGGCGGTCGTCTCGTGGCCGGCGAAGTACAGCGTCAGGATGTTGTTGCGAATGAAGTCGTCCGATGCCGGATTTCCGTCCTCGTCGCGGGTCTGCATCAACAGCCACAGCAAGTCCTGCGACCCGTCGTGCCCCTTGCGTTTGCGTTCCGTCACGATTTCATCGACCAATGCGTCAAGCCCGTCGTTGACGTCCTGCGCCTTACGGTCGCGCCGGCGGCCAAACGGACCGGGCGGGTCCATGACGGTATCGGCCATGGCAATCGTCTGTGCCCGCCTGCTCAGGTCTTCGAGGTCGGCCCGGAAGCCGGCATCCATGCCGAACATCAATTTGGAGATGATCCACAGCGTGACCTGCATCATATCTTCGTGCAGGTTGCGCACCTCGCCCTCCGACCACGACGCCAACAAGCGCTCGCCGGCAGCAGCCATGTCGTCGGCATAGCTCTCGATGTGCTTGGCGTGCATCAACGGCTGAATCAACTTGCGCTGCGGACGCCACTCGACGTGGTCGGCGGTCAGGATGCCCATGCCGAGGAACCGACCGAGATTCCGCGGCTTGTCGGAAATCTTCGTCGGCTTATGAAACTCGCTGTAGCGCTTGACGTAGATCTCGTGCAGCAGGTCGGGATGAGATACGAGGTACAAGCGGCGGCCGAGCACCGAAAGCTGGACGATGTCGCCGTACTCGGCCGCGACCTGCGTCAAGTACTGGACCGGCGAGCCGCTGCTGGTGCGCATGTTCAACAGATTGCCGATGATCGGCAGTCCCGGCGCGCGCGGCGGCGCCTTCACAGCCATCGTTGTTACGGCTTGAGTCGTCATGGTTCCTCGTCACTCAAACGCTAATCTCGATTCACATAATACAGGCGTTGTCGCGTGCTCGAAGACGCGGTCGCTCACCGGCGTTACAGGGCCGACAGCGCCGGCGCGGTCATCGTGTCGGGCCTCGCGAGTCCGAGCAAGCTCAGCACGGTCGGCGCGACCGACAACTGCGAGACCGGCTCGTCCATGCGCCCGCGCCCTTTCATCTCGGGTGGCATGAAATACAGCGGCACACGCCGCGCCTGCGTGAGTGGGCCGCCATGCACGCCCCCTACGCCGACTACCGCACTGTCACTGATCCCGTGATCGCCGGTGACCAGCACCGTATAGCCCAGCGCGTGCGCCGCAGGCAGCATGTAACTGATGACACCATCATGGTAGATGACCTGCTTGCGATAGGCTTGGCTGTCCCCGCCTTCGCGCTCGCCGATCACGTCCAGTCCCGACGGATGAATAAGCAGGTAGTCCGGCGCAAACCGCGTCATCAACATCCCGCCCAACGTGAACAACTCAAGGTCTGGGAACTCGTCGCTGCGGTAGAAGCGCCCGTGCTGAATCGGCAGGGAGTCGTCGTCGGTCTCGATGTCGCGCACAATGTCGAACGGTGCGCGGTTGTACAGCTCGGAGAAGAAGTAGTACCCGGCGGCGGCGGTTGTTTTGCCGGCGTCGACGGCAATCTTGAACACGTTGGGCATGATCGACGTGCGCACGACCGAGTTGTTGAGGATGCCGTGCACGCTGGACGGCACGCCGGTGTGCAGCGTCTCGTACATGGGCCGCGACATGCTCGGCAGCTCGCCGATCACCGTCCAGCGGGTGGCTTTCTTAGCCTCGACGAGGTGTTCGAGATAGCCCATGTGCTGGGCTGCCACGTCGTCGCGCAGCGCATCGCAAACGATCAGGATGACTTTAGACATAGAGCCTTTGACCCTTTCACGCCCGACCCATTAGAAAACCCGATGGCACGCGTAAGCACTTCGGCGTCGCTGTCACCGCAAATCACCGGTAGAGTGTACGCATCAGATCGCAACGTTACGAGAAACACGTATCCATGGCCAAGAAATCGAAATCCCGGAAGGCGAACAACCGTCTGCCCCTGCTGTTGATCGGCGCGGTCGGCGCGGCCTTGATCGTCGCCGCTGTCGTGCTGTTCGCAGGCGGTGGCGCACCGGTGGCAGACACGGGCGTGCAGGCGCTCTCGCCGTCCGGCTATCAGGCACAGTTCACCAGCAACACGCCCCACGTCCTGCTGGACGTTCGCACGCCGGCCGAATTCGCCGAGGGTCACATTCCCGGCGCGCTCAACATCCCGGTCGATTCGCTGCAGAGCCGGCTCTCGGAAGTCCCGTCCTACGTGCCAGTCGTGGTCTACTGCCGCAGCGGCAACCGCAGCGCGACCGCGTCGCAAATCCTCGACCGCGCGGGCTACGACTCGGTGTATGACCTCGGTGGAATCATCGCATGGTCTGCACAGGGCCTGCCCGTCACGTTCGACTAGCTCACTTTTCCGAACCCACATCGCAATCAGGAGCACAACCATCCATGCAATTCATCAAGACGCTGTTTCAGACCGACTCCTCCAACATCAGCGCGGTGGAAGCCAACGAACGCATCGCCAACGGCGCGACTGTGGTCGATGTCCGACAGCAGCAGGAGTACGTCGACGGCCACATTAAGGGCGCCAAGCTGATCCCGCTGAACGAGCTGTCGAGCCGGATGAACGAACTGCCGAAGGACCGCGAACTGGTGATCGTGTGCCGGTCAGGCTCTCGCAGCAGCGTTGCCACCCGGCAGCTCAACGGCGCCGGCTATAACGCAGTGAACCTGAGCGGCGGCATGATCGCTTGGAGTGGCGCACGCCTGCCGATCAAGCGGGGGCGCTAGCCCGACAGGACACTCCGCCCTCATCCGGCGGCGCACGTTGTGGTACATTCGCGGCCTGTTCGATCTCGGATAGGCCGCTTTGATTTGTCCCGCAATCGACTCATCCTCGCCCTCCTGACCGTCTTCATCGCCGTCGTGCCGACGATCATGGCGTCGGTGCTGCTTTGGCAGTACAACGACGCCACGCTGTTCGACGTGATCCCTGCCCAAAGCGACGAGATCATGTTCTGGCACCAGTCGGCCACGTTCGCCGAAGCGGGATTCGGCGGGGGTTACTACACGGCCTACGAACTGACGCCGCGAATCGGCGGATTCTACGCATGGGGGCTGGCCGCGCCGGTACTCTACGGGTCGATCGGCGCGGTGTTTGGCTGGCCGTTGTGGGCTATCGCCGTGATCAACCTCGCGGCACTGGCCGCGGCCGTCGTCGCGTACGCGTGGCTGACCCGCTCCACAGTCGAACAGGTAGCATGGCTCGGCGTGTTCCTCGCGCTGTACCACCCGCTCAACAACTACGCGCCGACCGGTTACATCGAAGTCCTGAACATGGCGCTGGCGCTTGGGCTGGCCGGCGGATTCGTGCGGCTGATGCGCGCATGGCGTGAAGGCCAGCCCGTCCCGCGCGGGGCGGCAATCTTCACCGGCGCGGTCTTGCTCTACGCGGCTTTGCTGCGCGCGCCGTGGGCCGTGCTGTTCCTTCCGCTGCTGCTGTTGATCGACCGACCCGCGACACTGCCCCGCACGCTCTGGACGGCCGGCAAATCGGTCGCCTTGGCGCTCGTGCCGGTCGCGCTCTACGCGCTGACCTCTGCCCCTTACCCCGAGACCATCCTGAGCCGGATCGCGCGCAACCCGTCGATCGAGCGCCTGATGCGGATCACCGGACGGAACATCGAGCGCAACACGGCGCTGTTCATGGACGGCGACCACCTCGAACTGCACGTGCGCATCGCTGCCGTCGTGCTGGCGCTGGCGCTCACCATCGTCGTGGCGGTCGTTGGCTGGCGGTTGTTGCGCAAGCGAGGCATTTCCGAACGCTGGCGGCTTCCGACGGCTGAGGCGTCGCTGACGTGGTTCACGCTCGTTACGCTGCTCGCGTTCATCATCGTGGTGTACGACATCCACGGTCTGCGTGGCTATCGCATGTTGGCCGGCGCACTGCTGATGGCGTTCGGCATCACGCTGGCCTTCAAGCGGCGATGGCTGATCGTGCCAGCGGTGGCGCTGCTGGCGGTGGCGTTTCCGTACAGTACGCACTTCTACGACCTGAACACCAACTTCCAGACCGCGCCAGAAAAGCACGCCCGGTACGACGAGTTCAAGCCGCTGCTGGCCGACGTGCTGATCTACGACTCTACGCAGTCCGACCGCTGGTGCAACACGGCGCTGTTCGACCTGTTCTATCTGCTGGGCGAGACGTCGGTCATGGTGGCGGTGCCGCCCGGCTACGGTGCGTCGATCACCGAGGCTGTACCGGAGGGCGACATGCCCATTCCGCCCCGTTCGCGCTACCTCGGCCTGCGAGACACGACCTACGCGCAGTATGCCGACCAGCTCAATGTCGAGCAAGTGCTGCCGCTGCCGGAAGGCATGCTGTACCGCAACCTCGATGCAAACTGCCCGGCTCAATAGCGGTCGATCACGTACCGCGAGAGAATCAGCGCCGCCGCCGAACCGGCATACGCGCCGTACGGACCGAACGCCATCGCGACCGGATCGGACGCATCCGCATGTTCCGGCCAGTACATGCGCACCGCCGCTTGGAGCGCGACATCGTTGGACGGGGCGTGACTGGCCGGACCGAACGCTCGCATGTGGATCATCAGTGCGGTCCACGGCCCGATGCCCTTTATCGCCAGCAGCCACTTCAGCCGCGCCGATTCGTCCATGTCGTGCAGGGCAAGGAGGTCGAGCTTGCCGTCGACGACCTCCTGCGCGAGCCGAATCAGCAGGCCCGAGCGCCGGTCGGTGATCTTGAGCGGCTTGAGGTCCGTCGTCGTCAGCCCGGCTAACGCCTCAGGTTCGGGCGCGCACCAATAGGTTCTGCCGGCGTGTTCGATGGATGCGCCGGCGAGTTCGCAGATGATCCGCTGTGCGCGCTGTGCCCCGACCCACGAGATCTGCTGTTCGATGATCGTATAGACGAGCGCCTCGAACAGCGTGTCCGATCGCGGCAGTGGCAGCCCCCAGATCGGTTCGAGCGGCGCGCGCAGGGCGTCGGACACGCCTTCTGCCCAATGCCAGAACTCGTTCACGCGGGACTCCAGCGCCAATACCCACCGCGCGCGGGCCGCCAGTTCGGACCAGTCGGCGTCCGCCCCGACCACCGCCTGCACACGCAGCCGATCCTCCCCCACTTGACGCACGTCGAGCAGCACCGGCCCGCGCGGCGTCATGAATGCGCGCCGGTATGCGCCATGTATGGCATGATCGACGGTCGGGCTGCGCCAGCGCGATAGCAGCGTAAGCAGACGGTCAAACCGGTACGTCGGTGCGACGGGAGTTTCAAAGCTGTGGCGATTGGGCATGCGGCTCAGTGTACCGCGAACGTCGACAGCCTGAGTATCCGAATTCACGGGGCGTTATTTGTGCACTCAATCACAATTAAGCCGCCTACGATATAGTCTTGACCATAGCACCACACAGTGAGGAGTAACACGGTCCATGAACTTCTTTCAGTCCAGAGAAAAACAGGGGATCGGCGTCGGCGCCGTCGCGCCTGATTTCGAACTCAACGATCAAAACGGAAACCTCGTGCGCCTGAGCACGTTTCGCGGCAGCAAGAACGTCGTTGTGTTCTTCTACCCGCGCGCTAGTTCACCGGGTTGTACCGCCGAAGCGTGCTCGTTCCGCGACCAATTCGAGGACTTCGTGGACGCCGGCGCGGAAGTAATCGGAATCAGCACAGACCCAGTCGATGCTCAGGCGGCTTTTGCGAGCCATAACCGCCTGCCGTTTACCCTGCTTTCTGACACGAACGGCGACGTCACTAAAGCGTTCGGCGTTCCCAATTGGATGGGTATGTTGCCCGGGCGCACGACGTATGTCATCGACCGCGACGGCGTCGTTCAGCACGTCTTCAACAGCCAGATGAAGGTTCACAACCACGTCAAGGAAGCACTCGAGACACTCAAGCGGCTGTCCTAGCGCAAGTCCAGACCGCCTGACCGTCGCGGCCTGCCGACAAACCGATCGTGCACACCCGTATGGCGGTCAGCAGATATGACGTTTGGCATCACATGCCATGACGGACATCACAGCGGTAACCGATGCGAACGTGAGACAATTCGATTAACCCGTACGCACCACGTACCATCGCACTGAAAAGTGCGTGCGGAACCGCAACATTCGTTGGCGCCGTGAGACTAGATCTTGACGGGCTTCCCTTCGCCAACGTATCGCGCGGCCAGCGCCCGACGTCCTTACAACCCAATCCCCGGTGCGGTTGTACGGTGTCGGGCGCTTATGCTCCCCATCCCCGCGCGATACCGCTATACTTTCCGGCATGGAATACGTGCTGAAGCCCCTCAACATTACGCGTCAGGTCACAATTCTTGCGACCGGCGTGGGCGTGCTGGCAGGCGTCTGCGGCCTGATCGCCGATCGCATCGTGCGCGACACCGGCGGCAATCCGGTGTGGATCGCGGTGGTCATCATCGCGGTCGCCGGACTGAGCGCGCTAGGAGTCGGCTTCTTCTTTCGCCGACGCCTCGCCGACCTATGGCAGCTCGTGCTGGCCGCTCGCCGCATGGGCCAAGGCGACCTCACTACGCCGATCACCACGCACGGCACACTGTCCGAGGTGTATTCGCTGGCAAAAGTGCTGGAGCAGAATCGTAACCGCATCTCGACCATGCTCGGCGAATTGGAAGCGGCTAAGGAGTGGAGCGACTCGCAGCGCAGCGTGCAGGCGTACTTCCTTGCCAACATCTCGCACGAGTTTCGTACGCCATTGGCCGGCATGCAGGTGACGGTTGAACTGCTGCGCGAAAACGCGCGCCGGCTTCGCCCCGACGAATTGGACGAACTGCTCGGCGCGCTGCATCTCAGCATCACCAGCATGGGCCAATTGATCGACAACCTGCTCGAAAGCTCGAAGATCGAGGCCGACCAGCTCATGCTGCGCCAGCAGCAGGTCGAGGCCGAGCAGTTGGTATCGGAGGCCGCCCGGTTGGTGCTGCCGTTTTTGTCACGGCGTAGGCAGCAGCTCACGCTCGATATGCCCCTCGAGCCATCGGTGGTCTCGGCGGATCGCGGGCGTTTGGTACAGGTGTTGGTCAATTTGATCGCCAACGCCAGCAAGTACAGCCCACCCGGCAGCACCATCGACATCGGGTTGTCGCGCAGTGGGGACACGGTGCGACTGTCCGTCAGCGACCGCGGTCCGGGCATTCCGGACGACAAACGCGACGGCGTGTTCAAGCGATTCGTGCGGTTGGGCGCCACCGCGTCCGAAGACTACGGTGCCGGCCTCGGCCTGTCGGTCGTCAAGGCCATTGTCGACGCGCATGGCGGCACGGTCGGCGTCGATGCCCGGCCCGGCGGAGGCTCGCAGTTTTGGGTGGAACTATGTACGCAGGCATGAAAGCGCTCGTCGTCGACGACGATCTCGTACTGGCCGACGGCGTCGGCCGTCTGTTGAAGCTTTCCGGTTTCGATGTCTCGCTGGCGCATGACGGCACGGCCGCCCTGTCGGCATTCGCGTCACAGCGCCCGGACATCGTCATCCTTGACGTACAGATTCCCGAGCCGGACGGCTTTGCCGTGTGCCGTGCCATCCGCGAACAGGCCAACACGCCGATCATCATGCTCACTGTGCGCGACACCGATGCGGACATCGTCGCCGGGCTGGGTTTCGGCGCAGACGACTACATGACCAAACCGTTCAGCAGCGCACAGCTTCTGGCCCGTGTTCAGGCCGTACTGCGGCGCGCCGCGCCGGCCGCGTCGAGCCAGCTCGTGCTCAACAACTGCACGCTCGACACCGAGCGCAACACGCTCGCCCTACCCGACCGACCGCCAATTCAGCTCACGCCGCTCGAAGTGCGCATGCTCGAATCATTGATGACCAAGCCCGGTCAGGTCGTCAAGACTCAGGCGTTGATCGACCTCGTCTACGGCCCCGGCGGCGGCGACAAGGCGATGCTCAAGCAGCTCGTCTACCGGCTGCGGCGCAAGGTCGAAGGCGACGATGGTCAAGCGCCGTTGGTGATCGAGGCCGTGCCCGGCGTCGGATACGCCGTGGTCGCCCCCGCATGAGCGCGCCGCTGCTGAACCTCGCCGACGTCGATATCGACCCCGCGTTGGTGCGGCGGCTTCCCAGCCATCTCGCCTATTTCCACGTTGCGCTGCCCATCGCCGAGGACGAGGACACCATCACGGTCGCCTTTGCACAACCCGATAACCATGCCACGCGCGAACTGATCGAAAGTACGTTGGGGCATCCGGTCGTAGCGGTGCGCAGTCGTACCGACGAGATCCTCGGCATGCTCGATCGCGTGTGGCAGGATGTCGACCTGCCGGAGCGCGCCATCTACCTGTGGAGTTCCGACCCGCTGCGCCTTCAGACGCTGTCGTCGTACGTAGCGCGTGTTGTGACCCCAGCCTATCCGGAACTGCCGATGTACGCCGCACCGCTTGGCAGTGCCATCGGCCACACGCCGGACACGCGCGCCGTCCTGATCGTCGCCCATTCCGATACGGCGGACGGGCGGCGTGATCTTGTCGTGCGTGCGCCGGCGGCGGTGTGGCTGGTGCGCGACCTCGCGTCGCGCCCGCGCAAGGTGCTGGCAGTCCTGCGCGGAACGCCGCCCGACCGTCAGCTTCTGACGTGGCTGCCGGCGCTGTCGCAAAACCTGGCGATCGAGACGACCGTGCTGGCCGCCGCGACCCCGACGGCCGACGCTACGGGCAGTCCGCTCATCAGCCGGTTCGCGGCGATGCTCTCACCGGAAACGCCGCTGGGCGCGCACCTCGCCGCAATGCGCCAAGCCTTCGCGCGGGCGCGGATTCGCGGACGCGTGCTTCTACGCGAAGGCACGCTTGCCGAGGCCGTCTACGGGGCCACCCGCGACACCACGTATGACATCGTGATGCTGGCGGCCGAAACACAAGGTGACAAGGCCGCCGAAGTCGTAGAACACGTATGGGAGCGAATCGGGGCGGCGCTGGTCATCAAAGCGCAGGCGTAGATGGGTCGTAGCGTCCGAGACGGGCGCTCACGCGTGTTCAGTACGCACGGCAGCACTAAACTTCGGATATAGTGAGTGTAGAGTAGGTCTCCACAACTCTGTGCGAGGGTATGATGAGCAGACGATGGCTGATCTTGGCCCTATGCGTGCTGGTGTCGACCGCAGTGGCGCAGTCCACCGGACGCGCGTCGGTACGCGTCGACAGTGCGTTCATGCGGGCGCTTCCGAGCGACACGTCCGAGCCTGCCGGCTCGGCGTTCAACGGCGAAGTGTTGACTGTCATAGGCCGCAGCGCCGACGGCACGTGGCTGAACGTCCACAGGCCGACGTCGCCCGAAGTTACGGCATGGATCCGGCGCGACCTCGTGCAGTTCGGCGGTGACGTGACGGCGCTTCCCCTGACCGACGCGGTGACGGGTGTCACTGGCGACGTGCCGATCATGGATACGGGATTCGCGGTGTTGATGACCGGTGAGGCGCAGCTTCGGACTGCCCCTGACCGCGACGCGGCTTCGCTCGGCGTCGTGCCGATCGACGCAGTCCTCCCGGTCGTCAGCCGCACGCCCAACGCATTCTGGATCAAAGTGAACTATCTCGGCACCGAAGGCTGGATCGCCGAATTCACGACGTCCCGGTATGCGCGTTTGTACGAAATCCCGGAGGACGGCGCGCTCGCCGGCGATCCGACGTACGCCGCGCTCGAGATTGTCGACCCGGCGCGCCAGATCGCACAGATCGACCGGCTGCTCGAGTACCTCGTGCCGAACTATACGCTCACGTTGAACGTCGCTGGCTACTGGCGCACGATGCTGGCCGGCGAGACCAAAGAGTGCTTACCACCCGCAAATGTGCCGAGCTATCCCGTCTCACCCTCGGATCTCATCGAACTGCCCGAGCTGCGCCGCCAGACCCGTCTGTTGTCCGACGCGGTCGCCAGCATCAACGGATCGCTGGAGATCATGCGGCAGTGCGGCGTGTATTTGCCGACCGATGCGCGGCGCGGCTATCAGCGCGCGATTGCTGCCAGCGCCACATTCAACTTGTTGATACGGCGCATGCGCGTCCTGCGCAGCCAGCTCACCGGGGAACCGCTCGACGACGAGTTTTAGCCCGTGGTCAAGCGGCCCAATTTGGAATGCTTGCCGTGCCAGCATGGCGTGGGGAGCGCTGCAAGTGCTCAGCACTCCCCACGGGGTGGTTAGCCCCCGAGCAGCGGATCGCGGCGCTCGAACGGCGTGAGCAGCAGTCCCACCGTGTTGAGATACGTCTCGGCCTCGCGCACGTCCGCCAGCGCGGCGGCGACGGCCTCCGGCGTCACTGCAGCACGCGTCTCCAACGGCCCGCAGATAACGCGGAACTTCGCCAGCGCGCGGTTGAGCGCCGCTTCTGCGCCCGCCAACGCCTGCGATACCGGACCGAACAGCGGCTCCAGACTCAGGTCGAGCGAACGGAATCCAGTGCCACGCGAGGCGATGTCCTCAGGGATATTGTTGCAGGTGGTCGCCTGCCCTTGATTCAGGGCCAACCAGCGCGAACCGATGTCGCTGTACACCGAGCGCGCTTGACTGTAGTCGCGCCGAGTCTGATCGAGCAGTCGCCCGAACGGGTACAGGTACGTCCCGTCTGGAACCGCCATGACCCCACCCGGCACGCCGGTCGCCCACGTCCCCGTCCAGTAGAACTCGTTGTTGTACTTGAATTGAATCCAGAAGAATCCGCCGCGCGGGTTGCCGATGCGGCCCGTGACTTCGACGCGCACAGGCGATTCGATCAATCCGACGACCCGTGTCGACGGATCGACCACGTCGCGGTAGATGTACTCGTCCGGCGAGATGATCATGGTCACCGGCGCGGTGCGCGCCGTCGGCACGAACGCATCGCCGTCGATCGGCAGTGTCAGGATGTCGCCAGTCCACACCAGCAGCCAATATGCCACCCAGCCGTAGGTCACGCCGTCGCGGGTGAAGTCGGTGCGCGCGCCGTCTTCCAGCGGCCCGTCATACGCGACCTGTACCCAGTCGCCATCTAGCGAGCGTGCCGTCGCGCGCCACGTCGATCCATACGGCAGCACCGCGAGTCGATCCCAGTTGGTACCGGGGCCGGCCCGCAGTACGGTGTTGTCCTGAACGGTCACATGCACCGGGTCAGCTTGGGCGATCACCGGCAAGGCCAGCGCGACGAGAAGTGCGAACACGAGAATTCTGCGCATCGTCTGGCCTCCTTAGGGCGTGGCGGTCGGCAGCGGTGATGGCGACGGAGTCAGGGTGATGCGCACACCTTCACCGTAACCGCCGGAATCGCGCGCCCACATGAACGGGTCGAGGACGCCGGTCGTCAGGTCGACGACCTCGCCCGTATCGAGCTTGATCACCAGCAGGTGCTGTCCGACGCCCTCGATGTCCTCGTCCGCCGGCAGTGCCATGCGAATCGCCAGATACTCGCCGTCCGGCGACCACCAGTAGCCGCCGCTATAGCCGCGGTCTCCGTCTTCGGGTATGCAGTAGAAGTTGGCGGTCCCGGTCTCGAAGTCCCACGTCGCCACCGGATAATCGCCGTAGTCGGTGTACAGCGCGAGCAGACGCCCATCCGGCGACCAGTCGCCATACGGCGCGATGTCCGTGCCCAGCGAGACATGCCGCCCCGAGGCGATCGACAGCTCGAACCACTCGACATTGTTGTTGCTGAGCGGAATACCGTAGAACAATCGGTCTCCGAGCGGATGCCACGTAATATCCATCAACGACCCCTGCGCCTCTGCGAAAAGGCGCGTTTCGCCCGTTTCGGTGTCGATCAGGTAGTACTTGTAGCCGAGGCTAATTCCGGTGCTGTACGACGTATACGCCACTGCCCACGGCCCGCCCGGTTGGCGCGACACGTACGCGGTCGTCGGGATCTCGTTGATCAGACCGATTCCGTAGAACGGCGCCGGGTCGGGGAACACATTGAGCACGTCGCGCAGGGTGCCGTCGCGGAAGCGGATTTGCCCGCGCGAGTCTTCGTACGGCACGCGCCCGCTCCACTCCAGCGCGACCGGCCCGCTCCAGCGCAGGTCGCGCGGCACCGGCGTCGCCGGGCTGGGCGTCGCAAAGTCCCACAGTGTACGCCGGTCGCTGCCATCGGGCCGCACGACGTAAATTTCGGCCGACGTGCGCGCCAACACCCAGCTGTTGTCCGGCGAAAGCTGGCAGTTCACGCCAACGCCACACGCCGGCACATCCTCGACCTCGTAACGGCGACCATCCTCGACCTCGACGGCCCACAGAATGTCATCCTGAAGCGGCGCCAGAATCCGCCCGGTCGCGTCCCACCCCGCCGGCAGTGAACTCACATCGAACAGCGCGTTGGACGGGCAGTAGTCAACGGACTGGTACTCGTCGTACAGGCGCACATCCGGGCGCGGGATGAGGGTGAGCGACGGTGTCGGGGTCAAGGTTGGGCGTGCTGTACCGATGGTGTCGAACGTCGGCGACGGCGTAGCCTGCGCAAATACGCGGTTGGCGGAAATCAAGTTCGCTTGCGCGGTCGCCGTCACGCCGGCCACGATCTGCGGATACGGCGTCAACAGGCGGTACACAATCAGCTCGCCGGGCAGGTTCGACGCCGCGATAAACCGTTGATCGGCGCTCAAGACGGCCGTGCCGAGCCGCCGGTTCTCGGTGAGCTGGAACAGGTCGTAGATCGGGCCGAGCGGCTGGCTCTCGACAATGGGCCGGTCGTAACTGCCGCTGGAGCGCACACCCTCCGGGTCGATCAGCATGACGTACCGGCGCGGGCCGTACACGCCCAACCCGGAGGGCACGCTAAACTGCACGCCCTCGCACAGCAGGCGCGTGAATTCGGTACGCTGCGTGCTGTTCAACCCGGTGGTTAGTTCGTCCCACAGCGCCACGTAGTCTTCGACCGCTTCCGGATACGCAGCCTCAAGGCATGCCACCGGGTCGGTGAACGGCAGTGGCGTCCGCGTCGGAATCTGCGGCGTGTTCGACGGCGCGAGCGTCAGCACGAGGTCGTCCACCGACGAGGGCAGCGTGTCGCACAGAAGCTGCGTGAATTCGTTCAACTTGTCGACGCGCACCGTCACCAGCAGGCGCTCCCAGCGCCGCCAGATGCGCTCTTCCGCGCCGGCAAACCGGTCGACCACGCACTGAGGCAGCGCGTTCGCGGCATACTCGACGCCATAGATCCGCTGCGGTCCGGTTCCCGGCGGGAAGTCGCCGACGATCACCGCCACGTCATCGTCGACCCAACTGTACGAGCGCCCGCTCATGCTCGGCAGGTCGTCGCCCGCCATCAGCCACCTCTGACCCAGCTCGTAGTCGAACATGGCGACCTGATTGGCTGGATCGTAAGGGCCGTACGGATTGGTCGAATACACCACAAGGAAGCGCGTCCATGACGGGTTCGGCACGACCTGCTCGACCACATGGCCGGGGATGTTCGCGATAACGACGTCGTACTGCACGTCGGCGTCGTAGTCGACGACCTCCATCACGATCCGTCCCTGCCGGTCGACTGCCTCGAACAGGAAGCGTGTGCCGTCCGGCGAGTTCTGCACCAATGTGCCGACCGCGGGGACGACCTCGCGGCGGATCACCTCGCCGGTCGCGACGCTCCACTGCCGCCACTCGTTGCCAGCCAGCGTGACGACCGACTCGTTATCGGGCGCAAAGAAGAACTGGTCGAAACGGCGCGAGTAGCGCAGGTCTTCAGCCAAAATACGGGCCGTCTGCCCCTCAAGCCGCTGAAAGTCGCTGATGCGCGTGGCGCTGTCGAGCGTGTATGCAAGCACGCGGTTCTTCTGCGACCGCCGGTACGACCCGAGCCGCAGCGCCGGCACGAAGCTGAAGGTCCGCTCGCCGCTCCGCAAGTCGAACGCGATCACTTGATCGTTGTCATACGCGCGAATCATCAGCTCGGACTTGTCCGGGCTGAGGACCGCCTGCTGCGCCGAGGCGTTGTTCAGGCGATACCAGCTCGTACCGGCCTCGTGGTCTTCGACCCTGATGAGCAGCAGGTTGTTGTCGCCGGAGGTAATCGGCGCTTGCACGATATCGATCAGCGTGATCGTCAGCGGGCGCGAGGCATAGGCATTGGCGTCCCGGTAACTGGCCCCAAGGAGCTGCGCGTGGAGCGCGTTGACGGTCGTGCTTCGCGCCGGACCGATGGTCTGCGGACCGGCAGGGCTGACCGCGTCGAGGTCAATGGCTGGAGCCGGATTCTCGCTGTCGAATCGGCCACCGGTCGGAAACTGCGCCGAAATCCCCGTCTCGACGTCGACCTGCACGAGCGTGCTGCTGCCCATCTCGTAGAAGTACACCGTATCGTCAAACAGGCTCGTATAGACCCCGAAGCCTGACTGCTCGAAGCGCGCGGTCGGGATCTCCGACTTGACGGTCAAGGTCTTGGCATCCAGCACCTGCAAGCGCGACGGCAGCGCCGCGATGATCGTGTCCTTCGGCGCAAATGTGATGCCGTTGGCGAAGTCGAACAATTGGATCGCCTGCACGCCGCGCGGCAAGGTCGATTCGGACTCGCCGCGGGCGGCTCCAAGATGCCATACCCATGGGTACGTGATGCGCTGATTCTCGGTGACGCGGATGGCCCGCGGCGCGGGATAGCTGCCGAAGAACATCAGCAGTTGATCGTCCGCGGAGAACGACAACGGCGCCAACATCTCGCGCACGCCGCCGAGTTCGCTGATCGACGCCACGAGCGCGCGGCTTTCGGTGTCCCACAGTTCGACCGTCAGGTTGTAGAGCACCGCTAGGTAACGTCCATCGTGGCTGAACTGGATGTCGGCGTATTGGCCGCGCTCATGCAGCACGCTGATCGTCTGGTAGTCGAGCGCATTGACTAGCAGTAAGCGGTTGTAGGCGTCGACGATCGCCATGCGTTCGAAGTTCGGGTCGTAGACGAACTTGCGCGGGACGGCTCGCCCAATCTCCCCGACGATCTGGAACGCAGGTGCCAGGGTCGGGGTCGCGGTCAGGTCGGCTTGGGCGTACGTCGCCGGCTGTATCGACGCCAGTCCTCCGATCATCACCGCCGCCAAGAGCACCACGCTTGCGAAGATCAACACGCCACGTCGCATGAGCTGTTCGTTCCCCTGTCAGTCCCGCCCTATCTCTAAGTGTAATGCGAAAACGAAAACTGCACGCCTCAACGACATTGCGCCGCCGGTCCAACGCTTGCGCGACGGAATCTCAATTGTGCGTATACTGAGGGTATGGAAACGCGCAGCGCAGGTTGCGGAGGTGAGGCGTGAGGCGATTCGGGGCTGTGTTCGGGGTGGTGGTTGCGTTGGTAGCCGGCGTCGTGTCGCTCCTGTATGCCCAACCGCCGGGCGATCCGGACGCTGCCGCCGCAGGCGAGACCATCGTCGGGATCGTCGAGTTCGACGGCGCGACGGTTTACGTCGGCCCGGACTTCGCCTACGACCCGGTCGCGCAGCTTCCGATCAACGCCAGCGTCACGGTCTTGGGCCGGCGTGGCGACTTCATCTATGCGTGGGACGGCGATCAGTGGCTCGAAATCGAGTTTGAAGGCGAGACCGGTTGGGTCTATGCCCGTTTGATCCGCACCAGCATCCCGTTCAACAGCATCCCGCCGACGGGCCGCCGCCTACCCCGCAACCGTGACGGGCGCGTGCCTACAGCGTTTGATCTATCCGACAACATCTGCGATTCCTGGACGGGCGAGTTTACCCGCACCGGCGACTTCATGGCCGGCGACACCGTGATCACCGTGACGTATCCGGAACTGCCCGGTGCCAACGTCTACAGCGTGATTGTTATTTCGCCGTTCGGCGAGCGTACCGCGCACGACAGCACCACCGGAACGGCCGAGATCGAACTCAAGAACCTCAACCGCACGGGCGGCACGTTCACGTGGCGCGTCGCGCCGTACTGGACGAACGAACCGAACCGCCGTAGTTGGCAGCAGTTGTGTCTGCTGCAGACCGGCGGCACGTTCGATGTGCCGGGTCCGGTCTCGACACCGCGCCCGACGCGCGACCCGTACGCCTCTTACTACTACTTCAACTTCCCCGGCCGCGCACCAACCGCCACGCCACCACCGCTGGTACCATAGTCGGGCATTCCGCAATTCTGCAATCTCCATATACTTGCAGATATGCGCCGTGTGCTGCTCGTCCTGACTCTGGGTTTAGTCTCGGTGGTGTCTGCGTCGACACAGCCGCTGCCGCCGCCTGCTACCCCGCTGCCCGATACCAAGCCGCAGTTCGGCCCCGGATCGAGAAGTGCGCCCGGCCCGATCGGCCCCGAAGACGTGATCGTGACGCTGCGCGTGGCGGACGACATCCGGTCGTCCGGCTATCGCAGCAGCGTACGCGCCGCGCAAGACAGCGTGCGCACCGTCCTCAGCCCCGCTACCGCGATCAAGGCGCAGTTTGAGAACATCCCGGCATTGTCGCTGCGCGCGACCAACGCCGACCTCCAAGTGCTTGCGGGTCACCCGTTGGTAGCGTCGATCAACCCGGACACGCGCTTGCGCACCACTGACTACGAGGCGCTTTCGCTGATCGACGGCGAGATGGCGTGGGTATCCAGCGAGGGGTACGGGGTACGTGTCGCCGTCATCGACTCCGGCATCGACATGGCACACCCGTCCGCGTTTCTCGTCGACGACGTCGTCGGCCAGTTCTGCTTCCGCACCGAAGGCGACTGCCCGCCCACCGGCGCGCAGGACGAGACCGGTCACGGCACGCACGTCGCCGGGATCATCACCGGCAAGCGCGGGATCGCCAACCAAGCGGAGATCGTCGCCTACAAGGTCTTTACGACGTCGGACACGACCGACACCAACGTCCTCAATGCGCTCGACCACATTATCGCGAACGGGTCCGCGCTTGGGATCAAAGTCGTCAACATGAGCCTGAGCGGCAGTTTGTACAGCACGGCGGGTGCGTGTGACACCGCCAATCCGGCATACGTGAGCGCATTCGCCCAGCTCAACGCGCAGAAGATCGCGGTCTTCGCGTCGACGGGCAACGACTTCGCATCGTTCGCCGTCGGAGCGCCGGCCTGTGTAACCGGCGCCATTGGCGTCGGCAGCGTGAGTGACATCTATGGCGCGTGGTGCCCGTCCGATGTGCGCGGCCTACCGTCCTGTTTCAGCAATACGACCGCCGTGCAAGGGGATGGCGAGCTGGTCGATCTGCTGGCGCCCGGATGCGCGATCAAGTCGGAATATCTCGGCGGCGGTTATGCGGTCCTATGCGGCACGTCGATGGCCTCGCCGCTGGCGGCGGGCGTTGCTGCGGTGGTGTTGAGCGGCGGGCACGATGCGACGCCGGCCGAGCTTGAAGTCATGCTCGAAGCCTCCGGCATGCCGATGTACGACAACCGCACCGACCAGTTCTACCCCATGGTCAACTTCTGGTACGCGTTCGGCGGGAGCTCTCTTCCTGCGCCAGAGAACTTGCAGATCGACAGCGAGTCGGCGACGCACACAACCCTAAGCTGGACCGCGCCGGACTGGACCGGACGGTTGATGGAACGGTCCGTGGACAACGGCTACTTCGGGCAGATCCTTGGGTCGCTGCGCGACGGCACGTTCACCGATTCAAACATCCCATGTGGAACGCTCCGCTATCGCGTGCGCACTAGGGGCGGGATGTTGACCGGTTCGGCCTCGAACACCGTCACGCGCGCGGCGCCCGCGGTACCCTGCCCGACTCCTCCATCAGCCCTCGACTGGACGTACGCGGGTGGCGATCAGTTCAACCTGACGTGGACGGACACGGCGGCCGACGAGACCGGCTTCGTAGTCGAGCGTTCCTCCGATCAAGGCTTGAGCTTCGTGCAGGCCGTCGTCATCAACGGGTCGGATCAAACCACGGCGCTCGACACGACGCCGGATGGGTGCGGCGACTACGTCTATATCGTGCGATCGCTGCGTGCAGATGCGTACAACTCCGGGTCCGCGCCTTCGGGGGCCGTGTTCGCCGGATGCCCGCCGATGTCCGATCCGCTGGGTACCCCCGTCCCATTGAATGGCTGGTCGGGCAGCGTGACCGAGTCGCGTGTGCGCTACGCTAAGCGCGAGGTCGGTGACTTCGCCCATCCGTGCCGGTTCGGCGGCGCTGGCGCTGGCAACAATACGATGTACTACACGTTCACCGCCCCGGACGACGGTTACTTGACGGTCGATACGCAGGGATCCACGTACGACACGGTACTCAGCGTGCTGACCGGATCGCCGGGGTCGTTCGAGGCAATCGCATGCTCGGAAGACTTCGATCCGATCAACTACGACCTCACCTCGCGAGTCCGATACACGCCAGTGCAGCAGGGCGTGACGTATACGATTTACGTGTCGCACTGGAGCAGCACGGCGGTCGTCCAGCCCAATACGCTGCATCTTGCATACGACTTCCGCACCAGCCTGATCGGCAATGGCTCGTTGGAAGACACGATCGTAGACGGCGTACCTGCAGGGTGGCAGCTGATCCGGCCCGATCCATCGCTGGCCAAAGCCAAGTGCAAAGCCAAGTCGGGATTCGCCGCCGACGGCGACTGCACGGCAATCTTCAAGCCGGCGGGGCTGACGATCACGCTGAAACAAGTCGCCGGTCTGGAGCGTTGGCCGCTCAGTATCGTCAATCCTGCCGCGTCCGACCTTGTGACGCTGACGCTCTCGGTGAAGGGTGATGCCGGGACGTCCAAGGCGGTCGTGAAAGTGAAGTACGCAGACGCGACGCCGAAGACGAAATTCAAGCTGAATCTCACTTCATCTCTGGACTACACTCATCATACCGCCGACACGGCGCTCGCCAGCGGTGACGTCGCGCACGTTCAGGTCGCGCTCAAGGTCAAAGGGCTTGCCGGCAAACTACAGGTCGACGATTTCAGGTTGTGGATCGACGACGCGCCGACACGCTCGCCGTCGCTGCCGCCGCCAAGCGCGCCTGAGGACTTCCGCCGCGGCGGGTCGTAGTCATCGAACCCTCATGGAACGCGCCCGCGCCGCGTCGTATACTCGTTCGATCCGCACTTCAGCTTAGGTTGCCGCCGTGTCCTCGCTTGCTGCCGATCGCCCTTCGTCCGAGTCGACCACCGCGAAAAGTCATCCGTCCGCCATCGATCCCGGCCAACTTGCGCGCCTCGTGCGCACGGTCGCCCCGCGCGCGCAGATGACGGTCACATCGCCGCTGGATGGACAGCTCGTCGGGTCGGTGCCGATGTGTGTGGCCGAAGACGTCGCGCATGCGGTCGAGGTGGCACGCACAGCACAGCGCGCATGGGCGGCGCTTCCCGTCCGCGAGCGCGTCAAGCCGTTTCGGCGTTTCAACAACGTGCTGCTCGACCGGCGGTTCGACATCGCCGACTTGATCCAGCTCGAGAACGGCAAGGTGCGCGCTAACGCCCTCGAAGACGTGTTCGACGCCTGCATCAACACCCGCTTTTACAGCTACCACGGGCCGTCGCTGCTGCGGCCTCAGCGCCAAGCCGGCGCGGTACCGCTGCTCACGGCGTCGACGGTCATCCCCAGACCGTTCGGTGTGGTTGGGCTGATCGAGGCATGGAACTACCCGTTCAACTTGCCCATGCAGGATGCCGTTGCCGCGCTGATCGCGGGTAATGCGGTCGTGATGAAGGTGTCCGAATTGACGCCGTTCTCGGCGCTGTTCGGCCTGCAGCTTCTGCGCGCGTGCGGCCTGCCAGACGACGTGTTTCAGATCGTCACCGGCGACGGGAAGGTTGCTGGCGCGGCGCTGATCGATTACGTCGATACCGTCATGTTCACCGGCAGCACGGCGACCGGCCGCAAGATCGCGGCGCACTGTGCCGAACGGTTGATCCCATGCTCGCTCGAACTCGGCGGCAAGAATCCCGTGATTGTGCTGGAAGACGCCGACCTCGACACGACGCTTGACGTCTTGGTCGACAGTACGCTCGCGTCTGCCGGGCAAATGTGCGTGTCGTTCGAGCGCGTGTTCATCCACGAATCGCGCTATGACGCGGTGCGTGACGGGCTGGCGAAACGATACGAAGCCCTTCCGATGGGGGTCCGGCGCGGCGCATGGGATGACGAATTGAGCGTGCTCACGTCGGCCAATCAGCTTTCGCACGTGCAGCGGCACATCGAAGATGCTGTCGCCAAAGGTGCGCGGGTCGTCACGGGCGGCAAGGCGCGGCCCGATGTTGCGCCGTACGCGTTCGAGCCGACCCTGCTCGAAAACGTCACTCCGGACATGGCGGTCTTTGACGAGGAGACGTTCGGGCCGGTCGTCTCGCTGTACCGCTTCAGTGACGTGGACGATGCCGTTCGTCGCGCCAACGCGAGCCAGTACGGATTGAACGCGGCTGTGTTCGGGCGTGACGTGCGCCGCGCGCGCGACGTTGCCCACCAAATCCAGTGTGGAACGGTGACGGTCAATGAAGGGCATAAGGCCGCGTGGGCGTCGGTGCGTGCTCCGCAAGGCGGCTGGAAGCAGTCCGGCTACGGACGGCGACACGGCGCCGAAGGCATTCTCAAGTTCACCCAGTCGCAGTCGATCAGCGTGCAGCGGTTCATGGTGTACGCGCGGGGCGAGCGCATGTCCGTGCGGATGTTCGATCGCATCTACGCCACGCTAATGCGCGTGCTGCCGTGGCTTCCCGGCTTACGATAAGGAAGAGAAGTTGGAAGTGATGAGTGATGAGGCAGTATGCTCGCCTCACCCCGCTCATCACGTCTCAGCGTGGCTAGGCCATCAGCCGGCCGAGGTTGTCCGCAAGCAGCATCAGCGCCAGAATGATCACAAACAACGCGAAACCCTTGCGCAGCATCCCCGCGCCGATGCGCGCATTGAGCCGCGTGCCGAGGTACGTACCGACGAATCCGGCCAACGCGAACGTGGCGATCAGCGCCCAGTCGAGCGACGCGCCGCTGAGATGTCCCGCTAGCCCCGCCACGCTGTTCATCGCAATCACGATCAATGACGTGCCGACCGCCTGAGACATCGGCAAGCCGACCAGCATCACCAGCGCCGGCACGATCAGGAAGCCACCGCCGACCCCGAGCACGCCGGTCAGCGCGCCGACTGCCGCACCGACAACCACGACTTTGACGGGTTGACTGCGCGGGGCCTCGACGTGTTCGATGTGTGGCCGCGCGATCATCATGATGCCGACTACCAGCATCAGCAGCGCGAACATCAGCATCAACACGACCGACGGAATGCTGGACGCGAGGTTGGCCGTCAAGTACGCCGCCCCCATGCCGGACAGGCCGAACAGCAGCGCTACGGCGATGTTCAGGCTGCCCGATCCGCGGCGCATAGTCGCGCCAAACGCCGAGCTGCTGCCGACGATCACCAGCGAGGCTGTTACCGCGGCCTGCGCGGGCTGACCGAGCACATACACCAACGCGGGCACGGTGAGGATCGACCCGCCGCCACCAAGCAAGCCGAGCAGGAGGCCGATGGTAAGGCCCAGCGCCACTTCAACGATGATCATGAGATGTTACGCCGTCTGCAGTTCTACACCGGATTCGGTCGGCAGCGCTGCCGACCAGACCGTGTCGGAGTCGCCCATGAGTACCGCGTTGTCGAAGCCGTTGGCGCGAAGCCAGCTCACCGCCACCTGGGCCCGGTATCCGCTTGCGCAGTACACGCCGAACGGACGCGACGCCGGAAGCTCTGCCGACCGGCGGTACAGCTCCGCCAGCGGGATGTGCTTGGCCCCGACAACGTGCCTATCCTGCCACTCGCTGCGGTTCCGAATGTCGAGCGCGGTGGCTGACCCCGACGCCATCTCATCGGCCAAATCGCGTGCGGTCATCTGCGGCAGCGTGTCGAGATCGGCGCCGAGATCGTTCGCCCACAACACGCCGACGATCTGATCGACGCCCACACCACGCAACGCGATGACTGCTTCGTCCAGCGCCGCGCCGTCCGGAACGACCAACGCCACCGGCGCGCGGAAGTCGTACAGCGAGCCGATGTATGTCGAGACCTTAGACGAACTCGCGGGCGTGCTGATTGTGCCGGGGATGTGCCCATCGGCGAACGCGTCGCGGTCGCGGACATCGTTCACGAACGCGCCGGCGTCGATCAAGGTGTCGATCTGGGCGCGGGACATTTGTTTGATCGCCGGCAGGTCGGCCAACAGCGCCGGACCTTCGCGGTTCACCTTCTTCATCTGCGCGAAATAGCGCGGCGGCTCGGGCTGCCCGTCGAGCAGCCACGCGACGAACTCATTTTCGTCGTCAATTTGGAACGCCGGGCTGAACAACTTCTCGTAGCCGAGCGTGGTGGACGGGACCGCGCCAAGGGCCTTGCCGCACGCGCTGCCGGCGCCGTGACCCGGCCACAGCTGCAGATAGTCGGGGAGCGACTTGAAGCGCTGCACGGTCTTGAACTGCTGGTGCGCACCACTGTCGGCGCTGCCCACCACGCCCGCTGCGGCTTCGAGCAAGTCGGGCCGGCCGATGTCGCCAACGAATACCGCGTCGCCGGTGAAAATGCCCATCGGCTTATCGGCGCCGGCAGTGTCGGTGATCATGAACGCGATGTGTTCGGGCGTGTGCCCGGGCGTGTGCAGAATCTCGACTTTGACGTTGCCGACCATGAACGTGTCGCCATCCATCACCTGCACGACGCCGGATTCGGTGCCGAACGCGTACTGCCAATCGGGGCCGCCTTCACCGCTGACGTACAACAGCGCGCGGGTGGCGGCCGCAAGTTCACGGCTTCCGCTAACGTAGTCGGCGTGGATGTGCGTCTCTGCGACGTGGCTGATGCGTACGCCTTCACGCTCTGCGGCGTCAATGTACGTCTGAATCTCGCGCGAGGGATCGACGATCAGGGCCTCGCCCGTCTTGGCGCATCCGACCAAGTAAGAGGCTTGCGCGAGGCGCTCGTCATAGAAGTAGCGAAGGATCATGTGTGTTCTCCCGATCCAGCGAGGCCGAAGTGCGACCTTCTGTGTCCATGGCTCAAGACTACCTGATTTATCACCGTGGAGTTGTACCCAGCCCGTGATTGATGGTATAAGTCAGCACTTATAGTAAAGGAGTGGTGCGGATGCTCGATCTCCGCAAACTGCAAATCTTCGTCCATGTCGTGCAGGCTGGCAGTTTCAGCGGCGCGGCCGAACGCCTACTGATGACCCAGTCGGGAGTCAGCCAGCACATTCAGGACCTCGAACGCGGGTTCTCGACGGCATTGTTCGAACGGCGCGCACGCGGCGTGGCGCTCACCGACGCTGGTCAACTGCTGCTTGGATACGCCGAGCAGATCCTCCAAATTGCCCACGAGGCCGAGCTTGCCTTGACCACAGTAACACCCACAACCCACGCAGCGGTTCGCTTGGGCGCGACGCCGGGGGTTGGAATGTACGTGCTGCCGACCTGCCTCACCGAGTTTCAGGGGCGTTATCCACAGGTGCAGATCGACCTGATGACGCGCACCACCCCGCAGATCGCCGAGGCATTACTGGCTGGCGCATGCGACCTCGGCATCGTCGAGGGCGAGCCTGACATCAGCGATGCTGCCGTCCGTGTTCGGCACCTTGCATCGGTGCCGCAGTGGCTGGTCATCGGCCCGCAGCACGTGTGGTGGGATCGCGAGTCGGTTGAACTGTCGGAACTACCGCAGACCGCGCTCATCACACGCCAGCGAGGCAGTCACTCGCGACAGTGGCTCGAACGCGAACTGGCGTCGCTCGGCCTGACTGTTCGTATCACGGCGGAATTTGACAACGTGGAGTCGATCAAGCGAGCTGTCGCAGGGGGCAAAGCGGCAACTATCCTGCCGCGTTACGCTTTCGAGCAGGAAGTCACGTTCGGGCTGCTGCGCGCTGTGCCGATCATCGGAGTCGAGCTGCAGCGTCACCTCAGCGCGATCTGGGCGAGCGCATCGCCGCCGGGCCCGGTGGCCAGCGCCTTTCTTTCGAACGTCACCCGCATGCTTGAGCAAGTGCACTGGTCACGGTAGTGCGGGTCTCTTGCGACATATTGTAAGCAAGCGGCGAGTGGACTATATTCTCAGGCAACCCCGGGTGTCGTGGTACACGCGGGCGCATGGCTCGAATTAGGAGGATAGAATGCTCCAAGAATTTCGCAAGTTCATCATGCGTGGCAATGTTATTGATCTAGCCGTCGGTGTGATCATCGGCGCGGCCTTTGGCGCTGTCGTCACGAGCCTCGTCAATGACGTGATCATGCCGCCGATCGGCTTGATCGTCGGCGGGATCGACTTCTCCGACATCAAGATCGTGCTGCAAGCTGCTCAGGGCGAGTCGCCGGAAGTCGCCATCAATATCGGCGTGTTCCTGAACGCGGTCATCAACTTCTTGATTGTCGCGTTGGCCGTGTTCTTCATGATCCGCGTCGTCAACCGCTTGCAGGAAATGGCCGAGCGCAAGAAGGAAGAAGCGCCGGCTGCACCAGCCGCCCCGACGACCGAAGAACTCATGCTGGTCGAACTGAAGGCCATGCGCGAGGCGATGGAACAGCAGAAATAGGGCATCTCACCATACGCCTGCCTAGCCCCGCAAGGTGGGATGCTAGGCAGGCATTGGCTGTGCCTCCGGCACAATCACAGCCGGCAGCCTGATCTTGAACGTACTGCCGACCCCTAAGTCGCTTTCGAGGTCGATCGAGCCGCCGTGCCGGTCGACAATGGCCTTTGCGAGTGACAAGCCGATTCCGGCGCCGCCGCTTTCGGTGCTTCGCGCGCGGTCGACGCGGAAGAACCGGTCGAACACGCGCTGTTGATCAGCCGGGCTGATCCCGATTCCGGTGTCCGCAATCTCCACGACAACCGACTGTCCGTCGCGGTAGGTTCGGACGGTCACTTTGCCCCCTTCGCGGTTGAACTGCACCGCATTAAGCACGAGCGCATCAACCGCTCGATTCAGCCGTTGGCGATCCCCATTAACATATGGCAGCACATCGGCCAGATCGCAGTCGAGCGTGATCGTCCGGCGCTCGGCATCGTCCGACCGCGTCTTCACGATCGCCGAGACGATGTCGTTGACATCGAGATCCTCGCGTTCGAGCACGTTTGACGTGTCGAGTTCGGCCAGCTCGATCATCGCCGATAGGATCGACCACAACCGCTTGGAAGCGTCGTCCGACGCGACGGCACGGTCGCGCATTTTGCCTGAGAGGTCGATCGCCTCTTCGATCACGGATGTGTAGATCGACGGCAGCTTGGGGTGCAGCCCGGCCAGCGTCGCGACCTGTTTGTCAGCAAGCCGACGCGTGAGATAGGCCGACGATTGCAGCACGCTCATCGGCGTGCGCAGATCGTGCGAGGCGTCGCGAATGAAGCGCTGCAGCACGAGGATCCGCTCGCGTTCTGCGATGAGGTTGAACGCCTCGCGCTGGGCCGTGACATCGTTCACCAGCAGGATTCTTCCGGCGGGAAACCCGTGCATGTCCGCGAGTTGGGTCACTTCAACCTCGAACGTTATCTGACCGAGTCGTTCGGGATAGGTGACATCGAACTTCGCAGCACCAGATTCCAACTGCTCGAGAAACGCCGGCCAATCGCGGACGATTTCCGCAATCGATACCCCGATCATCCGCTCGCCCGACCACAGCGGGCCAAACACACGCCGTGCAGACTGATTGGAGTCGAGCACGCGGCCCGCAAAGTCAATTACGATGACGGCGTCGGCAATCGCGTCGAAGACGTGTTCCCGGGCAATCGGCAGCATGCCGAGCTGCTGGTAGCGATACAGGCCGTACATGAAGATGAGCGTCGCCGGAATAAACATCAGCACGCCGGAACCCAACGGCGCGATCGGGTTGGCAGCAAGCAGGTCCATCAGATTGCCGGTAATCACGATGAGCAACGCGACGACCAGCATTCCAACTTGTGCGCGATGACCGGGCAGCGCACGCCGCACGGATTCGATCAGCAGGACGAGTGCGGCGGTGTACACGCCGTAGAAATACGCTGCCGAAACCGCGACCCACGGCCCGCGTTGGATAACGACCAGCCGTAGGCCGAATGCCGAGTCGATGGCCGTATACTCACGAACCAGCGACGAACCGGTAAAACCCAGCACGAGTGTGACGACGGGAACGATTGCCAGGATGGCAGTCAACCGCCAACGTTCCCAGATCGTCTGCCGATATACCTCGTATCCGAGCGCAAGCGCGGCAAGGGGAAGCGCCACAACACCGGCTTGGCGCAGGTTGTACCACAGCAGCTTGTACGGGTCGGCCGCGAGCAGTTCGAACAGGTACGTCCCGCACCAGACAACCATGCAGCAGATAAGCACGAACAGAGGCGCGCCCCCGGGCAAATTACGGCGGCGCAGTGCCACGCCGACCAGGGCCATGCCGAGAATTGTCGACAGCCCGAGCAGGATCGTGTACGCTGCTCCAACCCACGCCATATGCTTTACTCGTGATATGCAACGATGTGACTAGTGTAAGGCCTATCACGCTCAGGCCGCATAAAGCCGTGGATTCGCGATCGCCTGCCGCCTACGAACGCAGCATTCCCGCGTAGACGCTTGGCGTGCTGTCGGGAATCTCGACCGCGCCACACACCTTTGTGTAGAACTCGGCCGGGCCGATCCCGCCGATGATGCCATACGCGTAGCCGTTGAACCGCATATCGTGAAGCGCCGCCAACAGCAGCGCCGCTCCCGTTTTGCGGCCGCGCGCCGCCTCGCTGACACCGGTCGGGCCGAAGAACCCGCGCGCCACGACATCCCAACACGCAAAGCCGATCAGCGTTTCGCCCTCATGCGCCAGCCACACCGATACTGGAAGCCGGCTGAACGCGACATCCGTCTCGCTCACCCAGTACGGGCTGAAATGCTGCCCGATCCACGCCAATACGTTGTGCTTCTCCGGCGGGATGGCACGCCTGATCGTGATGCCCTGCTCGGCTTGCCCGGCAATCGCCGGTTCGAGCGGCGGCAGTTCGTAGAGCTTTACCAGCATGTCAGTCATGCGCGATAGACCACCTCTCCGGCGACAATCGTCGCCTGCACGACACCGTCATCGTCCAACAGCACCAGGTCGGCGTCCCAGCCCATGCGGATCGCCCCTTTGCGTTTGCCTAATCCGATCGCGCGGGCAGCGGGCACGGCGGCGCTGCGTGCTGCGGCGTAGATCGACTGGCCGGTGGCTCGCGCGAAGTTCACCACCCCGCGATCCAGCGTGAGCGTGCTGCCGGCCAACGTCCCGTCCTCGAGCTGGGCCACCCCCTCACGAACGTAGATTGTCCGCTCGTCCACCGGGTATTCGCCATCCGGCATGCCGGCCGCGCGAATGGCGTCGCTGATCAGCACGACATTCTGCCCCTTGGCCTTCCACAGTGCGCGGATCGCTCCCGGGTGAATGTGAATGTTGTCGGCGATCAGCTCGCAGCGTACGCGCTCGTCGCCCATGACGGCCCCGACCACGCCGGGAGCTCGGTGCTGCAAGGGCGACATCGCGTTGAACGTATGCGTCGCATGGGTCACACCTGCGTCGATGCCGTGCATGGCCTGATCGTACGTGGCGTCGGTATGCCCCATGCTGACCGTGATCCCGCGCGACCTGCATTCGCGGATGAACCACGCGTTCTCCTCGAATTCCGGCGCCACGGTGACCAGCCGAATGACACCCAGCTCCAGCCATGGCATCGCTTCGTCCGGGTCGGCCCGGCGGATCAAGTCGAGGTTCTGCGCGCCACCGCGGGTGGCGTTCAGGTACGGTCCTTCGAGGTGTGCGCCCAACAGCGTACTGCCGCCGGGCATCCGGCCGACACACTGCGCGATCGTCCTGAGTGCGGCGTCGATGCGGACGCGTGTGTCAGTCCATGTGGTCGCCAAGAAGCTGGTCACGCCGTGGCTGGCGTAGAAGCGAGCCATCTCGACCAGCGCGTCCGGGTCGGCGTCCATGGTGTCGCAGCCCATCGCACCGTGCACATGCACGTCGATGTACCCCGGGGCGAGCAGCAGTCCGCCACCGTCCAACGACGCAGCCCCGCCTGCCGGCGGCGCCTCACCCGCCCCGCCGTCGACGATCACGCCGTCCTCGACACGCAGCCAACCCGCGAGCGGCCGATCGTCCGCGCCGTGCAGGTATCGCACGTTCGCAACCAGAAGGTCGTTCATCCGATGATCTCCCTCAGGTGCCCGCTGTGAGCAGCCAGAAGTTCGCGCGCTTCCTGCGCGTCCACGCGGCGCGCAATCATGACAATGGCCGTCTTGGCGTGGCCGTCCGCCCCTTTCAACGCCGCGTCCGCCGTCGCCTCATCTGCGCCGGAAATCTGCATGACGATCCGGCGTGCGCGTGCGGCAAGCTTCGCGTTGGTGATCTGCACGTCGACCATCAAGTTGCCGTACACCTTGCCCAGCCCTACCATCACCGCCGTGCTGAGCATGTTGAGCACCATCTTCTGCGCCGACCCAGCTTTGAGTCGGGTCGAGCCGGTCAGCACCTCGGGGCCGACGGCAACCTCGATCCCGATCTCAGACCGCAGGGTGACCGGGGCCTCCGTATTGCACGACACGCCAACCGTCAGCGCGCCGAGGGCGTTGGCGTATTCGAGCGCGCCGAGCACATACGGCGTGCTGCCGCTGGCCGCAATTCCCACGACGCAATCGAGCGCGTTGGCATTGTGTGCGGCCAAGTCACGCCGGCCGCCGTCGGCGTCGTCTTCGGCGCCTTCTACGGCACGCACAAACGCACGTTCGCCGCCGGCGATGATGCCCACGACAAGCTCAGGCGGTACGCCAAACGTCGGCACACATTCGACCGCGTCAAGCACGCCGAGCCGCCCGCTCGTGCCCGCGCCAATGTAGAACAGCCGCCCGCCACGTCGCATGCGCGCCGTTATGGCCTCGACGGCCGCGGCGATCTGCGGGAGGACTAGCGCCACCGCACGGGCAACGCTCGCATCCTCTTCGTTCATCGCTTGCACAATCTCCAGCGGGGTCATCTGGTCGAGGTTGACCGTGCGCGGATTCTGCTGTTCGGTAAGCATTACCCCTCAATTCCCATTGTCGAACGCGGCGCTCGGATGGGCGCCGTACGCTCATGTCGTCTGCGCGGCCAACATTGCAGCGCCGATTGCCGGCGGATACAGTGGGCGCGGGCGTTCCTTGATATGCAAGCGCCGCATCAAGACCTCGACCAACCGGTTGTCGGTCTCCAGCAAGCCGCCTGCGAACGCAATCGGCCCGTCCTTCAAGTCGAGGCGGGCTTGGATATTGCGCACGAGATTCGCCAGTTCAGAGGCCGCCCGCGCGACGTAGCCCTGCGCGACCGGATCGCCCTCCTCGCTGATCTGGATGAGCAGCGGGGCCAGCGCTGCGATCGCGCGAACCTGTACGCCCTGCCGGTACGTCCACGCGATGACATCTCCGGCCGTCGTCGCGCCGATCGCACTAAGCACACGCGGGGTAATCTCCGATTTGCCGGCGCGCCCGTCCAATTCGCGCAGCGTATGGGAGAGTACCTCGCGCCCCATCCAGTATCCGCTGCCCTCGTCGCCAAGCAAATAGCCGAAGCCGCCTTGCCTGAGCTTGCGCCCGTCGGCCGACACGCCGAAAGCCGCGCTGCCAGTACCGGCGATGACGATGATGCCTTTGCGCTCGCCCACCGCACCGACCAGCGCAACTTCGAAATCCGAGCTGGGCACGATTCGTGCGGCCGGCAGCTCGATCTGAAGCGTGTTACGCACCCAATCGGCGCTGTGGTCGTCCGACGCGCCCGCGATCCCCGCCGCCGCCGCCGTGATGTCTCCCGGCGCGAGGTGGGCGTCGCTAATCGCCTGCCGCACGGCAGCCCTCACACGCGCCGCCGACTCGTCGCGGCCGATGCTGCTCGGGTTGACGCTGTCGCCGGTGGTCTGCGCAAGCACGTTCATTTGTGTGTCCGCCACCACCACGCGGACGTGCGACCCGCCGCCGTCAATGCCAAGTATTGCCATGCCGTCCTCGCTTACGACAGCGCTTCCGCCAGAATCGTGTGCACCGCCCGCCGAAGTTCGTAGGTACCCGGCATGCTGCGGCCGTGATAGACGCTGTTGGTCAGCAGCGCGACGACCAGCTTGCGCCGGGGATCGATCCACAGCGACGTGCCGGTAAAGCCGGTATGACCGAACGTCTCCGGACTCATTAGGTCGCCGCAGTTGGCGCCGACGTGCGGCTTGATAACGAAACCCAGCCCCCGGCGCAGATCGTTCGATACGACCTGTTCGCGGACGGCTTCGGCCGCCAATTCGGGCGCGATGTTGAAGCCGCCGGCCCCTTCGAGCCAAAGCTGCCCAAAGCGCGCGACCGTTTCGGCCGAGGCGAACAGCCCGGCATGCCCTGCCACACCGCCCGCGGCGCACGCGTTCTCGTCATGGACTTCGCCGTGAATGCGACGGCGGCGCCAGATCGAGTCGTATTCAGTCGGCACGATACGATCAAGCCCGATACGCTGATCGACCGGGTTGAACGAGATCGGGTCCGGCAGTGTACTGATCGCGGAGATGACCCGCGCGCGGATGGCATTCTCAAGCGGCTGGCCGCTGATCCGGGCGACTGCTTCGCCCAGCAGCATCAAGCCAATGTCCGTATAGCGCACCTTGTCGCCGGGCAGTCCGGCAAAATCGACGGTGCACAGTGAGGCGAAGATACGCGCCCAGCGCAGCTCGCGCGGCATCGGGTCAAGCTGTCCCGGCGGCGTGGGCGACGGGCCGGCGACAGCGTAGAACTGGCGCCACGGCGGCAGCCCCGACGTGTGCGTGAGCAGATGGCGCATCGTCACCGAAGTCGGCGCGACGAGCTTACCGACGTGCGCCGGGTCCATCGGCACGATCTGCCGGTTGATCGGATCATAGCTGTCAACGATCGAGCGCGGCGAAATGGCGGCGAACTCCGGCACGACCGCGGCCAGCGGCATGTCGAGAGTCGCCTTGCCCGCGCTGACCTGCGCCAGAAATGCCGTCACGGTAAACAGCTTGGTCACCGACGCCAGATCGTACAGGCAATCCTGCCGGATCGGCGTCTTCGTTTCGGGGTCTTGCCAGCCCCATCCACCTTCATACACCAGCTCGCCGCGGTGCATGACCGCCAGCATCGCCGACGGTGTGACACCGTCGCGGATAGCGGTCGTCACGACGCTGTCGAGCTGTTCGACCGCCTGCGCAGGAATGCTGCGCTCTACGTCACTACGTGGAATCTCAGTCATAGATCAAATACGGCTGACGCCGCTCCTCGAATTCGGCGCACACTTTGCGCTCTTCGGCCAGAATGTCAGCCACGCGCGCATCGTTGTCGATCATCGAGCGCGCCCAACGATTGCCCATCAACAGGTCGAACATGTAGCGCCCGTCGTACGGATCAGCCCACCCGAACTCCTCGGGAAAGTACGCTCGAATGGTGACAATCACATTCAACCACGTGCGCAGCGGGTCGTACATGCGGGGTTCGACGATGTGCGCCTGCACGCCTCTGCAGTCGACCCCGGCGTGTTTGCCGGTTGTCGGGCGAAACGACGTCGGGCGGAACAGCACGCCGCGCTGATGCTGCATGTTCAGGCGAAGCGCCAGCTCGATCGGGTCAATTCCCGGCGAACCGACCACCTCGAACGGGAGTGCCGTGCCGCGCCCCTCGCTCAAGGTCGTGCCTTCGACATACACCGACCCCGGATAGTTGTCGACGGTGACGTTCTTCGGGATTGCAGGCGACGGCGGCACCCACGTTAGCCCTGTCTCGCGCCAAGTCATCGACCGGCGCCAGCCGCTAGCGGCCAGCACTTTCACGAGGTTGTCGGCGCCGGGGATGAGCGAGCTGTAGTACATCGCCAGCTCGCCAATGGTCATGCCATGCACAAGCGGCACGACACCATCGTAACGACCGACCATCGACGTGCAGTTCGGTTCGACCAGCAGCCCGCGCACGACGAGGCCGTTCAGGGGGTTCGGCCGATCGAGCACCAGCATTTCGAGACCGACCTCGGCGCACGTCTCGAGCATGAGCGACAGGGTCCACGCATACGTATAGCATCGGACCCCGATATCCTGCAGGTCGACGACAATCAAGTCGAGGCCGTCAAGCATCTCACGCGTTGGCTTGGTGCTCTCGCTGTACAGGCTGTACACCGGCAGGCCGGTGCGGGCATCGACCGAGTTCTCCACCAGTTCGCCCTCGCGCGCGCTGCCGAAGAATCCATGCTCCGGCGTGAACAACGCCCGGACGTCGACCTCTGGCGAGCCTGTCAGCAGCGAGTACGTTGGCACCAACATCTCGCCGACGGCCGACAGGTGTGTCAACAGCCCGATCTTGCGACCGCGAACTTGCTCGAATTCGGCACGGCGCAGCACGTCGACGCCGAAGTAAACCGTCATCTTATCCCCCAAGCGCGACCGGTGCGCTGCCTGTCGGCACAAAGTCCCCGAATAGCGCGCCGACCACGGCGTCCAGCTGCGGCTCCGCCCCGCCGAACGAGCACAGCGCCGCGTCGGCCTCCGGCAAAACGCCCACGTCATACGGGTTGCGCAGCGCGACCAGCACGGAAATGTGCGCGGCGCTGAGCACCGCTGCCGCAAGGCGGATGTGCTCGGGGCTCAAATGGATGCTGCGGGTCGCCAGAATCGTCACGCCGGCACGACGAGCGGCGCTGAGCGCCTCTTCCATGTCTTCATCGAGCAGGCTGGGCGATAGCGCAACGACGGTGGCATCTGGCCGGCGCGCCAACAACCGGGTCGCAAGACCGGTGTGCCCGGTCGCGTCGAACACATCGCTGTCGTGGATCGACGGAAACTCGACCAGCGCAACGCTGACATGTTCCGGAAGCGGCACGACACCCTGCGCGCGCACCAACTGGACACCGGCCTTTGACGCCGAAATCATCGTCTCGACATGGGGCTCGGTGCGGATCGATTCCGGCCGCGGCGGCTCCGTGATGGCATACGCGCCCTTCATCGCTTGAATGCGGCGCAGCGACTCGGTGCGGTTCTCCTCGGAGACTCGCCCGCTGCGGGCCGCCTCGACCAGCCCGCGGTACGCTTCTTCCTGCACCTCGCGCGTGTGGCTGAACAGAATCAAGTCGACACCTGCCGCTGCCGCCAGCGCCGCCGACTCGGCCGGCGAATGGTGCGCGGTGATCGCACCCATCTCGAGGCAGTCGGTCGTCACGACGCCATCGAAACCGAGGGTTTGCCGCAGCAGCGCCGGCACGATACTGGGCGACAGCGTGGCCGGCAGCGCCGGATCGAGTGCGGCGAAGATGGTGTGCGTGGTCATTATCGACGCGACTCCAGCCTCGATTACCGCGCGATACGGCATCAGGTCGGTGTCGATCAAGCCGTCGAGCGGCGTGTCGATCGACGGAAGCGCGACGTGCGTGTCGATGTCGGTGTCGCCCAATCCGGGAAAGTGCTTAGCGCACGCGGCCACACGTGCCGCTTGATAGCCGACGACCTGCGCGGCGGCAATCTCGCCGACGAGGCGCGGATACGCCCCCGGCGACCGCGTCCCAAGCGACGGATTCGCCGCATTGTGCGAGATGTCGAGCACCGGCGCGAAGTTCCAGTTGATCCCAAGCGCGCGCATCTCTTCTGCCAGCACGCCGGCGACGGCTTCGGCATACTGCCCCCCGCCTGCGGCCAGCGCCATCGCGGACGGCGCTTCGGTGAAACGGCCGCGCAAACGTGCGACTTCACCCCCCTCCTGATCGATTCCGATTAGCAGCGGCATGCGTGCCGCCGCGTGCAGCGACCGGGTCAGTGCCGCAAGCTGCTCGGGGGAGTCGACGTTGCGTTGAAACAGGATCACGCCGCCGACGCGCCCCGCGTCAAGCCATTCGAGTAGGTAATCGGGGGCGGTCAGGCCGTGAAACCCGACAACCAACCGCTGCCCCATCTGATGCTCGATAGAGTCCATTTGTTCCCCTCTAGATTCACTACAAGTTTAGCGCATCTCGCGCACAAGGTCGCGGTCAGCGGCTGAAGAACCGATGTACGAGCACCACGCCAACGATCATCAGAACGCCGATAATCCCGCTGCATACACTGAGCACGAACTCCGGGCTTTCTCTCGGCTGGAACAGGGCGAGCACCACGCCGCCCCCGCCGACGAACACGCCGATGCGCAGGAAGCCTTTGAGCGATTCGCTCAGTCCGTCATCCGGCATACGTCGTCAGCGGAAGCCCAAGCTCAAGCGGGGCACACGCCGCCTCCTGATTGAATCCGCGTGCGACCGCCAGTTTCGGCACGTCCGCGTCGCACAGGTCGGGCACGGAGAACGGACAGCGCGGGTGGAATGCGCACCCGCTCGGGATGCTCAACAGGCCGGGTATGTCCTCGCTGCGCAGCGGCAGTTCCTCTTTGGCGCGGGTCACGTCCGGGTCTGCCTCCGGCACGGCGGCGAGCAGCGCACGGGTGTATGGATGGGCAGGGTTGCCAATGACGTCTGGCGTACGGCCGATTTCCACGATCCGCCCGAGATACATCACCGCGATGCGCCCCTGCCACGCAAAGTACTTCGCCAGCGCAAGATCGTGTGTGATGAACACGATCGCGATGTCGAGCTCTTCCTTGAGCCGCAGCAGCATCTTGAGGATACCGATGCGGATCGACACATCGACCATGCTGACCGCTTCGTCGGCCACGATCAGCTTGGGCTGGACGGTCAGCGCACGCGCGATGCTGACGCGCTGACGCTGGCCCCCGCTCAACTGATGCGGATATTTGTTGAGGATATCCTGCGGCGGCGTCAAATCGACCAGTTCCATCAGTTCCAGCAGGCGCGCGGCCAGTTCGGTGCGGTTTTTCACCATCTTGTGCCGCAGCAGCGGAAAGCTGAGGATCTTGGCGATGGTGTGCGACGGATTGAGCGACGCGAACGGATCCTGATGCACGATCTGGAACGTCCGGCGCAGCTTGGCTTTCTCCCCCCGGTTCGAGTAGCTGGCAAGCGGGCGGCCCTGCACGTTGACCTCGCCGTCGGAGTGGCTAAGTAGGCCGGCGATGATCTTGCCCGTGGTGGTCTTGCCACAGCCTGACTCACCCACCAAGCACAGGATTTCGTTAGGATACACGTTCAGGTTGATATCTTGCAGCACCTTGAGCGTGGCGTTGCCTTTGCGGAAGTTGCGGTCAACGTGTCTCAGTTCGACCAACGGCGCGCGTTGAGACGTGCTCATGAGGCAAGTTCCTTTTGACGCACGCGCAGGACTTCGTCGCTGTGATAGCACGCGACGGTGTGGGTCGGGTCGGCGATCACCGACTCCAGCGGCGGCTTGGTGATCATGCATTCGTCTGTTGCGAAGCGGCAGCGCATGTGGAACTTGCACCCCTTCGGCGGATCGATCAGATCGGGCGGGCTGCCAGGGATCGACATCAGTTCCTCGGCCCCCGTACTTAGGCGCGGGGCCGCTTCCAGCAATCCGAGCGTATAGGCATGCCGCGGGCGGTAAAACACTTCCGTGACCGGCCCCTTTTCGATGATCTCGCCGGCGTACATGGTCGCGACGGTATCGGCAATTTCGGCCGCGACGGCCAGATCGTGGGAGATGAAGATCGTGCTGAAGTTCAACTCCTCGCGAAGCTGCTTGAGCACCTTGATAATCGAACGCTGCGTCAGGATGTCGACGGCAGTCGTCGGCTCGTCCATGATGACGACCTGTGGCCTCAGCAGCAGCGCGGTTGCCAGCAGCACGCGCTGGCGCATGCCGCCCGACAGCTCGTGCGGGTACGCGTTGAACACACGCAGCGGGTCGAGGCGCACCTTTTCAAACAGGGACAGCGCGCGCTTCTTGGCTTCGTCGGTGCGCATGCCGTGCGCTCGCGCCGTGTCGTAGATCATCGAGGAGATCTTCAGCACCGGGTTGAGCGAGTTGAGCGCGCCCTGAAACACCATCGAGCATTCGTTCCACAGAAACTGGCGCATCTGCTCTTTGTTGAGGCCCAGCACGTCGATCAAGCGACCATCACGCCGACGGTACGTCACCTTGCCGGTGGTGATCTTGCCGGTCTTGGGCAGCAGCCCGATCAGACCGAGCACGATCGTGGACTTGCCACAGCCCGACTCACCGATCAGGGCAAGCGTTTCGCCTTCGTGCAAGTTAAACGACACATTGCTGACCGCTTGCACGATACCGCGCTGAGTCGTATACGTAATTGAGACGTCCTCTACCGACAGGACGACATTTCCGTCAGTCATGCATCATCCTTCTAGCAACGCCTACTGCGTGTGATGCCTCGCGAGGCATCACACGCCCTGCCGCAAGCGGGGATTGAACACTTCTTCGAGGCTGCGCGTGAACAGCACCAGCGACAACTGGAACAGTGCGATCGCCAGAACTGGCGCCAGCAGCATCCACGCCGCCTCGGGGTTGGACAGACTGCCCTGCTGCTTGCCGATGAAGATCATCATGCCCCAGTCCGGCTCCGTGAGCGGCACAAGGCCGAGAAACATCAGGGCGATGATGAAGTACATCGCGCTTCTGATCGTGAAGATCATGTTGACCACGATGTACGAGATCATGTTGGGCAGCACCTCGCGCGTGGTGATGTGCCACAGGCCGAGGTCCAGCGCGAACGCCGCCTCGACGTAATCGCGCGACTTCAAGCTCATCACCTGCGCGCGCACGGCGCGCATGAGCGTCGGCCAGTTGAGCACAGCCAGCAGCAGCGCCATGCCTAATCGATTTTCGAACGTGACGATCGTCGCCAATACTAACAACAGCGGAAACTGAGGGATCGTTAGGATGAAGTTGCTGGCCGCGGAGATGATCTGGTCAACCACCCCGCCGAGCAGACCCGCCGCTGCTCCCAGTGCAACCGCGACGATGGTCGTAATGATACCGGCTTGAAGCGCCGTCACGATCAGAGGGCCGCCACCGTGTACGATATGGCTGAGTACGTCGCGGCCTTTCACGTCAAGGCCAAGCGGATGTTCCACCGACGGCGGCGCGAACAGCGACCGCGCTCCGGGGCGCAAACGATCCAAGCGTGGATCACCTTCGTACGGGATTACCAGTGGTCCCAGCGTCGTCATGAGGACGAAGAACGTCACCCCGAGGAAGCCAAGGAAGCCAGCTTTATTGCGCAGCAAAGCACGAATCGTGCCGCGCGTGCCTGAGCCTATGCGCTGTAACAGCGTCTTTTCGGCGAGTACCGCCTTGACGTCGGCGCTGGCGCTCATTCGGCCCCCTTGTCTCCGCCTAGACGTACGCGCGGATCGAGCCAGCCGTAAAGCAGATCGGCCAGTATGTTGCTCACCACCACGGATACGGCGATCACAAGAAAAATGCCCTGCATGGTGGTGTAGTCGCGCATGCCAATCGCCAACACAAGGTTTCGGCCAAGCCCGGGGTACAGAAACAGCGTCTCGATGATCGCGCTGCCGCCCACCACAAAACCGATGCTGATCGCCAAGCGGGTCATCAGCGGAAGCATGGCGTTACGGCCGACATACGCGGTGAGAAGTCGGCGCTCCGGCAGACCGCGCGCACGGGCCACGGTGATGTAGTCCTCACCGAACGTACTAATGGTGCTGCTTTTCATCGTCAGCATCCACCCGCCGATGGTCGCCATCACATATGTGAACACGGGCAGGAAGGCGTGTTTGAGCAGGTCGAGGATGTACTCGACGGTGAAACCGGGCGCAATACCCTGCGTGCTGCCGCCATACAACTCGCCCACCGGAATGAGCTTGAGCTGTACGCCGGCGACCATGATGAGCAGCAGCGCGATGATGTAGTCTGGAATGGCGTAGATGACCGACGCGAACACGGTCATCACGTTGTCCAGAATTCCCCCGCGCCAGTACGCCATGGCCAGACCAATAAGGACACCCAGCGAGAACGCAATGAGAAGTGATAGCCCGACGCTGAACAAGGTCCACGGCAGGAATTTGAGGATCTGCTGGGCGACGGGTGTCTCCGTTGAAGTCAACGAACGACCCAGGTCGAACCGGACCAAATCGCCCAGATAGTCCACATACTGCTCGAGTACAGGTTGGTTGGGATCGAAGCTGAAGAGTGTCGCGACTTGCTGCCGCGCCTGATCCTCCGACATTCCATAACGATCCATGTATTCGTCAATTTTGATTTGGGCGGGGTTGCCGGGCATCAGGCGAATCAAAAAGAAGGTAAAGGTCATTACCGCCCAAATGGTGATAAGTCCCTGCACGACCGTTCGAAACGTATAGCTGCGAACCAGTTTTCGCAGGGTGAAACGCGAGCGCGGCTGATCTGAGACTGATGGCACGCGCGCCGCAGGAGTTGTCTGTGCGCTCATTGGATAATTCTGTTCCATTAAAGCGGCTGGGGGAAGCCGCAGCTCCCCCCAGCCCGAACGTTCAGATCGTTACATCTCGGCCGGGCGAACCACACCCTCGAGCAGCAGCTTGAGCATCCACGCGTCGTCAAGCGGCGCGGCATACAGCGGGTCGCCATCTTCCGGAGCACCGGCGAGGATCGACTCGTTGAACGGCTGTGCCGCATCGATGATGTTGAGCGGGATAAACGGCATCAGGTCGTTGAGGATCAGCGCGACGCGGCCGGCGCGCTGCGCCTGCGCGTCACGATCGAAGCCCGACGACACATCGTTGATGAGCGCGTTGAGGTCGATCATCTCGCCGTTGTACTCGAACTCCATCGGGAAGTTCATGCCCTTCTGGCCTTCCGCCAGACCAACGTAGTTGAAGCGCTGGATCGGGCCGAAGAACTGGCGCGACGCAAGCGGGTTGCCACCGGCCCACGACCACACCGACAACTGGAAGTTGCCCTGACGGATGTCTTCAGCGGTCTGCTGCCACGGGATCGCGCGCAGCGT
This sequence comes from Candidatus Flexicrinis affinis, assembly GCA_016716525.1. Taxonomy (NCBI): domain Bacteria; kingdom Bacillati; phylum Chloroflexota; class Anaerolineae; order Aggregatilineales; family Candidatus Flexifilaceae; genus Candidatus Flexicrinis; species Candidatus Flexicrinis affinis. The sequence goes on from JADJWE010000002.1 coordinate 581,577, forward strand.
GATGTCGAAGCCGAACTCGTTGAGCTGTTCGACGGCGTTGGTGCTGGCGCCGAGGAAGTCGGCAAACTCGGCCGGGGCCTTGTATTCGACGCTTATGCGGTTGCCATCACCGTCGACCCACTTGCCTTCACTGTCGCGCGTGAAGCCAGCGGATTCCATCAGCCCGGCGGCGATGTCAACGTTGAATTCGTAGCGGTTGAGCTGTTCGATCGATTCGGCGTCAAGCAGCGTCGGCACCATCTTGTCAAGCACACCGGCCATGTATTCAGTGCCGGATGCGCCGAAGCCGTTGGTGAAGAAGGCGTTCTCGGCGCGGTCGATCGCGTAAGCCATCGCCTGCCGGACTTCCTTGATAGTGAACGGATAGGTATCGTGCTGCATCAACAGCGCGGCGCCGTAGCCGAGCGGCACGTTCACAAGGCGGATGCCGGCATCCACGAACGCCTGCTGCGTGGCGGGCGGATACACGTTGGTCGCCCACGCAATGTCACCGTTGAGCACGAGCGGCGTGGTGGATTCGGTTTCGCCCTGCCACAGGCGGATTTCGCCGAACTGCACGGAACCCGAGTAAATGCTGTTGGGCTGCCAGCGCAGCGTCATGTAACTGTCGCCAATGTCCTCGAGACCGTAGGTATACGGTCCGGAAGCCAGCAGCACGTCAGGCCGGAATTCGGCAATCTTGGTGGCGAGGTCGGTCCACTCCTGATCGTCGCTGGTCTTGCCATCGGCGATCAGCGCCGCAGCCTCATCGGCCAGCGCCTGATAGGTTGCGGCCGGCGCAATGCGGGTCTTCATAATGAGACGCTCTGCCGTGTAACCGGCGCCGGTCTCGTTGAAGATGAACTCGACAGTGCGGTCGTCCGCGGCGACGACATCGCTGAGGTAGGTCCAGTCCGCCCAGTTCAGGATGCGGCCGATGGTGTACGTGACAACGGCATCATTCGCGGTCAACGGGGTGCCGTCGCTCCACGTGCCTTCCTTGATGGTCACGACGTACTTGGTGTTGTCCTCGTTGAAGCCCCACGACTCGGCAAGCAGCCCTTCGTAGCTCGCGCTGTCCCACCGATAGAAGCCGAACGGCATTACGACCATTTGACGGTAGAAGTTACCGATGCCGGTGCTGTCATGCGGGCCGCCGGCAGAGAAGAGGTTCAGATGATGCGTCGGCGGCAGAGAGTATGGCCAAGTGCCCGGGAAAATACCGTCCGGGGCGTCCTGCGCCGCGGCCGGCGCAAAGCCGACGACGACGAGCGCAAACAGCGCCACAATCAGGAGAATGCGTTTCATGTCTATTTGCTCCTTAGTCCAACAAAGTCGGCGCGAGGCGCGCCACGGGAATGAGTCTACCCCTGCGCCTCACCCGGCGCAAATGCCGTAGGCTAAGAATCAGGCTCGAATAGATCCATTGCGAAGCGAATCACGCCGTCGGCAGCCAGATGTGCAGCAGGCCGGAGTCGGTGCCGACGGCCAGCGCGAGATGTCCGTCCGCGAGCGTAAGGGCTGCTAAATTGGTGCTGACCGTCCCGTCGACCGGCACGACCCATGCGATTTCGATGTCCTCGGGGCCGTCGCGGCGCAGGCCGGCCAGATTACGCCGTTCCTGATCGGGCAGCACCAATTCGACGCGCCCGTCTCCGTCGAAGTCTCCCGCCACCGCCATATCGAGGTTGTCGGAATACAGCACATGCGATGTGAACCCGCGCAGTTCGGCCACTACCGGAAACCCGTCGCCGTTGAGCCGGTTGAACTGGACCACCCCGCCGATGTGCGGCGTCAGCACCGACGCCAGTTCGATCACGCCGTCTTCGCTAAATGCTCCGGCCGCGAGCTGATGACGCCAGCGCCCGCCGCGACCAACCTGCGGGCCTTCCGCGATCTGTTCGCCGGTGTCACCGGCATAGACGCGGATACGCGCGCCAGCCTCCTCGTCGGCCACCGTGGCAATGAGTTCCTCGGAACCGTTGCCATCCATGTCCGTCCACAGCGGTGTCAGGCCTTCAAACACCAGCCCGTCTTCCAGCGAGATACGGTACACCTCGGTCAACGTCTCGATATTGAATACGACCAGCGCCGTCGCCTCGACGGCATCGCCCAGCACGCCGTGGGCATAACGCGACGTCTGGCCGGCGTAGACGGCGGCACGGTCGCCACGCACGACGATTCGCGCGTCCGGTAGGGCGTCGAGCGACTCTCGCACGACCGTACCGCGCGCGGTGCGAACGACGTCACCGTTGTTGGCGACATATAGCAGCCCCTCGGGCAGTACGACCGGTACCGACCGGACCGACGCATCGGCGGGCAGAGGTAGCAGTGCGAGGTCGCCGTCCGGGTCGATCATGCCGACCGGCGGCTGACCGGGCGCAAGCTGCCCGGCGGGATTGAGCCGGCCGTTGGCGTCGACGGCAAGCACGCGCCCGTCCTCAAGCGCCACCAGCCACGATGCGCGGCTGCGCGAGGGTGTCCCGACGACCCACTTGGGCACGCCGTCAAGTTGAACGCTGAGGTAGACGGCATCCGGCATAGAGCCGACACCGGGGACAAATCGGCTGCCGGTGGGCTGATGATGAGGGATTGCGGCAAGCGGCATAGGTCGTTCCTCATGGGCGGCAGGCGCAATGGACGTTGTAAGAAGCAGCACTAAAGCAATTGTCCATCGCGGCATCACTCACCGGCCCAGTCGTGTCGATGCGAGAGGCCGCCGGCACGGTTGCCGACGACCGACTCAGTGTACAGGACGAATCCAGTTCGGGTCAGTGGAGAATGAGCAGCTACGGCTGAGTGCCAGACAGCTTTGACGCGTAGTCGGTCGCGTTCTCGGTCGACTGGAAGATCACGGGCTGCGCATCGAACACGGCATCCGGGCCCAGCCGCATCAACGCGCCGGTTCGCGTGAGTTCGTCGCGCAGCTTTTTCCCGACACCGGCAAGGATCAGCTTGCCGCCCTGATCGCGCAGCATTGAGTCGTAGCGCAGGATGACGTTGATCCCGGTGCTGCCGAGCGACTCGGTATCGCGCAAGCGCAGAATCACGAGCGGCTTGACACTGCCTTCCGGATCGGGCAGCAGCGACTCCAGCTTGCGGAACGCCGCGAAGTACAGCGTGCCGTTGACCGAAAGCACCACGGGCGTATGGTCAGGCAGCTTAGCCGGGCTGGGCTGCTCGCTGAACCGTCCCCGCTCGTCCTGTACGAGTTGAACGACTTCGATCTGCGTGCTGGATGTCCAGATGTACAACCCGAGCGACAGCAACACGCCGCCGTAGATCGAGTACTCAAGCGGCAGCACCAGCGCGCCGGCGAAGGTTGCCAGCATCGACACGCGGCCAATCGTGGAGACGGCCCACACCAGGCGAATTGCGCGCAGGTCGATCAAGCTGAGTGCCGCGACGACGAGGTGACCGGCCAGCGCCGCCAGCGGAATCACCTCAATCACGCCAGAGAACAACAGCATCATCATAAAGATGGTGATGCCGGCGTAGACGTTCGCCATGCGGCTTTGCGCGCCGCTGCTGATGTTGACGGCCGTGCGCGAGAGCGACCCGCTGGACGGCAGCGCCTGAAACACGCTTCCGACCGCGTTTGAGACGCTGTGCGCGATGAAGTCCCGGTTGACATCCGCGCGGGGTTCCTTGCGGTCGCGCAGCTTCTCGACAAGCGCAGCGTGCTGCACACAGGCCAACAGCGCCGTGGCGAACGCCGCGCCGAGCAGCGGCTGAGCGTAACCGAGGTCAGGCAAAACGGGCAGCGGCAGTCCTGACGGAATCGGCGACTGATCGCTCACGAGCGCAACCGTCGACCAGTCGAAGATCAGCACCAGCGGCGTGACGATCGCGAAGGCGACCAGCGTCGCGATGTTCTTGAGGCGTCGCATGTGGTGGAACGTGTAGATCATCACTGTCGTGGCCGCGCCGACGACGAGCGTCGCCGGGTCAGTTTCGGCGATCCGCCCGAACAGCTCGATGACGCCGCCCAGCGCGTTGCTGCCCGAATGCACCTCGATGCCGAAGATGTGATCCAGTTGACCGAAGATGATGAGCACGCCTGCCCCGCTGATAAAGCCGACGATCACGGCATTGCTGACGAATCGTGTGAGCGCAGAGAAGCGGAACAGACCGAATACGAGTTGAAACGCGGCGACCAGCAGCGTGAACGTGAACAGCGGAACGGGCGGGTCGGGGTTGTTGAAGGTCGTTAGCGCGCCCGCCACCAACAGCATGAGCACGTTTGTCGGCGCGACGGTGACGAAACGCGAACTGCTCAACAGGCCGCCGATGATTGTCGGGAAGATGCTGGCATAGAGACCGTAGACCGGATTGACGCCGCCCAGCAGCGCGAATCCCATCGACTGCGGCGCGCCGGCGATTGCACCGGTCAGTCCCGCAGTGAAGTCCGCACCAAAACTCGCCCGTGCAAAGCGCAGACGTTCACGAAGCATGTGCAAATAGCCCAGTTGAAAGTGCCGAGACAGCAAACAGTGTACCGCACGCTCAGGCGGTTGGCGTTAGCTATGACGCATTCTTGACGTGTAGATCGAAGAACGCCGTCACGCGCTGCATGAATTCGACCCAACTGTCGCCCCAGAACGTGTGATCCTGTCCCTCATACCAGAAGAACTGCACCGCGATTCCCTCGGCGCGCATGGCGTCGTACAGCTTGGTCGACCATGCGGTCGGAACGACGGTGTCACGGCTACCAATATGGATTTGCACTGGCACGGTAATCAGGTCGAGGTCGTGGATCGGCGACACCCGCGTGACAAACTCAGTATCGCGGGCCGCGTCCAAGTACGTCTCGTACAACGTTTCATCCACATCGGCCGGGATGACTTCGCCACGGTTGCAGCGCCGCCCTGCCCGCCGTTCGGCCAGACATCCCGGCCCCCAAAGGCCGATCAGGTCGGAGTCGTCGGCGCTGTTGGTGGCGTACAACACAGCGGCGTCGATACGCGGGTCGATCGTCAGCGCTTTGGTGGCGATCCCGCCGCCCATGCTGTGCCCCCACATGCCGATCCGTGACGTATCGGCCTGCGGGACGGTCTCTAGCGCGCTGATCAGGTTGAGCACGTCGGCGGTGACACCGGCGTGAAACAGGCTGACGCCCCAGTCGCTGCCGCCCCAACTGCGGTAGTCTGACGAGACAGTCAGGTAGCCGCGCGCGTTGAGATAGCCCGCCGCTTCCCACGTCTCGTAGCCCGACCAGTACTCGGCCTGACGGATGTACCCGTGATTGAGCACGATCACCGGGAACGGCCCCGTTCCCGGCGGCACCTGCATGATGCCCGTGATCGTCAGGCCGTCGCTCGGGTAGGAGATCAGATAGCGCGTAAACGTGTCGGTCGCCATGATCGACCGCTCGATCGTGACCGTGCCGCCGGGGTACTCGCGTGCGCGCAGCGATTCGAGCGTATACAGTTCGAGAATCGTGTAGTCGAGCACCGCGGCGCCGTCGCCCTCGGGCGGGGTCGACGCGTCTTGAGCGGTTGTCGGGGACAGAGCGAAAACGATCAGGATCAGTAGTGCGAAACGCGAGGAAACCTGTAGGACGTGGGACATCGAAGCATGCTCACCAGTAAACACGCAAACGATAGCAGGCGTGCGGCGCGCTGTCAGCCCACGACCACCCGACGCTTGCGCGAACGGTCAGCCGACCTCGCCCAGATACACCTTGCGCACCATGTCGTTTTCGAGCAGCGCTGCGCCCGTGTCGGTTAGCACGATCGAGCCGGACTGCAGTACATACCCGCGCGCCGCGATTTCAAGCGCCATCAGCGCGTTCTGTTCAACGAGCAGAATGGTCGTGCCTTGCTCGGCGTTGATCCGCTTAATGATGTCGAAGATCTGGTCGACGAGTACCGGCGCCAAGCCCATCGAAGGCTCATCCAACAGCAGGAGTCGCGGACGCGCCATCATAGCGCGGCCCATCGCCAGCATCTGCTGCTCGCCGCCCGACAGCGTCCCGGCAAATTGGCGGTGGCGTTCCTTGAGACGGGGGAACAGGGTATAGACATTATCGATGTCACGCTGGATTTCGGCTTTGTCGTGGCGCAAGAATGCGCCCATCTGCAGGTTGTCGACGACCGACAGGCGCGGAAAGATGCGGCGGCCTTCGGGCGACTGTGCGATCCCGCGCCCGACCAGCGCATGTGCAGGCAAGTTGTGGATAGGCTGGCCGTCGAGGTATATAGCGCCCTGCCGCGGGTGCATGATGCCGCTGATCGTGCGGATCGTCGTGCTCTTGCCGGCGCCGTTCGACCCGATCAGCGTGACGATTTCGCCCTCGAATACGTCGAGGCTGATGCCGTGCAAGGCGTGGATATTGCCGTAATAGCTGTGGATTTCCTCCACGTGCAGCAGCGGCGCTTTTGCTTGGATCGGTGTGTCTGTCATTTCGAGACCGCCTGCTAGTTCTTGATCAATTTGAGTGCGCGGCTGCCGAGGTAGGCTTCGATCACCCGCGCATCCTGCTGCACCTCGGATGGCTTGCCCTCGCTGATCTTGCGTCCGTAGTCGAGCACCGTGACCTTGTCGCTGATCGTCATGACGACGTGCATGTCATGTTCGATCAGCAGGATCGTCAACTTGCGTTCATCGCGCAGGCGGCGGATGAACGCGGTCATGTCCTTGGTCTCGTTCGGGTTCATGCCGGCTGTCGGCTCGTCCAGCAGCAGCAGCTTCGGCCGCGTTGCCAGCGCGCGCGCGATCTCGAGGCGGCGCTGCAAGCCGTAAGGCAAATTGCGCGATTCGATGTCTTCAAAACCCTTCAGGCCGACATAGGCGAGCAATTCTTGGCCGTGCTGGATAGCCTCGTCTTCCTCTGTTCGGGTCGAACGCAGCTTGAGCAGATCGCCCCACCACGGCGAGCGCAGCCAGTGGTGCATGCCGATCAGCACGTTTTCGAGCGCGCTCAGGCGGCCGAACAGTCTGATGGTCTGGAACGTGCGGCCGATCCCATATCGCGTCAGCCGGTGCGGCGAAAGGCCGCCGATGTCATGCCCGTCAAAGCGCACCGTGCCGGTCGACGGCTTGTAGTAGCCGGTGACGATGTTGAAGAAGGTCGTCTTGCCGGCACCATTCGGCCCGATGATGCTGTTGATCGCACCGGATTCTACGGTGTAGTCGAGTGTGTCGACCGCCGTCAGACCGCCGAACTTCTTGCTGACCCCCTTCGCCTCAAGCAGCGTCGCCATGGATTGCCTCCTCAATGGTCAGCGGAGTATGCCGGCGCCGCCCGAGATGCCCGAAAAGCCCTTGCGGACGGAACAGCATCACGGCGATCAGGCCGACGCCGAAGAACACCCAGCGCAGGCTCTGTACGTCGCTGTTGGGAAAGATGGACGGCATGATCTGCGCCAGAAGCACGCCGTCGAACGTCGAGATCAGCAGGCCGCCGATCAACACGCCCCACACGCTTCCAGCCCCGCTGAGGATGACGATAATCAGCAGGAAGATCGACACTTGGAAGCGGAACAACTCTGGAAAGATCGCCCCAAGCATCGACGCGAACACTGCCCCCGCAAGGCCGCTGAACGACGCGCCGAACGCAAACGCCAGCAGCTTGACCCGCACGGTGTTGACGCCCATGAATCGTGCGGCCGTCTCGTCCTCGCGAATGGCACGCCATGCGCGGCCAATGCGCGAGTCCTCGAACCGGCGCGAAGCGGACAGCACGATCAGCACCAGAATGACGATGATGAAATACCAGAATGTCGGGTTTACCCCGGGATCGAGCTGCCCCGGTGGCAGTCCCGCGACGCTTTCTATTAACCCGAAATTCGGCCGTCCGAGCGGCTTCATGCCGAGCGGCCCGTTGGTCAGGTTAAAACTCTCGACCAACACCCAGTCGCCAAAGCGAATCGTGATATGGTCGAGGTTGCGCACCAGCGGCGGAATAATCTCGCCGAACGCCAGCGTCACAATCGCCAGATAGTCGCCGCGCAAGCGCAACGTCGGCGCTCCGATAAACATGCCGAACAGGGCCGCGACTAGAACGCATATCCAGATGGCGATGAAGAAGCTGTATTCCAATCGCAGCGACGGCCACGTCAGGATTCCGAACGTGTACGCCCCGATGGCGAAGAACGCGGCGTAGCCGAGGTCAAGCAAGCCCGCGAAGCCGACGACGATATTCAGGCCAAGCGCCAGACATACGTAGATCAGGGCGCGGTTGATCTGTGTCAGCAGGCCGAATCCGGTTTGGCGCTCGAGGATGTTGATCACCGGCGGCACGAAGACGACGATCGCGACGAGGATGGCGAGCTGCGCCCAGCGCGGAATGGACCGCCAGCGTGAAAGCAGAGTGCTCATCGGTTACACCTTCTCCACACTCTGAGTCGAACCGAGGATGCCCGACGGCCGGAATACCAGCATAAGGATCAGCAGCGAGAAGATGATCACGCGAGACCATTCGCCGCCGATGTAGAGGTCGCTCATGGCCTGCACCATGCCGATGATGAACGCGCCCAACACGGCGCCTCTGATATTGCCAATGCCACCCAGCACCGCGGCGGTAAACGCGAATAGGCCGAACTCGAAGCCCATGATGAACCGGCCGCTGCCGGTGTACAGACCGTAGACCATGCCAGCGATTCCCGCCAACCCGCCACCGATGAAGAATGTGATCGCGATGATCCGGTTGACGTTGATGCCCATCATCGCGGCGGCTTCGCGGTCTTGGGCGGCGGCGCGCATGGCCTTCCCCAGCCGCGTCCGGTCGATGAAGAGCGTCAGGCCAATCATCAACGGGATGGTGACGCCAAACAGCAGGAGGTCGCGCGGGGTAAAACGGATGATGCGGCTGAAGTCGCTCAGGAAGTTGGTCGTCGGGATGAAGCGCGGGTAGTTGATCTGATTCGCGCCCCAAATGTAGGCGTAGATCGCCTCCAGCATGAACGACACGCCGACGGCGGTGATCAGCGGCGCCAGCTTTGACGAACCGCGCAGCGGCCGGTATGCCACCCTCTCGATTACGACGTTGAGACCGCCTGTTAACACCACGACCACGACCGCGATCAACGGAAGCGCGAGTATCCATGCCCCTTGCAGCGGCATCGGGACATCGAACAGTCCCCAGATCGTCAATGAAATAAAGAAGCCAAACGTAAACAAATCGCCATGTGCGAAGTTGATCAGCTCGATGATGCCGTACACCATCGTGTAGCCGAGCGCGATGAGCGCCAAGTAACAGCCGATCGATAAGCCAACCAGTACCTGCCGTAAGAACGCCTCAAGCTGCGGATCCATGGTCCCTCTTCTGCAATCGCTTCGCCGCCCCCGGACTGTGTATCCCGGGGGCGGCGAAACTGCCTCACGGCGTCAGCGCGAAGTTATTCACAAGTCTCGTGCATCGTGGGCGTGATTGCAGTGGGGTTGGAGAAGTTGTCGCTCTCGAAGTCGTAACCGTAGAAGGCGGCTGCGGTGTTGTCACCGTTCTCGTCGAACCCGAAGGTGCCGATGATGCCTTCGAAGTCGGCCGTGCTGCGGACAGCTTCGAGGACCGACGCGCGATCGACGGTGCCGGTCTCAGACGCGCTACCGAGCGCGTTGAGGACGACCTGCATCGACGCGTAGGCGTACACGCTGTACGGATCCGGCTCTTCGCCAAACTGCTCGACGTAGTCGGTGTAGAACCGCACGCCCTGCTCGTTGCTGAGCAAGCTCGGCAGCAGGCCGGGGAACGTGAAGTAAGTGTTGTTCGCCAGAATCTCGGCACCGCCGACCTGTTCGATCAGCGCGGCAGAGAGGATTCCGTCCGGACCCATGAACTTGATGCCTTCATCGAACAGACCTTCGTCGTACATGGCCTGAACAACGCGCGGGCCGCCGCTGTCAAGCACGAAGCCGCCGTAGATCAGGTCGGCGCCGTCGCGCAGCGCAGCCGTCAGAGCCGAACGCGGGTCGGAATCGGCCGTCTCCAGCGACGAACGGCCGACAACGTTCAGGCCGATCTCTTCGGCGTGGTTGACGAATTCGTTGGCGATACCGGCGCCGTAGGCCTGCGTATCGTCAAGAACGTAGACGTTCTCAAAGCCGAGGCAGACTGCCCACGAGGCAGCCGCCGGGCCTTGTACGTCGTCGGTCGCCGCAACGCGGAAGTAGTTGACTTCGCCCGACGGACGATAGATGCCCGGCTCGTCTTCGGCGCAGGTCGGGCAGGAACGGGTCAGACCGGCGTAGCTGTTGGCGGGGCTGACCTGCACGACGCCAGCCGCGTTGGTGATCGGCATGGACACAGCGGCGGCACCGCTGTTGTACGTCCCCATGTAGACCAAGCATTCCGGATCGTTCACGCAGCGCTGGGCGTTCTCCGCCTCGATTTGGCCGTCCCAAGCACCGGAGGTGGGCGACGCGTCGTCCAACGGCACGACTTGGACCGTAAGGCCGGCCGGCCCCATGCCTTCATTGTCTGCCAGATAGTGCTCGAGCGCCAAGTTGACTGCGTTGAGCATGGATTGACCAATGGCCTGCGTGCCGCCAGTCAGAGGCCACGACGTGTAGATCTTGACGGTCTGTCCGTCCTGCGCACTGACACCCAGAACCAGCAGGGCCAGTAGGACGAAGACCACGACGCGTTTTGCCAGCATTTTTGCACTCTCCTCACACAGTATAATTTGCGAGCCGCGCAACACTGCCTTTTCGGGCGGTGTGCGCGCATTGTAGCGACTCGCCTAATGTACCGGCAAATTCTCATGACAAAGGACGGTTTCCCCGTGATTCGAGGCGCCATCTACGGGCTGACGGCTGCGGCCATTTGGGGCGGAATGTACGTCGTGTCGGACGTCGTGCTGCCGGTGATCCCGCCATTCGCACTGCTCACACTTCGGCTGCTGTTGGGCGGCGCGGTGCTGCTTGCGCTGTTGGCGTATCAGCGCAGGAACGGCAGCGGACCGGCCTTGCCCCGCCGATCGGACCTGCCGGTTCTGCTCGGCGTCGGGCTAATCGGGTTCGGTGTCAGCATCGGGGCGCAGTTCGTCGGCACCGACCTGTCGACCGCGATCAACGGCTCGGTCGTGACGAGCGCGTCGCCGGCGTTCATCGTGCTGTTTGCGGCGCTGATCCTGCGCGAGCGCCTCAACATGCGCCGTGTGCTGGCCGTCGGGTTGGCGAGCATCGGCGTGCTGTTGATCCTCGACCTCAGCCAAGCCAGTTTCTCGTCGGACACATTTCGCGGCGATGTGGCGCTGGCAGTCGCGGCGGTGACATGGGCGCTGTATTCGGTATTGGTCCGCCGCGTCAGCAAGAATCGCGATACGCTGGTCGTCACGCTGGCGGCGTTCGCGGGCGGACTGCTGCTCACAGTACCTGCCGCCGCAATTGAAGCGGGCACGCGGCCAGTCGGCGAGATCACACCGGCGATCGTGCTGGGCGTACTGTATCTCGGCGTGATCTCGACGGCCGTGGCGATGTGGATGTGGAACCGCGCTTTCGCGCTGGTCGATGCGTCGGTCGCGTCGCTGTTCTTCTTCGCACAGCCGGTCGTCGGCGCGGCGTTGAGCGTGATCCTGCTGGGTCAGCCGCTGACCGTGCCGCTGATCGCCGGCAGCATTCTGATCGCCGCCGGCGTGCTGCTGGCCCTGCGCGGTTAGTCGTTGATGCGCGGGTCGAACGCGTCGCGCAGGCCGTCGCCGATCACGAACAGACACAGCACCGTGACGAAGATCAGCAGCCCGCTGACGGTCGCCATGTGCGGCCCGCGCGTGAAGAACTGCTGCGCGTTCGAGAGCATGTTGCCCCACGTCGGCGTCGGCGGTTGAACGCCGAGCTTGAGAAAGCTCAGCGTCGCCTCGGTTAGCATCAGCCCGCCGATGCCGCCAGCCAGCGACAGGAACATCAGCGACAGCGTATTGGGAAAGATGTGGACGAGCATGATGCGCCAGCTCGACGCGCCCATCGCCTTGGCACTTATCACAAACTCCATGCCGCGAAGTTGGATCGTCTGCCCGCGAACGAGGCGTGTCCCGCCGGTCCAACCGACCATCGCGATGACGATCACCAACGTGACCGCCGAGCGTGTCAAGATCGTCGAGAGCAGCAGCAGCAAATAAATGCTCGGGATGCTGTCGAGAGTCGTGATCACCCAGTTCATCAGGTCATCGACGCGACCGCCGAAGTAACCCGCGATCAACCCGGTCAGGACACCGATCGTCAAGGTGATGACCGACCCGAAGAAGCCGATGGCCAGCGAGATTTGGCCGCCATACAACAGGCGCGCGGCGTAGTCGCGGCCGAGGTCGTCGGTGCCGAGAATGTGGCCGGGGCTTCCGGGCGGCAGCAGACGCATCTGCGGGTTGGTCGTCTCCGGATCGACCTGCAAGATGTGACGGCAGATCGGGTCGGCCAGCACGACCAACACGGTAATCAACGCCAGCGTGATCAGTGCGATCAGCGTCAGGCGGTCGTGGCGGATACGCCGCAGGGCGCGCCGGGTCAGCGATTCACTCTTGAGATGCGCGGCCGGATCGTCACCCAAGCGGGCGACGGCGTCGGCGGAACGTGTGTTGGTTGCCATGATGCGAACGTCCTCAGTCAAGCCGGATGCGCGGGTCGATCACCGCGTACAGGATGTCGGACAACAAGTAGCCGGCAATGGTGGCGACGGCAGCGTAGATCGTGAGCGCCATGACGACCGGAAAGTCGCGCTGGGTCACGGCTTCGACGCTGGTCTTGCCCAAGCCCGGGTAGTTGAAGATCGTCTCGACCACTACTGCGCCGGATATCAGCGAGGTGATGGCCGGGCCGAGCGCGGTCGCAATCGGGATCATCGCGTTGCGCGCGGCATGGCGATACCACACCACCGTCGCGGTCATGCCTTTGGCCTGTGCCGTGCGAATGTAGTCCTGCGAGACGATGTCCAGCATCGACGCGCGCATCAGGCGGCTGAAGCCCGCCACCCCGCCGATCGAGAGCACGAACACCGGCAGGATGATGTATTCGAGGCGTTCCCAGAGCGGCGGGCACGAGTCGTTGAGCGTCATTGCGCATCGGTCTCCAATCGGAAAGACGCGGAACTGAACGCTCAACAACAGCAGGATCATCAACGCGAACCAGAACAGGGGTATCGCCGTCAGCGCGACCGACAGCACGCGCGACGCCTGATCGAACCATCCGCCGCGCTTGACCGCCGCCACAATCCCGATGGAAATGCCGATGACCGTGCCGAGGAAGAACGAGCTAACGCTGAGTTCGAGGGTTGGCACTACGCGCTCCACGATGATGTCAAGCACGGGCCGCTTCTTGGTGAACGACACGCCGAAGTCGCCGCGCAGTACGCCGTGCCGTCGCCCGGGTGGCTCCGCCTCGCCGTCACCATCCGAATCCAACGGCAGCAGAACAGCATGATCGCTCACGCCGTCGCCGTCACTGTCCCAGCGCATCCAGTCGTCCCCCAACAACCAGCGCAGATACTGAATATGGATCGGATCGTCCACGCCGAGCTCTGCCGCGACCCGCGCCATCTCTTCGGGCCGGGTGCCGGGCCGGAACGCCAACTGCGCAACCGGATTACCCGACGCGGCCATCAGGACGTACGACAGCAGCGTGATACCAAAGAAGATCGGGATCGACTGCAGGAGTCTCCGGACGATGTATCGCCCCATGATGTGTGTCCCTTACCTATAAAGTAGGCAGTTGCAGAGGCTTGTCCCCGGTGGGGCGCTGCCCCAGACCGGGGTTGAAAGCTGCGCCGTCTGCGACTGCATCGAACGTCCGCTGCCGGTGTGCGTTGACACCGGCGGCGGACAGGATGTGTGGTTGGATCAGTCGGCTAGCGGATCGTCCACGCCGGCAGGTTCCACGTCGTGCTGTTGGTCTTGGGTTCGAAGCCTTCGACAGTGCTCTGCACGATCACCGGAACGATCGACGTATTGACGAGGAAGTACGGCACGTTGTCGTGGATGATCTCCTGCGCGCGGTCGTACAGCGCCTTGCGCTCGGCGACGTCACAGCCGGGCAGGCTGCGCGCTTCCTTCATGATCTCCTCGAACTCGGCGTTGTAGAACGATCCGGTGTTGAAGCCGGCGCCGGGCAGATCGCCATCCAGCCCGAGCTGGTCGTACATGTCCTGCGGCCGGGTCGCGGTCACGCCCCAGAACACCATCAGCAGGTCGTACTGTTGGGCGACGAGGCGGTCGATCATGGGCGAGAACTCCATGATGTCGAGATCAAGCTGGATACCCACCTGCTTGAGCTGATCCTGAATGAGCACGTTGGACGCATCGACCGACGGGTTACCGCCAAACGACGTCAGCGTGAGGACGAGCGGCGTGCCTGCCGGAACCGTGCCCACGGCATCGGTGGCCACGCGCGGCGTGTTGACGTCGTTGTCGTCGTCCACCCAGCCCGCTTCGTCAAGCAGCTGCTTGGACAATTCGGGATCGAACGCATACGGCTCGATGTCCTCGTTGTACGCCCAAGACTGTGGCAGCATCGGCCCGCCGACCGGACGTCCGGTGCCGCTAAACGCGCCGGCGTTCAGGTCGTCATGGTTGACCGCATGCACGAGGGCGCGGCGCACGTTCAGGCTGCTGAGGATTGGGTGCGGATCCTGCTCAACGAGGTTGCCTTCCTCATCGACGCCGGGGAGCGGGTTCTCGGGGTTGCCGAGGTTGATGAGCATGACCTGCCAGCCGCCGGCGGGCACGTCGACCAGCGTAAACTCGCCGTTAGCGGCGCGCTCGCGCGCCTCGGCTTCGCGGTCCTCCGGTGCATTCGAGTAGGTGATCTGTCCGTTCAGGAACTGCTCGAACTCAACCAGTTGGTCGGCCACGGTCTTGTACACGAAGCCTTCCGGCACGACGTAGCCGGCCGGGCTGTCCGGGTAGTTTTGGTCGGCCAGCAGCGTGACCTGTTCGCCCGGACGGAAATTGGCGAATCTAAACGGTCCGGCAGTGACTTCCGGGTTCAGGTTGGCCGGGTTTTCGGTGGTCATGTCCGCAAACGACGGATAGATCGACTCGAAGTAGTGCGCAGGTACGACCGGCAGAGAGGCCGCGACGAAGACCGCGGTGCAGTCCGACTCGGTGAAGTTGATGACGACCGTGTAGTCGTCCGGCGTCTCGAGCGAATCGATCGTGTTGATGAACGATGCGATCGGCGTATCGACGTCACCGCTGACGATGGCATCGTATGCGTACTTGACGTCGCGGCTCGTAATCGGCGTGCCGTCGCTCCACGTCCAGTCGTCGCGCAGGTTAACGGTCAGCGTACGGTTGTCGTCGCTGAGTGTCCAGTCGACCGCAATCGAACCCGCGGCGCCGGGTGTCGGCAGGCCTGTCTCGGGGTCACCGTCGATGAACGTCGGGTAGATTTGCTCGATGACGTCTTCGGACGAGCCATCAGACTGAAGGATGGGGTTGGTTGTGGCGATATCGCCGCCGAAATTGCCGAGGATGACGGGCTGACCTTCGCCGGGTCCAACCGGATCCTGCGCCGAGGCAGGGATCGCGATCAGCAGGGCGGCGAGCAGCACTGCCAACAGGGTACGTATCGTGGAACGGGTCATGCTAGACCTCCCCTTGGAAGATGGTACGACCTTCCGAAGGTAGCGAGGCCTTATTGCGATGTCTAAACATCTGACAACAACCCCGCAAGTCCAACACGAATTCAATCGCTTTGAATGGATTCTAACGATCTCAAATGTGGTAGAGACGCGGGGTTCAGAGGCCGCCTAGCCGCGAATCAGCAGATGCAGATCGCCGAATTCGTGCCAAAGATAGCCGGTGGCGATAGCTTCGTGATACACGCGCATCAGGTGGGCACGCGGCGCGAGCGCCTCCAACATCGCAAGGTGCGACGCGCGCGGCTCGTGAAAGCCGGTAATCAAGCCGTCGACCGCGCGCACCCCGCGCTCCGGCGAGATCACAACGTCCGTCCATCCCTCGCCGGGATGTGTGACGCCGTCGTCATCGGTGACCGCTTCGAGCGCGCGGACAACCGTTGTCCCCACGGCGATCACGCGACGCCCTGCCCCGCGTGCCGCGTTGACGAGCGCCGCGGTCGAGGCCGGAACGTGAAACTGCTCCTCATACGGCGGTTCGTTCTCTTCGAGGCTGGCGACGCCGGTATGCAGCACGAGTGGAGCGAACTGCACCCCGCGCGCCGTCAACGCGGTGATCAGGTCGGGCGTAAAGGCGCGGCCTGCGGACGGCATCTCGGCGCTGCCGGGGCTGTTGGCGTACACCGTCTGGTAGTAACCGATGTCCCACGCATCAGGCACGTAGCTGTAGCGGATCGGCCGGCCGACGCGATCGAGGTAGTCAAGCACAGGCAGCGGAAGATCGAGCACGGCCACCCACAGCCGAACATCGCTCCCGACCTGCCGCTGAACCGGTGCATACGGCGTGAGCAGCTGCGCGATGCCGCCTTCCGGCAAGACATATCGTTCTCCCGGCTTTGCCGACGACCAGCGCCGCGTCGTACCGCCATCCGGAACGCGCACCTCGACGGTCCACAGATCGCCGGGCATGCGGGTCGAAAAGTGGATGACAAACGGTGCGCCGTCGGTCTCGCGCATCGCCGTCACAGCGGCCTTGAGCGTCGCGCTCGTGTTGATCGCCAGCACGTCGCCTGCACGCAAGTGTTGGCCGATGTCCTCAAACTGCCCGTGGTCCATGCAGTCGCACCCGGTACATGACGTCAGCAGGCGGACCTGATCGCGGCGCAGGCCGCGCGCTTCCGGCGGCGCACTGGCCTCAAGCGCATTGGGCAGCGTAAAGTCGAACGTGTCGAGGGCACGGACCGATTTCGTGAGTTCAGTCGTAAATGTTGGCATTGGGGTTACTGCTCCTCGGGCGAGGGCTGAAACAATGTAAGCGCGATTCCGTCCGGGCCGGTCATGCGGCGGTTGGTGTGGCCCCACGGCGTCTTGACGATGCCGTTGACCGGCACGGCGCCTTTGCCGATCAGGCGCTCGGAATCGGCCGCGATATCCGGGACGCTGAGCGCAAGACGCACACGGTTTTCCTGCGGGCCACCCGTCTCGATTCGATCGACGTCGGCGGCCTGCGTGCGGTCGGCGATCTCCAGCGTTGCGCGGCCGATCTCAAGCATCGCGCCGTGACCAATCGCGTCCCACCGTTCGACGACTTCGTAACCGAGACCCTCCGTATAGAATGCGAGCGTCTTGTCGAAGTCGTCGGTCTTGAGCACGAGGTTGAGCCATCCGTGCGGCTTGGCCACCGGCTCTGCGCCGACTTCGCGCGCACGGTAACGCCCGCTCGGTGCATCGCCTTCGATCAGCCTGATCAACCCGGGAACGCTCTCCTCAGGCAGCGGCCGGTCGGTAATGTCCTCGCCGGGATACGCTTCCTGCTGCATCTTCGTCCGCATGTCGCCCGGATCGATCCACAGCACGCGCCAACCGGGCTGTTCAGCGGCCAACACGCGGGAGACTTGCTCAAGCGCGGCCTTGCTGCTGCCATAACCGCCCCACCCCGGGTATCCTACTACCGCGGCGTCGCTGCTGATGTTGATCACAGTCGCGCGCCCGTTCATTTCGGCGCGCACGGCTTGCAGGACTCCGAGCGGCGCGATCACGTTGGCGGCGTAGACATCGGCTAGAATATCGAGCGGATATTGGAGCAGTGGGGGCTGTGGCGACGGCCCGAGGATCCCGGCGTTGTTGACGACCAGATCCAGCCCGCCCAGCTCGCGGGCGGCGCGGGCAAGCGCGGCGCGATGCTCTGAGTCGCGGACATCGCCCGCGACGGCGCGGACGGTGGTGCAGGCGGCCAGTTCGTCAGCCGCGGAATTCAGCGCGTCTTGGCCGCGCGCGTCGAGGATCAGCGACCATCCGCGATCGGCCAGCCCGCGCGCAAGCGCCAGTCCCAACCCGCGCGAGGCACCGGTGATAAGTGCGGTACGTTGAGTCATGGTGAAACCTCCATACGATACGACTCAAGCGTATGGCAACTACGGCAATGGACACATCGCGCGACAGGACAGCCTAGCCCTGAACGTTGGTACAGTGTACGATCTTGAGGGCACCGGTACGGAGGTACTATGACACAGCGGGTAATCACGCTGGAAAACGCATCTTGGAAGGTCGGAATTCTGCCCGAGACCGGCGCATCGGTCGCGTTCGGACAGTTCTGGAACGGCAGCACATGGATCGACGTCATGCGCCCGACCGATCCGGCCGACTACGGCAACGCGTCCAAGTGTGCCAGCTTCATCATGCTGCCGTGGTGCAACCGCATCCGCGAAGGTGTCCTCAAGACTGCCGGACAGCGCTATCAACTGCGCACCGCGCCGGAGGACAACACCGCCCGTCATGGCGACGTGCGCAATCGACCGTTCAAGGTCGTCAAAGAGTCAAATCATGCCGTAACGTGCACGTTCGATAGCCGTGACTTCACCGACATCAACTGGCCGTTCGCGTTCACGGCGCAGGTGCGCTATTTGCTGGACGGTCCACGCTTCACGTGGGACCTACAGATTCGCAACGTGGACAAGCGGTCGTTCCCTGCCGGCTTCGGCCATCATCCGTATTTCGTCAAGACGAACACGCCGCCCACCCTGCAAATTCCGTGCACGCAGCAGTTCGACCTGCTGGACTCATTGGCGCACAGCGCGCCTCGCACGGTGGACCCCGCGCTCAACTTCGTCAAGCCCCGGCCGATGGGCGACCGCGTCTATGACGACGTGCTGACCGGTCGCATCCCGATGGTCGCGTACGCATGAGCTGGGACGAGCTGGACGTGATTCTTACGCTCGATGCCGAACCCGTGTTTGCGCATTGGCTGTTGTATGCGCCCGAGGGCCAGCCGTTCATCGCGCTTGAGCCGATGACCAACGTCAACGACGGTTTCAACCTCGTCGACGCCGGAATCGAAGGCTCGGGCGTGTTTATCCTGTCACCCGGCGAAATTCGCAGCGGCGCGTTCTCGATGACCGTGATGCTGGCCGACTAACACCTAAGCAGACGCAAATCGGACGGAATAGATTGGTGGCAGATTGCCGCCCAAGCACTGCCACGATTCACCGCGGTCGCTGGATAAGTACAGGTTGCCGGTGGTCGTACCGAAGGCCAGCGTGTCGCCGCTCAAGTCAAGCGCGTGGCGGAACACGACGTCAAACGCCGCGCCTTGCGGCAGGCCGTTTCGAAGGGCCGCCCACGTATTTCCACCGTCTTCGGTGCGGCACACGCACAACGCGCGATCAACCGCGATGCGGAACTCGGAGTCGATGGCCGGGACGACCCACGCCGTATTTGCATCATGCGGATCAACCGCAATCGGAAAGCCGAAATACGCAGGCGCTTCAGGCTGCGAGATGTTCTTCCATGTCTTCCCGCTGTCGATACTGCGGAACACGCCGCAGTGATTTTGTTGCCACAGCACGTCCGGGTTGGACGGCGACATCAACATGAAGTGCGGGTCGTGCCCGAACTCGGATGTCGGGTCGGGCAGAAAGTCGGCATACAGGCCGCTGTTGCGCGGATGCCACGTCGCGCCGTCGTCGTGCGTTTCATACACGCCGCCGCAGCTAATGCCGACGACGATGTGCGCGCTGTCGCGCGGATCGACGCAGATCGAGCACAGGCCCGGATGATCGCGCCCACCGCCGAACCACCATTCGCTGCGCTCCGACCGATCCCACAAGGACTGCACCAGTTCAAACGACTCGCCTCCGTCGTCACTGCGGAACAAGCCGCCGGGTTCGGTGCCGATGTACAGACGTTCGGGCTGATCAGCCCCGCCGGGCTGGATGATCCAGATATAGCTGAGCTTAGCCGGCGTCTCGCGCCGATCGCCCCCGGGAAAACCGACACTCTGTACGGCACCGTCGGGAAACACCGGCACGGGAACTTCTTGCCACATTGCACCCACGTCGTCTGACCGGTGCAGTTTCTGCCCCCAATGGCCATGGTCGAGGCCCGCCCACAGCGTGCCGGTACGCGGATCTCGCATTGCGTAGCTCACGGGCTGAGCACGGAAGCTCTCGCTCTTGTAGCGCCACGCGCCGTTGTGCCGTTCGTACTGCAGCAGTCCCTTGCGCGTGCCGAGTATCAACAGGTCGCCCATAACTATCCCCCCGAAAGTGCCTGCATGAAAAATACGACTTGATCCTCTTTGACGCGGTCGGCCAACGTCGTGCGATCCAGCACGAACTCGTCGCCGATGAAGACGTTGACGTGCTTGCGCAAGGCACCGCGTTCGTCGACAAAATATGACGCGATTCCCGGATAGCGCGCGTCGAGCGCCTGCACGACGTCCGCCACGGTATCGCCTTGAACGGTGATCCCTTGTTCGAGCGTTGGGAAGAACTTCTGCAGATGTGACGTGAATCGGGCGCGTGGCATTGACTGTTTCCCGTCAGTCATCTGGTTGCAGTGTAGAACAAAAGTGCGAATTCTGTCAACCAGCGGCGATCAGTCGAGGCGAACCAGTCCGCGCTGAACCGCGATACGCACCGCCTCGGTCCGGTTCCCGGCGCTGAGCTTGCCCAAGATGGCGCTGATGTGGAACTTGACGGTGCGTTCGGTGATGACCAGCGCGGCCGCGATTTCTTTGTTGAGATGCCCCTTGGCCAACAAGCGCAGCACGTCCATTTCGCGTTCGGTCAGGCTTTCGGCCGGCGGCGCGCTGAGCTGACGCAGCAGCTTGGACGCCACGACAGGTTGCAGCAGCGAGCCTCCGCCAGCGACGACCCGCACGGCCTCGAACAATTCGCCGCGCGGCACCCCCTTGAGGAGGTAGCCCTTCGCACCCGCTTCGACCGCCTTGACGATACGTTCGTCAGTGTCGAAGGCGGTGAACACGATCACGCGCACGTCCGGCGCGCGCTGGCGCAGTTGAGTCAGCGCGTGGAGCCCGTCCACGCCGGGCATCTCGAGGTCGAGCAGGATGACGTCAGGCCGCAGCGCGCAGGCTTGCTCGACCGCCTGCTGCCCGTCCGCCGCCTCGCCCACAACGGCGAAATCGGGCTGCGTGCCGAGCACCATCGTCAGGCCGTCGCGCACCACGGGATGATCGTCTACGACAAGAATGCGAATGGTCATACATCCCCCACCGGCACTTCGACCACGACACGCGTCCCCCGCCCGGGCGCAGACGTCAGCCGAAAACGCCCGCCAAGCAGACCGGCGCGCTCGCGCATACCGGTCAGCCCATAACGATCCGACGGCGCTAGTTCGGGATCGAACCCGACACCATCGTCGGCGATCGACAGCTTGACCTTGCCGCGGCTCAGCGCAAGCGACAGTGATGGTCGACGCCTGCGCGTGGCGGGCGATGTTGGACAGCGCCTCTTGCATGATGCGGATGAAGCCGTTCTCGACGTGCGGCGGCAGGTCGATCGCGGTGAGCTGCAGTTCGACATCAAAGTTAAAGCGCCCGCCGTAATCACGCGCCAGCGTCGAAATCACGTCGGAGAGCGTTCGCCCGTCAAGCAGCGAAGCGCGCAGGTCCATGACCGACCGGCGGGTCTCGTCCAGCCCGTGCCGCACGCGGCCTAACGCCTGCTGCACGATCGAACGGACGCGCTCGCCGCCGTCGACCGACTCAAGGACGGCATCAGCGGTCTCGAGCTGGAGCGCGATCGACGTCAAGTCCTGCGCCAGCGTGTCATGGAATTCACGGGCGATCCGCACGCGCTCCTCGGCGGCGCCGGTTTCGGCACTGCGGCGGAACAGCCTCGCCCGTTCGATCGCCACGCCGAGCATGTCGGCGATGGTCGCCAGCAGGCGCAGTTCGTCGGCATTGAGCGCGCGCTCGTCGGCGCTGGTGACGTTGATCAGGCCGAGCTTCTTGCCGTGCGCGTCGATCGGCACGGTTGCGTGATAGCGCAAGCCGTCGGTGCCGGTCATCGTGTCCTTCAGGCGCGAGCACTTGATCACGCTGATGTTCGACGCGCCGGACAGTTCGCCGGACTCGTAGTCGTCGATGCACGTACACCACGTGGTGCCCTTCATGCGGTGCGGATGGTCGGCCAGCGCCGGCGGCAGGTTCTGATGCACGGCGAGGCGCGCGTTTGCGCCGTCATCGTCGGTCAGCCACACCCACCCGGTCTGCAGGTCCATCAACCGCACGACAAGGCTGAGCGTGGTACGCAAGGCGCGCTGCACGTCCAGCTCGGCGTTGAGCGCCTGCGCGATTTGATTCAATACGGAGAGTTCGGCGTTGCGCCGGGCGAGGTCAGCGGGCGTATTCATGCCCTAAGTATACGCGATCTGAATCGCGCTACCCGATCAGCACGACATGTACCTCGACGGGGCCGTGCGCACCCAGTATGAGTTCCTGTGCAATGTCGGCCGTGCGGCTTCCGCCGGTGATAAACACGACGTTGGCGCTCTCGCGGAAGTGCGTCAATCCCGAGGCAGAGACCTGTTCGAACCACGCCTCGACATCCGGCAATATCTGATCGGCGCGAACCACCGCGATATGCACCGGCGGCAGCAGTGATGCAAAGCGTGGTTTTCCCGGCCCGCTCGATACGACGAGGCTTCCCGTTCCGGCAAGTGCTGCCTCGACACCAGTCAGCCCGACGCGGGCCGACGGATCGCGCACGTCGGCGGGCGTAATCCCGCGCGCGTTGAGCGCCTGGCCAACCCTCCAGCGAAATCTGATCCGGATCCCGCGATGACCTGTTTGTCATCCCCGATCACTCGAGCACCCGCCCAAGCGCCGCCTTGTCGTCAGCGCACGGCCACAGCGTCACGCCGACGCGTGCTGCCGCCGCCGAAAACGCGTCGCGGAGCGCATCCGGCGATGTGTCGGCCATCGGCACGACCCGCACCGGATCGGGGGTGGCAGGGATGTTCAGCGCCGGATTTGTTACCGCGCGCAGGCGTTTCAGGATGGATTCTCTGCTCGACATCATTGGATACCCTCACCCCTAGCCCCTCTCCCTCAGGGAGAGGGGGATTCGACCGATCGGTCTGTCGCCATTGTCGGCGGGCGACCCGGCGGGTCGCCCCTACAGACTTGCGCGCCGCCGGTTCCTGACAACTGACACCTGATTCCTGACGTCTTCCCTCATCACTTCCCTCTTTCCGCCCAAAGTTGGCGGAAGGTCTTGGGCGCGAACGTGGGAAGGTCACGATATTTGGCCCACGCCCCGATCGGCCCCGGATGCCAGCGACCCATGATCTTCTGGCCGACTCGCGCGGCCCATGCCGTAAGCCGGTAACTCCACGCTGTTCGCTGCGTGATCGACCACGCCCAGAGGCCGAATCCGTAGAGCTTGCTGCCGTGGCCGCGCACGGTCATGTCGTGGCGCAGGTCGAGCAGCATGCGCGGCAGGTCGATATCCACCGGACAGACCTGCTTGCACGCACCGCACAGGCTGGATGCATACGGCAGCGGTTCGGCGTTCTCAAGCCCGACGTACAGCGGCGTCAGCACCGCCCCGATCGGCCCACCATACACCCATCCGTAGGCGCCGCCGCCTGTGGAACGATAGACAGGGCATGCGTTCTGGCACGATCCACAGCGGACGCAGCT
This sequence comes from Candidatus Flexicrinis affinis, assembly GCA_016716525.1. NCBI lineage: Bacteria > Bacillati > Chloroflexota > Anaerolineae > Aggregatilineales > Candidatus Flexifilaceae > Candidatus Flexicrinis > Candidatus Flexicrinis affinis. Next base: position 605,012 of record JADJWE010000002.1, read on the forward strand.
TAACACCTCGGCGTATTTGGTCGCGTACACCTTGCTGCGGCCATTGTCGACGAGGACGACGTACACTGCTTCCGGCCCGTCGGGCTCGTCGGTCCGGCGCGGGCCGTTGATCATCGAGGTGTAGACTGCCATGTGTTGACCGGTACCGGCACGCGGCAGAACCTGCGTAAGCAGCGCGTAGTCCTCGACGGTCTCGACCATCTTCTCGATACCGACCAGTGCGACATGCACCCGCGGCGCCGACGTACACAGGCGCCCGTTGCCCTCGTTGGTAACGAGCGTAACTGTGCCGGTTTCTGCAATGATGAAGTTACCGCCGCTGATGCCCATGTCGGCGTCGAGGTAGATCGGGCGCAGGCGTTGGCGGGCAAAAGCGACCATTTCGCCGGAGTTGTCGGTAAACGGCATGCCCAGCTTCTCGACCATCAGGTCGCGGATGCTCTCTTTGCTCTTGTGGATGATCGGCGCAACGATGTGGCTCGGGTGTTCGCCGCCGATCTGCACGATGTACTCGCCAAGATCGGTCTCGACCACGTCGAGGCCCGCGCCTTCCAACGCGCCGTTGAGCGCGATCTCCTCGCTCAGCATCGACTTGGACTTGACGATCCGCTTGACCTGATGCCGCGCCGCGATCTCCTGCACGTGGCGGCGGGCCTCAGCGGCATCCTCGGCCCAAAGCACGGTGATTCCGTTCTCTTTCATGCGCGCTTCGGCTTCTTCGAGCAGGTCCGGCAGCGACTTGAGCGCGCGGCGTTTAGCGGCTGCAGCTTGCATGCGCAGCTTCTGGCCGTGCTCGTACCCGAACTGTGTGAACGCCGCCTGCCGGTTGTTGTAGGCATTGCGCGTGCCGCGCCGGACGGCGGTCTGCTGGTCGGTGTTGCGGACGGCGATCGACGCCAGATCGACGAAGTTGTTGGACTCGATCTTCATTTCGGCGCCTCCTGACCTTCAAGCGACTCGGCCAGCAGGTCGGCCAGGTGGACGCATCGCACCGCCGATCCGCTGCGCGCCAGCCCGCCGTTGATCTGCGTCATACAGCTCGCGTCGCCGGTCACAACTACGTCCGCCTCGGAGCCGGTGATGCTCTTGACCTTGTCTTGCAGCATCGCACCGCTGACGTCGGCCATCTTAACCGCGAACAGCCCGCCGAACCCACAGCAGTTGTCGCAGTCCGGCACCTCCGAAAGCTCGGCATTCTCGACCTCACCGATCAGCGCGCGCGCCTGACCGCCCAATTTGAGCACACGCAGACCGTGACAACTATCGTGCAGACCGACTTTGCGCGGCGCGTTCAGCCGTCCGCCGAGGTCGGTGATCCCCAGCCCGTCGACCAAGTACTCGCTGAATTCCCACGTGATCGACGCGGCACGCTCGGCGCGCGGCCCCCACAATGTGTCTCCAGCGAACAGCGACGGAAACTCGTGCCGCACCATCGCCGCGCACGAGCCGGACGGCGTGACAATGACCTCGGCCCCGTCGAACGCGCGCAAGAACTGCTTGGCGACGCGCGCCGCTTCGCGCCGGTTGCCGCTGTTGAACGCCGGTTGGCCGCAGCACGTCTGCGCCATCGGGAACACGACGTTGACGCCGAGGCGCTCGAGAATCGTCACGACCGACATGCCCGTCTGGGGATACATCATGTCCACGATACAGGTCACGAACAGACTGACGGTCTTTCCCTTTGGGGGACTCACGGTTGGGTTCAGCCACCGCCCTCTCCTTCGATTGCATCCGTCGCCGGTCGCCCATTCGGGCGGGCGTCTGGTCCGATGATAGCCAGCCGTGACCGACGGCGCAATCACGCGGCACACCAATGGCGCCGAACGTGCCAAGACGTGTAGATTTTGGTAGACTCCGCCTGTTCACCGAGCGCGGCACGCCGCGGCCCAACCTTGCGCCTTGCGCTCGATCGCTCGCTTGACTGAAAGAACGGTGCATGCCCAACGCCGATCCGGAGCTGTTGGCCGACCCCGAACGCCTGAACGTGCTTCGCACGTTGTTTCCAGCGCGCGGTGCAACCGAGCCTGCGTTCGACCGTCTGGCGTCGCTGGCGGCAAGGCTCGTAAAGGCCCCGATCGGGATCGTGACGCTGGTCGACATCGATCGCATGACGTTCGCCGGAGCCCACGGCCTGACCGGCAAGTGGCCCGGCCGGGCGATCTGGGGTTTGACACATTCGTACTGTCCGCACGTAATCGCCACGCGCGAGCCGCTGGTGATCGACGACGCCCGCAAGAGCGCGCTCGTGCGCGACTACGACGCGGTCCGCGATCCGGGGTTCACCGCATATCTCGGCGTCCCGCTGACCACCGTCGACGGCTTTACGCTGGCGGTGCTCGCAGTCGCGGATCGCCGGCCGCGGCGCTGGTCGGAAGAGGACTTGCGAGTCGTGAGCGACATCGCCGAATGCGCCGTCACCGAAATCCACCTGCGGGCCGCCATCTACGCCGACTCAGGCGAGGAACCGGTGGTCGATACCGGCCCGCTGGTCGAACGAACGGCGGACATCCGCGCCCTCGACGCCGACGGCGCTACCAAAGCCCTGCTCTATCAGCGCCTTGCGCAGATCGGCGAGCCGTTGGTTGCCGCGCTTGCCTCGACCTCCGATGTGGTGTGGGTGGCCGACTCCAACGGCGATCTGCTGTACCTCAACCCTGCCGCCGGCGCATTCTTCGGCGTGGATCTGCTCTCGTATCGCGGCACGGCCAACTGCGTCGATTTCTTGGACGGCGAAGTGCTCGAGTTCTTCAAGTCCGTCGCCGTGCCGGACGCGTCGCGGGGTGGCGAATGGAGCGGCGACCTGTACCTCCGCCGCCACGACGGGGCCGAGATTCCAATGTCGGTGACGGTCAACGTACACATCCCCGTCGCAAGCACGAAAGAGAATTGGAGTGTGGTCGCGCGCGACATCACCGCCCTGCGCGATTCCGAGCAGTCGGTGCTGCGGTCGCTGGAACGCGAACAGGCCGTGACGGCCTTGCAGCAGCGATTCATCACGACCATGTCACACGAATTCCGTACACCGCTGTCGATCGTGCTGTCGTCGTTGGAGATGCTGCAGCGGCATGGCGCGCGGTCCGACCCGATCGAACACTATCAGCGCATGCGCGCGTCCGTCCGGCACATCTCCAGCGTGCTCGACCGCGGCGTGCAAATGCTTGAAGACCCGGACGCCGATCTGATCCCGTCGATCCAGAAGGTGTCGCTGCCGGAATTTGCGCATGAGATTTCGGCGCGCATGCACGAGGAGTTCGAGGGTCGTATCATTCACGTCGACGCGCCGCCGGACATGCCGGCCGTCCGCACCGACACTGTCGCGCTGGGCATGATCGTCGAAAATCTGCTCTCGAACGCGCTCAAGTTCAGCACGACCGGGACGGTGGTCACGTTCAAGCTGGCGCTGCGCGGATCGGGGACGAGCAGCGATCCGCGCCTGCTGGCGATCACCGTGCGCGATCATGGCATCGGAATCCCGGAGGACGCACAGCCGTACATCTTCGAGCGCTTCTTCCGAGCCTACAACCTGCCCAATGTACCGGGGATCGGCGCGGGGTTGTATACCGTCAAGCGGTTGGTCGAACGCCTACAGGGGCGGATCGAGTTCTACAGCCGGCCGGGCGAAGGCACGGAGTTCATCATCATCATCCCAGTTGGGCCAGACTCCGGGCGTGCCGGCTGAGGAGCGCACAAGTTAGTTCCACTATCGTAAGTCGTGTTTAGCGAGGGAAGCGCTATGCGAATTGCCGTATTCAGCACCAAACCGTACGACCGCCAGTTTCTCGAAGCCGCAAACGGGTTTCATGATTTCAAGCTGAAGTACTTCGAGACGCGCCTGACCAGCGAGACGGTTCAAGTCGCTGCCGGCTATGACGGCGTGTGCGTATTCGTCAACGACGTGCTCGACGCCGAAGTAATCGAGCGATTGTCCGCCGAGGGCGTCAAGCTGATCGCACTGCGGTGCGCCGGCTTCAACAACGTGAACCTGCACGCTGCCGAAGAACACGGGATGACAGTGGTGCGCGTTCCCGCCTACTCCCCCTACGCGGTGGCCGAGCACACGGTCGCCATGATGTTGTCGCTCAACCGCAAGATTTACCGTGCACACAACCGCGTGCGCGAAGGCAATTTCTCGCTCGACGGCTTGCTGGGGTTCGACCTGCATGGCCAGACCGTCGGCGTCATCGGAACCGGCCAAATCGGACAAGTGGTCATCCGTATCATGGCCGGGTTCGGCTGCAAGGTACTGGCTTACGACCCCTACCCGAACCCGGAGGTCGAACGCCTCGGTGGATCGTACGTCGCGCTGGACGACCTGCTCACGCACTGCGACATCATCACGCTGCACTGCCCGCTGACTCCGGAGACGCGCCATTTGATCGACGCCGAGACACTGGCCGTGTGTAAGGACGGCGTGATGATCGTCAACACAAGCCGCGGCGCGCTGATCGACGCCCTCGACGTCATCGAGGCGCTCAAGTCCGGCCGGATCGGGTATTTGGGATTGGACGTCTACGAGGAGGAGGCCGATGTCTTCTTTGAAGATCTATCGGGGCAAATCCTCAAAGACGACACGTTGGCGCGGCTGATGACGTTTCCGAACGTGTTGATTACCAGTCATCAAGCATTCTTCACGCGTAACGCGCTGCAGAATATCGCCGAAACGACGATGCGCAACATCGCGCTGTTTGCCGCCGGCAAGTCCGCGGAAAACGCGGTCGGCATCGAACGCGTCAAACGCTAATTCAAAAGGAGGACACGCATGGTACAGATCGGCATCATGATCGAGGGGCAGGACGGCCTGAATTGGGAACGCTGGACGCGCATCCTGCAAGCGGCGGAAGACCTCGGCTATGCGTTCGTATTCCGTTCCGACCACTTCGCATTCACCGACCCGCCGACTAAGGACTCACTCGAGCTGTGGGTGTCGCTGACGTACGCCGCGACTCTCACCAAGCGCATCGAGTTCGGGCCGATGGTGGCGCCGGTTACGTTCCGTCACCCGTCGATGACCGTACGTATGGGCGCGCAGGTCGACGATTTGAGCGGCGGGCGCTTGTCGTTGGGGCTGGGCGCGGGCTGGCACGAGGGCGAACACCGGATGTTCGGTGTGCCGTTCTACGACCGCGCCACGCGCTTCGAAATGTTCTCGGACGCGTTGGAGGTCACGCGACTGCTGTTGGACGGCGACGGACCGGCGACCTACCACGGCAAGCACTTCTCGCTCGAAAACGCCCTGCTGCTGCCCAAGCCCAAGCGCAAGACGCCGGTGCTGATCGGCGGCAATGGGCCGAACAAGACTCTGCCGCTGGTGGCGCGTTATGCCGACGAGTGGAACGGCGTGTTCATCAACCCGTCCACTTACCGCGAGCGGAACGCCCGCTTGAACGACCTGCTCGCCGAGCGCGGGCGGCCCGAAAGCGCGATCAAGCGGTCGATCATGACCCGCGTCGAGTATGCGCGCGATGCGTCCGAGCTGGCAGCGCGCGTGAATGCCGCAGGGCGGAGCCAAGCCGAGCTGGTCGAGCACGGCCTGATTGTCGGCACCGCGTCGCAAATCGTCGACCAGATCGGCGCGTTTGCCGATGCCGGCGTGCAGCGGTTCATGCTGCAGTGGCTCGATCAGGACGACATCGACCGGCTTGAGCACATGGCGACCCACGTACTACCTCAACTGCACTAACCAAAGTGCCCCCTCAGGTCGAGGGGGCACTCTCTATTACGGTACGGGTTCAGTGCGCTATGCGCGTCGCAGGAACCTGACTGCCGCGATCACGATAATCGCGCCGATAGTTGCCGTGACGATGTGTAAGACGCTCAGGCCGGTTGTCTCGAAATCGGTGCCGGTCAACAGGCCAATAACCCAGCCGCCGACGAAGCTGCCGACGATTCCGAGGATGATGTTCATAATGAGGCCCTGCGGGTTGCCCATGATCATGCCAGCAAGCCAACCAGCGATGGCGCCAACGACGATCCAAACGAGGATATTCACCAACATGCTGCCATCTCCTAAGTCTGCGCGACGGCGTCACCAACACCGTCAACGGTAGCGTATCTCAAATGTACCGCAGCGGTGACCGGCCAGTAATCAGCCAGTCGACCCATACTGCCTTACCCGAGATGGCCCAAAACTGCATAGGCCCGTTCGTTTCTGAACGGGCCTATCGTGCTCTGAACTATGCCTCCGGCGCCGGATCGTCAGGGCGCAGCGGCGCGGGCGACGGCGTGAGGTTCGCGCCGGTTCCCGCCGTACGGATAGCGTTGAACATACCGGCGATGCGCAGCGCAGTCTGCTCGATGTCGTCCCCGCTGAGCGCCTCGACTTTGGCGCGCAGCACCTCGGCCGCTTCCGGGATGCCCATCAGGAAGTCCATGAACGTGCTGCCGGACCCACCGTTCGAGCCATTCCCGAAGTTGACCATCCGGACATTGTTACCCAGTCCGGCCAGTGCCTTCGAGATGGCCTCGGCCTTGGCGATCTCTGCATGCGTCACCTGCTCGATCAAGAACTGGCGCAGGTTGATCTCGCCTTCCGCGCTGCTGGCAGCGGCCAGTTCGCGCCGGCCCTCGGCTTCGGCGAGCAGCTTGGCCTTGTCGCCTTCCGCCTCGGCCAGCTTATGGGCCTGAACGGCTTCTGCTTGCGCCTTCTGACCGGCAGCCTCGGCCTCTTTCATGGCACGAAGCGCGTCGGCTTCGGCACGGCTGCGATCCTGCGTGGCCTTCGCTTCGGCCTCAGCGCGGATGCGCGTAGCTTCCGCGGTTGCCTGTGCGCCGATGCGGGTCGCCTCGGCATTGGCTGTCGCCTCGATCGTCGCTTTCTGACGCGCAGCCTCGGCCTCGATCTCGGTCGCCTGCCGCTTGGCGCGCGCCGGGACCAGCACTTCGGCTTCCTGCTGCTGCTCGACCGCGAGCGCCTTCTGCTTCTGCACTTCCTGCTCGGACGCGGCGTTTGCCAAGCCGACGCGCTTCTGCACTTCGACCTCGCGGATGTTCAACGCCTCGCGCTGGGCGAGAATTTCGCGCAGCGAGTCCAGCTCCGCCTGCTCCGCCGTCCGGCGGGCGTCGGCGGATTTGACGCGGGCCTCGCGCTCGGCCTCCGCTTCCGCGATCTGCGCATCGCGCTTGATCGCCGCGATCTGCGGAGCGGCCATCGCCGTCAGATAGCCTTGATCGTCCGTGATCTCCTCGATGCCCATCGACAGCATCTTAATGCCCATCGCGGCCATGTCGTCACGGGCGAGGTCCTGCACCTTCTGCACGAACGAGTCGCGGTCGCGGTGAATCTCCTCGACGCTGAGCTGGCCGACGATCGCGCGGAAGTTGGCACTCAGCGTCTCGGCGATGATCTGCCGCACCTCCTCGCGCGTCTTATCGAGGAACGCCCGCGCAGCCGTGCGCAGCGCGGTCTCCTCGGGGTCGATCTGCACCTGCGCGACCCAGTCGAGCTTGATCGGCACGCCGCGCTCGGTGTAGACCTCGTCCTTTTCCTGCTTGATGGTAATGATCGTAATGTCCAGTTTCTTGTACGTCTCGAGCAGCGGGACGACGAACACGCCGCCGTTGGTAATCATGCGCGCGTTCTGGCGGCCGTAGACCACCATGACCTCGCTGGGTGGAACGCGGTGGTACTGACGCGTGATCAAGGTGATCAACGCGATGACGACCACCAGTACGACTGCACCGACAATCAACAGACCAGAACCTTCCATCGCACCCCTCCTACCGTCCCTGTGCCACACGGCACCGATTAACGAAATGTGGTTTGCAGCGAACCCGTACCCCTGCGTCTCCAGCGATGGGAACCTGCCGACCTATTCGACAGTATTGCGCGTCGTCTAGCCCGGGCGACCCGGCAGGTCACCCCTACACATCAGCGATAGGCGTGACTGACAACTGTCTACTGACTCCTGAACCTGCCCTTACCCATTCTTCTTCTTCACATACAGCAGCCCGCTTTCGACATTGACGACTTCGACGATGTCGCCGCGATGCAGCGCCACGCCGTTGACCTCTTTCACGGCCGAGCGCGTGACGAACGCACCGCTCTCGATCATCGCCTCGCCGGTCTTGCCGGGGGCGCTCTCGATGGTGACGCGCGCACTCATACCGATCAGCTCGCGCTGGACCGGGATACTGTCGGTCGTCTGCTGGCGCATCACCCACCGCAGCACGAAGATCGCGGCCTTGCCGATCGTGTAACCGAACACCGCTGCCACAAGGACAGTGACCAGCACCGACCACCCTGACGACGTGCCGAGCAAGCCCATTGCCCCGAAACCGGAGCAGAACGCCGCGATCAGCAGGAGCGTGAAATCGCCGTCCCCGCCGTCGCCCGAATCGGTGACGTCGCCGAAGAAGATGCTGAAGACGAAATAACCGGTGCCGACCAGCATGAAAGCACCGAACACCCACGGAAGGATGCCGCTCATGTTTCTCCTCCCTGCCTCACCAAACGTAATGCCTATATTGTATGGGGAAATGTGTTTCGCCGCGCGTCAACGCGTGCCGCATCCCCAACGCCTGGGGATGTGGCCCAAACCGCGCGATTTAGACTACACTGGAAACACGGCGAACCGGGATGATGTTCATGAATGGGAGGCAGACGTGCCTGACCGTGTCATTACTGATATTCGCCAGATTACCCCGGAGCGACTCACCGAAATACTGCGCCGAGACGGTGCGCTGCAGCAAGGCGAGGTCACCGCGCTCGACATGAACGTCAACGAGCGAGAACTCTCGACCGGCGTCAAGCTGGGTGTCACCTACTCCACCGATGCCCGCGGCACCCTACCCCGCAAGCTGTTCCTCAAGCTGGTCAACGCACAGGTTGACGAGGACGAGTATTTCGGCCCGTCCGAGGTCGACTACTACGTGCGCGACTACGTCGGCGTCGAAGGCGTTCCGATCCCGCACTGCTACGACGGCGCGTATTCGGCGGCGCTGCACCGCTATCACATCCTACTCGATGATCTGTCCGACACGCACATGCCTTCGTACGAACGCGCGCCGACGCTGGAACACGGCTTCGCGCTGGCGGATGCCATGGCCGCGCTGCACGCGCCGTATTGGGGCGCGGCGCGTCTTGAGGCCGCCGGAGCACTGATTCACGATGCCTCCCACGTTCGCCGCTATGCCGAGATCGCACTGGCCGGGTCGGAGTTCATCATCGAGGGCTGCGCCGATCAGCTTGCAGCCCACTGGCCGGCGCTGATCCGCGACACGTTCGCGCGCCATCCGCAGGCATTGGTCGAGCGTTCGGCCGATCTGAACGGGTTCACACTCATCCACGGCGACGCAAACCTGTCCAACATCTTGATCCCGCGCGACGGCGACCGGCCGCTGTATGTCGTCGATCGACAGCCATTCGATTGGGGCCTGACGACGTGGCTGGGCGTCTACGATCTGGCCTACACGATGGTGCTGAAGTGGGATACGCAACTGCGCCGCGAGTTCGAACAGCCAGTGCTGGCGCGCTACCACGCCCAGTTGATCGAGCGCGGCGTGGTCGATTACGGGTGGGATCAACTGTGGTCAGACTACCGGCTGTGCATCCCGATCTGCGTGTATGTGGCGACCGAGTGGTGCCGGACCGAACTGCGCCGGGACACGATGGAATGGTGGATGCCGATGCTGCAGCGGACGCTGACCGCAATGGACGACCACGATTGCGCGGCGCTGTACTAGCGGAACCAGCCCGACGCGCTAGACTCGACGTGTGTTGTCATCGCAGAAATCGGAGGGCGCCATGAAGATAGACGGTATTTGGTTCAAGGACGACGAGGGCCGCCGGCTCATCCTGCGCGGCGCGAACCTGAGCGGCGCGACGAAGGTACCCGTCACGCCAAACGGTGCGACCTATCGCAGTGAGGGGTTCTTCAACGGGCGAGACGTGTCGTTCGTGGGCCGCCCCTTCCCGCTCGACGAGGCCGACGAGCACTTCACGCGGCTAAAGGCGTGGGGCATGACGTTCCTGCGCCTCCTCATTACGTGGGAGGCCATCGAACACGCCGGACCCAGGCAGTACGACGAAGCCTATCTCGATTACCTGCGCGCGGTCGTCCAGAAGGCCGGCGAGCACGGAATCGACGTATTCATCGACCCGCATCAGGACGTGTGGAGCCGTTGGACGGGCGGTGACGGCGCGCCCTCATGGACGTTCGACGCCGTCGGTATCGACATCGCCAAGCTGCACACGACCGGCGCGGCGATCAATCACCAGACGCACGGCGACCCGTTCCCGCGCATGATCTGGCCGAGCAACTACTCACGCCTCGGCGCGGGCACGATGTTCACACTGTTCTTCGGCGGGAACGACTTTGCGCCCGCCACGCAGGTCGACGGCGTGCCCGTGCAGGAGTACTTGCAGGGTCACTATATCGACGCCGTCAAACAGGTCGCGGAACGCCTGAAGGACCTGCCAAACGTCGTCGGCTACGACAGCCTGAACGAACCGGGCCCGGGCTACCTCGGGATTCAGGATGTCGGCGCGCCGTACCCCGGCCTGCTGCAGATGGGGCCGATGCCGACACCGTTCCAGTCGATGCTGCTGGCATCCGGCTACCCGCAGGACGTCCCCGTCTTCGAAATGGGATTCGAGGGCGCCAAGCAGGTCGACACCGTGCGCATCAATCCGAACAGCGTGAGCCTGTGGAAGTCAGGATACACCTGCGTGTGGAAGCAGAACGGCGTGTGGGATGACGCGGGCGGGTCGCCGGTCGTTCTGCGTGCGGACCACTTCGCGCGCAAGCCCGACGGCAGCGCGGTCGACCCGATCCACGACTACATGAAGCCGTTCATGATCCGGTTCATCCACGAGATCCGTCAGGTCGACCCGCGCGCGTTCCTGTTCCTCGAAGGCGCGCCGGCCACGCCGCACCCCAAGTGGGGTCCGGACGACCCCGGCAACGCGGTCAACGCGGCCCACTGGTACGACTCGTTGACCCTGTTTCTCAAGACGTTCTCGGACGAGTTCACCGTCGATATCGAGACGCGCCAGCCGGTCTTCGGGCCGGAGAACGTGCAAGCGCTGTTCGTCCAACAGCTCGCGCACGTCAAAGACGCCAACATCCCGACCGTGGTCGGCGAGTTCGGTGTGCCGTTCGACCTCGACGACAAGTCGGCGTATCGCAGCGGTGACTTCTCGGTGCAGACCGCCGCGCTCGATATGTACTACAACGCAATGGACGCCAACCTGCTCAACTGCACGATCTGGAACTACACGCCGGACAACTCCAACGAGCGCGGCGACTTGTGGAACGACGAAGACCTGTCGATCTTCAGCCGCGATCAGCAGGACAAGCCGTGGCAAGACGATGTTCACGCCGGCGGGCGCGGCCTGAACGCGATCGTGCGCCCGTATGCGCGTAGGACGGCGGGCGATCCGGTGTCGATGCACTTCGACCTGCACACGCGCCGGTTCGAGTTCACGTACAGGCCTGACCCGGCGGTGACGGCTCCGACCGAGATCTTTGTGCCGTCGTTTCAATATCCAAACGGGGTAAAGGTCGACGCAGGCGGCGGGACGTTCGACTACGACGCCGATGCACAGGTGCTACGCGTCACGGCCCCCGCCGGGCCGGAGACGCACACCGTCGTGGTGACCTCCGCCTAACGATGCTGACCGTCGATCGGATCACGGCACGGCGGTTCATTCTCGGCAAGCAGGGCCTATGGCCCGGGCGGCGCTGGCGCGGGACTGACGGCACCGAGCAGGCCATGCGCGATATCGAATACCTTCAGCTTGACCCGCTGCAGGTCATCGCGCGCAGTCAGGACATTGCGCTGCACAGCCGCGTGTTCGATTACGCGCCGGAACAGTGGCAAGATGCGGCGTACGGCCAGCGCCAGTTCTTCGACTGGGGCGGTTGGTTGGCGACCCGGCCGATGAGCGACCTGCCGTATTGGCGGGTCGTCATGCAGCGCGAACGCGACGGCCATCCCGACTGCGACAATCGGGTTCGCAAGATGGGCGTGGAACACGCGGAGGCCATCGCCGAAGTGCGCGAGCTGTTGCGAGAGCGCGGCACATTGACCAACCGTGACTTCGACGCATCGGCGCGCAAGAAGACCCAGAGCTATCGCGGGCGCAAAGACAGCGCGTTGGCGTTGTATTACCTGTGGCGCGTCGGCGAAGTGATGACGCACCACCGCGAGGGATTCGAGCGCGTATATGCGCTGGCTGAGGCGGTCGCACCGGCCCACTATCTGCACGAACGCGACCCCGCCGAAGTCGACCGCTTTCTGATCAAGAAGGACATCAGCTTCGAGGGTATCTCACGGCTGAGCCGGACGGCAGACTCGTACTTCCGCGGGGTCCCGTTCAGCCAGAAGAAGCCGATCGTCGACGACCTGCTGACCACCGGAGACATCACGGAGGTCAAGGTCGAAGGCTTGAAGCCCACGTACTACGTGCTTGCCGAAGATGTCGAACTCATCGAAGCGGTAGCGGCAGGACGCATCCCGCAGTCGTGGGAACCGATCGAGACGACCACGCAGGAGGAAGTCTCGTTTCTGGCGCCGCTCGACCCGACAATTGCGCGTGGGCGCGCCAAGGAGTTGTTCGGTTTTGACTATGTGTGGGAGGTGTACAAGCCGGCCGACAAGCGCATCTACGGCTACTACACGCTGCCGATCCTGTGGGGTGACAACCTCGTCGCGCGGTTCGACAGCAGGTTCGATCGTGCCGCTGACACGTTTACCATCCTCGGTTTCTGGTTGGAGGACGACGGTCTCGCCAGCAACGACGCGTTCGTCGAAGCGTTAGCGCGCGGATTTTCGCGCTTTGTGGCGTTCCTCGGCGCGGCCAAGTTCGATAGCAGCGCGATTGTCGATCCGGTGCTGCGTCGCCGCCTCGGGAGTCAACGCCCACGCCAACGCTCGTAACAACACGTTAGTTGACAGAAAAAAAAAACGCGATATAGACTGTGGTCATCAGTCCATTAGTGCTGGTGGTGGATCATGACCCTACGCGTCCGGATCGCGGTTCTGTGCGTGCTGATCTGTGCCATCGCCTTACCGGCAGTAGCGCAAGACCCGCCCATACTGTCTCCCCAGTCTAAACTGACCCGCGAGCAGCGGGAACGAAAGCTAGAAATCATTCGAGAGGTCCGTCAGGCCTATTTCGCGCAGTTTCGGACCCGAACCGCAGCGGACTACAACCTCGTTTATATCGTTGGCCCGGCCCTGCTTGAGGACACAGCCTCATACGTTGCGGTCAACATACTGCAGGACAATATCCCCAATCTCGTCGTCGTAGCGTCAGGGAGCGACTTCGAGAGGTTGGCGGAGAACGATTGGACACGCTTCGACTCGATTGTCATACACCGCTCGGCGTTGGAGTGGCTGGACGCCGAATCTATTCAACGCGCCTACGCGCGGGGTATCGCTGTAACGACGTTGGGAATGCGTTTCGAGGAGCACGCTGCGCTGACTGGCGATCGGTGTTCGCTGCCTGCGACGCGAGGAGACCCGCTGCTTAACGATCCCCGAAATCCTCCCAAGCCGGGGGATCTCGGTGTCATTGTTTCGTGGCACAGACTTCGGGCCAATTCCTTATTGGCTGCACAACTCGCGTCACTGAATCGTGATGTTCTCTCGTCCTGCAAAGACGAACAGATAGAACTCGACGGCGTGCGTGTAGGCGTTTCATCAGCGTCTTGGCTGCACGAAGTGCGTTCTGCCGGCGATCTGGAAGCACTAGTTGTATTGGTGACAAACGGCGCGGTTACTCTCGAGGCATTTCAGGGCCGAGCTGAACTTGAAAGCGAGATCAACCTTCGACTGGCTCAAGAGGGATTACTCGAATGACAAACTGGATCTGGGCTCTCCGCTCTCTAGTGCGACTTGCTGTTCTGATTTGCCTAGCCGGGAGTGTATTCGCAGGAAGCTGGTTCACCGATCTCGACTTCTGTTTTGGGCCAAACAATTCTACGGTACTGTGCGTACCCAATGCAGGGTTTGTACCAATGCACACTCGAGCGGGCTACTATGCGCCGCCCATTGATTACGTTCCGATTTCCTCAACTTGGACTGATTATCTCAGCGTGCCTGAGATCAGGGCAAGAGCACGGACATGGGACCTGTATCACTGTCTTCCGGACTTCACGTTGAAAGGCGACGACGTGGATACGAGCTATGTTGACGTAGAAGAGGCCACATTGCTTCCGGGCGTTGACTTGATTCTGCAAGACCATGATTACTTCACTTCGAAGCACAGAATCGTGTTTAATCCGACGATCTACAAACTGAAGGCCTATAGTAGCGCGAACGGCATATATAGCTCCAAAGCGTGGTGGGATGGTTCCGCGCACAAGCCTGAGCCAACATGCTCCCTGACGTTTCCACCACCACCTGACGACGATTGAGAACTGGCCGATACGTCACTCAACTTCCGCGATCCGGCGTAGGAGGAACGCGCGTTCGGCGGCGTTGGTGCACAGGTCGAGCGCGCGCAGGTAGGCGGCGCGGGCTTCCGGCATCCACCCCAACCGGCGCAGCAGGTCGGCGCGGGCGGCGTGGAACAGGTGATAGCCGTCGAGCGCCCCGTCGTTTCCCAACGCGTCGATCCGGTCGAGACCGGCCTCCAACCCGTCGCTCATGGCGACGGCAACGGCGTGATTTAGCGCGACCACTGGCGTCGGGGCCAAGCGGTGGAGCGCGCCGTACAGCAGTGCGATCTGCGCCCAGTCCGTGCTGGCCGAGTCCGGCGACTGTGCGTGCAGCGCCGCGATGGCGGCCTGAATCTGGTACGGGCCGGCACGCTTGAGCGTAATCGCGTGGTCGAGGATGGCGACGCCGCGGCCGATCTGCGCGTGATCCCACTGCGACCGGTTCTGATCCTCGAGCAGCACGAGCTGTCCGTCGACCGATTGGCGCGCCCCGCGCCGCGCGTCGTGCAGCAGCATCAACGCCCATAGGCCGAGCGCCTCGGGGTCTTCGCGCAGGCCGCGCTCGTGCGCCAGCAGGTCGTTGAGTACGGCGGCCAGGCGGATCGCCTCGGTCGTCAGGTCGGGCCGCACGATCGACTCGCCCTCAGGCGCGCTGTACCCCGCGTTGAAGATCAGGTACAGCACCGACAGCACCGCATCGAGGCGGTCGGGGATGTCGGACGGCGACGGTACAGCGTATGGGATGCCCTCGTCCTTGATGCGCCGCTTGGCGCGCACCAATCGCTGCTGCAGAGTCGTCACCGGCACGAGGAACGCGGCGGCGATCTCCGACGCGCTCAAACCGCCGAGCGTGTGCAGCGTCAGCGCGACCTGCGCCTCTTTGCTCAACGCCGGGTGACAGCATGTGAACATCAGCTTGAGCCGCTCGTCCGGGATGTCCTCGGTGAGCATGTCCGGGTCCTCCGATGCGCCGCGCATCGCCTCCAGCGCGTGCAGGGTCGCCTTCTTGCGCTCGAAGTTCTGCTCGCGGCGTACGCGGTCGATGGCGCGATTGCGTGCCGTCGCCGTGATCCACGCGGCCGGATTGCGCGGAATGCCGCCCTCCGGCCAGTGTTCGAGCGCCGAGACGACCGCGTCCTGCAACACATCTTCAGCCAGCGCAAAGTCCCCTAGCGCGGCGATCAAGGCGGCGAGGACGCGCCCGTGCTCGTCGTGCAGCACCTTACGAATGGTGTCGTGAGTCGTCCGCATCGGAACCGGGTACGCCTAGAACTCGACGATCGGGCGAACCTCGACGCTGCCGTGTTTCGCACCGGGGATCATCGCCGCGACCTCGCACGCCTCTTCGATCGTGTTCGCCTCGATGACATAGTACCCGCCCAGCGCCTCCTTCGTCTCGGCGAACGGGCCGTCGGTGGTCAGCACCTTGCCGTCGCGGACACGCACGGTCTTGGCGGTCGCCACCGGGTACAGCGCCTCGCCGGTCATATTGACCCCGCGTGCGCGGGCTTTGGCGTTGAACGCATAGTACTCCTGCATCTCCGCTTGCTGCTCCGCCTCGGTCATGTTGGGCCGGTCTTCGCCGTAGATCAGCGCGATGTACTTCATGCCTATCTCCCTCGAGTCGCTAGTCGTACGTGCGCGCCTACTATAACGACGATCAGCGTATCGGAAAATCGACACTCATCATCTGTGCGGCTATGCAAGCAGACGTGTTGAGTTCCGGTTGGGTCAAACGCCTCAGCTATTGGATATCCAATTGGATTGAACCACCGCCGCCCGGATCGCGTATTCTTTGTGTAGCACACAGACGCGGCAGGCGAAACGGGGGGTACCGTCAAGCCATGGATGTCCAGACCCTCATCGAACGGCACGTCAATGCGCTCGGGGGAATACGCGCGGTACTCGATGTGCGCGCGCTGTCCATGCGCGGGCTCGTCACGGATGGACGACACCGGACACGCGCCGTGCGCAGTTGGCGCCTGCGGCCCAATTACCTGCGGATCGACGTCGAAGAGGCGTCGGGCATTGCCGTCGAGGCGTGGGACGGATCGCACGGGTGGGTCGTCCAACCCGAAGAGTCGCCCTATCCGGCGATCGTGTGGGGCCACACCGCGGAGGCCCTGAGGCGCGACAGCACGTTCGACAGCCCGCTCATCCTGCCCGAGCAGCACGGCGCGCGCGTCACCGGCTTGGGCGAGCGAGTCGTCAGCGGCCTGCCCGTTTACGGCGTGCGCGTCGTTGCACAGGACCAGTCTCAAACCGACTTTTACCTGCACCGCCAGTCGTACATGATCGCCATGACCGAGTCCCGCCCGCCGCTGACCGACGTGAACGCGTCACCATGCAAGTGCCTGTACACCGACTATCGCGTTGTCAGCGGAATGTTGATCCCGCATTACGTGGTGACCCTATGCACGGGAAACGGGCGTCATGAGACGTTCAGTTGGGAGGAGATCACGGCCAACCCGCCGCTTGATCCCGACTTTTTTCAGATGTCCGCCGCAGTAGCGGGCCGGTAGCAGCGGTCAGCGCGTGTAGCACTGACTACGTCATCTCGCTGAACTCTCGAGGCAGCTCGCCGGAATCCAGCCCAGCTCACCGGATTCCGCTTCGACCCAGCACCATCCGCTTTCCTCGTCCAGCACCGCGACTGCGTCCCCTGCCGCCACGGTGAGCTCCCACGCGCTGTAAGCGCGTAAACACGTCCCGCGCTCGCCGTCGTGCTCGAGGTACGTTTCCGGTACCCAGCCCTGCTTGCCGGTGTCGGCGATGCACCACAACCACACGTGCCGGTCGTCCCAGACGTCGCGCTTGGTGATCTGCACCCGGTCTCCGGCCCGCAATACCACCGGATCGTCGTACGACCGCGTGTGGGCCTTTATCACGGTGCGGCGCGCGCTTTGACTCACTCGGAATTTCCCTCCTCTACGGCCTTAAGCCGCAGCACTCGGCTGTCGAAGTTGCCGAGCAGCAGCGGAATGCCGCCGTACATCCAGCCCGCGCCGGTGCGCACGCCTTCTCGCAGGTCGAGTGCAGCGCGCAGGTCGGAATCGAATCCATGGCCGCCGGTGTCCGCATGCGGCAGCTCGAGCGTCTCCAGCGTGTACAGCCGATCGGGTTCCAGCCCGCGCGGATACACCGTCAGCGGTACCGCCGGATCGGGGATATGCGTGCGGAAGGCGAAGATCACGGCTTCCGAAGGGAGATGCTGCGTGTCGTAATCTACGAAGTTCAGTGCCGTATAGCCCTCGGGCGTTTGGAGCCTATAGACCCTGCCGTTGTGCACGATGTGTCTGATCTGCTTGTACTGCGCGATGGCCGTGCGCGCCATGTCCTTCTCGGCATCGCCCCACTTTGTGATGTCCGCGCCGATGCCGAAGACCCCGAACATGCTGACGTGCAGCCGGAAGCTCAGCGGCACGATCGGATCGCCCATGTCGGTCACCCACGCTTCCATGGTCGAGGCCGGGAACGCGTGCAGGTAATTGACCTGCATGGGCAGGCGGCGGGTCGGCATGGTGTTGTCGCTGATCCAGATCTGTTCGGCGTACTTGAGGATGCCGTAATCGGCGCGCCCGCCGCCTCCGGAGCACGACTGCCACACGATGTTCGGGTGGCGCCACCCCAACTGCTCCAACACGCGGTACAGCCCCTTGACATACTCGACCCAAATCTCGCGCGGATCGCCCGGGGCATCCGGCCAGCCCGGTTCGCTGACGTTGCGGTTCATGTCCCACTTGATAAACCGGATGTCCGCGCTCTTCAGCAGCGTGTCGAGTTCGGCAATCAGATAATCCTGCACGTCCAGACGCGCGAGGTTGAGGATGTACTGGTCGCGCATTTCGCTCGGTGTACGCGTCGGAAAATGGATGATCCAATCCGGGTGATTGCGATACAGGTCGCTGTCCGGGTTGACCATCTCCGGCTCGATCCACAGGCCGAACGTCATGCCCAGCGCCTTGACGCGCTCGGCCAGTGGCGACAAACCGTCGGGGAACTTGACCGGGTCGGGCGTCCAGTCGCCGAGGCCGGCCTTATCGATCGTCCGCCCCTTGAACCACCCATCGTCCATCACGAACAGCTCGACACCGAGGTCGGCGGCAATCTCGGCATAACGCGTCTGCGACTCAGTGTCGACGTCGAACGTCGAGACCTCCCAACTGTTGAACAACACGGGTTTGGGGTGATCCCAACGCCGATCGCGATCTGGCATGAGGTATTCGCCCGCATGATCATGCAGGCAGTGGCTAGCACCCGTATAGCCCTTGGACGTGTACCCGCCCCACGCGTGCGCCGTTTCAAACGAACGGCCCGAATCAAGCCGATACGCGAAGTCCCAGTCGTTGATTCCGGTCGCGACGCGCGTCGCGTAGAATCCGGTCACCTCGGCGCGGGTGGCCCAGTTGCCAGACCACAAGAGCGTGCCAAACCACACGTCGCCGTGCTCCTCGTCAGCGTCGACATCGAGCGACCACCACGGGTTGTGATGATGGCTGGTGGTGAGCCGGCGGCTTTCCAGCAGCTTGACACCTGGCGTGAGGCGTTCGGACTGCATCTGCCACTCGTCAAGCCACTTGCCGGTCAAGTGGCGCAGACGGTACTGCGGCCCGCGCGGGACGTTCCAGACCGCCGAATACGCCCGTTCGATCACCATCGGCTCGTCGCCCTCGTTGCGAACCTCGACCCATCGTTCGATCAGATCGAAGCCGAAATGTGCCCAGTAATTGATGCTCACCTTTAGCGGGTAGTGGACGTCCCTAAATACGACTTCAAGTAGGCCTTCCTCGCAGTCTGCTGACTCGAACTTCAGCACGGTATCGCGCACGCCATCCGGCTGGGTGATCTTGAGCGCAGGCTCGACGTAATTCGGGCCGGCGTAGGCCGGGTATTCGAGCTGATTCAGCGTACCGCGGTCGCTGAAGCTCGCCCACCGGCCGAGGTCTTGCGCAGGCGGGATGTCCTCGACCCGGTCGAGTCGGCGGCCCCAATAGCGCGTCACGAGCTGGCCGGCGGCGTTCAGGCCGACCGCGTAGGTTGTATTTTCCGTGTGCAGCACCCACGAGTCGGGCTGTTGATCGGTCGGCATCGCGCTATCCTTTACGGTCGTTCTCGCCGGCCGGATTCTAGCAACGGTGGCGATTGAGAGCTATTGCACAAATCAGCACACAACGGCCAGTTCTGAATTACAATCTGCATTACGTCTACTTGCGCAGTTCGAACGGGCAACCATGACCGATTTGTACGGCATCGTCTACATATTCACCCTTGCCGGGGCGATCTTCTCTGCTTTGGTCGCGTGGTTCGCGTGGCCCTATCGCCGGGACCTGACGACGATTCGCACCTATTCAGTTCTCATGGCGCTTGTGAGCGCCACTTGTATCCTGTATTGCATCCTGTGGACGACGCCTTCCGACGGCGTGGCATGGGCTGCAGCGCACCTGCGCTTTACCACCCAAGCCATAATGCCGGTCGTCTTCCTCATCTCGGTCATGCAATTCGACCGCGGAAAATGGATGCTCAGCCCGTGGCATGCTGCCGGAATCTTTGCGGTACCCCTGATTGTTATTGCATCGGTATGGAGCAACGAATATCACCAGTTGTTCGCTCAATCGTGGCGATTGCTCGGCATCGGAATGCTGCGCTACGATCAGGTCGTGCACGGCCCGGGCTGGCACCTTCACACGTTGTACAGCTATACAATGATCGGTGCTGCACTGCTGATCGGCCTGCGCGGCTCGCTTCGCCAAAATGAACCGCACGCCGTCGAATACCTCTTGATTGTCCTGACGGTTCTGACCATCGTGATCGTCAACCTGCCGGTGGGCATATTGCTCCTCAACACGTGGACCACCAACCTGCTGGCGATCAGTCTCGTGGCGGCAGGCACAGTCTACGGATATGCCCTGCACCGCTATCGCCGATCCGGTTTCGTGCCGATCGCGCTTGAATACGTGTATAACACCATGCGCGATCCGGTTCTCGTGCTCAATGCCGACCGGCGGGTCGTTTCGGCCAATCCGGCGGCTTTGCATTTGTTTGGCCCGGCGACGAGTGCGGTCAAGGGCTATCAGCTCGAAGCCGCGTGCGCTAGACTTGTCGAAAGTGCCGAGGCCGTACCGGGTCGCGATGTCGAAGTGACCTTCCAGATCAATGGTCAGCCGATGACCTTCGACATTCAGGTTCAGCCCATCACCGACGCCGGATCGCGACCCGCGGTGCTGGTGGTCATGCGTGACATCACCCAACGCATCGTCGCCGTGCGCCAATCGTTCGAGCTGAGCTTGGAAACCGAGAAGGTGCGGTTGTTGGAGCGTTTCATCTCCGACACCAGTCACGACCTGCGCACGCCCCTCACCATCATGCAGACTGCCGCCTACCTCGCGCAGCGGGCCGATGACCCTGCCAAGCGTGCCGCAAGGCTTGAGGAGATCGTGTCGCAGATCGGCCGCATTACCCGCATTATCGACACGCTGCATCTGATGACCCGCCTCGACACGCTTGGAGCCGCGGCTGTCTCCGCCGTTCCGCTGAAGCAAACCGTCGTTCCGCTGACGAGCGAACTAGAAGACCTGATACGTGCGCGCGGTCATACGCTCGTAACTGAATGTTCGGATGCCACCGTCCGCGGCGATCCCGAGCTGCTACGAATCGCTCTGCACCACCTGATCGGAAACGCGGCGCTGTATACACCGCCGGGCGGACGTATTGAGATTCGATGTCTGCCAACCGACGATCATGCCGTCATCACCGTGACCGACAACGGCGTCGGAATCGCTGCGGACAACCTGCGCCTCGTCTTCGAACGGCTCGCCAAGGGTGATGCCGCGCGATCATCTCTTGGCGCTGGCCTCGGTCTCAGTATCGTACGCAAGGTCGCCGAGCTGCACGGAGGTACGATCGACGTCTTCAGTACGCCGGGGGCAGGCAGCACGTTCACCCTTAAGCTGCCGTTGTACCACTCACCTGCCGGCGCCGTGTCAAGCGGGTCGAGACTCATGTAGAGCGCCATACCGCTGTAACCGGATACGCGACGCCGCGCAAACCTACACACACCATAGGTCAGCAGCGGCTTACAATACCGGTAACGAATTGTGCGCAGCCCGCAGCGGCTCATGACTGACCTGTACGGTATCGTTTACATCTTCACCCTTGCCGGGGTGCTCTTCAGCGCCGGGCTGGCGTATTTTGGTTGGCGCCAACGCCACGACGCGCCGGTGATGTACACCTATGCCGTGCTGTCGGCGGGTGCCGCGCTGGCCAGCCTGATGTACTGCATCGTCTGGACGACGCCATCGCCCGAGCTCGCATATATCGCCGCGCGGATCCGCTTCACGAGCCACGCGTTCATCGCCGTGCTGTTCCTCATGATCGTGCTGCAGATCGAGGGCGTGTCGGTCAGCAAACACCGCTGGTGGTTTGGCGTGCTTGTGGTCGTGCCGATCATCGCAATGACCGCCTTGTGGACGAACGACAGCCACCTTTTGTTTTTCCGGTCGTGGGAACGACTGCCGGTCGGCTCATTGATGATCGAAATCATTGAGCATGGCCCGGCTTGGCACCTGCACACCGGCTACAGCTACCTGATGATCCTGTTGGTGCTCATCCTCTGCGTACGCGGGCTGCTGCGCAAGGGTCAAACGCGTACCACCGAATACATGCTGATGCTGGTCACGATGCTGACTCTAGTCGTGTTCAACATCCCCGGCGGCGTGCTGCAGGGCGATCAGCGCGTCCCGATTCTGGTGCCGGTCAGCTTCGTCGTCGCCGATGGGATCGTCGGCTATGCGCTCTATCGGCACATTGTGTCCAGCCTCGTGCCGATGGCGCTGGACGCGGCGTTCAACAGCATGGAAGACCCGATGCTGGTGATCAACCAGGACGAACGGGTTACCGCCGCCAATCCGGCGGCACATCGCCTCGCGGGCGTGGAGCGCGGCAAGCTGATTGGCGCCAAGCTGTGCGAAGTCCCGGGTAATGTGTTCGCTCAACTTGTGCAGCGCAGCGAATCGACGTTCGAAGTCGAAATCCCACGGGCCGGGCATCCCGCGACCTATGACGTGCGCATCTCGCCCATCGAGGTTTCCGGCAGGCCACGCGGTACGCTGATGGTCCTACGCGATATCACCCAGCGCGCGGTCGCCAACAAGCGCAGCATGGAACTGCGACTGGAGCAGGAAAAGGTCCGAATGCTGGAGCGCTTCATCGGCGACACCAGCCACGATCTGCGCACGCCGCTAACGATCATGGACACCGCGCTCTATATCGCAGAACGTACCAGCGACCCGGTCAAGCGCAGCCAGAAGCTCGCCGAGGTCAGCGTGCAAATCCACCGCGTCAGCCGAATCATCGAGTCGCTGCAGTTCATGACGCGACTCGACTCGCTGCAGACGATGCGCATATCCAGCATCTCGCTGCAGAGCGCAGTCCAACCGCTCCCTGACGAGCTTGACGAATTGATTCAGGTGCGCGGACACACACTGATCGTGGACTGTGATGACGCGTACATCAAAGCCGATCTCGAGCTGCTGCGCAGCGCGGTCCACCGGCTGATCGAGAACGCCGCGCAGTACACGCCCAACGGCGGGACGATTCGGGTAGAAGCGGGAGTCGTCGGCGAATCGGCCGTCATTGCCGTATCCGACAATGGGACCGGCATCTCCGCAGACAAAATGCCGCACATCTTCGACCGGTTCACAAAGGCGTCGCCGGCACGTACGTCGACGGGCGCTGGTCTCGGCCTCGCCATCGTCCGTAAGATCGCCGAACTGCACTGCGGATTGGTCGACGTGTCGAGCGAAATTGGCAAAGGCAGCACGTTCCTGCTGTTGCTGCCTGCACGGCTGTCAACGACAACCTTGACCGGTAGCGCACTGCTCAATGCCTGAGAGTTCGCCCGCTCTACTCGCTCGACTGTGGCCAGCTCGCACGTCCCTGCGGTCGCGTTTGGCGGCGCTCGCCGGCATCGGCACCGTGCTTGTCGGCGCGCTAGTGGCCGTGATCACCGGGCAGGTCGCCCGTGCGCAGCTGACCGCCACCGTTGGCACCGCGCTGGTCTCGACCGCGCAGCAAATCGCCGACCTGCTCGACCGTGAAATGTACGAGCGCTGGCGCGATGTCGAATTCACGGCGGGGCTTCGGCGTATGAACGATCCGAAGTCGTCAGTAGAGGATCGTCGGGATCTGCTAAACGAGCTCAAGGGTACGTATCGCTACTACTCGTGGATCGGGTTCACAGACACGACTGGGACGATCATCGCCGGCTCGGATGGACTTCTGGAGGGCGAGTCGGTCGCGGCGCGTCCGTGGTTCATCGGCGGTCTGACAGGTATGTTCGTGGGCGACGTACGCGATGCAGTCCTGTTGGCGCGCGTTCTCGAAGTCGATCCGAACACGCCACTGCGGTTTGTCGACTTCGCCGTGCCGGTCAAAGCGCCGGATGGCACGCTGTTGGGCGTACTGGGCGCGCACTTGAGCTGGGAATGGGCGCGTGACCTGACGTCGTCGTTCCGGGTAGACAACGGCAGTGACAGCGTGCTGCGCGATCTCGATGTGATGATCGTCAATCGGGACGGCCGCTTGCTGATGAGTTTGGATGACGTGGGCGCGGGTGCCGTAGAGACCCTGCCGGTCGTGGATCCCGAACTATATGCGCCGCGACTCGCCAACGACAATCCGACCTATTGGCTGTCTGAGTGGCCGGATGGAGTCCGCTATGCGGTCGCCGCGGTCAGCGACACCGGATATGAGGCGTATCCTGGGCTTGGCTGGACGGTCGTAGTGCGACAGACCGAATCGATTGCGCTGGCGCCAGCCTCGCTCATTCAGGCGCCCATTTTGCTTGTCGGGCTCGCCGCGGGCGTCGTCGTCGCAGCGCTGGTGTGGGTCGCGACAGGCCGACTAATGCGGTCGCTCTTACAAGTCGTACAGGCTGCGGAGCTCGCCGCTTCCGGCGTAAACCTGACCGATCTGCCGGTACACTCGCGGCTCGCTGAAGTGAGCCAGCTCAGCAGCGCCCTGACGCACATGATGCATGAGCTTGAGGGTCGCAAGCATGCAAGCAGCCACGACTTCCTGACCGGTCTCGCCAATCGTGCCGCGTTCGAAAGTGCGCTTCAGGAAACGCTCACCCGCGGCGTTCAGGTACAGATCGCCGTGGCAATCGTTGACCTAGACTCCTTCAAACCTGTCAACGACAAGTTCGGCCATGCGGCCGGCGACGCCGTGCTGCGTGTCCTCGCGCGCCGCTTTGCCGACGCCGTCCGCGGGCACGGCCTGCTCGCCCGGCTAGGGTGGCGACGAGTTCGCCGTGATGCTCGCGCCAATCGAGTCACAAGAGGCTGCTCTCGGCACGATTCAAACCCTGATTGACGCCGCGGGCGACGAGATCGAGGAGCTTTCGGTCGTCGTAGGGGCAAGCGCTGGAGTGAGCTACAGCCCCGACCACGGAATCACTGTGGCAGAGCTGCTGGCAGCAGCGGATCGCGCGTTGTATGCCGCCAAACGTGCGGGGCGCGGGCGCGCGCGCGTGGCCGATTAACTCCAGCCGGTCTGCAAGTTCTGCCGGGGCGCGTCTGATACCGCGCTCGGGTTGAATCAAGAATACCAGTTCAAACGTACTGCCTTGCGGGGATGAACGGACGTCGACCGTCCCGCCGTGGGTCTCGACGATCTTCTTGACCATCGCGAGGCCCAAACCCGTACCGCCCCGCTGCGCGCTTTGTCGGCCTTATAAGCGATCGAAGATGTGCGGAATATCCTCGGGCGCGATTCCGGACCCAAAGTCGGTTACGCTGACAGAGACGTGCGAAGGCGCTGCGTGGGTGCGATCTCGATTGGTTTGTCGGCCGGAGAAAAGAGGTAGGCGTTCTGGATGACGTGACGGCAGGCTTGTGTCAGCAGGTGTTGATCACCCACGATTGGCGGCAGGGACGGGGCCAGGTCAAGCTGTGGAGGGACACGCAATCCGATCGCACCGACGACGGCTAACGCATCACGAACCACGCCGTTGAGGTCGACCTCGGTCAGCGCGTGCATCGGCCCGGCGTCCAACGACGCGAGAGTCTGCAGATCGTCGACGAGCTTCGTCAAGTGCACAATCTGCTGTTCGATCTCGGACAGCCGCCCCTTACGGATGGCCGGATCATCCGCCCGGGACATGACATAGGCCGCACTGCTGATCACGGTCAGCGGCGTGCGCAGTTCGTGACTGCTGTTGGCGATGAATTCGGCGTTGACGCGCATGCGTTCGCGTTCAAGACGCAGTTCGAACGCCCGCTTTTCGGCCTCGCGCCAGTCTGTAATGTCGTGAAGCACGCCGACATGTGTAGCAACCCGTCCCGATGCATCACGGCTGAACACCCGATCGGCCGAGCGAATCGTCCTCCACTTCCCGTCCGCAGCACGCATCCGGAACTCGAGCTCGAGCACCTCGTCGTCGCCTCAGACGCGACAAGCCGCGCGAAGTGAGCCTGCTTGCGTTCGAGATCCGCCGGATGGACAAGATGGTCGAAAGGATCGGGATCGTAAGCGTCCCACCGATTCTTTGGGTAGCCGAGCAGTTCACGCACATCGACGTTCTGATAGATCGTCCGGCGCGTGCCGGTGTCGAGCAGATAAATCATCTCCGGCGCCGCATATGTCACCTGCTCGAGGAGCCTTGTCTGCTGCTCGCGCTCGGCATACGCTTTTTTGAGTTCGGTGTGTTCCGTCACCGTACCGACGATCTGCGCGAGCGTGCCGCCTTCCATACGAAACGGGACGATCTCGGTCTGATACCAGCGCAGATTTCCTTGTGCGTCGCGCGAACGCGCTTCGAACGACGCGTGTTCGTCACCTGGACAAGCCGCGCCAGTGCGTCGAAGACTTTCCAGCGATCGTCTTCCATCACGAAGTCAAACGTTTGGGAAGAATTGACCTCGTTCCACGTCTGTTCGTCAAAGCCGAAGAACGACCACATCGACTGGCTCGAAAAAGCGAGCTCATCTTTGAGTACGTCGTAAACGAATACGAAGCCGGGCGTCGTGCGCAGTACGGACTCGAACATGGATTTCTGTTCGCGCAGCGCCGCTTCCGAGCGCGAAACTTGCTCAACTTGAGCGGCCAACGACTCGGTCTGCCCCTCCACGCGATCCAGCAGCGGATAGTGAACGAACACCGCGTAGCCGCCGATGGCGACCACAATAACGACAATACGCGCGATGTTGATGACCTGCTGCAGGCCCGATACTTGCGAGAATTCGGCGCGCTGACTCCGAGCATAGGCGATGAGATCGGCAGTGAGTCCCGGCGTCTGCGCCTGAAGCAGGAGGACGTCGGGATTTTCGGCATCGACCTCGCCAATCGGCAACGCGCTCAACCGTTCAATGGCCGCAACGACGGCCTCGATGCGCGGACGCGCCTGCAAGTCTTCGAGCTGGAACATCTCGCGGAAGTCGCTCGTATCGGGGAGGATGTCGACCAGCGAGGTGACTTCGCCGATCTGATCTGCCTCGCGCTGCATCACCGCAAGCAAGCTGGCAGTCTCCCTCTCCCCGGCATCAATCAAGCGGTCCGCCATAAAGGCGATATCGTCAAGCGGGGTAATGATCTCGTTGAGGTGGCCGAACAGCTCCGCAGAGTCGGTCTCGGTGGAGCGAATCCAATTGAACATCAGTTCGCTGCTGATCACCAGAATGGCGATCAGTACGACAAAGACGAGGGTGGCGCGGCGCGTTGGAAGCGTTAGCGTACGATTCATCAGGTCCCGAGCACCCGTCGTCGCGGATGCTACTCAACAGCATACACATTGTAGCGCAACGTTACTTGCACAAGTTTTGTGAATTGCGTCCGGACCCATGCGCGCTGCGACAACATGACAGAAGTCATCGGGATCGCACGATTTTCTATAGATTCATGTAGATCTTTGGACATTTACCGATATAATGTTCGAGTCGTCACCCATCGAGTTAACGCGTATGACGGTCTCACGGTCGAAAGTCGGCGTCGTAGTCGGGCAGCTTGGCACCCCGACCGCACCGACTCCGCATGCCTTGCGCCCGTACCTGCGGCAGTTTCTATCCGACATGCGGGTCATCGATTATCACCCGTTGGCGTGGCAGCCCGTACTGCACGGGATCATCCTGCGCACCCGCCCACGCCGGTCGGCGAAGCTGTACGCGCGTATCTGGACCGATGAAGGGTCGCCGCTGCTGGTCTATTCACGCCAGCAGGTCGAACTGCTGCAAGCGCGGCTGGGCGACGCGTTCGAGGTCGTCCTAGGCATGCGTTACGGCCAACCCGGCCTGATCGATGCGATCCGTGGGCTGGAGGCGCGCGGGATCGACCGCATCGTCGTGCTGCCGATGTACCCGCAGTACAGCTCGACCACCACAGCGTCGATCTACGACGGCGCATATCAAGGCGCGGCCGGCCGCCGGTGCCCGCTGTTCAACGAGCGCAAGCGTTTCGTGCCAACCTTGCGCTTTGTCGAGCCTTACTTCGACCACCCCGGCTACATCGAGTCGATGTGCCGCCATCTCACCGCACAAATCGATTCCATGGACGCGCCGCCGGACGTCACCATTCTCACGTTCCACGGGATCCCGAACCGTTACATTCAGACCGGAGACCCGTACCGAGCGCAGTGCGATTCGACCGCCCGCCTGCTTGCCGAGGCCATGGGCTGGGACGAGTCCCAGTGGCGCGTGAGTTTCCAGTCGCGGTTCGGGCCGGAGAAGTGGCTTGAGCCGTACACCGACGGCACGATTGAACAGCTCGCCCACGAAAAGGCTGGGCGGGTGCTGGTGTTCTCGCCGGGGTTCACCACCGACTGCCTCGAAACGCTGGACGAACTCGGCAACGAGGGGCGCGAGGCATTTGTCGAGGCCGGCGGCAGCGAGCACGACTTCACGCTCGCTCCATGCTTGAACGCCAACCCCGACTGGATCGACGTCCTCGCCGGCCTCGTCCGGCAAAATGCGGCGGGTTGGACAGACGCCGCCAGCACGCACGAATTTCACCACGCAGTTGAAGGAGCGACCCTACCGTGAACGACACAACCCCGCACTCGACCTTGTTCAAGCCGCTTTCCGCCCCGGTTCGATACGCGTTAATCGCGTTCGGCTTCGTGTTCGTGGCCGTCGGGCTGATTGGCACGGTCGTGCCCGGCCTGCCGTCCACGATCTTCTTCATCCTCGCGGCGCTGTGTTTCGGGCGGGCGTCGGAGCGGTGGTACCAGTGGCTCGTGACGCGCCCGTTCGTCGGCAAGCACTTCCACACGTTCATGCAAGGCAAAGGCCTCACCGCACGCGCCAAGACCATCGCCATCGCGGCGTGCTGGATCATGCTGCTCGCGCTGGCGCTCACGGTCGTGATCAGCGCCGGGGGACGGGCTGCGCTGGCGGTGACGGCGCTCATTCAGGCGTTCGTCGTGCTGCGCGTGCCGACCTATGTCGAGCCTGAGCCCTCGCTCGCCTCAGGCGATTAGACCGGATTACTGTTAGGACCGGCGCGGAAGCCTGTCAGGTTCCGGTTAGCGACTGGCTGTCGTTCTATACTCGTGCGGATGTGTCCGGCCCTACCGGGAGGCCCGCCGATGTTCCGCGCCCTGACCCTGATTGTCTGTATCGCACTGCTGGCAGCGACCGGCGCTGCTGCACAGGATAGCCCGTACCTGACCGGCACCTTGACGACCGTGGACGTCGGCGGCGTCGAGCGTCAGTACGTGCTGTTCGCGCCGGATGACCTGCCCGCCGATGCGCCCCTTGTCGTCGTATTGCACGGCCGATTCCAGTCGGCTCGGTCGATCGAGGCGTTCACGCACCTAAATGCCGCCGCGCAAGAAAACGGCTGGATCGTCGCGTACCCGAACGCCGTCAACGGCAGTTGGGAGGACGGCGGGCGCGAGTCCGGCCTGCCGCGCACTGGCGATCCGGTCGATGACGTCGGGTTCTTCGACGCGGTCGTCGCCGACGTGACCGCTACCCACAGCACCGGTTCGATCAACGCGGCAGCCTTCGACACCGGCGGCACCCTGCTCCAGCGCATCCTGTGCGAAGCTGAGACCGAACTCGACACGGCGATGCTGGTCGCGTCGGTGGTGTGGTCGCACACGCTGGAACGCTGCGCCGAGGCGCGGATCGATACGCGCATGCTGCTCGTGTTCGGCGCGCTCGACTCGATTTACGAGCCGCTGGGCACGACCTTCGACACCCTGCCCCGCCCGGACGGCACGCCCAACCGCCGCGGCGGCTTTGACGAGACGGCCAAGTTCTGGGCGTCACGCGCGGGCTGCGACCCGGACTCGACGCAGACCGGTCAGTCGGTCGTGTTCGAAGGCTGCCCGATCGACGGCCAAGTGACGGCGATGCTGCTGCCGAGCGCCGGGCACGAATGGCCGCGCTCCGGCGACTACGCGATCACCGGCGGGTTCAACCCACTGCACGACGGCGTAACCTTGCTCGGTGAACTGCTGGCGGGCCGCCTGCCGGTCGATCCGGTCGATCCGCCCGACGTGCTCGTGCCGCCGCGCACATTCATCGCCTACGTGCCGACAGCCTACACCGCCGACGCGCCGCTGCCCGTGGTCGTCGCGCTGCACGGCCGGCCCGACACCGGTGCCGGATTCGCCGCCATCACCGCCATGACGCCGATTGCCGAAGAAGAAGGCTTCATCGCCGTGTTCCCCGACGGCGTCGACAACCAGTGGAACTACCTCGAAGGCGTGACGGGCGAAACGCCGTACAACTATGTGAGCGACGTGCGCTTCCTCGACCGGCTGATCGACGACCTCGCCGTCGACCTCAACATCGACGCGGCACGCGTGTACCTGACCGGCTTCAGCAACGGCGGATTCATGACCTACCGGATGGCCTGCGAGCCAACCGTCAACCGCTTTGCCGCGTTCGCCGTGGCCGGCGCGCTGATGTACCCCGAGTTTCAACCGCCGTGCCTTGTCAGTCCGCCGCGCCCGATGCTGATCGAGCACGGCACCGAGGACATCAGCATTTCGTGGGACGGCATCACGCACATGCCCGCCCCCCGGCCACCTCGCCGTGACGCTTAACGTGCTGCAATCGGTGAGCTTCTGGGCCTCGCGCAACGGGTGCGATCCGACCCTGACCGAGCGATTCGAGTATCCGCGGGCGGACGAGCTGACGGCCGTCATCCGCTTCGACTTCGTGGAGTGCGCGGGCGCGCCGGTGACGTTCTACGCCGTGATGGGTGGTGGGCACGGTTGGCCGGGCGTGGATGTCGTGCCGGAGCGCATCGCCGGGAACAACACGCACGACATCCACCTCACCCACGAAATCTGGGACTTCTTCAAGGATCAGCGCTTGGTGGAGAGTGGTCAGTAGGCAGGAGTCAGGTGTAAGTACCCGACCTCACCCCGCGTCGCTGCGCCCTCTCGAACGAACCTCACCCCAAACCCCTTTCCGCCTCGGAGAGGGGCTTTCAAATCCGGCGTGTGTTTCTCCCCTCTCCTCGGGAGAGGGGCCGGGGGTGAGGTCTGTTCTGGCCGGGGGTGTCGTTACGCTTGGCGCACCGACCGCCTACTCGTAGGGACGCGATATATCGCGTCCGGTGGCGGCGGGCCGATCGCGTTCGCGGACGCCATGTATGGCGTCCCTACCACACCGTGCTTATTCCGCTGCTGAGATCACTCCGCCACGCTGCGCTCCGCTATCCCTCGCCCTGAGGGGGACGGGCGTTCGTGTCCGGCGCGAGTCGTTCTCCCCTCTCCAGTTGGAGAGAGGTCGGGGGTGAGGTCTGCTTTGGGCGACGTACTTACCATTTCTACGGCGTCGACGTCGCTGTAGCCACCATGCACGGCCAGGTCCCATACGTCGGACAGTCCTGAACGAGTGGCTCGCCCGGGGGATCCTCGGCCCAACTGTACCCATGTCCCGGGTACGCAAGGTTGAAAAACGAAATGGCGTCATTGCTACCGGCCAGCCGATCCACATAGAACGCAAGACCCAATTCCGGGTACGCGATCACGATAAGATCTGGAGTCGCCGCTTTCGCGGTGTCATGTATCGTTGCGACTGGCGGTGAACCGAATACTTCAACGACGACGTCTACGGTTGTATCGAGGCGGCCATTCAATTGGTCGACCATGCCTGACACGATGTGTACGTCGATCGCTGAATCTGAGAATAGGAGTGGCAAGTCAGGGGCGTACCACTGAATCTGACCAGGCAGAACATAGTACTGGATACTCGCGCTTACGAGAGAATCGACTAACTCCTGCTCGGTCGTGACATTCGGCTGGATGCCGAGAAAACAGTTTCGCTGACAGTCCGGCCCGCTGAACAGGTTCAGCAGCGCCTGCCCTTCGGTTGAGAGCGACTGTTCGTCCATGTCGGCAGATGTAGAAACGGCGGTCGGCGTCGCCGTCGGCGCGATACATGGGGCCACATCGTATGTTGCGCACTCTTGGGTCACTGGTGTGCCGGGGGGATGACTTGGCATACCGACTCGGTTCTCAGGCTCAGTCAGAAACAAATAACTAGCTCTTTGGGTGTTCTGTGTTGCGTCTACAAAAAACAGTAGGCCCAAGTCTGGATACCCAACTAAGTACATGGGGAATTGATACGTTACGACCTCTGGCGCACCGAAAACCTGCAGGATTGCGCTCACGCGGACACCTATCGGAGCGGCAACTTGAATCACGGTGCGTTGATCATCTTCTCCGACGGTAATAGTAAATCCGAATGGATCGACTCCATCGTTGACCCCCGCGATCAGCTCAGGTTCCCAGTAAATCACGCCATACTCAAAGTGGTATGCTGTGTTGCTCTGTTCGAGGGATGACACAATCTCCGTCGCGGTAGTAACCCCGGGCTCGAGTCCCATATAGCACAGTGGCGAACATTCGCCTGCGAATAGACTGTTGAGGATTTTCACTTCAGATTGCGAATCGAAAGCCGATTGCCCGCCGCCGCCAGTGGGTGTTGGCGTCGTCACGGGCGTGGATGGCACGGTCGGCTGGGCTTTTGACAGGCCGAGCAGCACAATGCCGAACAAGGTAACTAACAGGCATCTAGACAAGAGGTTCATTGAACATGTCACCGATCCAATCCGACAACAGCCCGTTCAATGGACGCTGGCGTGGAGATGATGCGGGTCAATCACCCGAAGCGTAACGCCGGATAACCATACCCGGCCAGTACCGTTGGCATGGCGTCGGGATGCCGGTAGTCAGGAGTTGCCGCGCGTGGTCTGTGTCGCAATAACCCCTTCCGTCCGTCGCCTCACGCCGGCGCGCCGCGGAACCGGCCCGCCCTTGACGCCAGCGCGATCGCCGCGACCGCCAAGACCATCAGCAGCGTATACGCGCTCTGCATGCCGAACGCGTCGGACAGGCCGCCGAAGACCTGTACCGTGCTGATCACGGACAGCGACGCGATCATCCCGAAGCGCGCGCTGGCCCGGTTCGCCGCCGGCCCCGCCACCTGCATCCCGCTCGAGACGCTCAACGGGCCGAGGTTGCCAACTCCCAGCCCCATCAGGAACAATCCGGCGATGTTCAGCGCGGGGTGTGTGCCCAGCCAGTACAGCGGAAACGTCATCAGCACCCATACGAAGGCCAGCAGCAGCACGCGCGAGTCGGGCATGACATCCAGCAAGCCGCCCGATGATGCGGCCGAGCGATCGCCACCGCGAACACGCGCGCTCATCACCGACGCCGACGTGCTCCGGGTCGAGCTTCACGACCGTCGAGAAATACGTCGCGCCCAAGCCGGAGATGAGGTTTTCGATGCCGATGGCGAGAAACGCGAGGACCGCAAAGAACCAGAATGCGGCCGGAAGCGGCACGACTCGTGCGCGGCGCGCCGTCGCCGACGTTTCGGCCGGCGCTGTCGCCGGCGCCGGGATCGCCAACCCGGCGAACAGCATCCGGTACAGCCCGACGGCAGCCAGCGGAATGAGCGGAATGGCTTGCCAGCCCAACGGCGAGCGCGCGATCATCCCCGCCAAAATCGGCCCGGCGATCATCGGCAGGCCGGCGATGATGTTGGCCTCGGCATACGCTTGGCCGCATGTGGGCCGGCAGCGACCGATATGGCCGTTGGCGACCATGAAGACCGAGCCGATCGCACAACCGAACACGAACATCGACGCGATTCGTCACCGGCAGCGATCCGCCGAACGCCACGCCCAAAAGGCCGATCCCGACCATCACCGCCGCGACCCACACCATCCGGTCGCTGCCCACGCGCGCGACGATTCTATCCGCGACCAGGCTGACGATGATGATGCCGACCGACGAGACCGTGAAGTGATAGCTGATCTCGGTGAACGTCAGGTTCAGTTTCGCGCCGAGGAACGGCATAGTCGGCCCGATGAGTGAGATCCGGAGGCCAAAGAACGCAAGAAAATGCGTAGCTGAACCATGTTGTCGCGTCCGGACGAAGGCGGCAGCGGGTTCGTTAACCATTCAGGGACATCCTTCACGAACGCGATGGGGTCATTTCGCGACATCAAGCGGCAATCGCTATAGCCTAGCCAGACGAAGGGGCGACCGCACGGCCGCCCCCGTAAAACCTACCCCTCCTCGGTGGAGGAAGTATCACACTTTCCTCTGTGTCCTGCGCGCTTGTGTGGTTTAGCCTGCTCCCACAGCACGCGGCAGCACACGACACCCGTGCGGTTTATTCGCCGCCCGGCGTGATCTCAACATCCATCGGCTCCCACTCTTCGCCGGTGACGTCGACCATGTCATCCATCGCCAGCGACTCGAGCGCCGCCTCGACCAGATCGGTGCGGAACGCGCCTTCGCTCGGCTCTTCGCTGATGACCGAGCCGTCGATGGCGACCGCGACGGTCTGCGCCCACAGGTCTTCGTCCAGCATGCCAATGCCATCCGGCGACGGCCAGATCAGGCGGTTGATCTCGTTGAGCTGCCAGCGCATGTGGCCTTCACCGAGCGTCGGGCCGTTGTCCAGCACGATGTCGACGCACTCGTCGAAGTTGTCACGGCAGAAGATCCAGCCCTTGATCGAGGCGCGGATGAACTTGATCGCGATATCTTCGTTGCCTTCCTCGGCAAGGAACGACTCGGTGGTGAAGATGATCCTGCAGCATGGCCCGTGCCGACGTCGTTGGGCGCGCAGCGCGGCAAACAGCTCGTGCTCGTTGCCGAAGCCCCACGTGCCGACGCGCTTGCCCGCCATGTCCGCTATCGACGTAATGCCGGCGTCAACGAACGACACTTCCAATGTGCCTGAGCGCTGGAAGATCTGGGCGACGTTGACCAGATCGGCGCCAGCCTCGCGGCTCTCGAGCACCTTCGGCACCCACGCGATGCCGAATTCGGCCGCACCCGATGCGACGACCTGCTGCGGCACGATTTCAACGGCGCCTTCGAGGATCGTGACGTCGAGTCCCTTCTTCTTCATAGAAGCCCTGAGCCAACGCCGCATAATAGCCGGCGAACTGCGACTGGGCGACCCACTGCAGCTGCAGGCGAACGGGCACGAGGTCTTGCGCGCCGGCGGTACCGCCCACGAGCAAAGCAACCAACATAACAACTGCGAGCACTGCACTAAACTTACGCATAGAACTCCCCCTGGAAAGAGTTGGCCTTGCAGGAAACACGAATCGCGCCTCCTCAACGCCATAATCTATCGAATCTGGTGACAAGTGCCAAAATCTCGTGTGCACAAGAATTGCCGCGGCCCATTGTCCAATCCTGACAATCGAGGCTAAACTGAGGCGGCACACGCGCGAATAAGGGGTACGCCTTGTCGATTTCCACCCGCGATCTACTTGTCACAGGACTGGTGTCGGCGCTGTTGATCATTGTCACGCTCGCCGGCCTGAGCCTCGTGCCGGCGTCGACATGGGACGCGATGCGCCCGGCCACGTGCCTGCCGACGGCATGTTTCTGCGAAGCGCCGCTGACGACCGAGTCGATCCGTCAACCGGTCAACGCGGTGTCGTCGCTGGCGTACGTCATCCCCGGCGCGTGGATGCTGGTGACCGCCGGACAGGTCGCGGTTGGCGTGATCTTCGGCACCGGCCACCGTATCATGATGGGCCTGAGCGCAATCGTAATCGGCGTTGGGAGCGCGTTCTACCACGGCTCGCTGACGTTCGTGGGGCCAGTTTTTCGACATCCTCGGCATGTATCTGTTCGCCGCCCTGCTCCTGATCTACGCCCTGCAGCGGCTGTACCGTTGGTCGTTCACGACGACTGCGCTGATCAGTGGTCTTCAACCTCACGCTGACGATCCGTACAGATCGGCGTGCCGGACACGCGCCGGTACGTGTTCGGGATCGTGCTGGCGCTCGCGCTGCTGGCCGAGGCGGTGGTGTGGCAGGTGCTGCGGCCAACGCGGAGCTACGCATGGTTTTGGGCCGGCATCGGCGCGTTCGCCGTCGCCATGGTGATCTGGGTGCTCGATCTGACCGGCACGGTGTGCGACCCGACTTCGGTGATTCAGGGCCACGCGGTGTGGCACGTGCTTGGTGCGGTGGCGGTCTTCTGCACGTGGATGTGGCATCACAGCGAGCCAGCGCCTGCACCCTAGCGACTGTTCAGATTCTGTATACGTCTCTAAATGCAGCACAAACCTTTTTCACACCTCGCAGTGCATCAGGTCGTCGTACACTGATTGCAGTCGAACGTGGACTGAGAACGCTGTCATGGCATCGCGGCTGAACCCTGTACAAATGCTGTCCCTGATCGGGCACACTGCGCCGGCGAAGTTCGAGCTGACGTACGGCCGCGAGGCGCGGCTGGTGTTTTACGTCCGGGAGCGGCATGCAAGAGGTTGCGACTTCCGATCTGAGACTGTTGCGGACGTGCGTGAGGCCGTCCAGCATATGGGCTATCGCCAGATTGACGAGTGGCGGCGCAAAGGCGAAGGCGGCTACGTCTTCGTACGGGGATAGGTGGAAGTCGCCAGCTGTCCGGAGTCAGGTGTCAGTAACCGCGGACTAGCGTAGGTAATCGACGTCGTAGCGCAGGGTCGCGGAAGCCCACTTCGGCCATCCCCTACCCGGACATGAGGTATACTTTTCAACATACAGGCCCGAGGTCCAGCCATGTTTGAGTCCCCAGAAAAGACAATGACCCTCGACGAGTTTGTCGCGTTTGTCGAGCGTCAAGACGATGCTGTCACTTACGAACTTCACCAAGGAGAAGTCATCGAGGTGTCTCCCTCAAAGGCGAAGCAGACGTTCGTAGCGGTCTCGGGTTGCCCGCATCCTTGATGCGTTTGTAGACGAACGTGGTCTGGGGATTCGTTGCTACGACCGACGGGGTTTCAAGATCACGCCATCTGACTTCTACGTACCGGACGCCGCCTACTACTCGCGACACCGCCTGCCGCAGGTTCCTGACGACGACTTCCTTCCTGTCGCTCCGACCTCGCGGTGGAAGTCGTTTCCGATAGCGACACGTACTCTGTACATCGAAAGGCTCTGCGCTACATCGAACTGGGTGTGCGCTTGGTTTGGGTCATCTATCCCAAGGGGAAATCGGTTGACGTGTACGAACCGGCCGAGGGTGGCGGTGCAATGGTGAGAACCTATCGGTTCGATCAGTCGTTAAGCGGCGGCGATGTCCTTCCCGGATTGTCGGTACCGGTCAATTCTCTGTTTCCAACCTAGCCCGTCTCGCGCGTGCCCCCACGGGGCGAGGCGGCGTTCCGCGAACACGATTATCGAATAGAACGCGATCCCGATCAGCGACGCGATGACGATCGCCGCCCACGCGCGGTCGGTTGAAGCCGGACGCCTCCTGCGTGATGAACACGCCGAGCGTCGCGCGCGGCCCGCCGAAGAATTCCGCGACGACGGCGCCGATCATGCTCAAGGGACTGGCGACCCGAAGTGCCGAGAAAATGTACGGCACGGCGTTCGGGAATGCGCAGTGCGCGCAGGATCTTGAAGTCTCCGGCGGCGTACGAGCGCACTTCAGCTCGAGCTGACGGGGATCGATCAGCGTCAGTCCGCGCACGGTATTGATCATCGTCGGGAAGAACACGATGATCGCCACGATCGCCATTTTGGACGCCGGGTTGGTCAGGCCGAACCAGTTGTTCATGATCGGGGCAAACGCGATGATCGGCACGCTGTTGGCGGCGATGGCAAACGGCATCATCGCCTCACTCAGTACGGTCCAGCGCGCGGTCACCAGCGCGACAAGGATCCCGCTGCCACAGCCGAGGATGAACCCGCCCAGCGCCTCGTAGAACGTCGCGCCCGCCGCCTGAAACAAGATCGACCCCTGACCGGTCACGAACAGGTTGACCTCTTCGAAGAACCGGCCGCCAATCTGCGTCGGCTTGGGCAGGATGAACTGCTGGATGTTCAACACTGTGACCAGCACTTCCCACAACACCAACACTGCGACCGCCACGACGATGGTCGGCAGATAGTAGCGGAGGCGTTCAAGTGACTTCGTCATTGGAGTTTCCAGTTTTCAGACATCAGTTGTCAGTCTTTTATTGCCGCAACGTGGATAGCCAATCGTCACTCGATCGCCCTTGGAAACTGACATCTGACACCTGATCACTTCGCTATTCGTCAAAGGTGTGTGCATCACGCAGGAGCTCGCGCACTTCGGTGACCAGTTCGAAATAGCGCGGCTGCTCGCGGGTTTCAAACGTGCGCGGGTACGGCAGATCGACATCCAATACCGCCGTGATGCGGCCCGGACGCGGCGACATCACCACCACCCGGCTGCTCAAGAACACGGCTTCGGCGATGCTGTGCGTGACGAAGATGACAGTCGTCTGTGTGGCCTGCCAGATACGCAGCAGTTCGAGGTTCATGCGCTCGCGCGTGAACTCGTCCAGTGCGCCGAACGGCTCGTCCATCAACAGCAGCGCCGGCTGAAATGCCAGCGCGCGCGCGATCGCCACGCCGCTGCATGCCGCCTGAAAGCTGCCACGGGTAATGCTTCGCGAACTTGCCCAGTTCGACCAGTTCGAGCATTTCGGCGGCGCGCTCTCGCGCTCCGGTTTGTCGATGCCCATGATCTCAAGCGGAAGCTGCACGTTCTTGCCGACTGTGCGCCAGTCGTACAGGGTCGCCGCCTGAAACACCATGCCGTAGTCGCGGTCGAGGCGGGCCTGGTGCGGCGTTTTGCCGTTGATCACCAGCTCGCCACTGCTGGGCTGCAGCAGGTCGGCGATCAAGCGCAGCAGCGTCGACTTGCCGCAGCCCGACGGGCCGATCAGCGACACGAACTCGCCGCGCTTGACATCGAGCTGGATGTCTTTGAGCGCAACGACTGGATCGGCGTTCTTGACGGCGAAGATCTTGTTGACGCCTTGGGCGCGGATTACTGCGGGTGTCTCAGTCATGGCTTTACGTAGAGTGGAATAAAGCGCCGCAGGGCGACGCGTTCGACAAGGCTGACAATCACGAAGAATACGATTCCGACCGACGCGGCCATCACGATGGGCCTCGCTGTAGCTACTGCTGAAATCGAGGATCGCCCGCGCCAATCCGTCCCGGATGCTGGACGGCAGCTCGCCGATGATCGCGCCGACGACGCTGGCCGTGGCGCTGACCTTGAGCGCCGTGAAGATGTACGGCACGGCCGACGGCAGCCGCAGCTTGAGGAAGATCGTCCAGCGCGACGCGGCGTACGACCGCATCAACTCGACCTGCGTTGCCTTGGGCGACGTCAACCCGCGCAGGGTGTTGATCGTCACCGGGAAGAACGTGAGATAGGCGGCGATCACCGCCACCGACGCCGGCCCCGCCCCCAACCAGATCACGACCATCGGCGCGATGGCGAGAATCGGCACGGTCTGCGATGCGACGACGTACGGCAGCAAGCCGCGTTCCAGCAGCCGGAAGTGCGCGAACAGCGCACCAAGCACGAAGCCGAGCGTCGCGAACGCGAACCTGAGCGCGGCCTCGCTCCACGTGTAGAGCGCGTTGCCGGCCAAAATTCGCATCAGCAGCACGGGTCCGTTGCGGCGAGCCGGCTGAAAGAACGCCACGGCGATGCTCTGCAAATGCGGCAGGTTGAGGTCGTTGAAGATCTTGAGATCGAGCAGCACCCACGACCGTGGTGCATTCAAGAACTCGACAGCCGGGTCGCCGGCGATCGTGCCGACAGGCCGACCTACGAATTCCGCGGCCGCTGACGCGGTTGCGGCATCTTCGTTTCGCACTGCCACCGCTAACCGCCCCGGCATAATCGGCTTGACGGGCAAGCCGATCCGCGACTCGTCGCGGCTGAGCGTGGTCAGCACGGACACACCGTCGACACCAGCGCCTGCTTCTCCTAACGGGCCCGATTCACCGAAGACAGCGTCGAGTTCCCCGGCTTGCAGGGCCGCAAAGGCGGCATCGGGCGTATCGTACACGGTTGCGGTCCAGCCGGGGACGGCTACGGTGATCGCATAATCGTTTGCGCGTGCAAAGCCCTTGAGTGCCTCGACCCCTGCGAGCAGGACGGACAGCGCCAGCAGAAATCCGACCACGCGACCGATATGCCGCGAGGACAGGCCGACGGCCAGCACCGTCAGGAAGACCGACACGATGCTGAACGTCAGCGTGATGTCGCCGTCGATAGCTGGGATCAAGAACAGCAGCGACATGCTGTGATGCATCGACAGCATGAGCCAGATGGAACCAAAGCGCCCGGCGCGGAGAAAAACCGAACCGACGAATGCATAAAGGCTCGCAGCCCCCGCAATCAGTACGACAGGCCAGCGCATCGCGTCGACCGCCGCGGCTTCGTCCAATACCTCCTCGCCGCGCGCAGATGCCCACGACTTGGCCAGCGCACCGAAGATCGACTCCGGCGCTTCTTCCTCGCTCTGACCAGCCATCCACGCGGCCAGTTGGCCGAACGTCGACTCCGACAACAGCGGGTCGTCGCTGCCGACACGAACAAACGCTACAGCGACGTTCACCATCAGGATCACGACGACCAGCGCAAACCCGCGCGCGATGCTGCTTCGGACCGGAATCCCCGCGCGCGTGCGGATCGATGGAGACGAGAGCGCGGGGTTCTGCGCCATGTACGACCTACTTCGAGACGTCCGCGAGGGCGCGCCCCAACAGCTCCATGCCAGTCAGCATATCCTGCGGATCGATGTTCATGTGCGGCGTGATGCGGACGACATTGCCATACAGCCCGCCCTTGCCGATCAACAGGCCGTGCTTACGCGCCGCGCCGATGATCTTCAGAGTCAGTGCCGCGTCGGGCGTCTTGCTGCCATCCGGCACGACGATCTCCATGCCCGTCATGAGGCCCTTACCGCGCACTTCGCCGACAAACGGGAATTCGGACTGGAGTTCCTCTAGCTTCTGCATCAGCACTTCGCCCTGCTCGTACGTGCTGCTGCGAGGTTATGCTCGTCGATGTAGTTCAGAGTCGCCAACGCCGCCGCCATCGTGACCGGGTTGCCGCCGAAGGTCGAGAACGTCGTGCCCTTGAGCGCGTCGGCGACTTCCGGCGTGGCGATGGTCGCGCCGATCGGAGACCCGTTGGCGAGGCCCTTGGCGGCCGTCATGATGTCCGGCTCGACGCCCCAATGCTCGATGCCGAACCACTTCTGGCCGGTGCGCGTCCAGCCGGTCTGCACCTCGTCGGAGATGAACAGGCCGCCGTGCTTCTTGACGATGTCGTAAACGCGCTTGAAGTACGTCGGCGGCGGCGTGATGAACCCGCCAACGCCCTGGATCGGTTCGGCGATGAACGCGCCAGCTTGCCGCCAGTCAGCGTCGCGATCACCTCTTCGAGGTCGGCGATGCAGTAGTCGACGATCTCATCCTCGGTCATCTTCGCCGGGAAGCGGTAGGTGTACGGATTCTTGACGTGCCGGATGTACGGGTCGGTCACCCCGCCGAGGCGCCACGAGCCGTGCGCCGTCAGGCTCATCGTCGCCTGCGTGCGGCCGCTGTAGGCGTGGCGCAGCGTGATGATGTCCATGTTGCCGGTGTACATGCGGGCAAGCGAGGATCGCGGTCTCGTTGGCCTCGCTGCCGCTGTTGGTGAAGAACAGCTTCTGCAGACGGCCCGGTGCCTTCTCGGCGATGAACTCCGGCGACGTCAACCATCAACGGATTGACGTACAGCGTGCTCGTATGCTGCAAGCGGCGGAACTGCTCGATCGTGGTTCGGTGATTTCGTCGTTGCAGTGGCCAACGCTGACCGTCAACACACCGCCAAAGAGGTCGAGGTAGCGATTACCCTCGACATCCCATACATACTGGTCTTTCGCATGGTCGACGATCAGCGGATTGTCGCCGTACATCGGCGCCACTGCCGGAAAAATGTACTTATGGTAGCGATCCATCACGGAGGTTTTCTCAACAACGGCCATGGCACACCTGCTCCAGCCTTCAGTAGTCCAATTCGTGAGGGCGGAGTGTAACACACGTCCGAAGCGTGACAAAGCCGTTTGGGCCGGAGGTTGGACGGGATATACTGCACGCACCTGTAGTTCCAATCCGGAAGCGCGCTATGCCTCAACGGTCCGCCGTACGTGTTTACTTCCGTCCCCTTCGGCCGCGCCGCGCCGCCGCCTACTGCCGCTTGATTGCTGCGTGTGCGCCGGTCGACCAGATCGACCCGCGGTCGACGCTTGAAAGCCTGCCTGACCTCCGCGGCGCCCGCCTGCTGATGCAGTTCGCGCCGCCGGGCAGCATGATCGGCGCGTTTTCTCGCCGTCAGTTGGTCGGCTTCATGCGCCTGATGATGTGGCCGGAACCCGGCGGCACGATGATCTACATGACCCATGCCCGTGTTCACCCGGACCTTCGCGGCCGAGGTATCGGTACCCGTCTCATGGCGTGGGCCGAGGAGTCGGTGCGGCGCATCACGAACGAAGGTATTCCTGATAATCGCCGTCCGATTCTGGCCGCCAACG
The DNA here is from genome assembly GCA_016716525.1 of Candidatus Flexicrinis affinis. Lineage (NCBI taxonomy): Bacteria > Bacillati > Chloroflexota > Anaerolineae > Aggregatilineales > Candidatus Flexifilaceae > Candidatus Flexicrinis > Candidatus Flexicrinis affinis. The sequence goes on from JADJWE010000002.1 coordinate 647,229, forward strand.
CCAGCAGCACCGAACCGGACGCGGCGCTGCTACTGGGCAATCTCGGGTTCACGCCGGCGTTCACGATGGCGCATATGCGGCTGGTCGGCCCGCTCCCGAACCGCGCATCGCCGCCGCCAGCAGGGATCAATATTCGACCGCCGGCCGCCGGCGATGCCCCCGCGCTGCACGCCGCACAGTCCGAGGCGTGGGGCAACGAATTGATTGGTGTGGCGGAGGAATCCGACGACGAGTTGATCGCCGAGATCGCCGATCAGATTGAGGCCGGCGAGACGGCCTTCTGGCGCGTGGCGCGCGATGGCAACCGAATTGCCGGCCAAGTCTGGGCGCGCATCGAGGAGGTCGACGGCGCGCATCGGTGTGATCGACGAGGTCAACACGTTGGCGGGGTATCGCCGGCGCGGTATCGCCAACGCGTTGGTGCGCGACGCGAGTGCGGCGTTTGCGGCGGCGGGCTGCGCCGAGGTGCGGCTGCATACAGACGACAGCGACCGGCTTGGAGCCAAGTCGCTGTATCAGAAGCTTGGATTTGAGACGCTCAAAACGCACACACGCTGGCAGCTTGCGCTGAGTTAGCGACGTACGCCGCTGGGCATGTCGTGCGTTGATTCCAGATTTCGCGCGTCGACTTTAGCTCGACCGGCTCCTGTCCCGGCGCACCACCAGCATCCATACGCCGATCACGATCAGCACCACCGGCCAATACCGGCCGAGGAACTCCAACGCGTTCATCGCGTCGGTCGTGCCGATCAATAAGAGCACACCGACGATGCCGGAGGACCCGCCCGGGATCACGGGCCACCAGATCGGCCGACGGTCGAACATGACGTTCATCAACATGATGCCAAAGAATGCGATCGCGAGGCCGAGTACGATGACGCCACCGGTCGCTTCTTCCGCGATGCCGGGCACTTCAACGCCAATGTAGATGCCCGCGCCCAAGCCGCAAGGATCCAGCCCGGTACGGTGAACCCGAACTTATGCGTAAATAGACCATACGCGAGGAACACCACGCCGAGCAGCGGCATAATCAGCAGCGCGACGTTCTCGCTGATTTCGACGAAGTTCAGCAGCAGAGTCAACAGCCCTGCTGCGATTAACAGGATGGCGACAAATAGGTCGTTTCGGCGGTCGTGATGCTCTTCAAGAGTCTGTTTCGGTGTCATGGCAATATCCCTCCAGATGGGGCCACTTGCCATGATCGTCCACCCGGAAAAGATTGGGGTCTAGTGCATGCTGTCACCCGAGTCGTAACCGAATGTCATACAGTCACGGTTCAGCGTGTCAACAGATGGACGACCTGTTCGCGGTAGTGAGGCGGCGTCAGCACGAGTACGCGATCGTACGGTTCGATGACGGTTGATCCGCGCGGCACCACGATCCGATCGCCACGACTGATCAACATGAGCAGCGTTTCAGGCGGCAGCTCAAGGTCAATGACTTGCCGCCCAAGCATCGAGCATGACGGCGCAACCGTCACCTCCAGCATATTGTCCTGAAACTTGCCACGGTCCAGCAGCTCGGGCAGCAGCGCCGGCGGGTCGATCGGACGAAGGTCTTGAAGCCGCAGCAGCCGTGCGACGGGCGTCACCGTTGTGCCCTGCAACAGCACCGAGACCAGTACGATGAAGAAGACGACGTTGAAAAGAGTCTCGGCGACAGGAATGCCGGCCAACAGCGGAAATGTCGCGAGGATAATCGGAACCGCGCCGCGCATGCCTACCCATGAGACATAGACGGCGACCCGCATCGGAACGCGCATCGCCAACAGCGGCACCATGACGCTGACAGGCCGCGCGATCAACATGAGGAAGACGGCGATCACCAAGCCCTGAGGGACGACCGCGACCAGCTCCGATGGAAAGACTTGCAGGCCCAGCGTGAGGAACATCACGATCTGCATCAGCCACGCGAGCCCCTCGTGAAACTGAATCAGGCTGCGTTTATGGATGAAGTCGGACTGGCGCATGATGATGCCGGCTAGGTAAACGGCCAGAAATCCACTGCCCCCAAGCACTGCCGTGATCCCATAGATCACGCCCACCAGCGCAATGGTCAGCACCGGGTACAGGCCATCGAATTCGAGCCGGATTCGGTTGATGGCCCACAGCATTAGCCTCCCCCCGCCGTAGCCGAACACGACGCCCAGCACCGCCTGCTGCACAAACAGTGGTATGAGGCCGAACGGCGAGGACACCTGCGCCGTGATCAACTGGATCATGCCGATGGTGAGGAACACGGCCATCGGGTCGTTCGATCCGGACTCGACCTCGATTAGGGATTTCACACGTGGCACGAGGCGAATGCTCTGCCCACGCAGGATCGTAAAGACGGCGGCGGCGTCGGTAGACGCGACGATCGAGCCGAGCAGAATGCCCTCCATCGGCGGAAGCCCAAATACGAGGTGCGCGCAAAGGCCGACCAGCACCGCCGAAACCACTACGCTGAACGTCGAGAGGATTCCGGCCTCGCGCCAGACAAGACGCACATCGGACCACTGTGTGTCGAGACCGCCGGAGAAAAGAATGGCGACCAACGCCGTGACGCCGATCGCCTGAGTCAGCCATGGATTGTCGAACTGCAAGCCGCCCGGCCCCTCCGAACCGAGCAGCATGCCAATCGCGATAAAGATGAGAAGCACGGGGATGCCTGCGCGCGACGCGACCTTGCTGGAAACGACGCTCACGCTCAATACGAGCGCGACGAACAGCAGGATCCATTCGATCGTTATCAACCGGGGCAGCCCCCTTCAGATCCGAGCATGTACACCAGACGCAGAAGATTAGCGCGTCTTTCTGAGAATCGGCGTAAAATAGTGTCGTCTGACACAACGCACCGGAGACTGCGCATGACTGCGACGTTAGCCGACGATGTGTATGCTTACGGCCTCAGCCGCTACCCCGTCCCGTACGACTCGCTCATGGTCGATACGCCCCTCGCGCGCACGCATGTGCTGGTCAGCGGCCCCGCCGATTCTCCTCCTCTCATCCTGATCCACGGCGCAGGCATGAACGCGCTGGCGTGGATCAATCAAGTCGAGCCGCTGAGCAGGCAGTTTCGCGTGTACGCGGTCGACCTGCCCGGACAGTCCGGCCTGAGCGATGCGGTGCGCATGCCTATGACTGGCAGCGGCGTCGCCGACTGGATGGCCGCACTGTGCGACGGCCTCGGGCTTGGCACCGTAAGCGTGTGCGGCGGATCGCTGGGTGGATGGGTGGCGCTCAAGTTCGCCAGCGCCTACCCGAACCGGGTCGACAAACTGGTACTGGTCGCGCCCGGCGGCGTGGTCAACGTCAACTGGCCCAAGTTCGTCAGCCTGTTGCCAGCCGTCGTCACGGGGAGAATGGACAGCTATCGCCGCTTCGTGCAGATGATGTCGGTGCGCGAGATCGCCGAAGACGTGCTCGACTTCCTCGTGCGCATGATTATGAGCACGCCGGTAACTAAGGCCGTGGTACCGCTGGTGCTGGGCGAGGACGTACTCCGACACGTGCGCGCGCCGATGCTGGTCGTGTTAGCTGATCATGACGAAATCTTCCCGCTGCAGCCCTTGAAAGCCCGCGCCGAGCACTGTTGGCCGGGTGCGCGCATCGTGACGATCGAAAACTGCGGGCACATGATCCCGCACGATCGGCCAGACGTGTTCCTGCGCGAGGTCACGCAGTTCCTTTGCGCGTGAACGCGAAGCCCGACGCGTGAGGGGGTTGGGCGCTAGTCCGCGTCGGTCGCCACGCGGAACCCGACTGCATAGCTGCTGTTCAAGGCGTTGAAGCCAAAGCGGTGAGACGCTCTTGCGTTGGCCGCATCGTGCCCCCATGATCCGCCGCGCATCGCCGGCCGGCCCGTCCCGGCCACCAGCATATTGGGCGGGTTCTCAAACTCGTTGGCACACCATTCGATGGTGTTGCCGGACATATTGACGACGCCAAATACGGTGTGGACCTCGCTGTACGTCGCAACGGGTACGGTACGGCCGATGCCGTTCTCGTAGGTGTTGCACTTCGCGTCGTCGAAGGCCGGCCCGAACGGGTACACCCATCCGGTATCCCCGACGGCGGCCCACTGCCACTCCCACTCGGTAGGCAGTCGAACCGGCATCCCAAGCCGCGAGGACAGCCAGCGGCAGAACGCCATCGCCTCATACCATGTCACATCGGTCCGGGGACAGTCGGCCTCCGGCCAATGTGAGGGCTGTGGCGCAGCAACGCGCTCGCGTGCGGTGCGCCAATCCGACATGCCCATTTCCAGTTGTTCCGGCGTCAGGTCCGGCGTGTCAACATCCGCCCACCAGCGCGGATCGGTATAGCCGCCATCGGCGATGAATGCGTCGAACTCCGCGTTGGTCACGGCAAGCCGGGCAATGCGAAACGGCGCAACTGAGAATTCGCCTTTTCCGTCCGCAAGCGTGACGTGTCCGGCCGGAATCGGCATCCAGTCGATATGAGTTGGCGGCGCCGCTGGGATCATGGTCGAGTTCCTTGGTTGGGCAACGTGTGACGCGCACAGTGTACTCTCACGTTGTCTCCGGGGAAAAGGTCCGTTGGCCCTGTTGGACCGTTTACACACGCCCGAGGCGGGCTATACTAGGGAAGTCCCGTTCTCTAAGCTGGAGAGTTTGCAATGGGCAAGATCGCAATTCACGGCTTTGGGCGTATCGGCCGCTCTTTGATGAAGGCTGGGCTCAAGGCGAATCTGTTCTCCCCCGTATCGGTCTCGGATATTCGTGACATCCCGACACTCGCCGCGCTGTTCGAGGTCGACTCGAACTACGGGCGCTGGCACGAGAGCGTCGAAGCGACCGACAAGGGCTTCGTCGTCGGCGGGCGCGAAGTTCTGTACTTCAACACCCAGAACGAGCTGCCCAACTGGGGCGATCTGGGCGTCGACGTGGTCGTCGACTGCACGGGCCGCGCCACCCTTCGGGCGGGCGCACAGGCCCACCTCGACAAGGGCGCCAAGAAGGTGCTCGTCAGCGCCGCCAGCAAGTCGCTCAACGACTGCGACATCGTGCTGATGGCTGGCATCAACAAGGAAGCGTACGACCCCGCCAAGCACCACATCGTCAGCATGGCGAGCTGCACGACCAACGCGCTCGCGCCGGTGGTCAAGGTGCTGCTGGAGAACTTCGGAATCAAGTCGAGCTTCTTCTCGACGGTACATGCCTACACCAACACGCAGTCGCTGACCGATCAGCCGATGAAGGACCGCCGCGATTCGTGGGCGGCGACCGAGAACATCATCCCGTCGTCGTCGGGCGCGGCCAAGGCGCTGCTGTTCATTTGGCCCGACCTGAAGATCACCGGCAAGGCCTACCGCGTGCCTACCCGCACCGGCAGCATCGCCGAGATCAACGCCGTGCTGGGCCGTGACGTCACCGTAGACGAAGTCAAGGATGCGTTTGTCAAGGCCGCCGAGACCCCGCAGCTCAAGGGCGTCATGGGCGTGCTGCACGACGAATGGGCATCGGCCCGCATCGTCGGCGACCCGCACTCGTCGATCATCGACCTGCCGCTGACCTCGGTCATCGGCGGCAATCTGGTGTCGGTCGCGGCGTGGTACGACAACGAGATGGGCTACGCGACCCGCTTGGCGGAGATCGCGGCGTACATCGCCGGGTAGCTCGTCTGAGACTTAGTTTGCAACCCGGCCCGTCGGCACACGTCGACGGGCCGGGTTTATTTACTGCGGCCGTCTGCGCCCGCATGCGCACTTGCAGTGCCCGCGCTATACTCACCGCTCAACACGGGAGCGCCGTCCCTGAACGGCGTCAAACATAAAGTGAGGGCTTTATGGAGTTCGGCATTTGTTTCAAAGGCGACATCTCGCCAAAACGAACCGTGGCGCTGGTCAAACAGGCAGAGGTCGCCGGGTTCACCTACAGTTGGTTCTACGACAGCCACATCCTGTGGCGCTCGCCATACGTCACGATGGCGATGTGTATGGAACACACCGACAATATGCGCTTCGGCCCATGCGTGACCAATCCCGGCGTGCGCGACTGGTCGGAAGCGGCCAGCATCTTCGCGACGCTCAACATCCAGAGCGGCAACCGGTTCGAGGTCGGGCTCGGGCGCGGCGACAGCTCGATGCGCGTGCTGGGCCGCAAGCCCAACACCGTCGAGCGCATGGTGCAGTTCGCCCACGCCGTCAAAGGCATGGTGCGCGGCGATGCCATCCAGTACGAGGAAGACCTCGCCGAGGTGCAGTTCCCGTGGGCCAACGGCTACGAGATGCCGGTGTGGATCGCGGCGTACGGCCCCAAGGCGCTCGGCGGCGCAGGCGAGGCCGGCGACGGCCTGATCATCCAACTTGCCGACCCGGGCCTGTGCACGTGGTTCATCGGTCAGGCAAAGGACGCGGGCGCAAAGGCAGGGCGCGATATGTCGTCGTACCGCGTGCTGAGCGCCGCGCCGGTGTGGGTCGGTGATCACAAGAAGGGCATCGAGCAGACGCGCTGGTTCCCGGCGATGGTGGGCAACCACGTCGCGGACATCGTCGAGAAGTACGGCAAGAACGACCCCAACATCCCCGCCAGCTTGACGAGCTACATCGAGGGCCGCAAGGGTTACAACTATAAGGAACACGCCAGCAAAGACGCCGACCATCTCGGCTTTATCACCGAGGACGTGATCGAGAGTTTCGGCATCATCGGCACGCCGGAGCAGCACGTCGAGAAGCTCAAGGCGCTCGAAGCCGTCGGCGTGACTCAGTTCACGATCTACCTGATGTGCGGCGAGGAAGAGCGCATCGTGGCCGAGTACGGCGAGCATGTCATACCGCACTTTCAGTAGGAAGGAGTCAGGAATCAGTTGTCAGTAGTCAGAAGACGCAGTGCGTTGTCCTGCCTTCTGACGACTGAAATCTGGTTACTGACTACTGAAATCTGACACCTGATTACTCTCCGAAGGAGATAACTATGGGTACTCTGTTCAAGAACGGAACGGTCATTACGGCCAGCGACATGGTCAAGGCGGACGTGCTGGTCGAAGGCTCGACCATCAGTACGCTCGGGCGCGACATCAACCCCGAGGGCCACGAAGTCGTGGACTGCACCGGCAAGTACCTGCTGCCCGGCGGCATCGATGTACACACGCATCTGGAACTGCCGTTCGGCGGCACGGTCAGCAACGACGACTTTGACACCGGCCACAAGGCAGCGGCCTTCGGCGGCACGACCGCGCACATCGACTTCGTGATTCAGCCCAAGGGCGGATCGCTGCATGACGGGCTCGACGCGTGGCGCAAGAAGGCATCGGTCGCACAGATCGACTACGGCTTCCATTTGGCCGTGACCGATCTGCGGCCCGAGGTGCTGGACGAGATTCCCTCGCTGGTGCAGGAGGGCGTGACCAGCCTGAAGCTGTTCATGGCCTACAAGAACGTGTTCCAGATCGACGACGCCACGCTGTTCAAGACGATGGAAGTGGCGGCCAAGCACGGCATGATTGTGATGGTGCACGCCGAGAACGGCGACGTCGAAGCGAGCCTGACGCCGCGCCTGCTGGCCGAAGGCAAGACCGCGCCGTATCACCACTACTTGTCTCGCCCGCGCGAGATCGAGGGCGAGGCGACCAACCGCGCCGTCGTGATGTCCGGCATGACCGGATGCCCCCTGTACGTCGTGCACATGACGTGCGAGCCGGCGATTCAAGCCTTGCAGCGCGGACGTGCCGCCGGTGCGCCGGTGATGGGCGAGAGCTGCACGCAGTACTTCTTCCTGACCGCCGAAAAGCACCTCGGCGCGCCGGGGTTCGAGGGCGCCAAGTACATCTGTTCGCCGCCGATCCGCACCGAGTATGACCACGGCGTACTGTGGCAGGCGATCCGCGACGGGACGCTCCAGCATATCAGCACCGACCACTGCAACTTCTGGTTCGAGGGCGGCAAGGGGCCGTGGCAGGACTGGGCGCAGAAGCACAACGGTGGCAACTGGGTCGAGTTCGAGGCGCAGGACCCGTCGTATCGCCGCCCGGGCAAGGAGCTTGGCAAGGGCAATTTCGCCAAGATCCCCAACGGCATGCCCGGCCTCGAAGAGCGCATGATGGTGATCTGGGAGCACGGCGTCAACAAGGGGCGCATCTCGCCGCAGCGGTTTGTCGAGCTGATGTGCACCAACCCGGCCAAGATCTTCGGCATGTACCCGAAGAAGGGCACGATCAGCGTCGGGGCGGATGCCGACATCGTGGTGTGGGACCCGAACCACAAGCACGTGCTGTCGGTCGAGACGACGCACATGCGCACCGACTACATCGTGTACGAAGGCATGGAGATCACCGGCAAGCCCGTCAAGGTCTATCAGCGCGGGATCAAGCTGGTCGACGGCGAGCAGTGGCTGGGCCACAACGGCGGCGGGCAGTTCATCCACCGCCAGCCCAACGCGCCGGTGCTTTAGAGTCAGAGCGGCACGAACGCCGCGGGGCGGTCCCAACAAGACCTCACCCCCGGCCCGGCAGACCTCACCCCCGGCCCCTCTCCCGAGGAGAGGGGAGAAACACACGCCGGATTCGAAAGCCCCTCTCTTCGGGAGAGGGGCAGCGGAGCGTAGCGACGCGGGGTGAGGTCGGCAGCGCAGAGGGGCAGCGGAGCGCCAGCGACGCGGGGTGAGGTCGGCCGCGGAGTAGCGTTTGGGGCAAGGCATATCTGCGCAATAGACGAACGCGGAGCGGTCAGGTCGACCGCTCCGCGTTGTGTTCCGCCAACTTCGCTAGGGACGGTTAGTTCTTGCCGTTGCCCCGGCCGTTGCCATTACCGCCACCGTTGCCGTTGCCATTGTTACCGCGGTCTTCGGGTGGGCCGCCGCGGCCGTTCCCATTCCCGTTGTTGCCGCGGCCGTTGCCATTGCCGTTGTTACCGCGGTCTTCGGGCGGGCCGCCGCGACCATTGCCGTTGCCGTTGTTGGTGCGCGCTTCGGTCTCTTCCTCGTCGCCGTCGTCGTCGGTATCGATCTTGGCCTTACCCGAGAAGAACTCGCCCGGATGCAGGCCGGCATCGCGGATCACGCGGCCCCAACCGCCACCGTCGGTGAAGTCGTGGAGGAAGTCGGCGGCGTCGCCATCGGTTGCCTCTGCAAGGCGCAGCGCGATCATGATCTGACCGAACCCGAAGCCTGCGCAGTGCCAGCCGAGCACCGTTTCGTAGTGGAGATCGTAGGCCTCAGCGATGCGCTGGGCTGTCGGATGGGGATCGGCGCCAACACAGTCGGTCGGGAGGCTGTTGTCGAACGGGTCGCAGGCATCGCCGATTCCGTCGTCATCGGTGTCGAGCTGATCGGCGTTCGCCACCAGCGGGCAGTTGTCTTCAGCGTCGACTACGCCGTCTTCGTCGGTGTCGATAATGTCCGGATCGCACGCGTCGCCGATGCCATCGTCGTCGCTATCGAGCTGATCGGCGTTCGCCACCAGTGGGCAGTTGTCTTCAGCGTCGACCACGCCGTCTTCGTCAGTATCGACGATGTCCGGATCGCACGCGTCGCCGATGCCATCGTCGTCGCTGTCGAGCTGGTCGGCGTTCGCCACCTCAGGGCAGTTGTCTTCAGCGTCGACCACGCCGTCTTCGTCAGTGTCGATGATGTCCGGATCGCAGGCGTCACCGATGCCATCGTCGTCGCTGTCGAGCTGGTCGGCGTTCGCCACCTCAGGGCAGTTGTCTTCGGCGTCGACTACGCCGTCTTCGTCGGTGTCGATGATGTCCGGGTCGCAGGCATCACCGATGCCGTCGTCGTCGCTGTCGAGTTGATCGGCGTTCGCCACGTCAGGGCAGTTGTCCTCACTGTCGATGACACCGTCGCCGTCCGAATCGACGTCGTCATGGAAGTTAATTCCGAAGAACGTGCCGTCTTCAAGGAAGTAACCAGTGATCGTAATGTGATCGCCGATATTCAGTGCGGTGACATCAAATGCGCTGCCGGGCGCAATGTCAATGCCGCCGACATCGACAGAACTTAAGCTAACCGACTGTACAGTTCCGGTTAGTTCGACATAGATCGTTTCATCAGTATCCTGAGCCGCAGCGGGTACGGCCATGATCGTGACGGCCATCACTAGGCAGAGAACGATCCAGAGTGGTCGTGTGAAGGAACGCATTGGGCCTCCTAGAGTGTCAGTCTTGCACCCGTAAAACCGCCAATGGCATCCGAATGTTGCACGCGGCTTGTCAAGGCATCTTCACAATTCGCCCGTTCCTACGTACCAGCAGCGACCTGCGTACGGGAACAAGGAGCCTTAACCTACGCTTGACCTCCTCTTACAAATGCACCGCTATGTTTGAGGCTCAGTTTGAGTCAGGGGGAAGCCCGATGGACCGACCGAAGATCAAAACCCTGTTCCTGTGCACCGGCAACTCAGCACGCTCGCAGATGGCAGAAGGATTGCTGCGCTACATGGCCGGAGACCTGTTCGAGGTGTATAGCGCGGGACTCGACCCGAAGGGGCTCAACCCGTTCGCAATTCTGGCGATGGACGAACTCGGCATCGACATCCGCGGCCAACGCAGCAAGAGCCTGCGCGAGTACATGGGCTTCATGCACTTCGGCTGGGTGATCACCGTGTGTGCTAACGCCGAAGAGCACTGCCCTGCCCCGCTGTGGGCAAACGGCAACAAGGAGCACTGGCCGTTTGACGATCCTGCCGCGGGGGAAGGCTCGGACGACGCAAAGCTGGCGGCGTTCCGCACCGTGCGTGACCAGATCAAGGCGCGGCTTGTGCCGTGGATCGGCGAGGTCCGCGAACGATTCGATCAGCCGACGGAGCGTAACTAAAACAGAAACGCCCCGACGAATGCCGGGGCTTTTCTGTGTTTCAGTGGACCGCACTAGCTCGGCTGGGCGAGCGCCTCGACCAATTCTTCGAGCCGGTCGTAGGTCTCGCGCATCCCCCATTCCATGCCCGAGTTGTAGTGCCCGTCGCGGTGCTCCTTCGATTGGTACTGGACGTGGCCGCGCACGGTGGTCACGCCGTTGGCCTCATCCAGCAGCAGCGTGTTAATGTTCTGGAACTGCGGCATTGGCTCGTAGACCTCGGTCTGCACGACGCGCTCATGCGGGTCGAATTCGAGGATTTCACCGCTGAAGGCGTGCTCGCCGTGCTCCGGGCTGAATGAGACGATCCGCCACTTGCCGCCAACTCGGGCATCGGACTCGGCGTGCGTGACGGTCATCACCCGTGGGCCGTACCAGTTCTTGAAGTGCCTTGCATCGGTCATCACTTCGAACACGAGTTTGCGCGGCGCGGCCAGCCTGCGGGTGAAAACGATCTCCGTGTCGGAAGCGAATTCCAGCTTGAACGACTCGCTGTTGGTGGACATGTCGCTAGTCTCCTGTTTGGGTCGAGTTACAGCGTGGCGAGCAGTTCGGCGAGCTGGTCGAGGCACATGTTCATGCCCTCTTCCATACCCATGTCGATCACGGCCCGCAGGGCCTCCGGCGTCGGGAACACGGCAACTGCCGACATTCGCGTCTTGCCATCGCCAAGGTCCTCGAACGTGATGGTCGTCACCGAGACCGGAAGCGCCGGATTGACGTTGCCGTCGGCATCGGTGAAGGCGTCTTCATAGACAAGGCGCTCCGGCGGGACGATCTCACGGTAGGTCGCCTTGCCCCACGCCTCTTCGCCATCCGGCCCGGCCATGCAGTAGCGCCACTCGCCGCCCGGCCGCAGGTCGACGCTGCAGTGCGATAGATGCCACGGGCGCGGCGCCCACCACTGCTTGATATGCTCGGGTTGGGTGTAGGCCGCGAAGACCTTGTCGCGCGACGCGTTGAAGATGCGCTCCACAAAGAAGGTCGCTTCGGTGCTGGCGGCGGCGTTCTGACTGTTACTCATGGTCTGTGTCCCTCAATTCCCTCGATTGTAGGTCTTGCAGGTAACTGTCCAGCCGGTCGAGCCGGTCTTCCCATGCGCGTTTGTAGGCTTCGAGCCACGAGTGAACCTCGGCGAGGGGTTCAGCGTTCAGCTCGTACCAGCGGCGCTGGGCGTCCTGACGCACACGGACCAAGCCTGCCTCGCGCAAGACGCGCAGTTGTTTCGACACCCCGGGTTGGCTGATGCCGACGAGTTCCACAAGGTCGCCCACCAATCGAGGGCGCTCGCGGAGCAGATCGAGGATCAGACGGCGAGTCGGATCGGCGAGTGCTTGATACGGTGTGGTCATGTGCATCAATATACCATATTGGTTATATAACCGTCAAGGCATACGTGTCGAACAACGCATGAGAGTTTTGGCACGCTGAGGTGAACGCGAACACGGCAGTGCCGTGTCGCTACAAAAACACTCTAGATCGGCGCCCAAAGCCGGGCAGGACGCGTACAGTTCCCGCAAGTCCAGCGCGATATTCGCCACGTCTTTACCCATTCGCCTCGGCTCTCCCCCCTAACCCTTCTACCTATCCCCTCGCTTTCGCCCTTCCTTCCCCTTTCACCTTTCCCCTTTTTCTGGTGGCTGCGGTACTTGACGGATTCATCGATGGCCGTAAACTGATAGACGTACAGCCGCATCCGCCGCTGTGCTTTGACGAGACGAACAAGGACGGTTCACGTGGCAGGACGCAGCACACCCAATTGACTTGGCGCAAGCCGGGCTGGACTGCTGCTGAACGTGTTACTCCGTTCCGCGCGCTGCGGTGATTCGTCACCCAATCGCGCTCGCCGCTGCCGCCCGTGGGCGGCGGTTTGATTCTCCGCCCCACCCTTGCGCATGAGGCCCCTACTCGACCGCGCAACGGAGGACAGACGCCCATGACGGCGCTAACCATCGAACACATCACCAAGACATACGGGCCGTTGACGGTCCTCAACGATATCTCGTTTACGCTTGCGCCCGGCCAGCGCATCGGCATCGTCGGTGCGAATGGCGTCGGCAAGTCGACGCTGCTCAAAATTGTCACCGGCGAACTTGAGCCGGACGGTGGCAAGGCGGCATTGCGACCGGGCACGCGCTTAGGCTATCTGCCGCAGGAAGACAATGCGGTGCAAGGCACCATCGCGAGCCTGATCGAGCAGTCGCTCGCCGATCTGCGAACGATGGAAGCGGAGATGCGCGTGCTCGAAGCCGGCATGGGCGACCTGACTGGCGACGCCCTGAGCGACCTGCTCGACCGCTACGGCGAGCTGACCGACGCGTTCGAACGCGCGGGCGGCTGGGACGCCGAGGCGCGAGTCGGCATGGTGCTTGCCGGCCTGCGGATCGACCACCTGCCGCGCGATCGGGACATCCGATCGCTGTCGGGCGGTGAGCGTGCGCGGCTTCAACTCGCGCTGCTGCTGCTCAGCGGGCCCGACGTGCTGCTGCTGGACGAGCCGACCAACCATCTCGACGTCGACAGTATGGCGTGGCTGGAAGGCTACGTACGCGAGCTGCGCGGCGCGGTGCTGATGGTCAGCCACGACCGCACGTTCCTGAACGCGACCGTGACCTCGATCATCGAAATCGACGAATTCAGCCACCGTGCCAAGCAGTACACTGGCGACTACGACGACTACCTCAAGGCCAAAACGCGCGAACGCCTGCGCTGGGAACAGGAATACGCGGCCCAGCAGGACGAAGTCAAAGACCTGCGTATCGCGATCTCCGACGAGATCCGCGCAATGAGCCAGACCAAACCGACCAAGAAGGTCGGCGGCGACAAGTTCGCCAAGGGGTTCTTTAAGGGGCGCACCGAGATTCACCTGACGCGCAAGCTCGACAACGTCAAGGAGCGCCTCGCCCGAATCGAAGCCGACCCGATCCCGCGCCCGCCGCGCCCGCTGACGTTCCGCCCGGACTTCGATCCGCGCGCCCTGCGCGGGCAGTTCGCCATCACGATCAGCGGCGTGAGCAAGCGGTACGGGCAGCGCGCCGTGATCGACGATTTCTCGCTCAGCGTCGCGCCGGATGCACGGATCGCGATTGTCGGGCCAAACGGATCGGGCAAGTCGACGCTGCTGCGGATGATCGTCGGGGTCGAAGCGCCGGACTCGGGCGTGGTACACATCAGCCCGCAGGTTCGGATCGGCTATCTCGATCAGTTCGGGGCCGATCTTGACGACGTGCAGACGGTCGTCGAAGCGTATATCGACGGCAGCGACCTGCCCGAGCAAGCGGCCATCAGCGACCTGCTGGTGAGCGGACTGTTCCGCTATGACGAGGTACGCCGCACGGTCGGCATGCTGTCCGGCGGGCAGCGGCGCAAGCTGCAGATCGCCAAGCTCATCCGGCAGCAGGCTAACGTGCTGATCCTCGACGAGCCGACCAACACGCTCAGCTTCGACGTGCTGGAGGCGTTCGAGGACGCGCTGCGCAGCTTCCCGGGTGCGATCATCGCGGCGACTCACGATCGGCGCTTCTTGGAGGGGTTCGGCGGGACGGTGTTGGCGCTGGGCGACCGCCAACTGAGCGCGGTGCACTAGCCCGCCAAAAGATGTCAAACAAGCTGCGCTGTCAGCGTGCGTGTGCTGACAGCGCAGCTTTCGTTGTTGTGGAATGCACTGCCTCTGCTCGGTTAGACCTGCGGCAGACGCTGCATGGCAGCGTGCACTTCGGCCTCTGGATATTCGTAGTCGAACAGGCGCTGATCGAAGTATTCGGTGTAGGCGCTCATGTCGAAATGGCCGTGCCCGCACAGGTTGAACAGGATCACCTTCTTCTCGCCAGTCTCCTTGGCCGCGAGTGCCTCACGTATCGCGCCAGCGATGCCGTGCGCCGCCTCGGGCGCGGGCACGATGCCCTCGGCGCGCGCGAACGTGACACCGGCCGCGAAGGTCTCCAACTGCGCGATCGCCTGCGCCTCGATTAAGCCTTGATCGTAGAGTTCGCACACGATCGACGCCATGCCGTGGTAACGCAGCCCGCCCGCGTGAACCGGCGGCGGCACAAAGTCGTGGCCGAGCGTATACATCTTGACCAGCGGGGTCATGCCGCTGGTATCGCCAAAGTCGTACGCGTAGACGCCCTTGGTCAAGCTGGGGCACGAGGCCGGTTCGACCGCCAGAATGCGTGTACGCTTGCCTTCCTTCAGGTTCATCCGCACAAACGGCATGGCAATTCCGCTGAAGTTGCTGCCGCCACCGGTTGGCGCCACGATGACGTCGGGATACTCGCCAGCGAGTTCCATCTGCTTTAGCGCCTCTTGCCCGATCACCGTCTGGTGCATGAGGACGTGGTTGAGCACCGAGCCGAGCGCGTACTTGTACTTGCCGCCGCTGGTCGCCGCGGCTTCGACTGCTTCGCTGATGGCGATGCCGAGCGAGCCGGGGCTGTCCGGCGACGCCGCGAGGATGGCGCGTCCGGCATTCGTCTTGTCCGACGGGCTGGGCGTGACGTCGGCGCCGAACGTGCGCATCATCGCGGTACGGTACGGCTTCTGCTGGTAGCTGACCTTCACCATGTAGACATGGCACTCGAGATCGAAGAAGTTGCAGGCTTGGCTCAGGGCGGTACCCCACTGGCCGGCGCCAGTCTCGGTCGTCAGGCCAGCGATGCCTGCCCGCTTGTTGTAGAACGCCTGCGGCACCGCCGTGTTCAGCTTGTGGCTGCCGCTCGGCGATGCGCCCTCGTACTTATAGTAAATATGCGCCGGCGTCCCGAGCGCCTTTTCGAGCCGATAGGCGCGCAGCAGCGGGGTTGGCCGCCACAGCTTATAGATCTCGCGCACCTCCTCGGGGATTTCAATGTAGCGGTCCTGGCTCACCTCTTGCAGGATCAGGTCGATCGGAAACAGCGGCGCGAGGTCGTCCGGCCCCACGGGCTGATGCGTACCGGGGTGCAGCACGGGCGGCAGTGGGCGCGGCAGGTCGGCCTGAATGTTGTACCAGTGGGTCGGAATATCGGACTGCGGTAGGTCAAAACGAACAGTATCACTCATTCTCTTTCCCCTCCCTCTATTCGGCGCTTGGCACAGCGAACCGGGGTACGGTAACGCACCGTCGCGCCCCCGTGCAACAATTGCGCAGTTCTAGAACTTCTCGTATTATGAGTGTTTAATGAGTGAACGCATGGATCGCTTGCGGATGGTGGCGATGCACGTTATCTTTCCGCAGGATCGGCGCTACACAACGGAAACGCCAGTATGTCCAGCATGATCAAGAAGGCGAAGAAGACCGACACCCCACGATGAGTGCGGGCTTTTCGCGTACTTGACGACGACAAAGCTGAAACCAAACCGCCCGCACTCACGGGCGGTTTTTTTGTTTCCGTTTAAGGCACCACAGGAGATCACGATGCACCCAGTCACACCCGCCACGCTCCCGTTCGAGAGCAAGCGCAAGCAGGTCAAGAAGCCGGACACGCCGTCTGGATAGCTTCGTTTGTGCCTGCAATGTGTGACACAAACCGCCGTCCGGACTGTGAATCCGGGCGGCGGTTTTCGTTTCCGCCAGTTCTGTCAGTGACCATTTACCGAGGAAAAAGGAGCAACAACCCATGACCGCCCTGCCCGCCTGCCCGACCTGTGACGCCGCCGTACCCGTTCCGGCCGACGTCGTCGCCAACGAACTGATTAGCTGCCCGGACTGCGGCAGCGATTTGGAAGTCCTCAGCTTGAGCCCGTTGACGCTCGACCTCGCGCCGGACGTCGAAGAAGATTGGGGCGAGTAGTCATGCGAGTCGCGCTGCTCATCACCCACGTCCGCCCGGAAGAGAAGCTGCTGCTTGCGGCGTTCGACGCGCGCGGCGTCGCGCCCGACGTCATCCTCGACCGCGACCTCGTGTTCGACCTCACCGCCGGGCCGGAGCAGCTCGCCCCAAGCGGCGTGCCGTGGTCGGCGTACGATGTCGTATTCGAGCGCTGCGTGAGTACGTCGCGCGGGATGTACGCCCTCGCCGTGCTGAACAGTTGGGGCATACGCACCGTCAACGCGTACCAGACGGCCGTCACCTGCGGCGACAAGCTTCTGACGACGTTGGCGCTGGCCCGCGCGGGCATCCCGCAGCCGCAGGCGACCGTCGGATTCACGGAAGAATCGGCCATGAGCGCCATCGCCGCGGTCGGTTATCCCGCCGTCCTCAAGCCGGTGACCGGATCGTGGGGCCGTCTGCTGGCGCGCGTCAACGACCGCGACGCGGCCGAAGCCATCCTCGAACACCGCTTCACACTGGGCGACTGGACTCAACACTCGATCTACGCGCAACAGTTCGTCGAAAAGCCGGGCCGCGACATCCGCGCGTTCGTCGTCGGAAGCCGCACGATCTGCGCGGTGTACCGCACGTCGGCGCATTGGATCACGAACACGGCACGCGGCGGCACGACCAGCAGCTGCCCGGTCACCGACGAACTGGACGAGCTGTGCGTGCGCGCGGCCAATGCGGTCGGCGGCGGCATGCTGGCGCTCGACGTGTTCGAGTCGCCGGACGGGCTGGTGGTCAACGAGATCAACCACACCATGGAGTTCCGCAACTCGATCGCGCCGACCGGCGTGGACATCCCGGCGGCCATGATCGACTTCGTGCTCGCGCCGCTGACGCGGTCGGTTGCGCCCAACACGGAGGCCCCGCTGTGATCTCGGTCGGAATCGTCGGGGCGAGCGGATACACCGGCGGCGAGTTGATTCGCCTGCTGCTGGGGCATCCGCACGTCGACGTCACGCAGGTGACCAGCCGCGAGAACGCCGGCCAGTTCGTCTACGCCGCGCATCCCCACCTGCGCGGCGGCACACCGCTGCGCTTCATTCATCCGGACGCGCTCGAGCCGTGCGACGTGTTGTTTCTGTGCCTTCCGCACGGCGTCGCCAGCCGCGAGATCGACCGATACGCCGCGCTCGCGCCGACACTCATCGACCTGTCCGCTGATTTCCGGCTGCGCGATCTGTCGCTGTACGAACGCGTGTACGGTGGAGCGCACGCCGCGCCGCGGTGGGTCGACCGATTCGTGTACGGCCTGCCCGAGGTCAACCGCGAGGCGCTGCGCGGCGCGTCGTACGCCAGCGGTGTCGGCTGCAACGCCACTACGGTCAACCTCGCCCTGCTGCCGCTCGTACGTGCTGGACTGCTCGCCCGTGCCAGCGCCGAAGTGAAGGTCGGGTCGTCGGAAGGAGGCGCGGAGGTGAATGACGGGTCGCATCATCCGATTCGCAGCGGCGCGGTGCGGGCGTACAAGGCCACCGGCCACCGTCACCATGCCGAGGTGACGCAAATTCTAGGCGACGTGCCGGTGCGGTTCGCGGTCACGGCAATCGAGATGGTGCGCGGCGTGCATGTCACGGCGCACGTCGACCTCACGCGGCCAATCACCGACAAAGACCTGTGGGCGGCCTATCGCGGCGCGTACGGCAGCGAGCCGTTCATCCGGCTTGTGGCGGCGAAATCCGGTCTGCATCGCCTCCCCGAACCCCGCCTTGTCGCCGGGACGAACTATTGCGACATCGGCTGGGAACTGGACGCGGACGATCCGACCCACGTGGTGATCGTGGCGGCGCTCGACAATTTGGGCAAAGGCGCGGCCGGCAGCGCAATTCAGTGCATGAACCTCATGCGCGGCTTCGACGAGCGCGACGGCCTGCGCTTGTTTGCCGCCTATCCATGAGGAACCAGTTTTCAGGAATCAGTCGTCAGAGAGAGTCCGTGCGTCGGTATGTAGGGGCGACCCGCTGGGTCGCCCGCAGGCGCCATTCCCAACCCTATCGTAGGCACACGGCATGCCGTGTCCGCCGGCAGCATCACCGTTCCGCAAGGGTGGCCCGCTGGGTCACCCACCAAACCATGTCCGTGCGAATGATCTTGACTTTACACAACGCATTGTCCTTCTCTCCTCTCCCCTTGAGGGAGAGGGGCCGGGGGTGAGGGGTAACCACATCACATGAACGACCTTCTCGTGATCAAAGTCGGCGGAGCATCAGGTCTCGACCTTGACGCATGCGCCCGCGACATCGCGGCGATCGCGGCGGAGCGACCCGTCATGCTGGTGCATGGCGTGAGTGCTGCGCTCGATGCTCTGTGCGCCGAGCGAGGCGTGCCGGTGCGCACACTGACATCGCCCTCAGGCCACGCCTCGCGTTACACCGACGCGGCAACACGCGACCTGTACGTCGAGGCGGCCAGCATCGTCGGGCGCACGTGGGCCGACGCGCTGGCCCGACACGGCGCGCAGGCAAAGGTTGCCGTCCCGGCGGTCACGGCCGAGCGCAAGGACGCTGTGCGGGCGGTGATCGATGGCCGCGTACGCATTGTGCGCGACGACTACACCGGCAGCATCACCGGCGCTGAAACGAGTGCGCTTAGTGATCTGCTGAACCTAGGCGCCGTTCCCGTCGTCCCGCCGATTGCTACCAGCACCGACGGACTGCTCAACGTCGACGGCGACCGTGCCGCCGCGGCGCTAGCCTCGGCGCTCGGTGCACACACCCTGCTGATCCTGAGCAACGTGCGCGGGCTGTATCGGGACGCTGCCGATCCGGACTCGCTGGTGACGCAGGTCCCGCCGCAGGCGATGTCGCAGGCGTTGGAGTGGGCGGCAGGCCGCATGAAGCGCAAGGTCATCGCCGCGCAGGAAGCGTTGGCTGGCCGCGTCGCGCGGGTCGTGATCGGCGATGGACGGCGCGAGACGCCGGTGCGCGATGGTTTGGCCGGTGTCGGCACCGTGTTCAGCGCCGCACATGACGGAGTGGAGGTCTAGGCCCATGAACGATGCAGTCACGTCGACAGCAGCGGCGATCGAAGACCGCTTTACGTCCGGCGCGTACACGAAGCGCCCGCTGACGCTGGTGCGCGGTCAAGGCAGCACCGTCTGGGACGACGCCGGCAGCACGTACCTCGATCTCACCAGCGGGCAGGGCGTGGCGCTGCTCGGCCATGCGCATCCGGCGGTCGCGTCGGCGGTCAGTGATCAGGCGTCGACGTTGATCACGTGTGCCGAGGCGTTCTACAACGACCGCCGCGCCGAGCTGTACGCCCTGCTCAACGACGTGCTGAACGATGACACAGCGGATGCGGCAGGGGATTGGCGCTTCTTCCTGTGCAACAGCGGCGCCGAGGCCAACGAAGCGGCGCTCAAGGCTGCACGCCTGCTGACCGGGCGCAGCGGGATCGTCGCCGCCAAGCGCGGGTTCCACGGGCGGACGCTGGGCGCTCTGGGTGCGACGTTCAACCCGGACTACCGCAGCCCGTTCGCCGGGTGGACGCCGGATGTAACACACATCGCATACAACGACGTCGCGGCGGCTGACGCCGCGATCACCGATCAGACCGCCGCCGTGCTGATCGAAGCCGTTCAAGGCGAAGGCGGTGTGCATCTGGCCGACGCGGAATGGCTGCGCACGATCCGGCACCTTTGCACCGAGCGCGGCGCGCTGCTGATCGTCGACGAGGTGCAGTCGGGTTTGGGGCGCTGCGGACGCTGGTTCGCCTATCAGCACGCGGACATCACGCCGGACGTCGTGACGCTTGGCAAGGGCATCGCCGGCGGCGTGCCGATGGGGGCAGCGGCATGGCGCGCGGAACTCGGCACCATTCCGTCTGCGACGCATGGCAGCACCTTCGGCGGCAATCCGCTGGCGTGCGCGGCGGCCACTGCCGCCATCGGCGCGCTGCGTGAGATCGAGGCGCCGGCGCGGGCCGACCGCCTCGGCGCATGGGCGCGCGAGTGGCTGACCGCGCGTGACATCCCCGGCGTGCGTGAGGTGCGCGGCGCGGGGCTGATGATCGGAATCGAGCTGCGGACGCGCGTCACACCGGTGCTGCAAGCCTTGCAGGCGCGCGGCGTGCTGGCGCTCCCGGCAGGCAAGACCGTCCTGCGCCTCCTCCCGCCGCTGGTGATCGACCAGTCCGAACTCGAGTTCGCGTTGGCGCAGGTTGAGGCGGTGCTGCGTGAGCTCGCTTGATTCTGGGGTCGAGCTGCTGGAGTCGTTGGTGCGGATTCCGTCGATCTCCGGCGAAGAGAACGCCGCAAGCGCGCACCTCGTCGCCTGGATGGACCAGCACGGCGCGTCGCGCGCCTTCGTCGACGATGCCGGGAATGCCGTCGGAATCTGGGGCCGCGGCCCGCGCCAGATCGTCTTGCTCGGGCACATCGACACCGTCGGCGGGTTTCCCGACGTGCGCCGCGAGGGCGAACTGCTCTATGGGCGCGGCACGGTCGACGCGAAGGGTCCGCTGTGCGCGTTTGCGGCCGCGGCGAGCATGGCGACCGTGCCGGAGGGCTGGCAGGTCGTCGTGATCGGCGCGGTCGAGGAAGAGTGCCCGACCAGCGCCGGTGCGCACTACGCGATCGGGCAGTATGCGCCCGAGCTGTGCGTGATCGGCGAACCGTCGCGGTGGGATCGGCTGACACTGGGCTACAAGGGCCGGCTGATCGCAGACGCCACGCTGGCCCGATCAAACGCCCATAGCGCCGGCCAATCCGCGACCACCGCCGAAGCCGCATTCACGGTATGGCGTGCGGTGTCCGACTATGCGAACCGGCTCAATGACGGCCACACGCGCGTGTTCGACCAGTTGGACGCTTCGCTCACGCGGATCAACACGGCCGACGACGGCTTGACGCAATCGGCCGCCATGACGTTCGGATTTCGCTTGCCGCCAACCGTCGATCCTCAGGCGCTCGAACACGATATCCGCGACCTTGTGACGACATCTGCGCCGCACGGCACCACAATTCAAATGCGATTCACGTCGCACACGCCGGCCTTCGCCGCCGAACGCGACAACGTGCTCTCGCGGCTGTTTCGCGGCGCGATCCGCGCCGAAGGCGGCACACCAGCCTTTGTGATGAAGACCGGCACCAGCGACATGAACCTCGCCGGTCCGGCGTGGGCCTGCCCGATCCTGGCCTACGGCCCCGGCGACTCAGCACTGGATCACACGCCCGACGAGCACATCGACCTCGATGAATACCGCCGTTCGATTCGCATCCTGACGCGTGTACTCAACGCGCTTCCGCTCGAACCCGCAACCCAGCCCTCAACGGAGACTCCGCATGCCCTTTGACCGTTTCGCTATCATTGAAAGCACGCTCCGCGAGGGCGAGCAGTTTAGCACCGCGACCTTCACGACCGCGCAGAAGATCGAGATCGCCACCATGCTGGATGACTTCGGCGTCGAGATGATCGAGATGACATCGCCGGTCGCCAGCCCGCAAAGCGCCGCAGACGTGCGCGCCGTGGTCGGGCTTGGGTTGAATGCCCGCATCCTCACCCACATCCGCTGCAAGCGCGAGGATGCCATGCAGGCGCTCGAAACCGGCGTGCACGGCGTCGATATCGTGATCGGGACGTCACCGCAGTTGATGCAGCACAGCCACGGCAAGTCCGTGCGCCAGATCATCGACTCGGCGCTGGACGTGCTTACATTTGTGCGGGAGCAGAAGCCCGACGTCATCCTGCGCTTCAGCACTGAGGACAGTTTCCGCAGCAAAGAATCGGATCTGCTGCGCGTGTATCTGGCGGTTGCCGACAGCGGACTCGTAGATCGGCTTGGCGTCGCCGACACGGTCGGGATTGCCACACCCAGCCGCACGTTCGAACTGGTGCATCAGTTGGTGCGATTGACCGGACTCGACATCGAGTTCCACGGCCACAACGACTCGTGCTGCGCGGTCGCCAACGCCACGGCGGCGCTCGAAGCCGGCGCGACTCACATCGACACGACCATTCTCGGCATCGGCGAACGCAACGGCATTACCCCGCTGGGCGGGCTGATCGCCCGCTTGTACACGCTCAACCGCGACTATGTCGCCAAGTACAACCTGCCGCTGCTGCCGCAGTTGGACGCGCTGATCAGCCGCTTGTGTGATCTGCCGATCCCATTCAACAACACGATCACCGGCAGCAGCGCGTTCATCCACAAGGCCGGTATCCACGCCAAAGCGGTATTGGCCGACCCGACAACCTACGAGGCCATCAATCCCGGAGATTTCGGCTTGAGCCGCGAGATTGCCATCGGCCATCGGCTGACCGGCTGGAACGCCATCCGTGACCGGGCGGCAGTACTGGGCTTGGCGATCGACGACGCGACGATTCAGGACGTCACACGGGTCATCAAGGCGCGCGCCGACGAGCGCCCGATGACGGGCGCGGAGATTGACGCGCTGCTGCGCGAGGCGGCAGGAGCAACCCTCACCCCCGGCCCCTCTCCCTCAGGGGGAGAGGGGGAGAGAGCTTCGCGTGTACCTGACTTTCCGGAAGGCTATTCCTCAAGTGAGAAACCTGAGCGCACCTTTTCACACAACGCAGATTTATCTCCAGATTGTGAGCCTAATCCCCCTCTCCCTGATGACCAGCGGGAACACCGAAGGTCGGGAGAGGGGCTAGGGGTGAGGGTCAACGGGGTGAGGGCTTGAGCATGCACACCTTCGCTGAGAAAGCCCTTGCCCACGCCGCAGGTGTCTCGAGCGTCAGTGCGGGCGACGTGCTCGATATCCGGCCCGATGTCGTGTTCAGCCACGACAACAGCGCCGCGATCCTGCGCATCTTCAACCAGATCGGCGCGCCGGCCGTAGTACGGCCTGAGCGCATCGCGATTACGCTCGACCACGCCGTGCCGGCGCCGACCACCGCTCACGCGCAGAACCACGCCGATATCCGCGCTTTCACGGCGCAGCACGGCATCCGGTTGTTCGAGATCGGGCGCGGCATCTGCCACCAAGTCTTGAGCGAGGAAGCCATCGTGCTCCCCGGCGAGGTCGTGTTGGGGGCGGACAGCCACACTACGCATTTCGGATGGCTCGGGGCGTTCGGCATGGGGATTGGGCGCACCGAAGTCGCCGCGTTGTGGGCGACCGGCACCCTTTGGATTCGCGTGCCCGAGACGCTCCAGATCACGTTGACGGGCCGCATCCCCGGCGGGGTCACCGCCAAAGACATCGCGCTGGCGATCCTCGGCCGGTGGACGGTTGAAGGAGCGGACTACCGTGCGGTCGAGTTCGCTGGCGATGCGCTGGCCGACATCCCGCTGGACGACCGCCCCGTATTGCCCAACATGATGAGCGAGTTCGGCGCGATCAGCGCGTACATGCCGCCGGATCAGACCGTGCTCGACTACGCGGCGTCACGCGCCTCTCGAACGTTCACGCCGCTGTACCCGGATGCGGGCGCGACGTACAGCGAGCGGGTGACGGTCGATGTCTCCGCGCTGGAGCCGCTGATCGCCCTGCCCGACCAACCCGACCGCGTCGCGCCACTCTCGCAAGTCGTAGGCACACCGATTCAGCAGGCTTTCGTCGGTACGTGCACCGGCGGGCGCTACAGCGACCTCGCGGCGGCGGCGGCGGTTGTGCGAGGGCGGAAAGTGCGTTCGCGCCTGATCGTCATCCCGGCCAGCGCACAAGTGCTCAGCCGGGCGATGCGCACCGGCGTGCTGCAGGACTTGATCGACGCGGGTGCTGCGCTCGGGACACCCGGATGCGGGCCGTGTATGGGCAATCACCTCGGCGTGCCCGCGCCGGACGAGGCGACAATCAGCACGGGAAGCCGCAACTTCAAGGGCCGGATGGGTACGGCGGGCGCACCCGTGTATCTTGCCAACGCGGCGGTCGTGGCGGCCAGTGCGGTCGCCGGGCACATCATCAGCCCGGAGGCGGTAGTGAGCGGCGGACTGCGCCCCGCGGAGGAACCGGCATGAGCGCGCATCGGGTGTGGGTCTACGGCGACAACGTCAACACTGACCTGATCTTCCCCGGCAAGTACACCTATACGCTGCGCACCGATGCCGAAATCCGGGCAAAGGCGCTGGAAGACCTCGATCCGGGGTTCGCTTCGGCTGTACAACCCGGCGACGTGATCGTCGCAGGGCGCAACTGGGGCTGTGGCTCAAGCCGCGAGCAGGCCGTGACGTCGCTGCGCTTGTGCGGCGTGCCAGCCATCATCGCCGGCTCGTTCGGCGGGCTGTACTTCCGCAACTGCATCAATCAAGGCGTGCACCCGATCGTGCTTCCGGAGATCGCCGGCCTCGTCCGCACAGGCGACACAATCGAGATCGACCACGAGGCCGGGGTCGTGCGTGCGGCCGGCCGCGAGTTTGTTATTCCGCCGCTGCCCGACAGCGTACACGCAATCCTTGACGCTGGCGGGCTGCTGCCCATGCTACAGGCGCGGTTCAGCGCTGTCTGAATCAACAGCGCCCCGGATGGACTTCGGGGCGCTGCGTTGGTACGTGAGTTGCGTTACTGGTTACGGCTGGGTGGTCGCCACCAGCGTGTAGTTGACGTAGGCTTGGCCGCCGTCGACAAACACGTAGTAGTAGCCGGTGCCGTACGGCGCGCTGTAGCGATAGGTGATGCTCTGACCGCAGCCGTAACGCTGAGCGTTCTGGCTCGTCCGCGTCAGGTAGACGTACTGCGTGCCGTTTCCGTTGCAGTTGAGCGTGACGGTCACGTTGCGTGTGGCTTCGCCGCCAACCTGCCCGAGGTTGACGCGCATCTCGATCCGGTCGACCGTGTCGCCCGCCGGGCCGGACACGTACTCGCTGAACGTCCCGCCGTTGTTACGGTCGACATTCCACAGGAACGTGTTGCTGTCCGGCGGTGCAGTCGGCGCTTCGGTGGTCGGCGTGTACGACGGGGTATAGGTCGCAGTCGGCTGGTTCGGCTGTGTCGGCGTGTACGACGGCGTATACGTCGAAGTCGCTTGACCGGGCTGCGTGGGCTGGCTGGGCTGAGTCGGTTGACCCGGCTGCGTGGGCTGACCGGGTTCCTGCGTCGCGACCGGGGCTGGCGGGGTCGGCGACGGCTGACCGCCCGTCGAGGTCGTGGGCTGCGGCTGCTGTGGCTGCTGCGGGGCCGATCCGACGGCGACGACCGGCACGCCGCTGCAATTGCCGGTCAGAGTCACGACCTGACCCGCGACCCAACCCGTCTGGCCACCGACGTTGATGGTGAACCACGTGCTGGAGTTGTTGCGTCCGAATACGTCACGCACGCCGTTCGGCTCGATCTGCGCGATCACACCGTAGTTCGTGCCGTCGCCTTGGCGGACGTTGACACCGTTCGGCCCGGCGATCAACTGACAGCCGCCGCTGGAGCTTGACGTGCCCGGCTGGCTCACTTCCGGCGTAGTCACTGGCTGCGGGCTGGTGGACGACCCGGTGCCGGTCTGGGTTTGCGGGCCGGTGATGACCACCTGCGGCGCGCTGGAGCTGTCCGGCGGCAGCAGCACGAGGCTGAACGAACCGCCCGTCGACGGATCGGCCGAGCTGACCACTGCGAACACGTCCCCTGCGCCTTGCGGGATCAGGATGCGCGCGCCTGTGGTCGAGTAGTAGCGCGCGAGCAGGCCGCCGTTGCTGGCGACGATTTCGGCGCGGAAACGCAGTGTGTCGGACGTGACCTGAGATGCATTGCTCGCACCAAGCGAAAGGATAGCCGCCGACTGCGACGCATCTACCACCAGTACCTGCGCCTCGCCACCCGGCGCAAACTGCGCTTGCAGTTCTTCACCGAGCACCATGCGGAACGGTGAGACCACTGGTTGACCGCTGAGTCGCAGCGCATACTCGCCTTGCGCGCCGTTCAACGCGCCGACAAGGATCGAATACGTACCGCCTTCCGGCAGGACCGCCGCGACGCGGGCTGCGCCATCACGACCGACCGTCGAGGCAATCGGAATCTGCGACGGACTGAGCAGCGAGACGGTCGGGTTCAGGCCTTCGGTGAGCGAAAACACGTCGATCGCGACGAGGTCGTTGGAACTGCCGTTGAACACGAGCAGCGAGACCGGATTGGACGCGTCGATCTGCCCCACGAGGCCGGAGTTGTAGAACACCGAGCGGGGCTGCGCAGCTGCCCCGAACGAGAAGGCAGCAATCAGGACGAGGGCGAGTAGTAGGCGGTGCGGCACCCTAAGGCGGCGCTTGGACGTCGAACGGTACGATGCTGCGGTTGACATACTTCCTCCCTGATTTTGTTGCGTGTGTTCGTAGAGCGATGATAAGGCGACGTCAAAAATGAACGTTTCCTGAGCGCATTGTAACATGAATGGCAGATGAGACTCCCCATCTGCCCTACGGCTGCACTACGCTCAACGTGACGACCAGCGATGGCAGTTCGGGATGAGCACGCAGGAACGCTTCGACATCCGCCTGTCGCTCGCCGGTGCGCTCTCCATCGGCGACTTCTACGCCGCTAATCAGCAGCGCAACGCGATCCTGCTGCGCCAGTGTCGGCCAGTAGTCGGCCAGTGCATCGAGGTGATGATGCACGTAGGACTCCAGCGTCGCTGAGCGTTCGTCCCAGTTCGCCAAATCCAACACGACCGGCAGCGGTTCAGCGGGGTCGGTCAAGGCGCGCTGCATCTGCGCTTCGAGCGCCGCCCAGATCACGGCGGCGGCTTCGCCCGCACTGTCCGCCTCGACGATCGCGCGGCCCATCGCCTGCCACACATCGCCGGCGGTCGCGACTGGATGCTCGGCGGCATCTTCGCGTCGTACTTCGAACATCGCGTCGACCGGCAGCGTTGCCCAGCGCACGCGCTCGTCGTCCATGTCGGTCTTGCCGCGTTCTTCCATGTTGTTGAACACGAGCGCAAACTGGCGCTGGATAAACTGCAGCTCGTCGGCACGGCTGACCGGCGATCGCATCATCGGGGCAGCGTGCGGCGCCATCGCCCCGGCTTCGGGTTCCGGCACATCGAGCAGCTCGCTGGCCTCAGCCTCGTCGGCTTCCGCCTCTTCAGCCGCAGCCTCGTGTGGCTTCGGTTCCGCGCCGCCAAGATCATCCTTCTCGCGCTTGCGCCGCGGCGCAGACGGCTCGGCTTCCGGCGCCGCCTTCTTCGAGTCGCCACTGAACAATTCGCCAAGCCGGTCGAGAATGCCACCAAGCATCCCTCCCGGTCCGCCCGAGCTTGAGCGGCTCGCTGGCGGCGCTTGAGGCTGAACGACCGGCGCAGGGGCGGCTTGTGGCGGAGGCACAGGTGAAGGTTGGCGCGGCAGTTCCATGTCGCCCGGCGGCATTTCCACCTGCGCCACAGGCAGCACGGCCACCAGCTCGCGCAATCCGTCGGTGTAGTTTTCGTGCAGCATGATCACCTGCCGGTCGATCATCTGGAATGGGATGTCCGCTTGGCGCGCCATCGCCGGAAAGATCGCTTTGCCGAGGTTTTCGGCCAGCAGGTACTCGCGCAGCACCCAGCGGCTTCCGTTGGCGTCCGGGCTGATGAGCGTGACGAATGCGTAGCTGTTGCGGATGCCGTCGGCGATCGACTTGACCCACGCGTCACCGCCCTTGATGCTGACGGTATCGATCCAGATGGCGTGACCGGCATTCTGCAAGTCGGAGATCAACGTCATCGCGAAGTCGTCGTCCGCGTGTGCGTAACTAATGAAGACGGTCGGCGTGCGCTCATCCTCGGGCGTCTCGATGGTTTGCAGCGGCTTCGACGGGCGCTGCACGGGCACCACCGGTTTGGCTGTCGTCGTCGACTTGGGGTCGCCGGTACACAGCGGGTCGAGCAGCGTCACCAGCGAGTCGATCTCACCGTGTGCCGGTTCGGGCGATCCCAGCTTCACGGCGCTGAGCAGGGCCGCTAGCGCGTGCGTTTTGCGCCCGGGCAGACAGGCGGCGTTGAGCAGCGCGGTAATGGTGCGCGTGACGGTGACGATTGGCGCGCCTTCCACCATGCGCAGGTCATGATACAGGCGTGGGTCGCTCAAGAAGAAGGCTTGCGCTAACCATGCCTCGCGTTCGTCGGCGGCGCTGAAGCGCGGCAGCAGAATGCGGGTGGCGCGAGGGAGAAAGTCAGGCGGAAGTGCGTCGATCATCGGTTATCCGTAGGGCACGTCGGTCGGGCGCGGGTCTGCGGCGGACTCTGGAAGAGATCGCGTCATCTTGGCGGATGCTGCATTCTCAAGAAATCTGAGAATAATATAAACATGATGGACGCAATCGCACAACGCGGGGCGTGAGCATGGCTCGTGACCGGCCGCGGGATGGGAAACCATGAGCGAAAACGAACGCAGCAGCAACAACAAAGCGCGTCAGCCGTTGAACGCGCGCACTCGCCAGCGCGGCCTGTATGGACAGATTACCACTGTCCTGCTGCGCCCCGCCCTGTTCTTCCGCACACTGCTCCCGGCCGGCGAAACGCGCCAGTGGCTGTGGGCAGCGCTGATCGTGTTGGCCGCGATCGGCATAGCCACCGTGCGCTATGCCGCACTTGCCGGTGACGCATCCGGCGACAGCGGCATCGTCGCACCGATGCCGATTGACCCCGGTTTCGGCGGGGACGGTGGAATCCCGCCCTCCGGCCCGGACTTTGGCGGCATCCCCCCGGGCGGCATTCCCGATCCCGGGGCGCAGCCAACCGGCGCAGAGACCACGGTCACTGAGGACCTCACGACCGCCCTGCTCGCAGCCAGCAGCATCATGCTGGGCTGGCTCATCCTGACGCTCATGCTGATCGTCGTGCCGATGCTGCGCGGACGAGCGCCGCGCCTCGGCATGAATCTGCAGATCGCCGTGTGGTCGAGCCTGCCCCTGGCCGTAATGGCGGTGATCCAGTTGATCTACTACGCAGCAGGCGGCAACCCCGGCGCCCCCGGAATCGAAGGCGTCGTTACAGGTCTGCCGGAATTCGCCACGTGGGAACCGACTGTGCAGGCGCTGGCGATCTCGCTGGCCTCACGCTTCACGATCTTCTGGCTGTGGAGCCTGCTGCTGGTCTACTTCGGCATTCGCTTCAGCCTGAACGGCTGGCGGATTGTCGCATTCGTCATCGTTCTGCTCTGGGCGGTGATTCAGGTCGGCGCACCGGTGCTTACCGGCGCCATCGCAGCGCCTGAGCCTGAGATGATCGATGCACCGATCGACATGCCCGGCGGCGAAATGATGCCGGGGGACATGGAGCCGGGAATGCCCGGAGACCTCGGCATGCCATCGGACATGGGCGACGGACCGGTTGATGCCCCAGCGGGTGACGGCGCTTCAGATATGCCAACCGAGGGCACACCGGCAGATGTGCCGCCGGCGGGTGACGAGGCCGCGGCCGAGGCGACGCCTCAGCCATGATCGAGCATGACGCACACCCGCTCGTGATTGCCGAGAACCTGCACAAGCAGTTCACCATCGGCGAGCAGGTCGTGCAGGCGCTGGACGGCGTAAGCCTCGAAGTCCCGGAAGGGCAGTTCATCGCCATCATGGGGCCGAGCGGCTCGGGAAAATCCACGCTGCTCTATGCGCTCGGCGGCCTGGACCGGCCAACGTCCGGCGCAATCGAGATCGCCGGCCACCGGCTCGACAGCATGAGCAGCGAGGAACTGGCACACTTCCGGCGCGACACGTGCGGGTTCGTCTTTCAGGCGTTCCATCTCGTGCCGACGCTCACGGCGCTGCAAAACGCGGCGCTGCCCGGGGTGTTTAGCCGAATCCCGACCGAGGAGCGTGAGGACCGCGCCGCCCGCCTGCTGGACGCGCTGGGCATGGGCGACCGGCTTGATCACCGGCCCAACCAGCTCTCCGGCGGGCAGCAGCAGCGGGTGGCGATTGCCCGTGCGCTGTTCAACGATCCGCCGCTGATTATGGCTGACGAGCCGACCGGCGCGCTGGACAGCAAGATGGGGCGCACGGTGATGACTATGCTGCGAAGGCTGTGCGACCGGTTTAACAAGACCCTACTGATCGTCACCCATGACCCTTCGGTGGCCGCGTATGCCGACCGGATCGTCATGCTCCACGATGGCAAAATCGTTGAAGACCGGCTGCAAGCGCCGGAGGAGCGGTACATCAATGCGTAAATACACTCGTCTGCTGGCACTTGCCGCGATCGTGACCCTCATCATCGCGGTGTGGCCAGCGGTACAAGCACAGGACTCCGAGCAACAGCCCCGCACGACATCGGTGCAGCGCGTCGAGCCGCGCTCGCTGCAGACCGGCGTCGGCGGCAACATCTCCGTTTACGGGTCTGGCTTCACCGAGGACTCGGTCGTGCGGCTCAAGGGTGTCGGTCTGCTGAGCACGACGTTCGTCAACGCGCAGGCACTGATGGCAGTCGTGCCCGGTTCGGTGCCGCCCGGCGAGTACACCGTCGAGGTGCGCGACCCGGTCAGCGGCGACAGCGCATGGGATCGCACGCTGACGATCACGGCCGGGCCGCAGCCCA
This sequence comes from Candidatus Flexicrinis affinis, assembly GCA_016716525.1. NCBI lineage: Bacteria > Bacillati > Chloroflexota > Anaerolineae > Aggregatilineales > Candidatus Flexifilaceae > Candidatus Flexicrinis > Candidatus Flexicrinis affinis. The sequence continues at coordinate 678,215 of JADJWE010000002.1, forward strand.
CACCGGAACCCTTGCCGACCAACGCGCCGATTCCGACCCAGGAACCGGCCCCGCTGCCGACCCCGCAGCCCGGTGAACCGCGCCTGACCGCGCGCAGCTACAATGTCACGCCCGGCGTGATCAGGCCCGGCGATGGGCTGGCCGTGACGTTCGAGCTGTTCAATCAAGGCAATCGAACGGCACAGAGCGTCGTCGCGCGGCTTGACCCCGCCGGCAAGTTCCTGCCCAGCGGCGGCTTGGCGGCGCTCACGCTGCCGGACATTCAGCCCGGCGGCACGTTCCTCGTAACTCTCACGGCGATTGCTGCGCTGGACCTGACAGGCGGGCCCAACGTGGTCTCGATTTCGCTGACGTACCGCGACTTCGGCGGCAACAACTACGAAAGCACAGCAACGTTCAGTGTGACGGTCGAGGCGCTGACTCAGGCGACGCAGCTTGTCGCCAGCGGGACGTCGACGACTCCGAACCCGGCCCGGCCCGGCGAATCCGTGTCGGTCGAGCTGACGATCACCAACAGCGGAACGGGTATCGCGCGTCAGACGCTGCTGCGGCTGACCGGTACCGACGGCGTGCTGCTGGCTGGTGCGGAAGGCGACAGCTTCCCCATCGGCGACCTGCTGCCCGGCGAGTCGACGACCGTCACCGCCGAAATGATCGTTCGCACCGACGCCAAAGCCGGTCCTCAGCCGCAGCCTTATACCATCACGTACTTGCAGGCGGCGGAAGCCAAGGAGTCGACCGGTACGCTGACTCTGAATATCGCACAGGTCGAAGCGCGCTCGCCGCTCCTCCTGCTCGATTCGTACGAGATCGACGCCGACCAGCTTGCCCCCGGCGACCGCTTCACGCTCACCGCCACGGTCAAGAACGTCGGCAACGGCGCGGCCGATAACGTGCTGGTCACGTTCGGCAACGTGACGGAAGAGCCGTCAAGCGGCTCTGGCAGTGGCGGATCGACCACGACCAGCAGCAGCACCTTTGCGCCGCTGGACACCGGTGGTTCGTTCTTCGTCGGCACGCTGGACGCCGGCACCGGCCAAGCCACCCTGATCCAACCGTTTATCGTCAGCGGCAGCGCCAAAAGCGGCATCTACAGCCTGCCGATCACGCTGACGTACCCCGGCACCGATGGCGACCCGGTACGCACCAGCTTGAGCGCCAGCCTGATCGTCGTCGTGCCGCCTGCGCTGCAGTTCAACGACGCGCCGCTGCCGCCGGAATGGAACATCGGCGAACCGCTGTCGATCGGCGTCAGCTTCACCAACATCGGCAGTTCGGACGTCAATTTCCGCACGGTCGAGTTCACGGCAGAGAATGCCGATGTCATGGACCCGCCGTCGATGTTCCTCGGCAAGATCGCGGCAGGCGATGAAGGGTCGGCATTCGGTACGGTCATGCCAACCGCGCCGGGGCCGGTCACGATCACCGTGACGATGAACTACATCGACGAGATCAATCAGCCGAACGCGATCGTCAAGACGTACACGACGACCGCCGTCGAAGCACCGCCGATGCCGCCCATCGACCCGGGCTTCCCGCCGATCGAGGAACCGACGCCAGAACCGGAGCCCGAGCCGACGTTCGCCGACATGCTCGGCCGGTTCCTGCTCGGTATCCTCGGTCTGGGGAGTTAGTGAGGAGGCAGCACCATGGAACTGCTGCAGCTCGCGTTTGGCAATCTACTTCGCGCTCGCGCTCGCTTCGCAATGACGGCCGGTGGTGTGCTTGTCGGCACCACCGCAGTCATCCTGCTGATTGCGCTCACCATCGGCCTGCAGAACGCGGCCGAGGCGGGCATCGGCAGCAGCACGACGCTGACCGACCTCGACGTGTGGCCGGCGTGGAACCCGAACATCCCGTTCGATCAGGTGCCACAGCTCACGATCGAGACCGTGCGCTCGCTTTGGGAGGTGCCGAACGTGGTGCTGGTCATCCCGTCGGCCAACCTTGAAGGCGGCGGCGAGATGATCGCGGGGGACTACACCGGCTACTCGAGCGGCGTCGGCCTCGATCCGCGCCTGCTGCCCTACCTCGGCCTCACCGTGGCGCAGGGTGAACTCAGCCTGCAACCGGGCGAGGCGATCGTCGGTTCGGAGGTCGGGCGTAACTTCTTCGACCCTCAGGCAGAGGAGTGGTCGCCGGTCGAGATCGATATGTACAACACGCCGGTCAAGATGAAGATCTATCAGTGGTCTGGCGAAGCGCCGGCAGATCGGACTTTCAACCTGAACGTCGTGGCAGTGCTCGCGCCGGGCAGCGCCTACGACTACTCGATCATCATGCCGATCGAAGACGTGATTGAGTTCAACGAATGGACCAATAACAGTGAGTTCGATCCGGAGACATTCATCTTTGGCCGGGTGACGGTCCGCGCGCGCGACCGCGACACGACCAACGGGGTTGCCGAGGCGATCCGCGCAATGGGTTTCGAGGTCGGCGGCATGTCCGACTTCATCAATCAGCTAAACCAGTTCTTCGGGACGATGCGGCTGATGTTGGGCGGAATCGGCGGCGTGGCGCTGCTGGTCGCGGCCTTCGGGGTTGCCAATACGATGACAATGGCGATCCTCGAACGGACCAAAGAGATCGGGCTGATGAAGGCGATCGGCGCGACCGACCGCGACGTGATGACGATCTTCCTGACCGAGGCGGCGTTGGTGGGCCTAACCGGCGGATTAGCGGGCGTGGGGTTGTCGTTGTTCGTGCAGAACATCGTAAATACCGCGCTGGCGAACGCCCCGCAGGGACAGGGCGGCATCAACTTCCTGCCCATCGACCCGAGCCAGCTTCAGGGGAACCTGTTCGTGATCCCGAGCGAGTTGATCGTGTTTGCGGTCACGCTGGCGACGCTGGTCGGCGTGGGCGCAGGGCTGTTCCCGGCCCTACGCGCGGCACGGCTGCTGCCGGTGCTGGCGCTCAAATCGGAATAACGGGCAGCCGGCGGACTCAGTGAAATTCCTTGATTTCGCCGGTTGCAATGAAGATCGCACGTTCGCACATATTGACCGCGCACATGCCGATCTGGTGAAGGTTGTGTGCCGCCCACATCAGCATCTGCCCGCGCTCGGGTGAGATCCCGCTGCGGTCTGCCGGTTGGGTCAGCGTTACGTTGATGGCATCGAACGCATCCACCAACTCCTGATCGCGACGGACGATCGCCTCGGCGGCGCGCGCATCGCGCTCGAGGAATGCGGTGCACGCGTAGCTGGTCATATCGACTGCCGTGGACGCCATCTCACCGATCAAGGCGTAGACTGACGCCGCATCCGACGTGTCCTCAAGTCGCTTCATGCGTATCACGAGATGCGCGACATTGGCAGCATAGTCGCCAATCTGCTCGAGTGCCTGCGTCACAAGAATGATTCCGACGACACGGCGAACGTCAGAAGCAGACAGCGTCTGCCCGCTCAATATCGAGTAGGCATACTCTTCGATGTCGAACCGCAGGGTGTTGAGCTGCGCATCGCGGGCGCCGACATCGCGGGCCAGCGCTTCGTCCTGTTCAGTCATCGCCTTCAAACTATTGCGAATGGCCCCAGTGACCTGTTCACAGAGCGAAATTACACGGTCACGCAGTGTCTGCATCGCAGAACTCCTCAGGTGAAGTGTTGTAAAACAACGTGCTGCGGACGAGGTTGTCCGCAGCACGTTACCGAGGGAGGAGGTTGTCTTACGCCGTTAGGCTGCGGCGTGACGTGTGCAGAATTGAGAAGTTACCGCCGTTCTAGAAAACCCTATGTTTCTGCACTTCCTTGAACGACGTTGAACACAGTGTAAGCCCTGCGAGGGCCGCGGCGTAGTTACATCATGCAGTTAGGGAGCGTGACATGTGTCATGTCGAGCGCCAATTGGAAGGCAACAAACGTCCGGGTTAACAGGCAAATGGTACCGTTTTCCCCGTGATGGCTGTACATTGCGAAACTTTTCCCGATCCGCACTGTTTTCACCTCTGGAAACACTTTGCGCACCGAAACGGGGGAGACCAATGCGCGTAATGATTCTCGGCGGAGACGGCTATCTGGGTTGGCCGCAGGCCATCTACTTGTCTCAGCGGGGCTATGACGTCGCGGTATTCGACAATCAAGCACGGCGTCACTTCGATCTCAAGCACAGCATCGACAGCCTGCTGCCGATCCGGCACATGCATCAGCGGGTCGAGCGGTGGCAGCAGCTTACCGGCAAGTCCATCGCGGTCTATCACGGCGACATCACCAACTACGACGCGCTGGCCAAGGCGATCGAAGGCTTCGCGCCCGAGGCGCTGGTGCACTTTGCCGAGCAGCGCTCGGCGCCGTTCTCGATGATCGACCGCGAACACGCCTTCTACACGCAGTACAACAACGTGCTTGGCACGCTCAACGTAATGTACGCCATCAAGGACATTGTGCCGAACTGCCACCTCGTCAAGCTCGGCACGATGGGCGAGTACGGCACGCCCAACATCGACATCGAAGAAGGCTTCATCGAAATCACCCACAAGGGCCGTAAGGACACGCTGCCCTTCCCCAAACAGCCCGGCTCGTTCTATCACCTGACCAAGGTGCATGACTCGCACAACATCCAGTTTGGCTGCCGCATCTGGGGGATGCGCGCGACCGATCTGAATCAGGGCATCGTGTACGGCTCCGGCACGTACGAGACCGCGCTGGACGTCGATCTGGCAACGCGGTTCGACTACGATCAAGTCTACGGCACGGCGCTCAACCGCTTCTGCATTCAGGCAGCAATCGGCTATCCGCTCACCGTGTACGGCAGCGGCGGGCAGACCCGCGGATACATCAACATCAAGGACACCGTGCGCTGCATCGAACTCGCCATCGAGTCGGTGCCGGCGGTCGGCGAGTATCGCGTGTTCAATCAGATCACCGAGTGGTACTCGATCAACGAGATCGCCGACAAAGTCCAGCGCGTCGGTGACCGTATGGGGCTGAACGTGCAAGTGCACCAGCTTCCCAACCCGCGCGTCGAGTCGGAAAACCATTACTACAACGTCGTGCATACCAAGCTGCTCGATCTCGGGCTGGAACCGCACCTGCTGAACGACGATGAGATCGAAGGCATGATTCGCCTCGCGCTGCAGCACCGCGACCGGATCGACGAACGGTTGATCAAGCCGACCGTCGACTGGCGCCGCACGGTCAATCAGGTCGATCAAATCGGCGCAGAACAGACCCAGCCTGTCTAGCACGTCGCTGCAAGCACGCCGCAACGCGCGACCGGGACGCCTGCGCATGGCGCCCCGGTCGCGTGTCGTCACACCTCGGGATATTCGCTGATGTACAGCTACGTCACGCTCGTCGCCAACGCCGAGTACGTCATCGGCGCGGTCGCCCTCGCGCGATCGCTGAAGATGGTTGGCGCGCAGGCCCCGCTCACCGTGATGACGACCGGCGACTTCGAGGGGCTGGAGACGCTCGCCGCGCTGGGCTGCACGCTGCTGCCGGTCGAGCCGCTCCCACTTTCCGAAGCGTTCCGTTCGCGCCACGCCCGCGAGTCGATCCATACTCAATCGCCGTATCTCAAAGGCAACAAACCCGCGTTCCACGACCCGCTGCTGAACTTCGCCAAGCTGCGCCTGTGGGAACTTGATCGCTTCGAACGGGTTGTGTTCATCGACGCGGATGCCCTCGTTGTCCGAAATGTCGACCGGCTTTTCGGTTATCCGCAGTTCTCCGCCGCGCCGAACGTGTACGAATCGCTGGCAGATTTCCACCGCCTGAACAGCGGCGTGTTCGTCGCGAAGCCCGACATGCGGACGTTCGAGTCGATGCTCGAGGCGCTGGATGTGCCGGACGCTTATTGGCGGCGTACCGATCAGACCTTCCTCGAGTCGTACTTCCCCGATTGGCACGGCCTGCCCTACACCGACAACACCCTTCAGTACGTGTGGTTCAACTTGCCGCAGTTGTGGCACTGGAGCAGCATCCGGCTCATCCACTATCAGTATGAGAAGCCGTGGGAGCCGAATCACCCGAAGCGCGATGCACTGGGGCCGCTGGTTGACCTGTGGTGGAGCGTGTACGAGACCGGCCGACTGCCGGAACACCTTCCCGAGCCGCCCGGGTCTGCTGCCTAACAAGACGTCCCAATACCCGCGATCATCGTCGGCGGCGCTGTGGACCGCCAGCCGCTAAGGCGATCCATCCCCTTCGATCTCCGCCGGCGGCGTATGGGTCGAGGGCGGCGGCGCAGCATGCGGCAGGTCGGCGCGCAGGGTCGAGCCGTGGCCCGGGGACGAGTCGATCGTCAAGGTGCCGCCGAGGCGTTCGACGCGGCTCGTCATGTTGTCGAGACCGCGCCCGCGCTTTACGGTCGCCGGATCGAACCCGATACCGTTGTCGGAGATGGTCAATTCGCTGCTCTGACCGCTGTCCACCAGTTCGATGTACACTTCGCTGGCGCGGGCGTGGCGCGCGATGTTGGAGAGCATCTCGCGCGTGAGCTGCACCAGAACATGCACCTTGTCCTCGGTCAAATGCGTCAAGCCGGGTTGGATGTCGCTGACCAAACGCGCCGTCGAAACACTGCGGAATCCGTCGAACACTTCTTTGAACTGATCGCCCAACGTCACGGCATAATCTACACCACGGTTGAGATCGCGGATGTACATGCGGAGGTCTTCGATCACGCGGTTGAGCTCGTTGGTCGCACTTTGCAGCTGCTCGGCGACCTCGTCGGGCGGGTTCTGCGTCCGTCGGGCGATGTCGAGGCGAATGCCGACCGAGAAGATCTGCTGGATGATGCCGTCGTGCAGTTCCATCGCGATGCGGTCGCGTTCCTCGATGATCGCCAGCTTGCGAAGCTGTTCGTTGAGGCGCGCGTTCTCGATGGCGACGGCAGCATGCCCTGCCAGCATCGTCACAAGGCGCTCGTCCTCCTCGTTGAACGGCTGATTGTTCAGCCGGTCGCACAGGTACAGGCTGCCGAGATGTACGCCTTTCGAGATGATCGGCACGCCGAGGAAGCTGGTCATCGCCGGATGCCCGGCACAGAACCCGGCCGATCGGGGGTCCTGGTGCAGGTCTTCCAGGCGAATCGGGTTCGTCACACGCAGCAGCTCGCGCAGCAAGCCGTGGCCGACCGGCAAATGATCCATGCGTGCGACCTGCCGCTCGGTCATGCCGTAGGTGAAGAACTGGGCGAGCCCGCCAGCCTCGCTCGGCACGCCAAGCGCGGCATAACGCGCGTTGACGAGGTGGGCTGCGATCTCCGCCAAACGGCGCAGCACACGTTCGATGCTGATCTCCGTCGTCAATGCATGCACCGCGTCGTTAAGTGCATCCAACTGACTTCGTGGCGCAAAGGGTCCACTAACCATTACACTATTCCATCTACCAATTCGTTTCGACTGATTGGCGTGATAAGATCATAGCACTCGAGGGCAGCGGTCGTCAGGGGAAGGAGCGCGGATGTCCCAAATTCGAATCGTGGTGGCGGACGACCACGAAGTGGTGCGCATGGGCATCAAGGCGATGATCCAGCAGAATCCAAGCATGGTCGTCGTCGCAGAGGCGGACAACGGCGAGGATGCCGTGAAACAAGCGCTGAAGCACCGGCCCGATGTCGTCGTCATGGATGTCCGGATGCCGTCGATGGGTGGCATCGACGCCTGCAAGCAGATTACCGAGCGCGCGCCGGAAGTGCGTGTGGTGATGCTGACGACGTTTGCCGAAGACGATCTTCTGTTCGCCGCGATTCGCGCCGGTGCGGCGGGCTACGTGCTCAAGCGCATCGGCAATGACGACCTCGTACGGACGATTGAACAGGTCGCGCGCGGGGAATCGGCGATTGACCCAGCGATGGTGTCTTCGGTCTTTCGTGAGGTCGCGCTGGCCGAGAAGCAAAAGGAAGCGTCGGTGTTTTCCGACCTGTCCCCGCAGGAGCTGCGTGTTCTAGCGGCCATCGCCGACGGCATGACGAACCGCGAAATCGCGGGTAAGCTGTTCCTCGGTGAAGGCACCGTGCGCAACTACGTCAGCAGCATTCTGGGCAAGCTGAGCCTGTCGAACCGGGCGGAGGCAGCCGCATTCGCCGTACAGCACCACGTCAAGGACATCATCGGCTCGGAGTAGGACTCTGTCCGGGCGGCGGCGTTTCGTCACACACTGCCTCGGGTTGAAAGGCGTGTCCGAAAATAGAGAAGGTGTCCATAAGCGCTAGAATCTCTTGCGCCAACAAGGAGATCAGCGATGGATATGGACACCATCTTCACGACATTATACGTACTGGTCGATGACTGGTACAAAGCTGAAATCGCCGAATCGATGCAGCGGCACCGCGGTGGCAGAATGAGAATGAGCGACAGCGAGGTGCTGACCGTTGCGCTGGCGGGGCAATGGCAGGCGGGAATGCCGTGGCGCTCAGAACGGGAAGTGGTCGCTTACGTGCAGCGGCATTTACGCGGTTTGTTCCCGACCATGTTGGGGCGAAGTGCGTTCAATCGGCGGGTGCGGTGTTTGTGGGGTGGCTTTGTGAGGCTGCAACAGCTTGTAGCCGAGCAATTGCGCGGCGCAGATGAACTCTATGAGAGCGTGGACAGCGTGCCTGTACCCAGTCTCAGCAATGGCCAAGCCCAGCGTCAGTCCACCCATTGGACCTGGCAAAGCCGTCGGGGACGAGGCAGCTACGGGCGCTTCGTGTGGGGCGAACGGGTGCTTATGGCGGTGAGCCCTAGCGGCGTTATTCGAGGCTGGATTGCGGCAGGCGCGAATGTGAACGACCGCTGGTTGTTAGAAGCGTTGTTGAACCGACGGGCAGGTGGGGACGCGCTGCACGAACCGAAACAGCGCCCACGGGATGGCAACAAACCACGCACTACGCCGCCTGCAGCCACACATCTGTTTGGCTGGGCTGCAGTAGGCGAAACATTGAGCGGCGATTATCTAGCCGACCGCGGGTTCAATGGGCGGCGTTGGCGGCAGCAATGGCAGCAGGCCTATGGCGCACGCGTGTTGGCCCCGCCGCCGCCTAACGAGCCCGGCACGTGGAGTGCGGCGCAGCACCGTTGGCTAGCCTCGCACCGGCAGATCGTAGAAACGGTGTTCGCCCGCCTGGACAACGTGTTCGGCTTCAAACGGCTACTGGCCCACTCACGGTGGGGACAACTCACCCGCTTAGCCGCCAAAACCGCCGCTTACAACATCGGCCTCTATCTCAACCGCATGCTCAACCGCCCACTTGGCGTCTTAGCCACCCTCTTTCGTTGATTTTCGGACACGCCTTGAAGCCCGAGGCTGCAAAGTTCAAAGCCCGCTAAAGGGGCTGGTTGGGGCAGCGTTTGTGAACGCAACTCCCTAGTTGTGCTGCGCATTACCGCGTCGGAACCCAGCCAATCGGGATATTGGACATGATGCTGGAAGGATCGGTCACCAAAGGAACTGGCTGGCTCCCTGCAGAGTCGAAACGTAGAAACTGGATTTGCTTAACGAATGCTCCGCACGTTTCAGTCGCGTATGGAGTTGTATAGGCGAGAAATGCTCCGTCTGGCGACCAGTCCAAGTCACAGACGGTGACATCAATCGGCGAAACGTTGAGCCGACCGGTGACAGCTGACCGTGTCGCCGAAACGTCGATGGCCCCAACAGGCTCCTGTGCGCCGAAATACTCGTACGCACTCGATCCTATCTGAAACGCCAACCCATCACTCTGCGCATTCCAGCCAACGACGGGCGTAAAACCGCTAAACAGTTCGGTTTCCTCACCCGTGCTCGGGTGATACACGAAGGTCTCGGCGATGCGTTCAACTCCGACGCCGTGGACCGCACTGATGAACAGCGCATTGTGATCGAGCCATTTGGTGTTGTATGCGATCACTAGAAAGCCCTGCTGTTCTTCGATGTCCTGCCGGTACGTGAAGTCGGTCAATCGGCGGACAGACCCCTGCGCAACATCGACGAGATAGACTTCCTTGTAGTGCGCGTACAACAGTCCGTCGCAGTTGGCGACGAAACTGATGTACGTGTCGTCCGGCGACCATGCCAGATAGCACAGTCCGGCTTCCGACGCCGCAAGCACCTCAGGAGCCAGTGCGATTGACGACGACCAGCCTTTTGTAGTGACATCGTACTGATCGAGTCGGGCCACACACTCTGACCGGCACTCGAAGTTTGCCACAGTCAGGTAGCGCGAGTCATTTGACCAAGCAAGGCGCGTGGATTGAATTCCCTCGCGAGACAGGTCGATGACAGTATCGTCTAGGATGGAGTATATAGCTGTGGACGTTGAAACAATTGTGAAGCCGTCGGCCGACCAGTGGCCAACATTGAAAGCAAGATACTTGCCATCTGGCGACCAAACGACATCTTGAGGCGGTCCAAAGAGGAGCGCTGATGGGATGGGCGTAGTAAACACATACTCAACTTCGCGGACTTCTTCTGTGCTCGTGTTTGCGAGCTTTGTCACCTGTTGATGATTCTGCCCCAGAAAAACCGCCACCCATTCGAGACCGACGCTAGGCGCTACACGGATAAGGCCAGCCGTATTCTCTTTGTCCGTAACCGGGATCGTGCGCAGAGTGGCTAGGACAGGATCAGCAATTGTGATGCCGACTTCGCCGTCCCGAGTCCGGTAGGCATACGCGTAAGCATAGGTGTCTTGCGCGTGAGATGCTCCGGGTGCGCCGAACGCAACAAGACAGCAAACCAAGGAGATGAGGATACTAGCAAAGCGATGCCGCGCCATATGTTTCCAATAGAGGCGTGCCGATGCAAGAATTATCGGCTCCGAGTAGGAATCAGTCAGGGGACCGCCGGCCGGGGCAACCGCCGACGATCCCCAAACCTTATTCGAAGAATGCCCTCTACTTGCTGCCCCCCCGCTTCATGGGCGGGATGACCAGCACGGGACACGGGGCCTTGGGCAGCACGTCAGACGCGACGCTGCCGAGGATGACCTTGCCCAGCCCGGTGCGGCCGTGGGTCGCCATCACGATCAAGTCGTACCCTTGTTCCGCCACCGCGATGATCGACTCGACAACACTGCCGGTCACGACTTCCTGGTGGACGGTCACGTCTTCGCGGGTGAAGGTTTCCTGAATACCACGCAGGTATTCCCGTTGTGCGGCGAGCGCCCGGGGGTCGCTCGCGTAGCGGGGATCGGACGCCATCGGCACGGGTTGGCCGATCATGCCGGCCATCACCAGCGACGCCGCCCAATCTTCTTCCAGTACGGACAGTAGGGTGATCTGGCCATCGGGTGCGACGATCTCTTGCGCGTACTTAACCGCCGTCTCCGCGATGTCCGATCCATCGAGAGTTACGAGGATTTTCTTGAATGTCATAGTGTCCTCCTCCGGCACGTCAGGACATCTCTATTATACATCTCATCCTGACTGACCTATGTTTAGTCACAGCATATCCGGGACTACCGTACGGGGCATGTGACGAATTCACCCACGCCTTGCGCAGTTTGTCACTATTGCATAATTTCGGGAACGCGGTACATTCTGTAGTAACGTACGTGCAGCGACAGGACACCGCCATGAGCGAACGACTGAGCACACAAGAGCTTCAGACGGTGTATCAAAGCAACGAGGTTGTACCGCATACCGGTCAGTATGCCCTCGTTGGAGACAAGCCGCCTGAGCGTCGCGTCCGGCAGTCGGGCCCGTTGGAGGAGTACGAACCGGTAGTTGTACACCTCACCAAGGGCGACATCTTCCCGATTCACGAGGGTCGGCTGGTCTGTTGGCGCTTAGCAAGCATTGACGGCACGCCGCACTACGCCAGTTAACAGCCTCCAAACGGCCCGTGCCCCAGCGATGACAGCGTACCCAAGCCGCTGTCGGCCGTTGTGGGTACCACACCAGACTCAGGTATACCGCTGGGGCGGGCCAACATAGCGCGCGCGGGGTGCGATCACGCCGGCGCTCCGCCACTCTGCTCTGAAACTGGAGAAGGCGATCCACCCCGCAGCGCGCCGTTGTCACAAACCCGTTGCGAAACGTACAGCCGCTATCACGCGGCTGTTTTGTTTTGTGCGCACTGCCCAATTGCGCAGCCAAACGTCAGCGTGATCAACAGCGGCGATTCGTCACAGCCTCACGGGTGTAATCTGCCGAGTATGCGCTAGAATGAAAACGACCGGGAAACAGGCGTAATGCACCGACATGACGGTATTGGTAGGGGGGCGCTACCAGCTCGAAGCGCAGATAGGTCAAGGCGGCATGGGAATCGTGCACCGCGCCGTCGATACGCGCACGGGTCAGATCGTCGCCATTAAGCAGCTTCGCCGCGACATCACCTCGGCCCGGCCCGAACTGATCGAACGCTTCCTGCGCGAGGCGGAAGCCCTACGCGATCTCAACCACCCCAATATCGTGCGCGCTTTCGGCACCGTCGTTGAAGGCAAAGAGCACTTCATCGTCATGGACTACGTCAAAGGGCGGGACCTGCGACAGTACTTGCAGCAGTACGGCCGCCTGCCGATCGTCCAGACCGTGCGAATCGGGCTTGAGATCGCCGATGCGCTCACCCGCGCCCACTACCTCAAGATTGTGCACCGCGACCTCAAGCCGGCCAACATCCTCATCACCGACGAAGGCATCCCGCGCCTAACCGACTTTGGCGTCGCGTACTTTACCGGCTACGAGCGGGTCACCGACGTCAGCGTAGCGCTGGGCACGCCGCACTATATGGCGCCGGAGCTCCTGCGCGGCGACCCGCCCGACTACCGCGCCGACATCTGGTCGTTGGGCGTGATCCTATTCGAACTGTTGACCGGGAGCCACCCCTTCCGCGGCGAGTCGATCACCGAGCTGTTGATGAACATCGTCGCCAGCGACCCGCCCGACCTCGAAACGATCCGCGAGGACGTGCCGGTCGCGCTGGCCGACTTGATCTACCGCATGCTGATCAAGGATCACGAAGCGCGCATTCCGAGCATTCGCCTCGTCGGCACCGAGCTTGAACCCATTCTGCAACTGCTCAACCTCGACGGCGGACGCATTACGCCGCTGTCGATGCCCACGGGCCCGTCCGGGATCGTCGAGACAACGACCGACTCGCAGCGCGCGGTGCGCAATAATCTCCCGGCCATGCCTGCCCCATTCGTTGGCCGCGAAAGCGTGGTCGGCGAACTCGTCAGCTTGCTCAACCTGCCCGATGTGCGCCTGCTGACCGTCACCGGCACCGGCGGCGTCGGCAAGTCGCGCTTGGCGGTCGAGGTGGCGCGCCGCATCGCCGAACTGAGCGCCGATACCAGCGATTCGCTGATCGTCCGCTATCCACACGGCGTATTCTGGGTCCCGCTGGCGAACCTCAACCGGCCCGAACTGCTTTCGGGCGCGGTCGCGTCGGCCATCGGACTGCGTTATGCCCCCGGCGGAGACCAGATCGAGCAGCTCACCAACTATTTGCGCAGCAAGTCGATCCTGCTCGTGATCGACAGCGCCGATCAGGCACTGGACGGCATCGGCTTGCTGGCCGACCTGCTCAACGCCTCGCCTCACCTCAAGATCATGGCGACGTCGCGTACCCGTTTGAACTTGATGGGCGAGACGACCTACATGCTGGAAGGGTTGTGGATCGAGCCGGACGCCACACCGGAGCAGATCACCGAGTCCAGCGCGTACAAGCTGTTCCTTGCCAGCGCGCGGCGGGCAAATCCGAACTTCTCGCCGTCAACTCATGACGTACAGAAGATCGCCGACATCATCTCCTCCGTGAGCGGCCTGCCGCTGGGCGTTGAGATGGCGGCAGCGTGGGTCAACCAACTCTCGGTCGATGAGATCGCCGCCGAGGTCGCTGAAAGCCTCGACTTTCTGAGCCGCGACAACGACAACCGTCACGGCAGCTTGCGGGCCGTGTTCGAGCAGTCGTGGGCGCTGCTTTCTGACGACGAGCGGCGTACCGTGACTCGTCTTGCCGTGTTTCGGGGGCGCTTCAGCCGCACCGCCGGGCAAAACGTCGCAGGGGCAACGCTGCGCCAGCTGATGAGCCTTG